>NZ_JACJFJ010000001.1:0-522141 GCF_014164545.1 Shewanella sp. SG41-3
AACTCAGAAGTGAAACACAGTATCGCCGATGGTAGTGTGGGGTCTCCCCATGCGAGAGTAGGTCATTTCCAGGCGCCAAATAAAACAGCAAGGCCACTCTAACCGAGTGGCCTTTTTGTTTTGTGTCTAAAGACTTTCTCAATTCGAATCATTAGCTAGTGTGGATGATATGCCCATGCGAGAGTAGGTCAGTTCCAGGCACCTAATTGACTTGAAAGAGTCGTGAAGCAGCCCGCTATTATGTAGCGGGCTTTTTTACGTCTGTAATTTGTGCCTGAAAGCCGTTCTTGGGCCTAAGCCATTAACCCGTGTGGATGATATGCCCATGCGAGAGTCGGTCATTTTCGGGCGCCTAATAAAACAGCAAGGCCACTCTACTCGAGTGGCCTTTTTGTTTTGTGCCTTAAACCTAAGCAATTAGTCAGTGTGGCCAGTATGCCCATGCGAGAGTCGGTCATCTCCAGGCGCCTAATTGACATGAAAGAGTCGTGAAACAGCCCGCTATTATGTAGCGGTTTTTTTTACGTCTGTAATTTGAGATTTAAAGCCGTTCTTGGACCTAAACCATTGACTCGTGTGGATGATATGCCCATGCGAGAGTCGGTCATTTCTAGGCGACTTAATCACTTAAATGAGTGTGAGACAGATCGCTATTATATCGCTAATGCTTTTGTGTCTATTATTTGATATGTTAGAAAGCGTGAGATCAGCATTAGGTCGATATGTTCCTCATTAATTGATTCATGTATCAATAGAAACAATTACTGTTGTTTATGCAAATGGGATACGACTTAATATGCTTTTGACTTGATATTTAATCGATAATACATAGATAATGTCACTCTAATTTGCTCATCTAAGTGCCTCAATGACGTCTCAATCTCATCCAGTAAAACAATGGCAACACCATCATCAATTCAGTCATCAGAACTCTGATGGTGAGCGGAATACCCTTTACGTACTTATTTTAACCATTATTACTATGTTAGCTGAGATTATTGCCGGCTCCATTTATGGTTCAATGGCATTATTAGCTGATGGTTGGCATATGGGTACTCATGCTGCAGCATTTATGATTACTTTATTTGCCTATCGATATTCCCGCAAAAATGCTGATAACCCCCAGTTTTCTTTTGGAACCGGTAAAGTTAGTGTTCTGGGGGGCTTCACCAGTGCCATCGCTTTAGGTATGGTTGCATTGATAATGTTAGTAGAATCATTAGTCAGAATTATCAATCCAGAACAAATCTATTTTAACCAAGCTATCTTTGTTGCTTTTATCGGTCTTACAGTCAATATTGTTAGTGTATTTTTATTGAAAGATCATCATAGTCATGATCATCATCACGCTGAGCATGAGCATGAGCATGAGCATGAGGCAGTACATCATCATGATCATAATTTAAGAGCTGCTTATTTCCATGTACTTGCAGATGCCTTAACGTCTGTTTTAGCCATTGTGGCGCTAGTCTTTGGTAAATATATGGGACTGACATTCCTCGATCCTGTTATGGGTATAGTTGGCGCAGTGATTATTACACGTTGGGCATGGGGGTTAATGAAGCAAACGAGTCCAATCTTGCTTGATAATTCAATCGGGTTGGACAAGAAGTCACGAATAAAACACTTCCTCGAGCATGATGGCGTTATTGTTACTGATCTTCATATTTGGAAGGTAAGCGCTGAACATTATGCTGCGATTGTCTCGTTACTAGTCCATAGTGACATTGATGCTGTGCAATTAAAGCAACAACTTGAAAGTAAGTTTTCGCAACTTAGCCATATCACAATCGAAATTAATCAATGTCCACTGGCATCCTGTAAAAGCATAAGCTACTCATAAATGCTTTTGAACGGCTTACTTGTGTGAAAAAACTGCAATTGAGCACTTTATTTGAAAAAGTACTTTACCTTTGGAAGGGGGTTTAGCATAATGCCCCTCGTCAACAGGGGTGTAGTTCCAATTGGTAGAACAGCGGTCTCCAAAACCGATGGTTGCGGGTTCGAGTCCTGCCACCCCTGCCAAATTTAGAAGGCCTAGCAGAAATGCTAGGCCTTTGTCTTTTCCGTTGCTATTTTTTCCTGGCAAATCCGCACTCTGATTTCAGTCTGCAATATTCAATTTATCCTTTTAAGATTGAGCAAGTTAACTCTTCCTATATTACTCGGTGAGTAAATCTTTTCTATAACACTATTTAGTTCCTTTTCCCTTTATTTCTTTTAGTTCATTTGCGCTATCTTGATGCACTCCATTGGGTTAATGCCCGATATTAGAGCAAAATACGCAAATCCTCTTAATTTACAATAAATTTTAATCCATTTAAAAACATAGTTTTACCCTTTTTTTACCCATAATCGTGCAAATTTTTGTGGAAAACGTTTACCCTTGATGTTATAAAATATCTGCTAGATGGATACATCTAGTTAACAAAATGGTTGTCGCGCTCTCTACTCTATAAAAATAAATGTTAAGAGAATGGATAAGATAATGAAAAATAATATATTCAAACTCAGTAAAGTCGCAGTTGCATTGCTCCCTTTATGCTATGTAACTCATGGCTTTGCTGCGGAAGATGATACTAAAAAAGAAACAACAGAGGTTGCTGCTACAGCTACTGCCGAAGAAAAAGTTGAGGTAATACAAGTTAGGGGGTTTGCCTCAACTCTAAAACAATCGCTGTTTAGCAAACGTACTTCATCACAAACAGTCGAAACAATTTCTACCGATGATCTTGGCAATATGCCTGATGTGACCATTACCGATGCACTTGCTCGTCTGCCTGGGGTGGCTGCCGATCGAGATCGTGGTAACGCAAGTCGTATTTCAATTCGTGGTATGGGGCCTCGGTTAAATATGGCCACTTTGAATGGCCGTGAGATTGTTAGTGGTGAGCCAAGTCGTGATGTGCGCTACGAACAATTTCCTGCTGAATTGATTAATTCGGTTCAAGTGTATAAAAGTCCAACGGCCAGTAATGTTGAAGGCGGTATTTCTGGCTTAGTGAATATGGATTTTGTCAGTCCATTAGCGCAAAGCGAACGTAAAGTAACATTAAGCGCTAATGGTATGTACTACGATCTGGCTGATGAATTGCCAGATGGGCAAACCAATGGCTCTAAATTGAGCTTTAGTATCGTTGATAACATTACCGATAACTTAGGTTATGCCTTCGGTATTGCTTATCAGGATCAGCCTTCAGTACAACGTGGTACTAAAAGTTGGAATTACAATAATGGCGCTGATAGAGGCGATATTAACGATAATGGTATCCAAGAGTCTGCACCTTGGGGCGCACAGTCAGGTGATAAAGTTGGTACCAATAAACGCTTAGGCTCTATGGGGATCCTAGAGTGGCAGGCGACTGATAAACTAAAGCTAAAATACGATCTGTTTTATTCAAAGTTTAAAATTGAAGAACGTGAAGATCAAATGTACTTCAATGACTTAGGAAATTATCAAAGCAGTAAAAATTGGAATTATAACAATTCTGCAGCTCAGCCCGAGATCATCACAAAGGCCGACGGAAGTGAACAGCTTGTTGGAGGCGGGTTAGCCTATGCAAACCATGAGGTGCATAACGCAACTTGGTTCCAAGAAAACGAGTTGTTGAGTACAGGATTGAATGCGGTATGGGAAGGCGATATATGGCGCATTAAAGCGGATGTCGGTTTTTCTAAAGCACAAATCGATTCTGTATGGGTTGATATTATCTCTAGCTACAACGGCCCTAGTTATGATTTAGGTTGGAGTGTGGCCGATGGTAATAGTTTCAGCGCTGAAGTGCATGATAATTCGGCGGAAGGGTTAAGTGCAATAGACATCTCTAATCCAGATTATTACACCTTAGGGGCCATGGAATGGGTTGAGACGGCACCCGGTGTTTGGGAAGAACAAAATATTGGTATGATCGGCGATAATGACCGCGACCTGTCGGATCAAATGGTGAATACCCGTGTAGACTTTGAGCGTTATGTCGATTGGGGAATTTTTCAACAATTAAGCTTCGGTATACGTTATTCAGATCGCGAGAAGGAAAACCGTGTCATAGACTGGCAGAAAGCCGTTGTTGCTGATAATGGCTTAACTAATTACGGCACAAGCTATGCTCTTGGTGGTGGCTATAAGGTGCCTAACCTTTACGCATTAAAGGATTGGGATAAAGTCGCACATGATGCGTTTGGTGGGCTTGGTAGTGCTGATTATGCATTGCAAAACAGCGCCGATAAGCTCGCTTCTTGGAATTTAACTGAAAAGAACAGTGCTGCCTATGTGATGTTAAATATCAACAGTGAATGGGGCGATACACCTTATTCGGGCAATATTGGCGTTCGTGTTGTAAATACTCGCTCAACATCAGAAGGTTATGAGCAATTGCTTGATGGCTCTTTAGGTTCTGCGAGTATTGATCATGAATACACAGAAGTGCTGCCATCACTTAACTTGTTGTTTAATATAACTGATGATTCACAAATACGCTTCGGCTTAGCACGTACTATGTCACGTCCTCCGTTGATTGAAATGCGTACCGGTTTTTCAATCGATACTACAGTAACGCCAAATACCGCTTCTGGTGGTAACCCTGAGCTAGATCCATATATTGCCAATCAGGTAGATCTTGGCTACGAGTATTACTTCTCTGACAGTGGTGCTATGACAGTGTCTTTATTCTATAAAGACATGCAGAGCCATATTGGTATTGCGACCAGCACTAAAACCTTGGATGGTGTCGACTATGAATATAGCGGCCCAGTCAATGGCGATGGCGGTGCAATTAAAGGGTTTGAAGTCTTATACCAACAGGGCTTTGATTTCTTACCGGCACCATTTGATGGTTTAGGCATTTACGCTAACTATTCCTTCACGGATTCAGAAGTGGAAGAATTCACACCACAGGATAATCCATATGCTTTAGCAGGCTTATCTAAAAATGTCGGTAACGTGACCTTGTGGTATTACAAGGAAGGGTTTGAAGTACGAGTAGGCTATGACTACCGTAGTGAATACACTGGGATCAATAGCTGGGATCCAAGCGAAATCTCCTTATATGATGCCCAAGCTACTGTAGATGCGAGTATTTCATATCAGTTCACTGATAACTTTAAAGTGATGTTACAGGGGCAAAACCTGACTAACGAAGCGTCAACAAGTTATTGGGACAACGATAAAACCCGTGTAGCAGAAAATGCAGAGTGGGGTCGCCGTTACGTGTTGGGCTTTACGCTCTCTATGTGACCATAACTGAAGCGCTCACTTATGTGAGCGCCTTGGTTCATTTTTCACTACCGGGATTTCTAGTTTTTGGTTTATTCCGTTTATAAGGTACCTTGGTATGTATTTCAAGTTGTTGTTTGCAATTGTATTACTGTGTTTCCCCAGTGTGCAAGTGCAGGCTTCGCCACAGGCGCAGACTGCTATCAAACTGTCGTTCAACGAGGATTGGCAATTCCAAAAGTCACCCGCACACGCAACCGTGTTTCAGCCTGAAGCTAAAGCATGGGAAAAGGTGAGTTTACCCCATACTCCTAAGCTTGAACCTTTGTTGGTTAATGACCAATGGCAGGGTATTGCTCTGTATCAAAAGCAATTCAATGCCCCTAAATCGTGGCAAGGAAAAAGTCTTTACCTACGTTTCGAAGGCGCAATGAACTCCACTCG
Source organism: Shewanella sp. SG41-3 (assembly GCF_014164545.1). Classification (NCBI taxonomy): domain Bacteria; kingdom Pseudomonadati; phylum Pseudomonadota; class Gammaproteobacteria; order Alteromonadales; family Shewanellaceae; genus Shewanella; species Shewanella sp. SG41-3. Next base: position 5,657 of record NZ_JACJFJ010000001.1, read on the forward strand.
AGTGTGGTTAAATGATAAGCCAATAGGTGAGCATTTAGGTGGTTATCTGCCATTCAGTATTGATATATCAACTGCAGTAAATTACGGGGCTGACAATCAGTTAAGGGTGGAGTTAGACAATAACGATAATCCAACAACTGGTCCTAAACCGCTACAATTACTCGACTTTAATACCTATGGCGGTTTATACCGCGAGGTTAACTTATTCATTAAAGCGCCACTGCACGTCAGTGATGAGATACTGACTAATTTACCTAATCGTGGCGGTTTACTGATTTCGAGCAAGATAGACAATAAGGCTAAGGCAAGTGTGGCCGTTCAGACCGATATCCGTAATCAAGGTAGTAAACCGGCTAACTTCACCTTAAAACAGGTGCTTGAGTTCGACGGTAAAGCGGTTGCAACAACAGCGCAAAGCTACACTTTAGCTGCCAATAGCCAGCAAGTCTTTGACCAGAGCCTAACGGTTAAAAAGCCAAAGCTGTGGCATCCAACTCATCCAAATCTTTATCAATTAAATACTGAACTTTGGCAAGGTAAAACCTTGCTTGAGCGAAGCAATAATAACGTTGGAATTCGTGAGTTCGCCTTTAATGCTAAGCATGAGTTGCTGATTAATGGTGAACCCTATTTTTTACGCGGTGTTAATCGTCATCAAGATTATCCCCATGTCGGTTATGCCACCTCAAATCAGGCTGATTACCGGGATGCGATCAAAATTAAAGAGGCTGGATTTGATTATGTCCGTTTATCTCACTATCCCCATTCACCAGCTTTCATGGATGCTGCAGATGAATTAGGTTTAGTGCTGATTGATGACATATTAGGTTGGCAGTATTACTCTCCAGATCTAGCATTTGCTGAGCAAACGTACCAATCTTGCAAAGATTTAATACGTCGTGATCGCAATCATGCCAGCGTATTAGCATGGGAATGTTCGCTCAATGAAACTGAGATGCCACTGGCGTTTATTGAGCATTTAAAAGGTATTATTCAGGCGGAGTTACCTGGTGCTATGTCTGCAGGTTGGCAGACTCAATACGATATCTATTTACAAGCACGTCAACATAGAATGCAGCATTATCAAACACCTATTCAGCCGTACAATGTGTCTGAGTACGGTGACTGGGAATACTATGCGCAAAATGCGGGTCTTAACCAACAGTCATGGGCTGATTTAAAAGATGATGAACGCACCAGTCGTCAGTTACTCGGTGCGGGTGAGAAACGTCTTTTACAACAAGCGATGAACCTACAGGAAGCGCATAACGATAATCTTCACACTCCAGCGTTTGCTGATGGTTATTGGGTGATGTTTGACTATAACCGTGGCTATGCCAATGACTTAGAAGCATCTGGCATTATGAGTATTTATCGTCAGCCTAAGTTCAGTTATTACCTGTTCCAAAGTCAGCGTGATCCGGCGTTAACGTCAACCCAATACAATGCCGGACCTATGGTGTATATCGCTTCAGATTGGCAAGCGGACTCTTCGCCAAATGTTCGGGTTTTTAGTAACGCGGATGCCGTCGAGTTATGGTTAAATGGCAAATTAATTGCCCGTCAAACGCCCGATAACGGCGCGAATACAGACAAGCTGCCTCATCCCCCCTTTACTTTTCATCTGCCACGTTTTGAGGCCGGAAAGTTGAGTGCGAAGGCTTTTATTGGCAATAAATTAGTCGCAACCCACAGTGTTAGCACCCCAGAAGCGATTCACGCCCTTGAGATTTCACTCGATACCGCAGGTGTACCTGTTAATCCTACTGGCAGTGATGTGTTATTTGTCAATGTCAGATTAGTTGATACTAATGGCACCACAGTTCCTATGAATGGCAAAGTCGTCAGCTTTGAAGCCGATAGCGCTATTGAGGTACTTAACCCTGAAGCGATAGTGACTGAAAAAGGCGTTGCTACGGCTTTAGTTCGAGTACATAACGGCGCCAAAGGCGCGCACTTGCGAGCAAGTTTCAACCTTGAAAATGCCGTTACACCTTTAACTACAGAGTTGAAATTCTAATACCATGAATGAGTTGAGTAATATCATGAACCCCGAATTTGATCCGACTGAACACCCACATCGCCGCTATAATCCGCTGCTGGGAGAATGGGTTTTAGTGTCGCCCCATAGGGCAAAACGTCCTTGGCAAGGCCAAGTTGAGGCTGTCGATGACGCGCCAAAGCCGAGTCACGATCCGAGCTGCTTTTTGTGTTCGGGTAACACACGTATTAATGGTGAGGTTAATCCGAGCTACACAGATACGTTTGTTTTCACCAATGACTTTGCTGCGTTAAAAGCTGATACGCCAAAATTTCAACAAAATTCTCCACTGTTTCGCATGCGTACCGAACAAGGTGAGAGTCGAGTAATATGCTTCTCACCCGATCATGCTAAAACCCTACCTGAGCTCTCAGTTGATTCAATCATTAAAGTGATTGAAACTTGGCAGAGTCAGTGTGCCGATTTATCCCAGCGTTATGTTTGGGTGCAAGTGTTTGAGAATAAAGGCGCTGTTATGGGCTGCTCCAATCCACATCCCCATGGGCAAATTTGGGCCCAGACCCAACTGCCCACACTAATAGAGCGCAAGCAACAAAGTCAGAGTGAGTATTTCAAGCAACAGGGTACAGCCTTGCTTGCCGATTATGTGGAGCAAGAAGTTGTCAGCTGTGAGCGTTTGGTGGTGAGCAATGAAGATTGGGCAGTGGTTGTGCCTTATTGGGCCGCTTGGCCATTTGAAACTTTACTACTGCCACGTTTTGCAATTCAGCGTATGACAGATTTAAGCGCCAGTCAGCAGGCCAGCTTGGCAGATATTTTGAGCCAAATTACCATTCGCTATGACAATCTGTTCCAGTGTTCCTTCCCGTATTCGATGGGATGGCATGGTGCGCCATACGATGGCGAAGCACATGATGAATGGCGCTTACATGCCAGTTTCTTCCCGCCATTACTGCGTAGCGCATCTGTGCGTAAGTTTATGGTTGGCTACGAAATGCTTGCCGAAGCCCAACGAGATTTGACCCCTGAGCAGGCCGCCGAGCGCCTACGTCAGTTGTCTCCCGTTCACTATAAAATGAAGTCTTAAACATGAATCAAGATACGTTGAACCTAACCCATAATAGCAATGATGATATCAATGCGATGAGCCAAGCAGTGGCTCAGTCGGACATTATCGCCCTGCTGGAGCAGACATTTGTAGAGCACTTTGGTTATGCTGCGACACAAATTAGCCATGCACCAGGTCGTGTGAATTTGATTGGTGACCATACCGATTATAACGGTGGTTTTGTGTTACCCGCCGCGATTAACTTTGGCACTTGGATGGCAGGTAAAGCAAGAAATGATCGCACTATCAATGTAGTTGCGCTGGATTGTGATGGTGAACGCATTAGTTTTTCCCTCGATGATATCGCTTTTGATAAGGTTTCGTCGTGGAGCAACTATGTCCGCGGCAGTTTGATTGCACTGGCTAAAGCATTACCAGATTTTGGTGGTGCCGATTTAGTGGTCAAAGGTAATGTGCCACGCGGCGCGGGATTAAGTTCATCGGCTTCATTTGAAGTGGTGACCTTAAAGACCATGGCGGCACTGTATGATTTACCTTTATCTGGCGTACAAGCAGCCTTGATGGGGCAGCAAGCCGAAAACGAGTTTGTGGGATGCAACTGCGGCATTATGGATCAGATGATTTCTGCCATGGGTAAACAGCACAACGCTATGTTGCTTGATTGTCGTAGTCTAGACATTCAATACGCTCGTATGCCTGAAGATCTTGCCATCATCATAGTCAATTCCAATGTAAAGCGTGGCTTAGTTGATAGCGAATACAATACTCGCCGTAAACAGTGTGAACAAGCTGCAGCCTTATTAGGTAAAACCTCATTACGTGATGTGACCTTAGCCGAGCTTAATGCCGCAAAAGCGGATCTCGAACCGATACTTTATCGCCGAGCCCACCATGTGATCAGTGAAAGTCTTCGCACCTGTGACATGTTAGCGGCACTTAATCGTCACGATATGGCACAGATCAGCACATTAATGGCTGAGTCACATGATTCTCTGAAAAATGACTTTGAAGTCACCACTTCACAGTTAGATATTCTAGTGTCCTTGTTGGCCGACAAGCTTGGTGAATATGGCGGTGCCCGTATGACTGGTGGCGGTTTCGGCGGTTGTGTAGTGGCACTAACTGAACGTAGCCATGTGGATAACGTGCTTGCCACATTAGCCGAGGACTATCACGCGGCGACAGGGCTTAAGGCCGATGTCTATTTATGCCATGCGGTCGATGGGGCCTTCGTTGCCGTTTAGCGCATTAACATAAGATAAAACAATAAGAAGAGTACAGAATATGAAGCTCGCTACACTCGATATCGCCATCATAGCCATTTACGCTATTGGTTTGTTGTTGGTTGCATTATGGATTTCACGCTCAGAGAAAAATCACGAGCGCAATACTGAAGATTACTTCCTCGCCAGTAAAGCTTTACCTTGGTGGGCGATTGGTGCCTCGTTGATTGCCTCGAATATTTCAGCCGAACAGATTATCGGTATGTCAGGTTCAGGTTATGCCATAGGTTTGGCTATTGCCTCCTATGAATGGATGGCGGCCATTACCTTACTATTGGTCGGTAAGTACATGTTGCCTATCTTTTTGAAAAACAAGATTTTCACTATGCCGCAGTACTTAGAGCAGTGCTTCGATAGCCGAGTAAAGACAGTGTTGGCGCTATTCTGGCTTGCGGTGTATGTGTTTGTAAACTTAACCGCTGTGCTGTGGCTCGGTGGTTTGGCGATTCAAACGGTCACGGGAATCGATTGGTTTACAGGCATGATGATGTTGGCCATTTTTTCAACGGCATACTCGCTTTATGGTGGCTTAAAAGCCGTTGCCTACACAGATATCATCCAAGTCGTGTTATTGGTGTTTGGTGGATTGATCTTAAGTTACTTGGCCTTAGATGCTGTATCCGATGGTGCGGGTGTGATAGCCGGTTTTGGTGTGTTGACTGAGAAACTACCTGAGCATTTTGACATGATCTTAAGCAGTGATAATCCGGCTTACATGAGTTTACCCGGCATTTCAGTGCTGGTGGGCGGCATGTGGATCATGAACTTAAGTTATTGGGGCTTTAACCAATACATTATTCAACGCGCATTGGCGGCTAAAGATATCCGTGAAGCGCAAAAAGGCATGGCATTTGCGGCTTACTTAAAGCTAGTGGTACCGGTTATTGTGGTGTTGCCCGGTATCGCCGCTGTTGTTTTATATCCCAATCTTTCTGCGCCCGATCAAGCTTATCCGTCGATGATAGAGCTGATGCCAGTTGGGATTAAGGGGTTAGTGTTTGCGGCGTTAGTGGCGGCAATTGTTTCGTCTTTGGCCTCGATGACTAACAGCATTTCAACCATTTTCACTATGGATATCTATCGTCATCTCAAACCGGCTAAATCACAAACCCATTATGTGTTTGTGGGCCGGGCGGCAACCTTAGTTAGCCTAGTGATTGCGATGATCATGGCGGAGCCGTTACTGGGTAAATTTGACCAAGCCTTCCAATATATTCAGGAATTTACTGGCGTATTTACGCCGGGTATTGTGGTGATTTTCTTAATGGGCATGTTCTGGCGTAAAGCGTCACCGGCAGGCGCCATTGCGGCGGCTTTGGGTTCCGCCGTAGGGTCATTTGTACTTAAGTTTACTTGGCCGACATTGCCTTTTATGGATCGCATGAGCGTGGTGTTCCTTTTGTGTTTAGGACTCGGGGTGTTGGTGTCTTTACTGCGCCCAAGAACGCAGCCAAGTAATACTGTGGATTTAAGCCAAGTGTCTTTTGCGACCACGCCATCCTTTAATCTACACACTGCGATTATCGCGATTATTTTAATCGCGCTGTACACAACTTGGTGGTAACACGATGAAAGTATTAGTGACAGGTGGCGCAGGTTACATAGGTTCGCATACCGTTTTGGCATTATTACAACAGGACCACCAAGTGGTGGTGTTTGATAACTTGTGTAATGCCAGTGAGGTGCCGTTAGCGCGAATTGAAGAGATGACGGGCAAACATATTGAGTCTGTCCGTGGCGATATTCGCGATGAAGCAGCATTAGATGCGGTGTTTGAGGCGCATCAATTTGATGCGGTGATCCATTTTGCTGCGCTTAAAGCGGTTGGCGAATCAACCCAAAAACCGCTGGCTTATTATCAAACCAACGTACACGGCAGTGTGTGTTTGCTTGAGGCCATGCAGCGTCATCAAGTCACTGATTTTATTTTTAGTTCATCGGCGACAGTCTATGGTGAGCTGGCGATCGTGCCTTATCTTGAGTCAATGCCGCTAGGGTCTCCTTCGAGCCCCTATGGTGCGACTAAGGTGATGGTCGAGCGCATTATGGCCGATTATGCGGCCGCTAACCCTGAATTCAGGGGCGTATCCCTACGTTATTTCAATCCTATCGGTGCTCACGAAAGCGGTAACTTAGGCGAAGATCCTAAGGGGATCCCGAATAATTTATTACCTTATTTAGCCCAAGTCGCAGTGGGTCGCCGCGCCCATTTAAGTGTCTTTGGTGGTGATTATCCAACGCAAGATGGCACCTGTTTACGGGATTATCTGCATGTGATGGATTTAGCCGAAGGCCATACGGCGGCGCTTAATTGGTTGGCAGACCATCCATTGCAGCGTGGCATTGAAGCGTTCAACTTAGGAACGGGTCAAGGTGTGTCAGTGCTGGACATTATCGCTGCCTTTGAACAGGCGAGTGGTGTGCCTGTTCCCTATGAGATAGCGCCACGTCGCGCGGGCGATCTCGCTGCATTTTGGGCCAATGCCGATAAAGCCAGCACTGTGCTAGGTTGGCAAGCTAAACGCAATCTCACCCAGATGATGCAGGATACTTGGCGTTGGCAAAGTCAAAATCCTTCGGGCTACAGTGAAGAATAAAAGGAATTGTGCATGAAATTACTCACCAAATTAGCAGCAGTGCTTGCGTTATCACCTTTGTTACCGTTATTGAGCGCGAGTGTTTTTGCGGCTGATGCGAAGGTTGAAGACGGAGTGTTGTACCTAGACGATGGCAGTGAAGTGCGTCACTTTGGCGTGAATTACTCTGCGCCATTTGCCTTTACCTACCGTGCTATGGTTAATAGCGGTGTTGACATGCACGCCGCTATCGATATGGATGTGGCGCATCTTAAGCGTCTTGGGGTGACGGGCTATCGTGTGCATGTCTTCGACAGAGAAGTTTCCGATGTAAAAGGGAATTTAGTCGATAATGTTCATCTAGAACTGCTGGATTATTTACTGAATAAGCTTGCCGCTAATGGTATTCGCGCCATTATTACCCCGATTGCGTGGTGGGGTAATGGTTATCCTGCGCCGGATACTGAGACTCAAGGATTTGCTAATGGCTTTACTAAAGCGCAGATGAATACCGAGCCTAAGGCTATTACGGCAACGCACACTTATCTGAAACAATTCTTTGCTCATAAGAATCGTTATAGTGGTGTGACCTATGGTCAGGATGCCAACATTATTGCCTTTGAATTGTTTAACGAGCCGAGTCACCATGGCGATGTTTATCAGAGTCAAAGCTATATCGATGGTTTAATTAAGGTGAGCCATGACAGTGGCGTAACGAAACCGCTGTTTTATAACATTAGCGAGCAGGGCGACAACCCAGCCTTTGCAAAAGCGGTATGCGATTCTAATATCGATGGAATTGCCTATCAGTGGTATCCGACTGGGCTAGTAAAAATGAGCCGGATTAACAGTAATACTCTGGTCAATGTTGCCCATTACACCAATCCCTTCGCCGATATTGCGGCCTGTAAGACGAAGGCGAAAATGATTTATGAGTTTGATGCCGCAGATGTAACTGCCAGTGTCATGTATCCAGCAATGGCACGCAGTTTTCGCGAGGCTGGATTCCAATGGGCGACTCAGTTTGCCTACGATCCGGCAGTCATTGCGGGCAGCAATGCTGATTACAATACCCATTTTCTTAATCTACTTTACACTCCGTCAAAAGCCATCAGCTTTTTGATTGCCGGTGAGGTATTTAGACAAGTTCCTCGCGGTTTTGAGGGCGGTGCTTATCCGCAAAGTAATCACTTTGCTGACGTGAGCTTAGATTATGGCCACGATGTCAGTGTATTAAATCAGCCAGCGCGTTTTTATTACAGTAATAACACAGATGAAAAGCCACAAGCGCCTAAAAAGCTTGAGCATATCGCTGGCGTTGGCAGTTCTGCGATTGTTAACTATGACGGCAATGGTAGCTACTTTTTAGATAAGATCTCTGATGGTTTATGGCAATTAGAAGTGTATCCCGATGCCTTAGTGTTATCTGATCCACATCAGAATTCGAGCTTAAAACGTGAAGCCGTCCGTTTGTATCAAGCCTCGCGACATTTTAATCTGGCTCTGTCGGATTTAGGCCAGCATTATTGGCTGCAAGGTATCAACCAAGGTAATAGCGCTTCGCTACAAGCCAGCAAAGGCACAGTGCAGTTAACGCCTGGCAAGTATTTACTCGCTAAGGATAAATCGTTACTTGCATCAAAGCAGGGCAAGGTTGATGACCATTATTATCTGCCGCCTATGCCGCATCAAACCTTAGGCTTAGTGCACCAGAATGTGCAGGCGCTGAATCAGGGGGATGCGCTCTCCTTTAGCACCAGTGTGATGGACGCAAAAGCGATAGATAAGGTTGAGCTTTATGTGCGCTATCTTGGTGATAGTGAGTTTAAGGTGTATCCGATGCAAGCCCATGGCAGTCTCTATCTCCAAACCCTCACTGATGTCAAAAACTGGCAGCGCACTGGGGCGATTGAATATGCTTTTGTGGTGACTCAAGCTGCTGATCAAACAAGCTTTCCAGGTCATGCTGAGGGAAATCCAAATGAATGGGATTTTGTGAAGCGCAGTGGCGCAGCTTTTTATCAATTTGAGTGGCGTGCTAAAGGCACTCCGGTCAGCTTGTTTAATGCCACGCTCGATAGAGATAACTTAATTTATCCACAAAATGGCCGTAGTGAATGGCGTTTCCAAAGTGGCGTGCGCGATCAAGGACTTGGATTGCAACTTTATCTCCCAAATCTGCTGACATCTGCTACAGGTTCAGAAGCTGATAATATGCTCGTACGTATCTCATCAGCCAAAGATAATGCGCTTTCTCAACATTCCCTGAAGGGATACAATACCGTTCAGCTGCGAATCTATGCAGACCAAGCCAATGAACATGTGTCTGTTGCGCTGTTAAACGAGGATGGACTAGCCTATGGCGCGGTTGTTACATTGCAAGCTGGGTGGCAGTCTATTAGCATACCATTAGCTGATTTATCGCCAATGCCGACGGTATTAACAAAGGCTTATCCCATGTTTATGCCGATGAATTATCCTCATTCTGAACCCTATAGATTCGACGCTGAGGCGCTGGGGAAATTACAAGGTGTGCAGCTGGGGTTTGTGGCAAAGGATTATGAGATAAAGGCGCGGGACAAAGGCCATAATATTGTCTTGTCTGAAATAAATTTAATTAAGAGGTAAGTGCTATATCGATAAGCCGCGCGAGTAAGGGCTACAGGCATCAGCAACAAGATAATTCTGCGAGTGATGCCGTATGCCAAAGCCTAGATTTAGCTCCTAAAAAGTACCTTCAGTGGGTGCTTGGTGCAGGCTTTTTTGCGGCGTTTATCGCCCAGCAAGGGGTTGTGGCGTTAGCCTTACCCTATTATCAAATGCTGCGCGGCTTAGACCCTTTACTCTTAGGCGCTTTGCTGAGTTTACCTATCGTTTGTGGTGCAATGCTTTCGGGACGAATTATGTCGCTGTTGCAGCGACAATTGTGGACCGAGCGGCGGATAATATTAACCTGTGGTTGGGTAACCGCTTTGTTATTTGGCCTATTGTGGATGGTCCCAGCAGATTGGCCTATGGCTTGGCAGTGGGCTGTCTTAGTGATGTTATGTTTGTGCTATAGCCTATCCATGACAGTACTGATCCTCACCTTGAAGCTATTGGCCTTTCGTTTGGCCTTGATAAGTGATGATGGGCAAGGGATATTTAGTCGTATTACCTTGTTTGAAAAGATTGCCGCGGTGTTGTACTTTTGGTTATTTCCATTAACTCAGTTAACTTTATTTACTGATGCTACTAGTGGTGTGAGAATAATAGGCTGGCTGGTGGGCTTAGGCTTAATCGGCAGTTTATGTACTTTGGTGGCTTGGCAATTCGCCCCTGAGCGAGTGCGATTAGGCGATAGCCGGATGAAAATCGCAACAGATATGGCGCCAACCTTGAGCGTGCATACTCGCCGGCAGGTTAACCAATTACTGTGGATCTCGGCATTGCAGTTTGGCGCTGTGGGGATTTGTATCAGTTTTGACTATTACTTGCTGGTATATTTTATGTCTGCAGGTGACGTGACCGAAGGCTCAATGCTTAAAGGTGCGTTATCGAGTGGCTATGCGATAGCGGGAGCCTTGTATTTACCCATACTCGCCCATGGGGTTAAACAATGGGGTGCTGTGGTAACATTACAAAGAGTACTCGTATTTACGGTTTTTGGCTGTTTACTTAAATGGTATGTGTATACGCCATATGGTTATTGGGCTTTGTGGATTGATGCTGTGATTGGTGCCGCTATTTGGACGGCGATGACCTGTATTATACCCAATATGCTCACTGAACTGGGGCGCGATACAGGTCAAGATATCAGTCCTTATTTAGTCAGTCGTCACCATACAGTGATCAGCATGAGTTTAGTGTTGGCAATGCTAGGATCTGGTGAGTTACTCAATTTAGTCGGTTTTGATGCCAGTTTAGCGGGCAATCAAACGGATAGTACTTTGTTTGCTATGCGTTTATTATTGTCTTTTGGCAGTTTTATTTTTACCCTTGGTGCCCTAATGATCTTGTCTAGATACAAGGCCGATAGGTTAATTCATTCATAGTACGATTTCCGGTTAAAGGGGATAAATTGGCTACCATAAAAGATGTCGCGAGAGTGGCGGGTGTCTCAATTGCAACTGTATCACGGGTTGTTAACGGCCAGGGCAAGGTTGGCGCCCAGTGTCGTACACGAGTGCAGAAGGTGATAGAGCAACTTAACTATCGCCCAAATTCGAACGCCAAAGCGCTTGTCAAACGCAGTACTAATACGATTGGTATCGTCACGCCGAATTTATCTATGTCTTTTTTTAGTAGTTTGGCCTGCGGCGCAGAACGTGCTGCTCGTGAGCGTGGTTATGGCTTGATTATGCGTAATTCGCTTTATGAGACTCAGTCTGAAATCGATGCGATCGAATCCCTGCGTGACCAAAACTGTGATGCTATTATTCTCCACAGCGAATATTCGGATGAGTCGACTTTAATAGGCCTTACTGAACAAATCCCCGGGCTTGTGATCATCAACCGCTTTATCCCTAAAATTGCCGATCGCTGCGTTTGGCTCGACAATGTAACCAGTGCCCAAGAGGCGACTAACTACTTACTCGACCGCGGCCATCAAGATTTTGCAGTGATCACCAGTATTTACCAAAACCGCGATCCTGCGTCACGCATATTAGGGGTACGCCAAGCTCTGCTGTTGCGGGATATGAAGTTGCCCTTGGATGCCATTGAAGAGTCTACCGCGAATATGGAAGGTGGCGAAGCCGCTGTACAAGCCTTACTCGCAAGAGGCACACCATTCACGGCCATCTTAGCTTATAACGACTTAATGGCGATTGGCGCGATTCATGCATTATTTGCGGCGGGAATTCGGGTGCCTGAAGATGTCTCTGTGATTGGTTTTGATGACTTATCGATTGCCCGTGCTTGCCGTCCTAGATTGACGACCATGCATTACCCGATTGAGGAAATGGCCAATTATGCTACAGATTTAGCGATTAAGTTAGCGTCAAATGCTACGCCTGAGTCCCGTAATACTCACCTTTTTTTGTCCAACTTAGTCGAGCGAGACTCAGTTGCAGCCTTAGTTTAAACACGTCCTCGCTATCTTGTTGATGGTGGAGTCAGGCTCGAATCCTCGTTCACAAGGTGGAACGACCTGACTCTATGATGTTCGTGATGAGGTACTTAGAGTGATTTTCCTCCAACAAACTGTCGAATCCCGCTTGTAACATTTAAGCCTGCGACTTAGGTAAATTGGTTTGCAACTTTAGTTGTGTTTAACATACAATCGCCAGCCAAATGAGTTGAGGAAGTATGGTTTGAATAGTGTGATGCAAACAAGACGCACCCTAGCAATATGGCTTGCCGCCATGTTGGTGCTTTTGTCTGTGGCCATTGCTGTTCACAGTATTACTCATGCCAATGAAGATCCTAAGTCTCATTGTTCGCTGTGCTTACATCAGCACCAGTTGCAACATGCGATAACCAGTACGCCCTTTCATTTTCAATTGGCTCAGCAGAGTTATATCTCGGTTGAGTTCCAAGCCATTTCCTTTAAACGACCTTTTAGTCGTTTCTTCAATAGTCGTGCTCCGCCCATAACAGCATAAGTTACTTTTTATTAGATATATCTTAATTAACTTTGAGCGTCTTGGCTTAGCTAAGACGTCGATGCTGTTTATTTTCGGAGTGAAAATGACCTCTTTTTATATTCCCAAGCGCGCTGCGCTGTTGCTGGGCGCCTTGTTTGTGCTCAATCCTATTTCAAAACTGTTGGCCGCAGAAGGCAGTCAAGTGAGTGATGTGGCTAGTGCTGTTGATACTGCTAGTGACGCGGCTCGTGATACCGCTCTTGGCACTGAGATTGAGCGTTTAAGTATCCACTATCGCCAAGCCTATCGTGGCAATGTTTCTGCAACTGAACTTCCGCAAGCGATAAGTGTGTTAGACGAGCAATTGATGAAAGATGCGGGACTGACAAGGTTTCAAGATGTGCTGGATTATTCCGCCAGTGTGGCGCGGCAAAACAATGGTGGCGGTTTGTGGGATAGCTTTTCCCTGCGCGGCTTTCCGGGTAATGAAAACATGCCATCGGGCTATTTAATTAATGGCTTTAATGGTGGCCGAGGTTTTAGTGGTCATAGGGATTTATCAAATGTGGCCTATGTCGAGATCTTAAAAGGTCCTGGTTCGGCGCTTTATGGTCGCTCGGAACCCGGTGGTACAGTCAATATTGTGACTAAGAAACCTCAGTATCAAACCAGTGGTTATTTAAAAGCATCTGCTGGAAGTTTCGATCAATATCGATTAGAGGGGGATGTGACTTCCGGCTTGACCGACAATGTGGCATTTCGGATTAACGGTGCGTGGCAGGAACACGATAGTTTTCGCGATTATGTGTTCAGCGATAAAAAAATCATCACGCCGTCTGCGCGTTGGCAGATTTCTGATAAAGCCTCGTTACTTTATGAAATGGAATATCTCAAGCAAGAACAGCTATTCGATCGCGGCATTATTGTGCTCAACAATGATATCAATACAGTGCCACGCTCACGTTATTTAGGTGAGCCTAATGATGGCGCAACTGTGGTCAATGCCACTGGGCATCAGCTGACCTATGACTATCAATTAAATGATGATTGGTCACTCACCGCGGGCTATAACTATCGCGATTCTAGCTTGAAGGGCTTTTCCTCTGATGCTGAGTTAGCAGCGGGCAGACAATCGCTATTTGATGATGGCCGCACGCTTACCCGGCAGCACAGATACCGAGATTATGCATCCGAGGATAACTCGCTGCGTCTAGAGTTAAGTGGTCATGTTGATACCGGTTTTATTCGCCACAATTTACTGCTCGGTGCTGACGCCTATCATTATGATTTGAAGACGGGACTGTACCGCCACCGAGGCCAAAAAGGTGAATATGCCATTGATATTTTTGAGCCTCAATATGGTGGGATTCAACCCGAGGTCAGTTTGTTGTATGAGGATAATGAAACCCAAAAGGCATGGGGGACTTATCTGCAAGATCAAATGGATTTAACTGAGAAATGGAAGCTGCATTTAGGGCTGAGATTCGACCGTTATCAGCAAGATATCGGTGAAGTTGTCAATGATACATTATCTAAGCAAACGGAAAGTCGAGTCAGCCCAAAAGTGGGTTTAGTATATTTATGGTCTGATGAATTAAGTTTTTATTCCTCCTATTCTGAAGGCTTTTTACCGCTTTCTGGAACCGACTATACGGGTAAGCCTTTCGAAGCTGAAGAGAGTCAGTCGCTTGAGCTAGGAATGAAGTTTAATCTTACTTGGCTAAATGATCTGGCGGTGAATGGCAGCTTGGCGGTGTTCGATGCGCAAAAGAGCAATATTTTGACCTCAGATCCTGTCAATGTTGGCTTTGCAGCTACCTTAGGGGAGGCAAAAAGTAGCGGCGTTGAACTTGATATCTCTGCCGAGTTGACGGACTCTTTACAGGCTAAATTATCCTACGCTTATTTGAATACACGTACCGCCAATGACAGTTTGAATCCAGACTGGGGCGAACTAATTCCTGCAGGCAGTCCTTTGGTCAATGTGCCAAAACATACGGCGAGTTTGCTACTGAAACAGGATCTGAGCGGATTATCTATTGATGGTCACTTAGGTTTGAGCTGGCGCTATATTGACTCACGCCTTGGCGATTCCGCCGATCCCAGTTTTCAATTACCTGCTTATCAGCTGCTTGGGTTATTTATCAATACGCACCTGAGCGATAATCTAAACCTTGGGGTGAATTTGGATAACGTACTGGATGAGCATTATATCGCCAACAGTTATTCAGCACTTTGGGCTGTACCGGGTGAGCCACGTAGCATTAAGGTGAGTGTCAGTTATGAATTCTAATATCAGTTCGAATCCTTCGTTGTCAGCCAATATTGCGGAACAAGCATCGAGTCCAACGCTTGGCCGAAGCCGTATCAATAGTATCGATATGATGCGCGGCGCAGTGATGTTGATCATGTTGCTCGATCATGCACGGGAGCGGTTTTTCTTTCATATGCAGGTGAGCGATCCTATGGATTTGAGTTCGACCTCTTGGGGGCTTTTTTTGAGTCGCTTTGCCGCCCATTTTTGTGCGCCGGTTTTTGTGTTCTTAACTGGGGTTTCTGCATGGCTTTATGCCAATCGTAGCCATGGCGAGCCACGTTCAGCACGTATGTTTTTGATTAAACGCGGACTATTTTTAATCGCGCTGGAAATTTTAGTGATTAACTTCTCTAACCTGTCTTGGATGGTCAGCTATTACACCCTCTGGTTACAAGTGATTTGGGTGATTGGTCTGAGTATGCTAGCGCTCGCTGCGCTGATAAAACTGCCTAGACCTTGGATGGCTGTTTTAGGTCTAGCGATTGTTTTTGGCCATAATCTATTGACGCCTATTGGCTTTCAACCCAATGAGTGGGCTTATAGTCTGTGGACCATATTGCACGATCGCGGCTATCTCATCAGCGAAGGTGCGCTTAGGGTTAAGGTGAGTTATCCCGTGCTACCTTGGATTGGGGTGATTTTACTGGGCTATGTGGCGGGGCCAATTTTCAGTCAAAAATCCAATGGTAACCCGCTTGAAGCCTCGCAGCGCCAGCAAACACTGTTGAAGTTAGGAATAAGCTGTTGGGGACTTTTTGCCGTGCTACGCGGGTTTAACCTTTATGGTGAAACCTTGCCTTGGCAGGCGGGGGCGAATTTTGGTGAAACCTTAATGTCGGTCGTTAACTTAACCAAATACCCGCCATCGTTAAGCTTTTTACTGGTGACCTTAGGCGGGATGTTTTTCTGCTTAGTCGCGTTTGAGCGGCACTTTGCATCAGACGGGAAAGCTGATGGGAGTTTAGCGCGAGTCGGACATTGGTTGTCTGTGTTTGGCTCAGTACCGATGTTTTTTTATATCTTGCATTTGTACGTGCTGTTATTGCTTTATACCTTAGCGAAATTCACCTTTGGTGCTAATCATGGTGAATTTTATGGAGTCAATAGTATTGGCTGGGTTTGGTTGATTGCAGCGTTGTTAGCCGTCGGACTCTATTATCCTGTTAAACGGTTTAGCCAGTATAAAAAAAATAGCACTCAGGCTTGGATAAAGTACCTCTAAGCCTAAGTGCTTCTAAACCTGAGTGATGTTGTTTTAAAGGCAAAAGTCGCCAAGCAGTCATGTTTGGCGACTTTTTGTTTTGCCTAGCACAATAATCCATTTAGTCAATTATTTTATGAATAAGCTATGCTGTATCCAGGCATTTTTTCATCTAGCTGAATACTTTGGATAAGCAGTTTCGCAGTCGTTTTATTATTGGCTTGATTTACCTGTGAAAACTGTGGGTCTTAAGATACAGGCTGTCGGTCAATGCTTGGTTAAGACTCGCGGTGATTTCACCTCTGTTGGCTTGATAGCTAAGCTAATCATGGCGTCATCCTGCTGTTGTTTTGCTGAAAGTGTTCAGTCTAATCTTATGATATTTAATGTGAAATGAGTTAAGTCGATTGGTATTTAAAGGTTATATTCCAGAAATTATCCATCCTATAATCGGCTTAATACCATCTCCTTTAGCCGTGTTGCACTAACAATAACGTGGTAAAACTGCTATTCTAGCGGCATATTGTGAGTCGATAATTTAATTGAATAAAACTGACCCTAATGAATAAATCAGCCTATTTAACTGCCATGAATGTGACCACTTGGCGAGTGCGCGACACTAAGGTAAAACCTTATTTAGTGATTTGGGATGAAAACGGTGAGTTACCTGAAGCTGAGCCGCTTATCGACGCCGTGCTTAAGCTTATCGATGTAAAACGTGAAGAGTGTGACTTTGACTGTGAGCCTCATACGGGTAAACAGATTGTTTGGGATTTACGTCGTCATAAAGTCAGACCACGCACTGCATGGCTTCTATCAGAACCTTTAGCTGATTTATTGGTGGGTTGGCAGGCTAAAAGCGCCCTTTGGCAGCAGATTTACCAATGGCGCGAGCAAGTGAGCGGCCAAGCTAGGGGCAAGTCATAACTCAAATCTCATCAATCAGACTGAACTCAGTTTTTAACAAACCTTTGCTTGTGAATAGATTAATCACACATATTTTGGAATATATCCTTTGAGCCCCTCTTCAGTAGATAGTCTATTCTCAGCGCAGCTTACCACGCCACTCACTTTAGGTTTGCCTGTGGAGCTTGTCGCGCTGGCACCAATCGATGTTCCTCAAATGGCGCAGCTTGAATCTTTGGCCCATAGCCATCCCATGACCGCGGGGAACCTTGCCGATTGTTTCGGGCACTTGTACCGGGTTTTAGGTTTAAAGCTGAGTGCTGACTTAGCTCCTAATACTGATGCTGCTGTCAATTCTGATTCAGTCGAAGGCCTTTTGGGGTTTGCGATAGTGCAGCAGATAGTCGATGAAGTGACCTTATTGGATATTTGTCTATTACCGAGCCAGCAGGGCAAAGGCTACGGCAAGTTATTATTGAATGCTGTTATGGCTTCGGCTAAGGCGTCTGGCGCTGTAGTGCTGATGTTAGAAGTGCGAGAATCCAATCTTGCAGCCCGTACCTTGTATCAAAAGGCAGGCTTTATTGAATCGGGCCGTCGTAAAGGTTATTACCTAATAGAGGGCGGTAAAGAAGACGCGATCTTGATGGATTTAGCGATTACCTAAGAATAAGCTGTGTATTAGCAACCATGTCGTAAAACGATAGCTATGCGAACAATTGTTATAAACAACAGCCATAAAAAAACAGCGCCTAAGCGCTGTTTTTTTATGATTAATCCTGGTATCTACATAAGGATTATCTGCATCTAAGCGATAAGGTTATTTAACTTCTTTACCTTGGGCTTGCAGATCGGCATGGTAGCTTGAGCGCACTAATGGGCCACAGGCTGCATGGGTAAAACCTAATTCATCGGCTAAGGCTTTAAGCTGGTCAAACTCTGCTGGCGGTACATAACGTTCAACTGGTAAGTGGAACTTAGAAGGCTGTAAGTATTGGCCCAAGGTCAGCATTTCAACCTTGTGGGCACGCAAGTCACGCAATACTTCGGCTATTTCTTCGTTAGTTTCACCTAGACCCATCATTAATCCAGACTTAGTCGGAATCGTTGGATGACGCTCTTTAAAGCGTTTTAGTAGATCTAGTGACCACTGATAGTTAGCACCTGGACGTGCTTTGCGGTAATGAGCTGGAGCCGTCTCAAGATTGTGATTAAATACATCAGGAGGCTCTGTCGCTAAAATATCTAACGCCGCATCGATACGACCACGGAAATCAGGAACAAGAGTTTCAATCTTGATTTCAGGGTTTAATAAACGAATTTCGCGAATACAGTCAGCAAAATGCTGGGCACCGCCATCACGTAAATCATCACGGTCAACAGAAGTGATTACCACATATTTTAACTTCATGTCTTTGATCGTTTGAGCTAGTTTTTTAGGCTCATCGGCATCAGCTTTGAGTGGGCGACCATGGGCGACGTCGCAGAATGGACAACGACGAGTACAAATCGCACCCAAAATCATAAAGGTAGCTGTGCCGTGGTTAAAGCATTCTGCCAAGTTTGGGCAAGACGCTTCTTCACACACTGAATGCAATCCATTCTTACGTAATGCCGCTTTGATATCGAGAATACGTTGATTTGATGCAGGTAATTTTACCCGCAACCAATCAGGCTTACGCAGCATCGTTTCGCGCTCTGATGGCACTACTTTTACAGGAATTCGAGCGACTTTATCGGCATCACGTAATTTGACACCTGGTTGTAATCTTTCAGGCCTATTCATTATTCTGCTAATCCTTGATGATGTACAAGTTGTTGGTAGCCCATAATTTGGCTAAAGGTTTGGATTAATTTATCACCAGCTTCAAGCACTGTTTGTGGACCACCCAATGCTTTACATTGCACCATTTCTAAACCGGCATATCCGCAAGGGTTGATGCGCTGGAATGGGGCTAAATCCATGTCGACATTAAGTGCTAAGCCGTGAAAAGAGCAGCCTTTACGAATGCGTAATCCCAAAGAGGCTACTTTTCGTTCTGTGACATAAACACCTGGAGCGTCAGCTTTTGCGTAAGCATTGATATGGTAATGAGCAAGCATATCGACAATGCTCTGCTCTATATTATTCACTAGCTGACGCACACCGAGTTTATTACGTTTTATATCGATAAGTGGATAAACCACTAATTGACCCGGTCCGTGATAAGTCACTTGACCACCACGGTCTACTTGAATGACCGGAATGTTACCTGGGTTGAGTATATGCTCACTTTTACCTGCCTGACCCTGGGTAAATACCGGCTGATGCTCAACAATCCACAGTTCATCATGGCTATCGCTATCACGAGTGTCAGTATATTCCTGCATTGCATGCCATGTCGATTCATAGTCTTGCATGCCAAGATGGCGAATGTGCAGTGTTTGTGCTTGCAAGGGCAACGTCTCCCCCAGATAAAGGTGTGTGTCCATCAGATCAATGGATTAATAGTTGAGTATCATACGCAAGTTTATTGTTAAAGAAGACTCATTTGGATCTTACAGTACACGTTTTACGCCTTCAATTGCGGCAAGATCAATGTACGCTTTTTCAATATGTTCTTTGCTTGTAACCGTAATACGGATAGTGACTGAATAGTAACTGCCTTTACTCGATGCTTTCACACTCGGAACGTAATCTCCCGGTGCCAGTTGTTGTGCAACGGCAACGACACGATCGGCTAAGGTATCATCCGCATCCCCGATCACTTTGAAAGGGCACGAATTAGGAAATTCCATTACTTGGTCAAACGTTGTATTTAACATTTAGCTTACTCAATTCTGTTTGGTATTACTTATATGGTGGTGATTATACCCGATTCAAGCCTGATAGATCTGAAAAATTAAAGCCGCTGATTAGGCGGCTTTAATTAGCTGATTCACTTATAGATCTATTAATAGAATGTGTAAATTAGCTTAATTACTCGAACCAGCTTGCGAACATTTGTTTGAAGTAATCCATTAATTTGCTAACCCAGCTGCCTTCTTGGACTTCATTTAGCGTCACCAGTGGGAACTGAGCAATATCTTTTCCGTCAAGTTGGAAAAAGACACGGCCTACAGTTTCACCTTTGGCAAGCGGTGCTGTTAATGGTTTGGTTAATTCAAAGTTCGCTTGTAAATCTTTTGCTTGACCACGGCTAATGGTGATTGGGGTATCTGTCATCACACCAAGATCAACGGTTTCTCTATCGCCGTACCAAATTTGTTGAGTGACGAAAGTATCGCCAGCTTTGTAAGGGGTAATGGTTTCAAAGAAACGGAAACCATAATTAAGTAGTTTCTTACTTTCAGCTTTACGCGCAGATTCACTTGATGTGCCCATGACTACGCTGATAAGACGCATACCATCACTTGTACCAGAGGCCACTAAGTTGTAGCCTGCTCCAGATGTATGACCTGTTTTGATACCATCAACATTTAAGCTTTTATCCCATAATAAGCCGTTACGGTTATATTGTTTGATTCCGTTATAGGTAAAAGACTTCTCAGAATACACTTTGTATTCATCAGGCACGTCACGGATTAATGCTGCCCCTAAAAGAGCCATATCATAAGCGGTTGATTTATGATCTTGAGCATCTAAACCATGAGAGTTTTCAAAGTAGCTGTCTTTCATGCCTAACTGTTTGGCCCATGAGTTCATTAAATCAACGAATGCGCCTTCTGTTCCAGCAATGTGTTCAGCCATTGCCACACAGGCATCATTGCCTGATTGAATGATGATGCCACGATTTAAGTCGTGTACTTTGACCGTTTTGCCCACTTCAATAAACATTTTAGATGAATCAGGGAAGTTCTTTGCCCAAGCATTTTTGGTAATAGCAACATCGTCATCTAATGATACATTGCCAGCTTTAATTTCCTGACCAATCACATAACTGGTCATCATCTTAGTCAAGCTGGCTGGGTTTAAACTTTCGTAGGCATTTTCTTCAGCTATAACTCTGCCAGAATTATAATCCATTAGTACATAGGCTTTAGCCGCAACACTTGGTGCGTCTGGCGTCACCATAGGTGCACGATTTGGCATTGGACGTACATCTGGTTGTGGCGTTGCAGCAAGTGAAGAAAAACAGACAACTGATGCAAAAAGCATAGTTGATAATTGAGCGGTTTTGGATGTCATCATGAAGTTAGCACGTCTCTAGTTAGTCGAAGAAAAGACAAAGATCGATTGGTATAATGATAGATTATACATTAGTAGGCAGTCATTTCGCATTAAGGTTCATTCATCCAATGTAAATGAACCTTAATGTTGTCATTTAGTGCCGTTATTGTGGTTTACGGTACGATAAAGCTTTGTGGATAGCCATCAGCTTGGACACGATCGAGCAACTTATTCGTTAGATGAATTTGCTGTATGGGTCCTAACTGTAATTTATGCATACCATTAACCGATGTTACCCGAGATGTCACGGCATATTTAGTTTCTAACTGTTTAGCCAACATATTGATGCGAAGTTTATCTTGTGAGGCGGCAACTTGAATAAAATGATTATCGTTATCTTTTAAATCGCTGATAACTCGCTCTTCTGGTGACGGAATGTAAACGGTTTCGATGGCCACCTTTGCCGTTCCTCTGGCCAGCATACCTAAGTGATAAGCCGCCGCATAAGAAAGATCAATCACTCGACCATGATGAAATGGTCCACGATCGTTAACACGGACAATAATTTGCTTATTATTCTCTAAGTTAGTCACTTTAACATAACTCGGTAAGGGCAAGTTTTTATGTGCTGCAGACATGGTATACATATCATAGGTTTCACCATTTGACGTTAAATGGCCATGAAACTTTGAACCATACCATGAGGCATTACCTTGTTCTTTAAAGCCCTTGCCACTGTCGAGCACTTGATAGTTTTTACCTAATACAGTGTAGTTTCGATTGCCTTGTCTGCTGTAAGGTTCGTATTTAGGCTGGGCATTTTTCACCAAGCTAACGTCAGGTGCGTCATCTGGATAACGGTCATTCGCCATTTGATAACGGCTTTTTTTACCTGAAGTGGTTTTCCCTGCCTCATTTGATGAGCAGCCTAACAGTAATAGACTACTTAGTATCATTAGCAGGATGAAACGGCAATTAAAGTCCATGTTGATTTACCGATTTGTAATGTGCATTAAGTTGTTGGCTGAATTGATATACCGCCATGGCATAAAGTGGGCTTCTGTTATATCGGGTAATGACATAAAAGTTTTTCAGTCCTAGCCAATACTCTGCTTTATCAGGTTGATCTAATTTGATTAATAAGGCTTTTTGAGAAGCATCCAAATCTTGGTTATCGGCTAAACTTAATGTCGGGCTAAGGATATCCGCTACCTTGTAGTGCAGTTTTTCTTTAGTCCAAACATTAGCCTTGGGGGCTGTGCTTGAGGTGTGATTGAGCAATAGCGCCACAGGTTGGCCTTTTTGCCAACCGTGTTGATGAAAATAGTTCGCTACACTGCCAATGGCATCGGCTTTACTGGTTAATAAATCTCGGCGACCGTCACCGTCAAAGTCGACAGCATAATGGCGATAACTTGAAGGGATAAATTGACCATAACCCATAGCGCCAGCATATGAACCTTTTAAGGTGCTGTTATCAAGCTTTTCTTCTTTGATTAGTGCCATTAAATTTGCGTATTCACTGCGAAAAAATGTAGCTCTTGGTGGATAATAAAAACCTAAAGTATAGAGTGCATCTTGTACACGATAGTTACCCATATAGCCGCCATAAAAGGTTTCGATACCGATAATGGCAACAATAATTTGCGGGTCAACGTTAAATTTTTCAGCAGCTTGGCTAATAACCACCTGGTTTTCTTGCCAGAATGCTAAGCCTTTTTCAAGGCGCTTGTCGGTAAGAAAAATAGGATAATATTGGTGCCAAGGTTTGGCTTCCCAAGGTTTAGTCATGGCATCTATGATGCTCTGGTCGAAGGTGGACGTCGATAGGAAATGTTCTACATCTGCTTTACTGGCGCCTTTTTCGACCTGTTGTTTCACAAATGCATTTTGCAATGCTTGAGGATCATTTTCTGTTGCCGCGTTGAGGTTGAACATAATGCTGCAAAGTAGTGTAAAGCTGGCGATTTGAGCGGTTATTTTTATCATAGTTAAAGTTGATCCTATCGGTCGACAAATCGTCTGTGGGTGTGAATGCTCATTAAAATACCGAAGCCCGTCATTAAGGTTAGCATGGAGGTTCCACCATAACTTATCAGTGGTAAAGGTACGCCAACCACAGGTAAAATACCTGATACCATACCAATGTTAACAAACACGTAAACGAAGAATGTTAAGGTAATACTTCCGGCCAACAAGCGTGCAAAGCTAGTCTGTGCTCGTGAAGCGATAACTAAACCTCTGCCAATCACAAATAAATACATAGCAAGTAATACTAAGCTGCCAATAAGTCCAAACTCTTCGCCTATCACGGCAAAGATGAAGTCAGTATGTCGCTCAGGTAAAAACTCTAATTGTGATTGAGTGCCATCAAGCCAACCTTTCCCCCAGATCCCACCAGAGCCAATGGCAATTTTAGATTGGATGATATGATAACCCGCGCCTAAAGGATCTTGTTCAGGATTAAATAAGGTTAATACGCGAGTACGCTGATAATCGTGCATCAAGAAGAACCACAACACAGGTAAAAAGATCAGAATAGCGGCGATAAACCCGCCTACAATTAACCAGCTCATACCCGACAAAAACAGGACGAAGACCCCTGATGCTGCCACTAAAATAGAGGTGCCTAAGTCAGGTTGTTTGGCGATTAATAGTGTTGGGATCAGTAAAATAATCACCCCGCCAGCTAAGTAACGTTTTTTGGGCGGTAATGGGAACTTACTGATGTACCAGGCCATGGTGATCGGGAAGGCCAGTTTAATCAATTCCGATGGCTGAAACTCCATGAAACCGAGATTTAACCAACGCTGTGCGCCTTTATTAATGGTGCCAAATAACTCTACGCCCAACAGCAATATTATTCCGGCAATATAAATAGGGAATGCCCAGCGTCTGAGTATTTCAGGGTTGATTTGTGCAAAACAAAACATCACGCCTAGGGATAGCGTCATCCGCACCAGTTGACGCTCCATCATGGCAGGATCTTCACCACTGGCGGAGTAAATAATAAAAAGCCCGAACCCCATTAGTATTAATAAGCCAATGAGCAATGGCAGATCTATGTGGATGCTCTGCCAAAACGATTTTTGATACGGATGATTATTCATGGTTTTACCGCCCATTCGTCGCGTAACATATATTCATCGAGTAATGCTCTTGCGACCGGTCCGGCATTTTTTCCACCCCATCCCGCATTTTCAAGTACCACAGCCAAAACAATACGAGGATTTTCATAAGGTGCATAAGCAACCACTAATGCATTATCGCGTAAGTGATCCGCTACTGTGTCGGCATTGTACTTTTGATCTTTACCAACACTAAATACCTGTGCCGTACCTGTTTTCATTGCCGCGGTATAACTTGCATCCGTAAAGTGCGATTTATCCGCAGTTTGGCGCATAGCTTCATTAATGATGTCCCAATTATTCGGATCTTTAAGCTCTATTGGTATTTGCTCATCAATGGGAGAATCAATTTTAACGGTACTATTTTTAAAGGATTTTAATAGATGAGGTGTAAATCGCTTACCTTTATTAGCCATAATGGTGACCGCATTAGCAAGCTGTAACGGGGTAGTGGTCCAATAGCCTTGGCCAATACCAACCGAAATGGTATCGCCGTTATACCAAGGCTGATTATAACGCATTCTTTTCCAGTCTCTAGAGGGCATAACACCATCAGATTCTTCAAAAATATCAATGCCAGTGCTTCTACCAAAGCCAAAGCGATCCATAAAGATAGCCATTTTATCAATGCCAACTTTGTAGACAAGGTCGTAAAAGAAAATATCACAGGACTCGACAATGGCATGGTAGATATCTACCCAGCCGTGGCCCCATTTCTTCCAATCGCCCCATTTACGATCGACTCCGGGCATTTGCCAATATCCAGGATCCCAAATACGTGTACGTTCACTAATGATTTTTTCTTCTAAACCAAGTAATGCCACATGTGGCTTGATCGTTGATGCTGGAGAGTATTGCCCTTGGGTTGCACGGTTAATTAATGGCCGCGATTTATCATTTAACAGGTCATTATAGGCTTTAGAGGTAATGCCATGAACAAATGGATTAGGATCATATGATGGGCTGGAGATCATCGCTAAAACACCGCCATCTCTGGGATCTATTGCGACAACAGAGCCTTTTCGGCCATCTAACAGTTCCATGGCTTTTTGCTGTAGTTTGAGATCGAGTGTGAGATAGATATCTTGTCCCGGTGTCGGCGGTGTGACTTTGAGTGTACGGATCACTCTGCCACGATTATTCACTTCTTCTTCGAGGTGACCAGGAGTGCCATGAAGCAAACTTTCATAAAATTTTTCAATACCTTGCTTACCAATATCTTTGGTTGCAGCATAGTTTTTCCACTGACTACCTTTTTCAAGTAATGCTTTATCTCGGGTATTAATTTTGCCCACATAGCCAAGTACATGGGTCAATAATGCATTGTAAGGGTAATGACGCTTAAGACCCGCTTCAACGTAAATACCGGGAAATTTATATTGATTGACACTAAAAATAGCGACTTCTTCGTCTGTTAACTTACTTTTGATGGTTAACGGTTTAAAGCGACGATGAAACTTTAGGTTTTCAGTGATACTTTCGCGATCATCTTCTGAAAGTTCAATGAAGCTATTAAGCTCATCTAACGTCGCTGTCATATCATCGACTTTTTCTGGGATGAGTTCTAGAGAGTAATAAGGTTGGTTTTCGGCTAATAGTACGCCATTACGGTCATAAATAAGTCCTCTACTTGGTGGCGTAGGAACGACCCGAATACGGTTATCATTTGACCGAGTTTCATAATCTTTATAGGAGACAACTTGAAGATGATAAAGATTGGAAAATAATATGCAGAGTAATATAAATACGCAAAGAAAAGTGAAGAATGCCCGGCGCTTAAATAGCGCGGCTTCTGCGGCGTGATCATGCATGGTAATGCGCTTTTTTGGCGGCACTTATGCTATCCCCGTCGTGACCAAATTAAAGGTTAGATTATTAAAGGCCACAGTATCAGCTGATAAAAATGAAAAATAGAGCTGCATGATAATCATTATCTGTAAACTAAGTTATTCATGCGACTGAATTTATTCTCTATGATACGGATGGTTGTTATTGACGCTCCAAGCTCGGTATAGGCTTTCTGCTACGATAACCCTAACCAAAGGATGAGGTAGGGTTAGTGCAGATAAACACCAGCTTTGGTTGGCCGCCTCTTTACAAGCAGGTGAAAGTCCTTCTGGGCCACCAATCAACAAACTGACGTCTCTACCATCGAGTTGCCACTTTGTCATTTGCTCGGCAAGCTCTGGTGTTGTCCAATTTTTGCCGGGTAAATCTAAGCTGACAATGTGGTTACCTTTGGCTACTGCCGCTAGCATTAGTTCGCCTTCCTTATTTAAAATTCGGGCGATATCGGCATTTTTTCCGCGCTTCCCTGCTGGGATTTCGATGAGTTCCAAGGCCATATCTCTAGGGAAACGGCGTTGGTATTCTTCGAAGCCTCGGGTTACCCAATCGGGCATTTTGGTGCCAACGGCAATAAGCTGTAACTTCATTAGACGTTATGTTCAGACCACAGTTTTTCAAGCTCGTAATAATCACGAGTTTGTTCTTGCATCACGTGCAAAATAACAGAGCCTAAATCAACTAAAACCCATTCGCTGCTGTCACGACCTTCAACCCCAAGAGGTTGTACGCCTGCGTCTTTTGCTGACACGATCACGTGCTCACCAATAGAACGAACGTGTGTTTTCGACGTACCAGTACAAATGATCATGGTGTCGGTAATAGTTGACCGCTTAGAAACATCGATAACAGTAATATTTTTTGCTTTTAAATCATCGACTTTGTCGATAACGAAATCTTTTAGTTCGGTGCCTTGCACGCGAAGTACCTCATAAGTAAAAATTAACGGAGTATTATACTCAAATTCACTGTTAATGCGCAATTAAGCAGGCGTAAACAACGATAGAATTAATTTAGCGCCCGATACTGAGCGGATTCATAATCCTGCTCATGAGCTCATCGCTGTAGGGCTTAGCGGTGCTAAATATAGAGCTGATGTTGGCGGATATAATCGATTGTCGTTTGCGGTAACACTGTGCTGATATCAATATTTTGAGCTAATCGCTGACGAACTTCAGTTGAGGAGATATCGACTAACTGGCTGTTGATGCAAAATATTCTTCCATGTTTGCTATGGGAATTTGATGTGAGGTAGTCGGTATTGGCTTGTCTAAATAATAACTCTTTGGTCATTTCACTGTGGGTATCAATTGTCCACCCGGGACGTTGACAGAGTGCGATATGGCATAGATTAAACAAGGATTGCCATTGGTACCATAATGGCAGTTGAACAAATGAGTCCATTCCCATAATGAAAAAGAATTCTTGATCAGGATACAGTTCAGTGAGCAATGATAGCGTAGTGACACTGTAAGAGGGCGTGTCACGCTTAATTTCAATATCACAAAGTTCAAATTCTGGATACTGCAGACAAACTAATTTCACCATTTCAAGTCGATGATGGCTGCTAACCACTGTGGTCTTTTTGTGTGGTGGGATGTGATTGGGCATTAACCAAATCTGATCTAAATTAAGTTGCTGTTTTACTTCTAGTGCAGGATTGATATGCCCTAGATGGATGGGGTCGAATGTGCCCCCCAATATACCAATACGCATTCGCTGTCCTTAGTTTTGGTCTCAGTCAGTGAGTTCAATATGGGCTAAACGCTTATGTGCCCGTGGGTCGAATAAAATGCATAAATGACTTAGACCGATCCAATCTTCATGGCCTTTTTGTTTGAGATTTAGTTCTAATTGAGAGGCAAACGCGAGCATGTGCTCAATGTGATCCAAATCTAATCGCGTTATTGCAGCTTGATAAAGTGGTTTACGTTTATCCCAAATTCGGTGTTGGCCCCATAACTTACTCAGTTGCTCACCATTATGCAGCGCCAGCTTTAACGTGAGTAGTAGGTTAATTTCTTTAAATAAAGCCCACATTAAAATAGGCATAGCTGTGCCTTCTGCCTGCAACTGCGCCAACATGTGTTGTGCATGTTTTTGGTGATTGCCTAATATGGCATCACAGAGTTGAAATACACTAAAACGAGATTGATCCTCAAAATATTCACTCAGTTGCTCTGGAGTAATATTTTGCTTAGGGCTGAGCAGTTGTAACAATTGCATTGCTTGCTCGCCAGCCAGTAAATTACCTTCAAATAAAGTAAACAACATCGCTTTAGCATCATGGTGGACAGTCAGCTGATAATGAGTAATACGGCTGTCTAACCAGCGTTCAAACTGTTTACCTTCAGGGGTGGCGCAAGGTAAATAGATGCCTTTGGCATCGAGTGATTTAAACCATTTACTATTGGTTTGTTCAGCACTGGCTTTAGGGCCTTGAACAATCAGGAGCATATCTGGATTAGGATGTTGTAACAGCGTCTGAAACGCCGCAGCGCCTTCAATACCGGGTTTACCCTGTGGAAGGGTTAATTCAACAATCCGTCGGCTAGCAAATAAACTCATTGCTTGCCATTCTTGGACTAGATCGCCCCAATTAAAGCCAGTTTCTTGACTGAGTTGAACGCGTTCTTCAAAGCCTTGTTTTTTAGCCGCACTCAGAATGTGCTGTTTACTGTTTTCGATTAACCATGGGTCATCGCCAAACAGTAAAAAGCATTGTGGTAGGGGCGAGAGGTGTTGCTTGAGTTGATCCGGATAAACCCGCATTACTAAGCTCCGATTGACGCCAAAGTCTGAATGATATAATCGGCTGCTTGTACTCGCATTTCTTTAACTAACAACTCCATTTCCCGACTTTTTGCTAATGCAGTTCGTGGGTCGTCTTGATAGTCACGGCGGATTTCAGTATCAAAGTCTTGTGGATCTTGTCCCGGTAAGGTGACTGAATAATGCACTAAATAGATCAGCTCATATTCGGCGACATTCCCAGTGGGATAAAGTGATAATGTGGCGCGTTCGAGTGAGTCATTGATTAATCGAAGTGTCGGTGTTTCTTGTGCAGCATCGACAAGGCTAATGCGGTTGATGCGCAACCTATCACGCACTAAGCGAGTTAACTCACTGTATTCATCGCTACTGGTTAAATGTAATTCAGCTAATTCAGCAGGGATGGAATAACTGCGTTGGAGTTTGAAGCCGCATCCTGCACTGGTCAGTAACACCAATGTCATTATGGCTAAACAGATTTTTTTGGCTAGCATAGTGAAGGTAGGCATCCTTGTTATTACATGGTTAAAATAAATAACTTACCGCGGTTTCATCCGCGGTAAGTTATAACACTGCAGTCTTATCACTATAATCAAATTGAGATTACTTTATCTCAATGAGATCAGTTTAGTTAGCGACAATACTGAGTAGTTTACCTGGCACGTAGATCACTTTACGAACGGTTAATCCTTCAGTGTGCTTTTGGACATATTCATCATTCATGCCTAAGGCTTCAACATCTTCTTTTGATGCATCGGCGGCTACAGTGATTTTTGCACGCACTTTACCGTTAACTTGCACCACAATCAGTTTACTGTCTTCAACTAATGCAGACTCATCCACTTCTGGCCAGCGGCTGTCTTCAATGTTGCCTTGGTGACCTAATTCGTTCCATAAGGTAAAGGTGATGTGAGGCACGATAGGGTAAAGCAAACGAGTAACAGCAGACAAGGCTTCAGCGAGCAAGGCGCGGTCTTGAGCTGTTTCTTGTGATGCTTTCAGTAAATGGTTCATCAGTTCCATTACAGAGGCCACTGCAGTGTTAAACATTTGACGACGGGCAATGTCATCACTGACTTTAGCAATCGTCTTATGTAATTCACGGCGTAACGCTTTTTGATCAGCATTTAATTTGCTGGTATCTAACGCTTCTGTTTTACCCGCTGCAATATGATCGTTGGCTAATTTCCAGAAACGTTTAATGAAGCGATGCGCTCCTTCAACGCCAGACTCTTGCCATTCGAGGGTTAATTCAGGTGGCGAGGCAAACATCATGAATAAACGGACTGTGTCAGCGCCGTATTTTTCGACCATCACTTGCGGGTCAATACCGTTGTTCTTCGACTTAGACATTTTGCTCATGCCGGTGTAAACCAGTTCATGACCTTGATTATCTACCGCCTTAAGAATACGGCCTTTGTCGTCTTTTTCTTCTACAGTCACTTCCAAAGGTGATACCCAAACACGGGCACCTTTTTCGTTGATGTAGTAGTAAGCATCGGCTAATACCATGCCTTGAGTCAGTAGTTGCTTTGCCGGTTCATCGCTGTTGACTAAGCCTGCATCACGCAACAACTTATGGAAGAAGCGGAAATACAACAAATGCATACAAGCGTGTTCGATACCACCAATGTACTGATCTACTGGTAACCAGTAGTTTGCTTTGGCAGGATCTAACATTTCATCAGCATGCGGGCTACAGTAACGAGCGTAGTACCAAGATGATTCCATAAAGGTATCAAAGGTATCGGTTTCGCGCATTGCTGGCTGACCGTTAACTGTGGTTTCGGCCCAAGCCTTATCGGCTTTAATTGGGCTTTGGATACCGTCCATTACCACATCTTCTGGCAAAATAACTGGCAGTTGATCTGCAGGCGTTGGCACCACAGTACCATCAGCTAGGGTAACCATTGGGATTGGTGCGCCCCAATAACGTTGACGAGAAACACCCCAGTCACGTAAACGGTAATTGACTTGGCGTTTACCTTTACCTTCTGCGGTTAATCTAGCATCAATGGCTTCAAAGGCTGCTTGGAAGTCTAAACCGTCAAGTTCAGGGAAAGCATCACCTGAGTTAAATACCACGCCTTTGTCACTATAGGCTTCTTTGCTGATGTCCAATTCGCCTTCAACAGGCTTGATCACCGCTTCGATAGCAAGCTTGTATTTAAGGGCAAATTCATAATCGCGCTGATCATGAGCGGGAACAGACATCACAGCACCAGTGCCGTAATTCATTAATACAAAGTTAGCCACCCAAATAGGCACCAATTTGCCACTAATTGGATGAATCGCTTGTAAGCCAGTAGCCACACCTTTTTTCTCCATTGAAGCCATTGCTGCTTCAGTGGTATCGGCGTTTTTGCACTCTTCTAAAAATTCAGCCAGTTGTGGATTATTTTCAGCAGCTTGTATTGCTAATGGATGACCTGCTGCAATTGCAACATAGGTGACGCCCATTAACGTATCCGGACGAGTGGTATAGATATCAAACGTAGCCTGGCTATCAGCAACGGCAAATGTCATTTCTATGCCTTCGCTACGGCCAATCCAGTTACGTTGCATAGACTTAACCTGTTCAGGCCAGCCATCTAAGGTGTCGATATCGTTAAGTAATTCTTCAGCGTAATCGGTGATTTTAATAAACCACTGCGGAATTTCTTTTTGAATAACTGGAGTATCACAACGCCAGCAACAACCGTCTTGTACCTGCTCATTTGCCAGTACAGTTTCATCATTTGGACACCAGTTAACTGATGAAGTTTTTTTGTACACTAAGCCTTTTTCATACAACTTAGTGAAAAACCATTGTTCCCAACGATAGTATTCAGGGGTACAGGTGGCGATTTCACGACTCCAATCATAACCAAATCCTAATAACTTAAGTTGGTTCTTCATGTAGTCGATGTTTTCATATGTCCAAGGCGCTGGAGAGGTCTTGTTATTGATCGCGGCATTTTCTGCAGGCAGACCAAATGAGTCCCAACCAATCGGTTGCAAAACATTTTTACCTTGTAAACGTTGATATCGTGCCACTACATCGCCTATTGTGTAGTTGCGGACGTGACCCATGTGAAGACGACCTGAAGGATAAGGAAACATTGAAAGACAATAAAACTTCTCTTTGCTTTCATCTTCAGTAACTTCAAATGTTTTATGTTCGTGCCAGTGCTTTTGCACTAAGGCTTCAATTTCTGAGGGATTATATAGCTCTTGCATCAATCTATTTCCGGCAATGCCGCCCATTGTTTGATCTAACGCTCAGCAGCGAGATTTATAACTGCATAGAATAAACCAGAAGTGATCTATTAAAAAGGTGCGTATTAAGGAGTATTACTTATGAGTGGAAAAAGTTCAGCACTATTAGCCTTATATCAGTCACTATTCGAACAGGTGAAAACTACGTTTGACCAAGATAACTCATTGACAGCGAAGAGCTTATTCAAGTCAGTGACCCAGGGTAAAGAGTATTTAAAACTTAAATCTCATTCCGATGAAGAAGAGCTCGCATTAGTAGAAGAATTTTTAAAGCGAGACATAGCAGCTTTCTTAAATGAGGAAAATGCCGATAATTTGAGTTATAGCCCTATGGTTATTGGGATTGAAAATACATTATGGCAGTGGTTGAGCGAGATAACGGATCGAAGCCAAGTGGAGTGGCACGAGTTGTTACAAGATTTTAAACATCATGGGGTTTATAAGTCTGGGGAAATCATTAACCAAGGCAAACTGACCTGTAATAAGTGTGGTCATCAAATGCAAATTGATTTTCC
Source organism: Shewanella sp. SG41-3 (assembly GCF_014164545.1). Lineage (NCBI taxonomy): Bacteria > Pseudomonadati > Pseudomonadota > Gammaproteobacteria > Alteromonadales > Shewanellaceae > Shewanella > Shewanella sp. SG41-3. Next base: position 38,246 of record NZ_JACJFJ010000001.1, read on the forward strand.
TGGGGTAATCCCCGACTGTCCAAAATGTGATTACAACGAGTTTTCACGGGAGCCGTTAACGCCATAATTGGTAACTTAACGCTTAAAACTCTACTCGGTAATGGCAGTGGCTTGCACTGCTGTTACCGACCATCTCATCATATGCTGTTTGCATTTCTATCATGGCGTAACTGATCCCTTGTTGTTTAAGCAATTCTTCGGCTTGTTTTATTGAGTTGAAACATAATGGCTTGCCGTCTCTATCATGAGCACGTTGAAAATTGCCATCAAGATCTTTAAGACCCAGTAGGTAATGATTTGAGTCTGCGTAGCTAATAATGGTGGGATGTTGAGTTTGTTCAGCAATGGCTAGCTTTATTTCAGATAGTTGCATAATAACCTCTAATAGTGGTTTGTTAAGGTTATTACGTCGCAAACTTGAGGCTAGTTCAATTTTTATACTGTAATCGGTCGCAATGGCGGATTTTGGTTAGCAACCGCTTGATACTATCTGGTATTGGGGACCTGTATTTGCGTCAACGGCTTGGGTGTAAGAGAAGTAGCAATTATCATTGGTTACTTGGCCGTTACCATCTTTATCATAGCCGATATAAGTGAAATCAACACCTTGATATTGAGCGGTAAAGACGTCATCTATGGTGATCCATTTTTCGACATCTGTGTTATCTAAATAGCCCCATTTTAATCGTGTTTCAAATAGACCATCATTGTCGATATCAATATCGATCAAGTCATCGCGATTTTGAACGGCTTGCACGTTTAGGCTGGTCATTTTTGATCGAGCATACACTAAACTATTGGCGGTTTTGACACTGCTCATTATGCCAGATAGGGCCTGTTGTCTCGCTTCTGAACTGAGGCCAATAAATTTAGGCGCAGCAACAACCGCTAAAACACCTAGAATGATGATTACCACAACCAATTCAATTAGGGTAAACCCTTGGGATAAATAATTTTTTTTGAGTTGAATCGATTGTGACATCATATTAGCCATTATTTACGTAAATAGTTTATTACACCCAATAATACTAACAAGCCACACAGTATCAGCAAGGGTAATTGACCTATCTTTCGAAACCAAGTTTGTCCTTGAAACAGTTGAATATTGGTCACAAGTACTCCGGCTTCAAATTGAGGAATCGCATCTGTGATACGTCCGTGTGGGTCAACGACGGCAGTAATGCCATTATTGGTCCCCCGCAATAGTGGTTTACCCATTTCAATGGCGCGCATCTGCGCTATTTCCATGTGCTGTAATGGGCCATTTGACGCACCAAACCAAGCATCGTTTGATACGGTAAGCAGCATATCTGTTTCGTCGGTTACACTCGCCCTTACTTGTTCTGGGAAGGCTATTTCATAACAAATTGCCGGAGCGATATGGTAACCGAGTGCGACTAAATTAGGCTGGGTATAGTCACCTCGTTGAAAAGATGACATTGGTAAATTAAAAAATGGTGCGATAGGGCGTAATAAACTGGCAAACGGGACAAATTCACCAATAGGCAATAAATGATGTTTTTTAAACTGGTTACTGCCATCACCAATGTAGTCAGCGCTTTGTTGGTGCTTTTGATGATAATTACCGAGGACGATTAATGAGTTAAAAAAGTCTTGTTGCTGGTGGCTAATAATGCCAGTAACAATTGCCGTGTTATTAATGCTGGCCACTTTACTGACATCCATTAGAAAGTCTTCCACCATGGCTTCTGGTGCTGGAATGGCGGCTTCTGGCCAAATAACAATATCGACACTGGACGCATCATCAAATTGCTCGCGGGTCATGTCCATGTACTTCAGCATGGTTGGCCACAATGCATCGGGTTCCCACTTCATACTTTGGGGAATATTGCCCTGTACTAATGCCACTTTAACGGTTTTGCCACTGGTAGAAATAGGGTTGAGTAATGGTGCAGCCCAAGCACTCAATGCCAAAATCGGTAATATAACCAACACAGGGAAGATGCGTTTTTGGGTTAATAGTATCAAGGAGCCAGCCACCAATGCGACGATAAAGCTCAGCCCCAAGGCACCAATAAAACTGGCTAATTCACTTAGCGGGCCTAATGTTTGGCTGTAGCCGGCCCAAATCCAAGGAAAACCAGTAAATACCCAGCCGCGTAACCATTCTGTTAGGACCCATAATGCTGGAAATAGACCAAGATAAGTGAAGTAGGGATTTAAAGTGTATTTAGATGTGCGAGATAACTTGCTGAGTAAATATCCAGCTACGGCGGGATAAATCGCCAGATACATTGCCAGGATCGCCATTAACGTTATCGATACAAAAATCGGCATACCGCCGAAAGTATCAATACTGACATGCACCCAGCTAATGCCAATTGCAAAACAACCAAAACCGAAACTGAGCCAGTAATATAAACTTTGTTTAGCGGTTAATGTCTGGCTCTGCCATAGAGCAAAACTTAATGCTAAAGGAAATATGGCCCAAATTTCATAAGGCGCAAACGATAATGCCGTACTGGCGCCAGCAATAAATGCCGCCACCAGACGGACAATACTCAAAGAAGAGTATAGAGATTGAGTTTTTAGCACGATTTAGTCGTCGAATTCTTCACTAATATTAGGGTCTGGCAGTTTAACACGAAGTTGCACCAAACGGCGGTTATCAGCGTTAATCACTTTGAACTCAATATTATTAATCACGATGCTTTCATTACGTTCTGGTAAGTGGCCAAATGCATGCGACACCATGCCACCAACGGTATCAAATTCTTCATCGCTGAAGTTGGTGCCACACGCTTCGTTAAAATCTTCAATTTCAGTGAGCGCTTTGACCATAAATACTGTGTTACTGAGCTTTTTAATTTCAGTGTCTTCAACCGAGTTGTGATCAAATTCATCTTCAATTTCACCGACAATCTCTTCGAGAATATCTTCAATCGTCACTAAGCCTGATACCCCACCATATTCATCGACAACAATGGCCATGTGGTAGCGTTGCGAACGGAATTCTTTGAGTAGTACGTCGACTCTTTTACTTTCAGGTACCACCACTGCAGGGCGTATAACTTGGGCAAGAGTAAAGTTTTCATCAGATTGTTTGAAGCCGTATTTGATCAAATCTTTAGCCAGTAAAATGCCTTCAATATGATCTTTATCTTCATTAACAACCGGGAAGCGAGAGTGACCTGAATCCATGACAATTTCTAAAAACTCATCGACGGTCGAGTCTATTTGAATGGTAACAATTTGCGCTCTTGGTATCATAATGTCGCGCACACGAAGGTCAGAAACCTCTAATACACCTTTAATCATTTCGCGTGTGTCTTCTGTAATGAGGTCGCGCATTTCGGCACCTGCAATCACATCAACTAAATCTTCGCGATTTTGAGGTTCGCCCTGAAATAGCTGGTTAATTTTATCGAACCAGGTTTTCTTGTGGGCGTTTGTACTCGGGGGGATATCGTCACTCATAATATTTACCTAAACAGGGCTATCTATAAGATATTCCTTGTTTATTTATGCTTCCTTATAGGGGTTTGTAAAACCTAAGCCTTCAACAAGTTGGGTCTCTAATGACTCCATCTCATCGGCTTCTTGGTCGATAATATGGTCATAACCCAGCAAATGCAAGCAGCCGTGTATGACCATGTGTGCCCAGTGTGCATTTAGCGGTTTATTTTGCTCAATGGCTTCCTGTTCCACCACGTGTGCACAGATAACCAGATCACCTAATAATGGTAATTCAACCTCAGGTGGTGCTTCAAACGGGAATGACAACACGTTGGTCGGTTTGTCTTTACCGCGATAGGTTAAATTGAGTAGCTGACTTTCAGCAACTTCAACAATGCGAATAGTTAATTCCACTTCAGGCATTGTCTGCCCCACTGCGGTACGTACCCAAGTTTCAAATTCTGCTTGAGTCGGTAAATTCAGATTGTTCACTGCAATTTGCAGGTCAAGATCGAGTGATATCATGGGCTGACTCATTGAGGGCTGGCTTCTTTTTCAAGTAATTGACGTTTTTGCTCACGTTCACGATAAGCTTGCTCTTTGGCCGCTTTTTCGAGTTGTTCTTGTTGCTCGAACGCTTCATAGGCTTCAACAATTCTTGCTACAACAGGATGGCGAACCACATCTTGGGCGACAAAGAAGTTAAAGCTGATTTCAGATACTTTGCTGAGAACCTCAATGGCATGACGCAAACCAGATTTTTGACTACGGGGTAAGTCTATTTGGGTGATATCGCCGGTGATCACCGCGCGCGAATTAAATCCAATACGGGTTAAGAACATTTTCATTTGTTCAACCGTAGTGTTTTGCGCTTCATCTAAAATAATAAATGCATCATTAAGAGTGCGGCCGCGCATATAAGCCAATGGGGCCACTTCAATCACGCCGCGTTCAATTAACTTTTCAACTTTCTCAAAACCCATCATTTCAAACAAAGCATCGTAAAGAGGGCGTAGATAAGGATCGACTTTCTGGCTTAAATCGCCGGGTAAAAAACCGAGTTTCTCGCCCGCTTCAACCGCTGGACGCGTTAATAGAATACGGCGCACTTCTTGACGTTCATAGGCATCAACTGCCGCAGCAACTGCAAGGTAGGTTTTACCGGTACCGGCAGGGCCAATACCAAAACTGATATCGTGACGAGTAATGTTATGCATGTACACACTTTGATTGGGTGTACGAGGTTTAATCACGCCACGTTTAGTTTTTATATGAATACTCGTGTCGTCGTTGTCTTGTTGCGCCTCAAGGTTAATCGCTTCTTGAATGGCTAAATGAACCACTTCAGGTTCTAAGTCCGGAGTGCTACCTTTGACGGTTTGAGTTTCAATGTATAACTGACGTAACAAATTATTGGCATTGAGGGCATTACGTGGCAAACCGACAATCGTAAAATGGTTGTCTTTATGGACAATCTCAACGCCTAATCGGCGTTCAAGTTGTTTGATGTTGTCATCAAATGGACCGCATAATGACACGAGGCGGCGAGTATCTGCAGGTTCTAGATACAAATTCATGGTGGTGACTTTAGTGGTCAAATAAGGCTCCAGGTGTCGAATTAGGACAAAAATAATGGCTTGTAAATGCCATACTACAGTAATGACAGTTTACGAGCCTCTGCATTGAATTACCATAATTAGCCTAATTTTAGACAAAATTAAAGGCGGACAAGCCGCCTTTAATATCGTTTAAACAACAAACATTGATTATGGCTTAAAGTGGGTTACACCTAATGCGTCATCTTGCTTGTGTTTAGCCAAAATATCAGCCGGATGTAAACTGCGACGTAAATCCATTTCATCCTCACCGCGGACAAATTCACCGCGCAATGAGTTGGTATAAACATCAACAATTTTCACATCAACAAAACTGCCGATGTGAGTGTGCGCGGCTTCAAAGTTAACCACACGACTGTTTTCAGTACGACCACGAAGCTCCATTGGATTCTTTACTGATGGACCTTCGACTAAAATACGTTGAACCGTGCCTAACATATGACGGCTATAGCGCATTGCTTGTTGAGTAATACGGTCTTGTAAAATGGCTAAACGCTGCTTCTTTTCTTCATCGCTAACATCATCTGGTAAGTCTGCTGCTGGTGTACCAGGGCGTGCGCTGTAGATAAAGCTAAAGCTGTGGTCAAAACCGACATCTTCAATCAGTTTCATGGTGTCGGCAAAATCGTCCTTTGACTCACCAGGGAAACCAATAATAAAGTCTGAACTGATTTGAATATCAGGACGGGCTTTACGCAGACGACGAATAATCGACTTGTATTCAATCGCCATGTGACCGCGTTTCATTTGGGTCAAAATACGATCTGAACCTGATTGCACAGGTAAATGCAGGAAGCTCACCAATTCAGGCGTATCTGCATAGACATCGATAATGTCTTGAGTAAACTCAATCGGGTGGCTGGTGGTAAAACGCAGACGGTCGATACCATCAATTGAGGCCACTAGGCGCAATAATTCCGCAAAGGTACATATCTCATCATCATGAGTGGCACCGCGATAAGCGTTAACGTTTTGGCCTAGTAAATTGACTTCACGTACGCCTTGAGCGGCTAATTGAGCCACCTCAAGAATCACGTCATCTAATGGACGGCTGACTTCTTCACCACGGGTGTAAGGCACCACGCAGAAAGAGCAGTATTTACTGCAACCTTCCATAATGGACACGAATGCCGTTGGACCGTCTGCACGAGGTTCTGGCAGGCGATCGAACTTTTCAATCTCAGGGAAACTGATATCAATCACGGCTTTTTCGCCACGTTGAATTTGTTCAATCATCTCAGGTAAGCGATGCAGAGTTTGCGGGCCAAAGATAATATCAACACATTGAGCGCGATCTTTAATGGCTTTACCTTCTTGCGAGGCAACACAACCACCCACCCCAATAATTAAATTAGGATTTTTATCTTTTAAAGATTTCCAACGCCCTAGCTGATGGAACACCTTCTCCTGTGCTTTTTCACGAATAGAGCAAGTATTAAGCAGCAGTACATCTGCTTCGCTTGCGTCATCGGTCAAGGTATATCCTTGATAGTCGTCTAATAAATCAGCCATCTTTGATGAGTCGTACTCATTCATTTGACAGCCCCAGGTTTTAATATGAAGTTTTTTACTCATCAGTGCTCGCCAGTAAATCACAGTAAAAATAGCGCGACATTTTACCTGTTGTCAGGCGGTCTGGCTAGTATTAGTGCAAGTTTCACGCATTTGAATATAAATTTTGCAATAGCCTTAAAAATAGTAATGACTAATCGTTTGGATTAAACTTGATAAGTTATAACGAGTAAACATCGCATTCAGTGGTTATTTAGGCTTAAGTTACGATTAAAGCCTTGCTACATTTCCGTGGTTTATTGATCTAGGGCATAATCGAACGATTAGCATGCACCATCGTCATGGTTTTATTTTGGCCTGTTTTATCGCCCTCATGGGGGCGTCGATCAGCAATTGCAGATGTGATTTTCACCGCTAAAGGGTGATAGCACTATTTGCCAAGCTAATGTGCCGCCAAGTAAGCCATCATGGATGTCAACGCGTATAGGTTAATAATGATTATTGATGCCCAACAGAGGTTCAGTTAATTCGTTTTTCATTGGCTGTTATATTGAACATAAACTCATTTCACTATTTATGGATGTAAACACAATGCAAGATGCTTCACTCACATCAACGAACGCTGCTGGCGATGCGACTCATTATGATGTTGTGGTCGTGGGCGGCGGAATGGTCGGTGCGGCTGCCGCGATTGGATTAGGTCAATTAGGACTTAGTGTGGCGGTGATAGAGTCCCGTCAACCGCAGCCTTATGATGTAGAACAGGCATTAGATGTGCGAGTGTCTGCAATCAGTGTTGCATCTGAGCAATTATTAACCCGTCTTGGTGCCATGGATGAGCTGCTGTTGATGCGCCATGCGCCTTATACTGGCTTAGAAACATGGGAGCTCGACGATTGCCTTACGGCATTTAGCGCCGAACAAGTGGGTCAAGCGCACTTAGGCTACTTTTTTGAAAATCGGTTAATTCAATTAAGCCTATGGCAGCAAATCCGGAAAATGGATAATGTCACCTTATTATGTCCGCATAAAGTGACCCAATTTGGCCGTTTAAGCGATAGTCAGCAAGTGAGTATTGAGCTTGATAATGGCGATAAAATCACGACAAGATTATTGATTGGCGCCGATGGTGCTCAATCGCAAGTTCGTCAATGGGCTGGTATTGGTGTCACTGGCTGGGATTATGCGCAGTCGGCGATGCTAATTAATATCAGTACTCAAACCCCACAGCAATCAGTAACCTGGCAGCAATTTACCCCTGCAGGGCCAAGAAGCTTATTGCCGCTTCCTGGGAATCATGCGTCATTAGTCTGGTACGACGATGCCAATCGCATTAAACAATTATCACAACTTAATGATCTGCAATTAGCACAACAAATCAGGCAGCATTTTCCGCCGCGTTTAGATCCTAATTTCACCGTTGAGAATAGAGGTAGCTTTAGACTCACTCGCCGCCATGCCCAAGGTTACTACCAAGATAATTTAGTGATTATTGGTGATGCCGCCCACACGATTAATCCATTAGCTGGCCAAGGAGTTAATATTGGCTTCAAAGATGTTGATGTGCTGGTAGCTCAGATTGCCAATGCCATTGGCAGTGGGGAAATATGGTGGCACACGCCTGTGCTAAAGCGATATCAGCAAGCGCGTTATTACGATAATCAACTGATGATGACCGCGATGGATGCTTTTTATGCGGGGTTTAGCAATGATTTATTACCGTTAAAACTGCTGCGTAATGGTGCATTGAAATTGGCAAATATCGACTCACCATTAAAGCGAAAAGTGCTCAAGTATGCCCTTGGATTGACTTAAACTCTTCGCTAACCCAGTTCGGCTTTTTGGGTTTGCGTTATTGCTCCGCACGCAAAACTTGATGGGGACATGATTAACGCTAAGGCTTGAGTGGTTTTGAATGATTACATTATGAGTGAAATTGGTATAAAATGCCGCGTTTTGCATCATGTGTATTTTGATGTACCCCATGAAGGCATTTAGCAATAGTGTTTGCTAAGAAACTGACTAGGTTGTGATGAGTAACATTAAATTGATTGTCGGGTTGGCAAACCCGGGTGCTGAATACGCGCAAACTCGCCATAACGCTGGTGCATGGTACGTGCAAGAACTGGCACGTATTTGCAGTGTTCAATTAGTACCAGAGAGTAAATACTTTGGCGTCACAGCTCGGGCTATTTTACACGGTAAAGACGTGCGCTTGCTGATCCCAACAACCTATATGAATTTAAGCGGTAAGTCTGTGGCAGCGTTAGCTAACTTTTTCCGTATCCTGCCTGAAGAAATATTGGTTGCCCATGATGAGCTTGACATGGCACCGGGCGTGGCTAAATTCAAATTAGGTGGTGGCCATGGTGGTCATAATGGCTTAAAAGACATTATTGCTAGCTTAGGCAACGACAAGAACTTTCATCGTTTACGGATTGGTATTGGTCATCCAGGCGATAAAAATAAAGTCAGCGGCTACGTACTGGGCAGGGCACCAGCGGTAGAACAAGAGCGAATAAATGCGGCGATTGATGAAGCGGTTCGTTCCACCGAGATTTTATTTAACCAAGACATGGCGAAAGCTATGCACAGATTACATTCGTTCAAAGCAGAATAAGCCAGGCTAGTTTTGTTTTAACACCCTTTCGACATCATTATCCAATGGGATAATTCTACATATATAAAGGTAAGCATATGGGTTTTAAATGCGGCATTGTTGGTCTTCCAAACGTAGGTAAGTCAACGTTGTTTAATGCGTTAACACAAGCAGGGATTGAAGCGGCAAACTTTCCGTTTTGTACTATTGAGCCAAACACCGGAGTGGTACCTGTACCTGACTCACGTCTCGACGCGTTAGCTGCCATTGTCAAACCTCAACGCATTTTGCCGACATCTATGGAATTCGTTGATATCGCCGGTTTAGTCGCTGGTGCATCGAAAGGTGAAGGTTTAGGCAACAAATTTTTAGCTAACATTCGCGAAACTGATGCTATTGGTCATGTGGTACGTTGTTTTGAAGATCCAAACATTGTTCACGTAGCCAATAAAATTGACCCTGCTGGCGACATTGAAGTGATTAACACCGAATTAGCCCTAGCCGATTTAGATGCCTGTGAACGGGCTATTTTTCGTCAAGCTAAACGCGCTAAAGGCGGCGATGCGGATGCCAAATTTGAAGTTGCAGTGCTTGAAAAAATGCGCCCAGCATTAGATGAAGCTAAAATGCTACGTTCATTAGAATTAACCAAAGAAGAATTAGCCGCAGTTGCGTACCTAAACTTTTTAACCTTAAAGCCGACCATGTACATAGCTAACGTGGCTGAAGACGGTTTTGAAAATAATCCTCATCTTGATGTTGTGCGTGCTATTGCGGCAACAGAAAATGCAGTGGTTGTGCCTGTGTGCGCTGCGATTGAGTCAGAACTCGCTGAAATGGAAGCTGATGACCGCGCCGAGTTTATGACTGACTTAGGTATCGAAGAGTCTGGTTTAGACCGCGTGATCCGTGCAGGCTATGAATTATTAAATCTGCAAACGTATTTTACTGCTGGTGTGAAAGAAGTACGAGCATGGACAGTACCTGTTGGCGCATCAGCACCACAAGCTGCTGGTGTTATCCACACCGACTTTGAACGTGGCTTTATTCGTGCGCAGGTGATGGCATATCAAGATTTTATTACCTACAAAGGTGAAGCGGGAGCCAAAGATGCCGGTAAATTACGTGTCGAAGGTAAAACCTACGTTGTTAAAGATGGCGATGTGATGCATTTCTTATTTAATGTCTAAGCAGCATTTAGATTAAGTAAAAAATCATAATAAGGGGCGTAAAGGATATTTTAGTCAGTTAATTGGCTTTATTTTGTCGATTCGGCATTCAGTTTGGTGAAGTTATAGCCGAACAAGACGAATTGATGAAAATAGCGAAAAAAACCAGTTGACCTAGATAACCTGAATAAGCATAATACGCCCCGTTCCTCGCCAAGAGGGATTGCAAGAAATAGTGGCAATATAGCTCAGCTGGTTAGAGCACAGCACTCATAATGCTGGGGTCGCAGGTTCAAGTCCCGCTATTGCTACCATATTTCTTACCCATCTGCTCAAGATGTTAAACTAGAGTGTTGTGCGGGAGTGGTGGAATTGGTAGACACGCCAGATTTAGGTTCTGGTGCCGCAAGGTGTGAGAGTTCAAGTCTCTCCTTCCGTACCATTTATTAGAGATGTTGGCTTAGGCGGATGTTTCAAAAAGTTTGATTGGGATATCGCCAAGCGGTAAGGCACTGGGTTTTGATCTCAGCATTCCAAGGTTCGAATCCTTGTATCCCAGCCATTTATAAAGTTAGACAAGATTATTGGGATATCGCCAAGCGGTAAGGCACTGGGTTTTGATCTCAGCATTCCAAGGTTCGAATCCTTGTATCCCAGCCATCTTTGGCAATGTAGCTCAGCTGGTTAGAGCACAGCACTCATAATGCTGGGGTCGCAGGTTCAAGTCCCGCCATTGCTACCATATTTACTAGGTAGAGTGAGTTGTACTTACATTAGCTAGTAAAGCCAAAGTTTACTCTGAAATAAAAAGAGTATACTCTAAGTTAAAATTTGATGCGGGAATGGTGAAATTGGTAGACACGCCAGATTTAGGTTCTGGTGCCGCGAGGTGTGAGAGTTCAAGTCTCTCTTCCCGTACCATCAAATTTTATTCAAAGTGATTTTTAGTCTGTATTGCCATAATTTGTTTTAATTGGGGTATCGCCAAGCGGTAAGGCACCGGGTTTTGATCTCGGCATCCCCAGGTTCGAATCCTGGTACCCCAGCCAAATTCTGAAAAGCCCGTCTTAATAGACGGGCTTTTTGCTTTTTTGTTTTTATAACGTTAAATCTTGTGCGGTATTGATAGCCTTTTTCTATTAACTCAATTGATTCTATCCATTATCTATCTTCGCTTCAGTTCTTTAGACTTACCTTATGCAGTTAATCACTAACCTTAGGTTTACTATGAACACCCAAACAACTCATCCTCCAATGCTTTCTGAGCATATATCACAGCCTATGACGGCGTTAATTGCCGAAGGTGGTGGTCAGCGTGGGATTTTTACTGCTGGGGTGTTAGATGCTTGGTTAGAAGCCGAATTTGATCCATTTGATCTGTTTATTGGCACCTCTGCCGGTTCGCAAAATTTAACCAGTTTTTTATCGCGCCAAAAAGGCTATGCAAAACGATTAATTCGAGGATTATCACGTCATAAACGTTTTTACCAATTAAGCCGAGGTTTAGTTGGTGGCCACGTAGTCGATCTCGATTGGTATTTTGATAAAACTACTCGAGGCAGTTTTACTTTGGATTTCGCCTCTGCAGCAAAATATTTAGGCAAACGGCAATTATTGATTACTACAACTAATTCACGAGATCGCCAAGGTTACTTTTTTAGTCCTAGCAACGATGGTGAGCATTGGCGCGAGTTGTTAAAAGCATCGAGTGCGTTGCCTTTTCTTTATAAGCAAGGTGTGAAACTTGCACCTTGGTTAAATACCCATGCCGCGAATCAAACACCTGAGCTTATAGAGCAACCTCAAGAAGATTTTTACCTTGATGGCGGGCTAGCGGCACCTTTACCTGTTCGTGAGGCTTACCAGCGCGGTGCGCGTAAAATTGTGGTCATTCGAACGGTTAATGCAGACTTTCAGGCGCAATCAGCTTGGGTACATAAGCTAAAATCATGGATTTGTGTCTCTGGTTATTGCCCCAGAACCATTGATTACTTAGTGCAACATGAACAAGCGTATCAACAAGAGTTAGCGTTTATTGCTAATCCGCCAGCTGATGTTGAAATTATCCAAATTTTTGCCGACAACAGTTTACAAAGTAAACTGCTTGGCAGTGCTGATACAGATTTACTGCATGATTATCATACTGGCTTAGCGGCTGGGAAATCATTTTTAGTGCAGCAACAACATGCCAATATTGCGCCAGCGATGATGCAAGGTCAGCAATCATCTTTTATGCCTAAGTATGCTTTGTCTGCTTAATGGATCGAGTTCCACACAAATAAAAAAACGCACTCAATCGAGTGCGTTTTTGATGACCCTAATCGGTTAGATTAGTGGCGGAACATCGCAGAGATAGACTCTTCGTTGCTTACACGACGGATCGCTTCAGCAAGTACCGCAGACATGGTTAACTGAGTCACTTTAGCCACTTTGAGCATTTCAGGGCTCAATGGCACAGTATCAGTTACGATAACTTCGTCGATAACAGAATTGGCAATATTTTCAGCTGCATTACCTGAGAATACAGGATGAGTAGCATAAGCAAACACGCGGTTAGCGCCATGTTCTTTTAATGCTTCAGCAGCTTTGCATAAAGTGCCACCAGTGTCGATCATGTCATCAACAATGATGCAATCACGGCCTTGAACGTCACCAATAATGTGCATTACCTGAGCCACGTTCGCCTGTGGGCGACGTTTATCGATAATGGCAAGATCAGTATCATCCAATAGTTTGGCTACTGCACGAGCGCGAACAACACCGCCAATATCAGGAGACACAACAACAGGGTTATCAAATTTCCGGGAGAGCATGTCTTCAAGTAGCACTGGGCTACCGAATACGTTATCAACCGGGACATCAAAGAAACCTTGAATTTGCTCAGCATGTAAGTCACAAGTCAATACGCGGTCAACACCCACGCTCGACAAGAAATCTGCAACCACTTTCGCTGTAATAGGCACGCGTGCACTGCGTACACGGCGGTCTTGGCGAGCATATCCAAAGTACGGAATAACGGCAGTAATACGACCCGCTGATGCACGGCGAAGCGCGTCAACCATTACAATAAGCTCCATGAGGTTATCGTTAGTTGGTGCGCAAGTAGATTGGATAATAAACACATCCGCACCACGTACATTCTCGTTTATTTGAACACTGATTTCACCGTCGCTGAAACGGCCTACAACTGCGTCGCCAAGTTTGCAAAATAAACGATCGGCAATCTTAGCAGCTAGATTTGGGGTAGCGTTACCAGCAAAGAGCTTGATGTCGGGCACTTTATGAACCTCAGATGTTTGCTTTACGATTAAAGGCTAGATCAATTTTACGTGTTGTCACTCAAAACTGACCCAGAAGATATTATGTAATTAGAGCTGCTCAAGCCGTATTTTTAATGGCGACTTATTCATCCCTTTTGCAACAAACCCTCGCATATGAGCCGGCAATTCGGCTAAAGCGTCAAGTGCTTGTTGCGAATGTGTAAATTCCCCGAACACGCATGCGCCTGTTCCAGTCATTCTCGACGGCGCATATTCTACCAGCCAGCTTAAGGCATTGGCAACTTGAGGGTGCTTAGTTGTGACCAATTTCTGACAATCATTGGTCCACTGCTGAGTCATTAAGCTGTTCATATCCAATTTAGGTGTGTTACGTGGTAGATCAGGATGCTGAAAAATATCCTTAGTTGACACATGCACATCAGGGACAATAACTAAGTACCATGGTTCAGCGGGTTCTACTGTGATCAATTGCTCACCGACACCTTCGGCGAATGCTGATAAACCATTAATAAAAACAGGAACATCCGCACCGAGTGTTAAGCCTATTTCAGCCAGTTTACTGGGTGACACATTGGTTTTCCATAAGGCATTTAGTGCCACTAATGTGGTTGCTGCATCCGATGAACCACCGCCTAAACCACCACCCATAGGGAGTAATTTGTCTAACCAAATATGCGCACCGCCTTCATATTGGGTATAACGTTTGAGTGACTTTGCGGCTTTAAGAATTAAGTTATCGCTGTCAGCGACAGAATCGGAGATAGCAGAGTGTAAAATTAAATCGTCTGTGTTGGTAATATGAAAATCGAGGTAATCGCAATGGTCAATAAATTGAAATAAGGTCTGTAATTCGTGATAACCATCAGCTCGCTGGCCGGTAATGTGTAAAAATAAATTTAATTTTGCTGGCGCAGGCCAACTTGTTGAAACGGCTGATTTACGTAAGTGAGTTGGTTTCATGTTTGTTTAACTACCTTGTTAATGTGCCAGCAATTAACATTTATTGTTATTGGGTTTTGGCTGCTACAGCTGTCCATTGATTAGTTTGAATTTTTATTTGCACATTTTCTCGCTCAATCTTCAACAACTTAGGCACAAGCGCGCCGCTTTGTTGTTGCCAACTGAGAAAACTCACTGACCAGTTTGCCTGAGGATCGTAACTGATGACTTGTTTAATTGTGCCATCAGGATTATAGCTGACAATTTTATCATTGCTGCCAATTTGGCCAGTGATCCATAAAGGAAGGCTATCAAGCGGGATTGACCAGCCGCTAATACCTGTCAGTAAATCTTGGGCGTTACTGTCGCGATAGGTTTTGCCGTCCACTTCAAGCGTCGCCATGCCTTGATTTGTCTTGAGGGTTAATACTGTCGTACCTAATACTGTGGTTAAACGCAAGTCATTGGCAGCGGGTTGGTGTAGCCAGTACAGATTAGTGCTGAATTTATCTTCCGCTGTTTTAACGGCAATTTTACCCTGTAGCTCCCATGCATTGGCTTGAGCTGCATTGGTCACATTGATAGGCGTAAAATCTTCAGATGGCGTCACACTACAACCGGTTAACAAAAGCAACGCGGTGATAATAGCGGTATAAAAGAAAGATGCAGATAATCGCAATGGATTGCCTATCAGTTGCTTAAGATTTTCTTATGATACTGGGCTTAAGTCATTATGTAAAAATGCTTTTAGCAAAATTAATGTGATATTAATGTAAGGGTTTGCATAATGTTTATGTGAACCATAAATAAATATTTAGACATTTATTCGGTTTTGTTAAGCCAATTGTGTTTTTAGTCGGTTCAATTCAGTAGAATAGCCTAATTAACGTCACCGAAAAGAACTTGATACCATCAAATGAGCCTAGTAATAATCGGGATAAACCATAAAACCGCCACGGTAGATTTGCGTGAAAAAGTCGCTTTCTCTCCAGACCGCATTCATGACGCCATGAAAAGCTTGGCTAGTCGCACCCGTACGGGCGAGGCTGTTATTGTGTCGACCTGTAACCGTACTGAGCTATATTGCAATAATGCTGAAAAGGAAGACATTATTGAATGGTTGGAGGATTACCATAGTATTGAGCACAGCGACTTAATGCCGTGTCTCTATGCCTATGAAGAGCAAGTTGCCGTAAAACATTTAATGCGGGTAGCATCGGGTCTGGATTCACTGGTACTGGGTGAACCACAAATTTTGGGACAGGTAAAGCAAGCGTTTGTTAAAGCCAAAGAAGCTGGCACGATTGCATTGACCATTGATCGCTTGTTTCAAAACACCTTCTCTGTGGCCAAAAAAGTGCGCACTGAAACCGAAATCGGTGCCGCGGCAGTTTCTGTCGCCTTTGCCGCCGTCAGCATGGCGAAACATATTTTCTCATCATTGAGCACCACTAAGGTGTTACTCATTGGTGCTGGAGAAACGATTGAGCTGGTGGCCAAACACCTTAAAGATAATGGTGTTGCCTCTATGGTGGTGGCAAATCGCACTATCGAACGTGCCCAAGCCATGTGTGAAGAGTTTAACGCTACCGCCATTACCCTAGAACAAATACCAGATTTTCTCGCTAAAGCCGATATCGTGATATCCTCTACCGCCAGTCCTTTGCCCATTTTAGGTAAAGGTATGGTCGAAAAAGCGCTAAAACAGCGTCGTCATCAACCTATGTTGTTGGTGGATATTGCAGTTCCAAGAGATATTGAAGCAGAAGTCGGTGAGTTAGACGACGCATTCCTTTATACTGTAGACGATCTGCATAGCATAATTGAACAGAACATGGCTTCACGTAAAGAAGCCGCCGAGCAAGCAGAATTAATTACTGAAGACCAATCACACTTATTTATGGAGTGGATTAGGTCTTTAGAGTCAGTCGACAGTATTCGCGAATATCGCAGCCAGAGCTTGGCGATTAAAGATGAATTAGTTGAGCGCGCCTTGAATAAAATATCTCATGGCAGTGACAGTGAGCAAGTGATACTAGAGTTAGCCAATAGGCTAACTAATCGTTTGATACATGCACCGACACAAGCGCTTACTTCAGCAAGCCGTCAAGGCGATTTGAATACGTTAGGCCAATTAAGAACTGCGCTTGGTTTAGATAAAAACTAAGGTTAGCGAGCTAAATGAAAGAATCCGTTATCCGCAAGCTTGAAGGCTTGCTCGAGCGTAATGAAGAAGTATTAGCATTATTAAGTGATGCTACCGTGATTTCGGATCAAGACCGTTTTCGTGGATTATCAAAAGAATATTCTCAACTTGAAAATGTAGTCAGTAGCTTCAAGGCGTTTCAACAAGCTCAAAAAGATTTCGACTACGCTAAAGAGATGCTTGAAGAAGACGATGCTGAAATGCGCGAAATGGCGCAAGATGAGTACAAGCAATCTAAGCAAGTGTTAGAAAAACTTGAAGATGAATTACAAGTTTTACTCTTGCCTACCGATCCTAATGATGACACTAACGCGTTTCTTGAAATTCGTGCGGGTGCCGGTGGCGATGAAGCCGCTATTTTTGCGGGTGACTTATACCGTATGTATTCGCGTTATTGCGAAGCGAACCGTTGGCAAATAGAAGTCATGAACGTCAACGAAGGCGAGCATGGCGGCTTTAAAGAAATCATTGTCAAAATCAGTGGTGATGGTGCTTACGGTAAATTAAAGTTTGAGTCTGGTGGACATCGTGTTCAACGTGTACCAGAAACCGAATCTCAGGGCCGGGTTCATACTTCAGCATGTACAGTCGTGGTATTGCACGAAGTACCTGAAGCTGAAGCGATTTCGATTAATGCAGCAGACTTAAAAGTTGATACATTCCGCGCCTCTGGTGCCGGTGGACAGCACGTTAACAAAACTGATTCAGCGATTCGTATTACCCATATTCCATCTGGCATTATTGTTGAGTGTCAGGATCAACGTTCACAGCATAAAAACCGTGCCCAAGCGATGAGTGTTTTGGCTGCGCGTATTCAAGCTGTTGAAGATGAAAAAAGACGTAGTGCAGAAGAAACTACCCGTCGTAGTTTAGTGGCCAGTGGCGATCGTTCTGAACGTATTAGAACGTATAACTACCCACAAGGTCGCGTAAGTGATCATCGTATCAACTTAACACTATATCGCTTGAATGAAGTCATGGAAGGCGACTTAAATGTCTTGCTTGAACCCATTATGCTAGAACATCAAGCCGATATGCTTGCCGCGTTAGCTGACGACTAAGGAGTTCTCTTGACGCAGTCTTCGTATTCAACAATTGCTGAAGCCCTTCAATGGGCTTATTCACAACTAGCCGCAACCTCTGAATCTGCTCACGTAGATGCAGAGGCATTGCTATTGCATTGCTTGAATAAAAATCGCAGTTTTTTATATACTTGGCCTGAGCGACAACTGACGAGTGAGCAATTTAAAGCTTATAGCCAGATGATCGCTAAACGTCAAAATGGCACTCCGGTAGCGCATATTATTGGTGAACGAGAGTTTTGGTCATTACCTTTTATTGTTAATGACTCAACGCTTATTCCCCGGCCTGATACTGAAATTTTAGTTGAAACCGCACTGAACTTATCTGTGCGTCACAATGCCAGAGTATTAGATTTAGGCACAGGAACCGGTGCTATTGCATTGGCGTTAGCATCTGAACGACCTAAATGGCGGATTACTGCCATTGATAATGTTCCAGAGGCTGTCGAGCTTGCTAAAGCTAATCGCGGTAATCTTAACTTACCAGACGTTGAAATTATCCAGTCTGATTGGTTTTCAGCCGTTAAACAGCGCGATTTTGATTTGATCGTGTCTAATCCTCCCTATATTGATGAAGCCGATGAACATCTTCATTTAGGCGATGTTCGCTTTGAACCGCAAAGTGCACTCACCGCTGGCAATGAAGGCTATGCCGATTTGTATTATATTGCTGAGCAAGCGCGTGCTCATTTACTTACTGGTGGTTATTTATTGCTTGAACATGGTTATGAACAGGCGATTAAAGTTCGTGAGAAATTGATTGAACTTGGCTACCACAATGTGGCTACAGTTCGAGACTTTGGCAGTAATGACCGCTGCACGCTTGGGCAATGGATGGATGAGTAATCCAGTATCTACAGGTATATATCTCGCTAAGTAAATAGCAATAATCCAAATATTAGTATGCGGCTGGTTGATCGAGTAAACTAGGCGCCTTTTATTTTTACCTTTTTTAATGAGACTTAATTAATGGAAACATTTTACAGTTTATATCCAGCGGTAAAGCATACTCACATGATGTTTATTGCCATGAGTGTGATCTTTTTTATCGTGCGTTTTGTTTTACATTTACGCAAGTCTCCCATCATGGAAAAAAAGTTTGTTAAAGTCGCACCACATGTCATTGATACGTTTTTATTACTGTCAGGCTTCACTCTGTGCTTTATGATCAAACAATATCCTTTTGTCGATCCATGGATGACAGAAAAAATAATCTGTGTTGCGGCTTATATTGCTTTAGGTGTGATGGCACTTAAATCTAACCGTAATAAGCTGTTTAAGTTTTTTGCTTTTATCGGCGCAATCGGTTGGGTAGTGTTAGCGGCCAAACTGGCTTATTTCAAACAAGTCGTCTTCATGGGTTAATTGGTTTTAATGGCAAAATATCTTCTTGATGATGCAGTTTCGATACCTGAAACTGCATTTGAGCTCTCTGAACATCTTGGCTTTTCAACATCTAAACCTGCTATGTGGGCGTGGTATGAAATGGCAGGTTCAGTATTGAGTCACTATGTTATTGACCAACAAGCGCGCCTTGAAGGTCTGTTTAAGTGGTTTTACAATGATTTAGGTTTTTGTGTTCGAGACGACTATTTTAGCGTCGAGGCTGCAGATTTAAGCTATTGCGTGTTAAAGCGTCAAGGCAATAGCACTACACTATCAATATTGTTAATTTTATTGGCTAAACAACTCGACTTAACACTCGAGGCGGTTTTATTACCCGGTAATACGGTATTAAAAAGCCAAGTGAATGATGTGGTTAAATACCATGATCCGCTAACCGGTAAAGAACTTAGCCGTCATCAATTACATGCGTTAGTACGTGGTGAACTGGGTAATGCGGCTAAATTAAAACCAAGCCACCTTAAAACGGCTACGCTCAAACGGTTAATTAGCCGTATGTTACATGAGCTAAAAGCGGGTTGTATCGTCAGTCATAAATTTGAACAGGCAATGGAATGTTGTAATTTATTATTACAATGGCATCCAGACGATGTGCATCTTAATCGTGAACGTGCTTTTATTGCCCAACAGTTAGGTTGCATTAAAGTGGCCATGTCGGATTTACAACACTTCATCGATTTGAGTCCGCATGATCCTGTGATTGAACTGGTTAAGATTCAATTAAAGGAACTCAGTCAACATATGCAGGTTTATCATTAATGATTTGATAACCTGCAACCTAGGCAGCTTTGAGTTAACTCAAAGCTGCTTTATCCGCAGTGAACTTCTTGCAAGTTGATTACCAGCGCGCAGCAGAGAAGTTATCATCATCGATTTTCATAACAGCAAAAATAACAATAATAACAATAACAACTAAAAATATAATGTATTTGTAAGGGAGAACTCTACATGTCAACGTCAGCAATGGTGAGCAATGATGCCACCGCCCTGGGTATACTCGCCGTTATTTTAGGTTTTGTTTTTTACACAAGCTCGTCCACTCATCCTTTTTGGCAAAAGTTTTATAAGTACATTCCAGCTTTACTACTGTGTTATTTCTTACCTTCATTATTAAATACCTTTGGTGTGATTGATGGCCATTCATCACAATTGTATTTTGTTGCATCACGGTATTTACTGCCTGCATGTTTGGTATTATTGATTTTAAGTGTTGATTTAAAAGCTATTCTTAGCTTGGGCCCTAAAGCGGTTATTATGTTTTTAACCGGTACGCTTGGGATTGTTATTGGTGGGCCGATTGCATTAATGACAGTGTCGATCATCGATCCATCACTTTTAGGTGGCAATGGTCCTGATGCGGTTTGGCGTGGCATGACAACCTTAGCGGGTAGCTGGATTGGTGGTGGTGCTAACCAAGCTGCAATGAAAGAAATTTATGAGGTTGGTGGCGAGATATTCTCCGTTATGGTGACGGTTGATGTCATCGTTGCCAATATCTGGATGGCCGTGTTGCTCTTTATGGCGTCTAAAGCCAAAGAGATTGATGCCAGAACTGGCGCTGACACCACAGCCATTGAAGCGCTGAAACAGAAAGTCGAAAAGTATCACGCGGAAAATTCGCGCATTCCTTCGCTGCGCGATATTATGTTGATTGTGGCAGTTGGTTTTGGTGTCACTGGTTTTGCCCATTTTGCAGCTGATTTCTTGGGACCGTTTTTCGAAGCTCATTATCCATGGACCGAAGATTATAGTTTAACCTCTAAATTCTTCTGGCTAGTGGTTATTGTGACTACCGTTGGTTTAGGACTTTCATTTACTCCAGTGCGTCATCTTGAAGCGTCTGGTGCCTCTAAAATAGCTTCGGCATTTTTATACATTCTGGTTGCGACCATAGGTTTGCATATGGATGTGTCTAAAATAATGGATACGCCGATTTATTTCTTAGTAGGTATTGTGTGGATGTTAGTGCACGCAGGGTTAATGTTATTAGTGGCTAAACTCATTAAAGCCCCATTATTTTATATGGCAGTGGGTAGCCAAGCCAACGTTGGTGGAGCGGCATCAGCTCCCGTAGTGGCAGCAGCATTTCACCCAGCCTTAGCACCTGTAGGGGTGTTGCTGGCAGTATTCGGTTATGCATTAGGTACTTACATGGCTTGGCTATGTGGTCAGTTATTACAAATTGTTGCAGCGTAATGCGCTAAGAGGATCAAATGGATCAAAAAATTATTCAGTTAACTAATCATGTTGAAGTCGCCAACGATAAACCGTTTGTGTTATTTGGGGGCATGAATGTACTCGAGTCACGTGATTTAGCCATGTCGATTGCAGAACATTATGTGGAAGTGACCCAAAAGCTTGGTATTCCATACGTGTTTAAAGCTTCGTTTGATAAAGCTAATCGTTCATCTGTTAACTCATACCGTGGTCCAGGTATGGAAGAAGGTCTTCGTATTTTTGAAGAAATAAAATCAACCTTCAATGTGCCAATTATCACCGATGTACACGAAATCTATCAGTGTGCACCAGTCGCCGACGTTGTTGATATTATTCAGTTACCGGCTTTTCTTGCGCGTCAAACAGACCTGGTTGTGGCGATGGCGAAAACCGGTGCCGTTATTAACGTTAAAAAACCGCAGTTTTTAGCGCCGCATGAAATGCGTCATATCATTACTAAGTTTAATGAAGCGGGTAATGACAATATTATTTTATGTGAACGTGGCAGTAGCTTTGGTTATAACAACTTGGTTGTCGACATGCTGGGCATGGATGAAATGAAGCAAACGGGTTATCCAGTGATCTTTGATGCTACCCACGCACTGCAACGCCCAGGCGGACGTGCAGACTCTGCTGGTGGACGTCGTGCACAAGCAACTGAACTTGCGCGCAGCGGTATGGCATTAGGGTTAGCAGGCTTATTTATCGAAGCACATCCTGATCCTGATAATGCAAAATGCGATGGCCCATGTGCACTCCCATTGCATTTATTAGAGAAATACCTAACCCAGATGAAAGCGGTTGATGACTTAGTAAAATCATTCGAGTTCATTGATACCAGCAAGTAAATTATTAATAGCATTGGATGACTAATAACTCGATAAGTTGATTATTAATCACTTTAGCACTTTATAAGTGTCTTTTAATCGTCGTAAACAGTAATCTAATTGCCCTTGTATAAGCCCTGACTTTTTACCAAGTTTCAGGGCTTTTTTAGAGCAGTAACCAATATGTGGATCATGTTTACCTTTCTCGCCGCATTCATGCAGGCGTGGCGCAATGCATTTCAAAGCAAGCTGAGTAAAGACGTCAGTGTGGCAGGCGTAACCTTGGCGCGCTTTATTTGGGCTGGTCCCATCGCAGCTGTCTATCTATTTAGTTTGCATCAATATTCCCCTACTGCAATACCCACTTTTAATGCCAGCTTCTGGGGCTTTGTTATTGGTGCTTCATCAATGCAAATTTTAGCCACAGGGCTTATGGTGAAGCTGTTTAAAATGCAGAACTATGCCATAGGTGCTGGGCTAGCCAAAAGCGAAGCCTTAGTAGCCGCTATCCTTGGGGTTATCTTTTTTGGTACTCAATTATCAATACTAGGTTGGATAGGCGTTGTCATCGGCGGTTTGGCAGTCATGTTGCTCAGTAGCAAGCAGGGTTTTAAACAGTTATCACTGAAAACGGTATTATTAGGGCTTGCATGCGGCAGTGCTTTTGCGTTGACATCCTTATGGGTAAGAGAAGCCAGTTTAACCCTACAAGGGCCATTTACGCATCGTGCAGCATGGGTATTGCTGTGGGTTATTGGGTTACAAACCATAGTGCTAATTGGTTATTTACTGGCAAAAGATAAATCGACTTTAGCAGCCTTGTGGCAGCGACCTAAATTAACCTTAGCCATTAGCGTTTCCAGTTGTATTGGTTCGATTGGCTGGTTTAGCGCAATGTCGTTGCAGGCTGTACCGTATGTGAAAACCTTAGGTCAGGTTGAGGTGTTTTTCACCCTGATTATTGCGACCTTTTGGCTGAAACAGAAAGTGAAAATTAATGATGTTGCCGGATTACTGCTAATCGCTATTGCGGCTATTTTAGTGATGTGGAGTTAATATTATTAGGCTTACTGAGTCGTAAAACTCTCTCGAGGAGAGCTTGATTTTGGGGAACATCAAGCTGATGCGCCTTAGCTTGCTGGCAAATATAGCCATTAATCTCATGAATTTCAGTGGGTCTACCGTGAGCGACATCTTGATACATAGATGAAAAGTTAGCTGAGGTTAACGCAATCACTTGGTATACCCGCGCACTCAGTGCTGCTTTATCTAAGTTGATGCCATCAGATTGAGCCACTTGGACTAATTCATCAATAATTGCCGCGATCTGTGCTTGGTATTGAGTCGCGGCTAATTGACCATTAGCACACTGATTTAGTGCAGTTAATGGGTTTATGACAGCATTAATCGCCAGCTTTTGCCATAACACGGGTAAAACAGGCTGATGCCATTCAATGGGTTGATGGTCACTGTGCAGATTATTTAGGCGCATCTTTAATGCTGTCGGCATAAGAGGGCCGCTAAAATGCCCCAGTTGGGTTACGCCAAAGCCGCTGTGTTTTACTTGCCACTGATTTTGTTTCAATGCCGCCTGCGATGTTGTGCCTAAGGTCAATCCTTGATGTTTTGCTAATGCAGCAGCCACCGAAAAGTGGGGACCTAAACCATTGTGAAGTAATATAATATGGCACTGAGGAGACAGTTTGGTTAACAATGGGATAAGTGCTAGTTCAACTTGATAGGCTTTGACACACACAAGCAGTAATTCAACCTGGGCTAAGCGGTTATCT
Source organism: Shewanella sp. SG41-3 (assembly GCF_014164545.1). NCBI lineage: Bacteria > Pseudomonadati > Pseudomonadota > Gammaproteobacteria > Alteromonadales > Shewanellaceae > Shewanella > Shewanella sp. SG41-3. The sequence continues at coordinate 62,305 of NZ_JACJFJ010000001.1, forward strand.
TCGGTGCCCAATATGGTCGCTAATGCTTTATGGCATTGCTGCTCATCATCAATAAAATCCAGTTTTTGTTGCCGAGTTTGTTTATCTCGGCCAATAAACATCACATCGTCTACTTCTGGCGTTGGCGAGCAGACAGTCAGTTTGTGATACATCAATTGCCCAATTGCACCCGCGCCTAATATGGCAATCAGTCGATGACTATCGTGCGTGGATGATGGTGGCAATAGTGATGTTTTTACCATATTTTTTAGCGATTCGCTTTTAATTTACGGTATTTAATCATCGAAAAATGCACTAAATAAAACAGGGCAATACCCGTAAGATCAGCGATAACATCGGCAGCTGATGCGCTACGATAGGGAAGACGTGATTGGATCAGCTCAATCAACACGGCATAGGTCGCCAAAGCGCTACACAAAAAATACCAGCGTGGTTTAAAAGCGTAATGAGCTAGGTAAGCAAGCGCGAAAAAGCTACCTAAATGGCCTACTTTGTCCATATGAGCAAAAGTCTGCGGATAACTTGGTTTTGAAAAAACAAGATAGCTTGTCACAATGATGGCGACAACTAAGGCAAGCTTGAAAATATTTTTATAAGTGATCACGAGCGTAATATTGGCCTAGTGAAGCGAGAAGATGGCTAATAATAAGAAACCTACTGAAAATTGTCACTCATTAACCTCTCTGGAAAGTCATAATTGTTATAGTCGAGCCATTTATACTGCTGATAATCGTAAGTTAATCATCGTTAAACTCAGTCTAAATAAGCCCTATAGTGATATTATCAATAAAAATAGCTGCTTGATGATTTTTTGTTAATCAATCACCAGTTAGTCATTAATAACCTCGTGATGACATCTGTGGTCGCACTCCACTATCCCGATAATGACTCCTAGTGTAAAATAGCAAAATATATATGTGATGAACCAAAGAGGAAAGCAAGATGCCATCTATGGATATTGTGTCAGAAGTTGACGAAGAAGAATTACGCAATGCGGTAGAAAACTCCCGCCGTGACGTTGCTGGCCGATTTGATTTACGTGGTAAAGAAATTGACATTGATTTGAAAGACAATGTGGTTACCTTAAAATCAGAAGATGATTTTATTTGTAAGCAATTAGTCGACATTTTGCGCATTCAGCTGAGTAAACGTAACGTCGATCCATCATCAATGGAAGTTGACGACAAAGCGGTTCATAGTGGAAAAACCTTCAGCTTAAAAGTAAATTTTAAACAAGGTATCGACTCACTGATTGCTAAAAAGCTAGTCAAAGCTATCAAAGACAGTAAGCTTAAAGTACAAGCTGCTATCCAAGGTGATTCAGTTCGTATCACTGGTAAAAAACGTGATGACTTGCAAGCTGTTATGCGCCTAGCGAAAGAGTCTGATCTTGGCCAACCATTCCAGTTCAATAACTTCAGAGATTAATCCTGAAGACAGCCATTCTGAACAGAAAAAAGCCGATACGGGTAACCCTATCGGCTTTTTTATTAAATTAAGCGAATTATTTTTTTAGTTTGTTAGGAATATGACCGAGGCTGTCGTACGTCATGGCATTTTTCCCGCAACAATGGCTGTAAAAATGGTGACAGCAATCTATTTCTTCCAATGACCAATATTGAAAAATTGTTTTAAAACGCCAAGAGGGTAGACATCCATTGCAACAATCCTCATGGATGACTAATCATATACTCGTTCTGAGGTGTATCGACGTGAAACCAGCATTGTTTGGCGACAGCATACTGTTTTCTCTGAACAAAATACCTAAATAATATTTGCTGCTTTAACCGCATCAACAAACGTTCTTGAAACGGGGACCTCAAGGTGATTGCTTAGCAACAATGTCATTTTCCTATTTTGTTTATTTACTGATACGACCGCATCACTTGCCACCCACCATGACCTATGAGTTTGTAAGCCAGGAAACCCCTCAAGCTGTAGTAAAGCATCTTTCAGACGCATCAACAGCATGTGACTACCTTTATCGGTATGCACTTTCAAATAGTGATCGTCCATTTCTAAACACAACAACTGGCCGCGTTTGTTGATGGGTAATAACGACATAAATTGCTCAATTTGAATACTCTTGGTATCAGTCGTTGAGGCATGCTCTTCAATCACTTTTGTTGATAATTCCAACTGCTGTTGCTGTTGTTTAACATGATTCTGCCACACACTAAAAAAGGTAATAACACCGCCAATCACTAATGTCTTAGGCAGGAAATGAAGAAAGTCATTGATGAGATTAATAGGGGAATTAAAAAATATCATGGTGATTAATGGCACAACTAAGCTCATTAATATACTTGCTATTAAAGATGATATTGCAACACGTAGCCAAGGAGTACTTAACTTCTCAGATAAATATTTATGCCCTAGATTGATTAACGGTGAATAAATAAAATAACCACAAACACAGGTAAAAACCCAATAGCTAATCGACATAAAGACCGGCAGCTCATGCATGCCAAACGGTGCTAAAAAACCAATAAAAAGTCCTATAGATATTACAACAAGTAGTTCTCGCAGTAATTTACTTTTATTAAAAGTAAAGTTTACCGATTGATTTTTAGTAGATATTTCACGAATCGCCAATGGTACACATTCCTTTTTAGTGACATCTTACGAAGTTTTTAACCCATTTTACGTAAAGCGGCTGTTGCTTTTCTGATGCCCATTCTATCGTCTATTTAACAAGACGCAACGGTGATACTTCACCAGCATATTCCAATTTAACAAGTCAACGTGCCTGCACAATGACACCATTTGCTAAGGATATAAAAATGAGCATCAACAGCCAGAAAATAAATGTTAACAGCAATAAATTAACCCAAGTCATACTGACCTCAATACTCTGCAGTTCATTGTTTACTTCATCGATTTTTGCAGCAGATATCTCTTTTGAAATAGAGGGCGTTAACGCTCAACCCAGTAAGATTTACGCACAGCTGTTTAATAGTCAAGACAGCTATTCAAAAGGAGAGGCACTTAGTGCTACTTATCTTCAAGCTAAGCAAGGTATCAATAAGGTCATTTTTACTAATATTCCTGTCGGTCAATACGCTATTCGCTTCTTTCAAGACGAAAATAATAACGGCACATTAGACACCAACCTATTTGGAATGCCATCAGAAGGTTATGGATTTTCAAACAACGCCAAACCTAATTATGGTCCAGTTGGTTATCAAGATGCGGCATTTACCGTAACCGAACAGCAAGATCCCGTGATTAATCAAACCCAAATTATCTACTAACATAGGGAGGTGCTAATTATGCAACGTAGACAGTTTTTAAAAAGCATGGCTATAGTCGGTGCATCAAGTGTATTGCCCGCATCTGCAACCTTACTTACCGCACCCGTAGCTCCGGCTATGGTCAATGTTAAACGGCTATTTAACGATGCCTTAGCTGTTCATCCTGAATTGATTGGTTTTGCCAATGTAGAACGTAACTTTGAGCCACAAACACTTTCACTTGAAGGGCGTATTCCAGCAGATTTACATGGGGTATTTTATCGCAATGGCCCAGCAAAACATGAACGTGGAGCCATCCGATATCAACATGCCTTTGAAGGTGATGGCATGTTGCAACGTTTTGAAATAAAAAATCAGAATATCGTCCATCGCGGCCAGTTCATTAACACACCAAAATTTAGCCAAGAGCAACAAGCCCAGCAATTTGTTTATTCTGGCCCTGAGACCAAAATTGCCCATGCGCTACCGGTGGTGACTCCTGACACAGTCAATACCGCCAATACCAATATCATTGCTGTTGGTGATGATCTTTGGGCCCTTTGGGAGGCTGGGTCTCCGACAAAAATAGATCGTGATTCAATGCAATTTCAACAGCAAGTTCATTTAGGCGCAGAGTCAAAATACGCCAATGCTTTACAAGGGCTGCCTTTTTCTGCTCATCCAAAAGTGGATCCTAGTGGTGATATTTGGAATTTTGGTTTGCATCCATCAGGTAATATTGTGCTCTATCATCTGGCCGCGAACGGTAACGTCAAAAATGCAGGGGTAATTAACACTCAATATCGTGGCGCAATGCTGCATGATTTCCTCATCACAGACAAGCACCTGTTGATCATTCTGCCATCACTGTTTACTGATAAATCTATTGAAGGACATTTTGAACAAATTAAATACAATACTGACATTCCAATGAGGGTGTTAGTGATTAGTAAGCAGTCATTAACTGTTATCAAGCACTACGAACTTCCAGCGGGGTTTGTATTTCATTATGGAAATGCATGGGAAGAAATAAATGGCACTATTCATTTTGATGCGAGCTTGTATCCCGACGTGAATGTATTGCATAAGCTGTCTAATGTTATGCAAGGCAAGATTGAACAGGCCAGTACAAAAGCAAAAACAGCGCTGATTACTCTGCACACAGAGGGTCATTACAGTATGCAAATAATGCCAGGTACGAGCGAGTTCCCACGCGTGTGTGATCATGTGGTCGGTTTAAAAAACCACTATTTATACCATCTGTCAGCTAAAACCAATAGCCTATGGAGTGATACATTATCATCTCTCAACACCGACACTGGCGCAGAACAGCATTACCATTTTGGGGAAGATTACTTGGTTGAAGAGCACATTAGTGTTTGCCCAAAAGCGATCGAAAATACCGGCTACTTAATCGGTACCGCACTACATGTACCGACAAAGCGTACTTGTTTGAATATCTTTGCAGTGAATGATTTATCTTCAGGCCCCATTGCAAGAGCATGGCTACCTTACCATCTGCCCTTGGGATTTCATGGTAATTTTATGCCGAGTTGAATACCTTCAACAAGACCAAACGCCTCAATAACGCTATGCCGTCGTGGTCCATCCACCACCTAGTGGCTTATTCAATTTGAATATCACAGCGGTGAGCTAAAGGAGCTGCGGCGTTAACCACAACACATTTCGTCCAAAAGTAAGCCCGTTGCTTAGATTTGATTAAATTTTCTATTAAGCTCTTACCGGCAGACAAGCATGACGTTAAATTGAAGAGAGAAATTTCCCGTGTAGATGAATCGGCGAGTATCCCAAATAGTGACATTTTGGCGCCGCCCACATGGATGCTTACCGTAAAAATTAATCGCTGGCATCTCGCTTAATCATCTGCACTAGGCCTGCACCAGGCAGTTAGTTTCAATGACGTCATGGTGTACTTAAGCAATGTTAATTAGGCGAGATTAATCAGACTTGTCATTCTCTTTAGCCAGTGCAGAACCTTGTCACCAAAATCCAACTGAAGTTTGCTAACACCTAACACCTAACAGCCCAAAAAAGATAAAGGCAGATTCTGACTCAGAAGCGCTACCAGAATGACCTCAACTAAGTATTACCGAGTTGAGGTAAAATTGAACATAGCGTTACTAAAGAGGTGGTTTAGCCACATCTGTTGATACATCAATTGAACCATCTAATGATTGAGCCTGTGCCATCACTTGTAGCTGCGATCGATTAACCAACACCACTAATAACAGCACAGGAAAACCAATCAAACTCGCAGCAATGAAAAAGTTGATATAACCAAAAGCATTGACATATAAGCCTGAAAATCCGGCGATAAATTTTGGAAACAACAACATGATTGAGGATAACAAGGCATATTGTGTTGCGCTATAACCCGTACTGGTTAAACTCGATAAGTAGGCAATAAATGCCGCAGTCGCGATACCAGCACTAAAATTATCCACCGAGATAGCCAAGGTTAAAAATGGCACGTTATAGCCAATATAGGCCTGCCAAGCAAACAACAAGTTAGTTACCGCCACTAATAATGCGCCCAAGAATAGAATTTTCATGGTGCCATAACGCATCAGCAATACTCCGCCAAAAGCGGCGCCGACTAAGGTCATGATTAAACCATAGACTTTACTGATAAAAGCGATTTCCTCTTTGCTGAAACCGATATCGACATAAAACACATTTGCCATGATGCCCATGACAATATCGGAGATGCGATAGCATGAAATGAGCAACAAAATCAGAATGGCACTTTTGCCGTGACGTTTAAAAAAGTCAATAAAAGGCAATACGCTAGCACTGTATAACCAGGCTAACGTTCCGGCGATTTTGGCTGGATACTTGGCTGCAAAATCGGCTCTTAGTTGCCGTTCTTTATCGTCAGCGTATTTAGTATCAACCTGAGGTTCTTTGCTGCATAGGGTGGTAATAATGCCAATGCCCATTAACATTGCCATGGCAAAGTACGCTGTTTGCCAAGCTTGTAGATTGTAAGCATCATCACCTGGTGATACCCAAGCTGCTATGGTTAAGGCACCTGCGGTGGCAATGATCATCGCCCCTCGATAACCGACCTGATAGGCTGCTGCGAGTGCTGCTTGCATTTTTTCTGGAGCAGATTCAATTCGAAAAGCATCAATGACAATATCTTGAGTCGCTGATGCGAAGGCGAGTAGTAGCGCGCACAAAGCCAAACGTTCAAGATTAACCACAGGATCGCTGATCGACATACCAAGTATGGCGCCAACTAAGCACAATTGTGCAAACAGCATCCAACCTCGTCTTCTGCCTAAAACACGCGTAAATAAGGGCAGAGACATACGGTCGACTAATGGTGACCATGCCCATTTAAAAGCATAGGTGAGTGCTATCCAGCTAAAGTAACCAATGGCGGCTCGGTCAACGCCGGCCTCACGTAACCAAAAGCTCAGCGTCGAAAAGACCAGCATTAATGGTAAGCCGGCAGAAAATCCCAGCAAGAGTAAGATTAATACTCGTTTGTGGTAATAAACCGATAATGCTTCACGGGTACGAGCCAAAAAAACCGACATAAGACAACTGGATAATGGAGAATGGCTCTAGCTTATGTTGCAAGAGGTTTAGGTTCAAGCCATTCTAAAAGATTATTCAGCCAGTTTGAGGTTAAACTAGAATGCAGACCATAATTCAGATAATTGACTTAAGGTCTGATACCTATACAGCTTTGTGGCACATTGCCACCAATATTGATGTAGTCGCAACAGTCATGCACTTGTTGGCGTAAATATTGATTGCCTTTAATGGCCCAACCAGACCAATGATCAAAACAATACAATAAGTGCCAAAACACTTTTTCAGTATCACTGGGTTGCTCAGTTAATTGCTTGGGATTGTTTGATATAAATTGCCACTCTTCTAATACATCCCACATGTACAGTTGTATTTCTTTGTAATCTAATTGATTGTCTAAAAAAGCTTTGCCGTAATAGGCAAGTTGTGGGGCTTTGGTTTCAATGAAATCATTAGCCGTCATAATATTTACGTCCTTGAATATTAGAAGTACGGTGCCAAGAGTTGCGCAGCTAATTGTCTGAAAGAGTAAACTAGATTATAGACGTTAATCTGGCGATTAACGTGATAAGCATTAAAAAAAGAGTCATATTTGTCATTCTATAGTGCTATTTCATTGATTTATAAGCTAGTAAAAATGTAGGGGGCTAGGTAGTCGGATGATTATGTTAAACATCCCTTGGTGCTGATTAACGTCAATCATGCACTGGTATTGGTATTTGTGCTGGTCTAGATATTTTTTAAACTAAGAGTTTTTGAGACTAAGCATTAAGACAATATCGATGGTAATGCGCTTATTACCATCGATAGGTATAGATCAGTCGTGGGAAATTAGCGAGGCAGTAAAGTGGCTTTTTTTAGTATTACGGTTTTTACCGGAAAATCGGGCCAGTTTAGGGTGCTATTATGTTCAGTCGGCATCAATGAAATGGCTTCTAGCACATCCATCCCTTTGGTGACTTCACCAAAAACGGTGTAGCCCCAGCGGCGTTTAGACGGATCTAATTTCTTATTGTCACCCATGTTGAAGTAAAACTGTCGTGTGGCTGAATGGGGGTCATTATCTCGAGCCATGGCTATTGTGCCAAGAGCGTTCGATAAACCATTGCCCGACTCATTTACCACAGGCTTTAGCGAAGGACGTTCTTCTAATTTAGGAGTTAAGCCACCACCTTGAACCACAAATTCGGCGATTACCCGATGAAAAATTGTATTGTCGTATTCACCCTTAACCACATAAGTTAAAAAGTTATCGACTGTAAGTGGTGCACGGGTTCGATCTAACTCAACCACAATTTTCCCCATAGACGTGTCTAACTCTACTTGTGGATATAGGGTGTCTTTTTGAATATCGACTTCAGCATTGGCGCTTATGCTGGCCAATAACAATAAACAAGTGGCAAGCCATTTAAACATAATATGCAATCCTTTTATTGGCATCTTTCGTGACTCATCGCTGCTAAGCCGTGGTCAATTAACGTTGAATAAATTGGTGTAACTCTTCATCGTTAAGAATTTCTGTCGTGAGTTTATCCACTAGCTTGGTGATATCTAATTCAAGCGTGGCAAAATCAGGGCTCAATGGACCCTTTAAGTAGCCGTTAGCATTATATGTTTTAGTAAATTCTTGCTGTGAATTTTTAGCTAGTACATTAATCACTAAACGTGTTTTAGATTCAAAACTGAAGGTGGTATCAGTGACATCTGCTAATAAATAATTCAACTGAAATTGCACTGAATTTCGTGCGGCGGGGTCTATGACATAACCAGCTTTGATCATCCCATTACGAAATAATTTGTCCAGTTGTTGGCGGATAGGTTCACTGGCACTCACTAATCTCGGCGTTTTGCCTTTTTCGTTGAAACGTACCACAAAACTGGCTTCGCGGGTGTCTATGGTGTCAACCATTAGCGGATAATCAGCTTCAGTTTGTAACTTGACGGGCCCCAATGTGGGATTGAGACCAACATGAGTTGGCTCATAACTCGCACAAGCTGATAGCAATAATGTAGACAGTAAAATAGGGATCAATAACTTCATGAGGCAACAATAACAAGCAAAAGGTAGATAAATGATACCAGAATTTGTCTGGGTTTCCAGCATCGCTAAGGTTATGTTGTTATAAAGATAAATTCGCTAATGAACGCCTCGAGGTATATAGCTAAGTCAATAATCAATAACTTGTTTCAGAGGTTCAATTTAGATGCCGACAACAATCTTACGGGGTTGTTGACATTAATCACTGATCAATTCAGGTTAGTATTATGCAACTTAAGTTTGATAAACAACATTATGTAGGTAATGCAATGCAACATAAACAGCCACAATTGGCGCCAGATAAATTGATTAATGCCAATGGCCAGCCTGTATTTGGCATGTTTGATGGGCTTGTTGATTCACTCAACGTTGATCAGTTTGCTTACTCTACGGTAATGGACAAACCTGCATCAGCAGTGGCTAAGCATTTTGATTTTAAGCAGTTCCAATTTGTGAGTATTATCACCCCTCATTATATCATTGCACTTGCGATTGCGGATATTCGTTATGTTGCTAATGGCTTTTGTTACCTTTATGACATCAAAGCTAATAAGCTAACGCAAACACAATGGTTAACCCCATTAGGGCTTGGCTGTAAATTAAGTGACTCACCTAAGCATGGGCGCGCTGAGATTGGCCGGAAAAGCAAAGGAATTGTTATTAATATTGTCGACGGCCAATGGCAAGTCGAGATTAATCTTGCAGACATACAAGCCAATCTGCGTATTCAGCCTGCACCATTGAGCTTACCCATCTGCTTGTGTACCCCAACGGGTTATAACGGTTGGACCTATACTCAAAAGCACAATGGCTTAGCCGTCACAGGGCAATTAACCATTCATCATGAACCACAGCCTTTGCAATATGCATTGGCGGGTTATGACTTTTCAGCTGGATTTATGCGCCGCGAAACCAGTTGGCGTTGGGCTTCAATCAATGCTCAAACCGACGATGGTGTTATTGGGCTTAATTTGGCCGCCGGGGTTAACGAAACTGGTCAGACTGAAAATGTAATGTGGATTAATGGTCAACGTCATTTATTGGGTGGTGCACAGTTTGATTTTAATCGTCACTCACAACAAGATGGATGGCATATCACGACTAATGATGGCAATGTCGACTTGCATTTTAGACCATTAAATCAGCGCAGCGAAAAGCTCAATTTAATTTGGTTAAAAAACAACTTTAGACAATATATTGGCTATTTTAGTGGCGTGATTTGCGATAACAATGGTAACCAATATAAGTTAACTAATCAGCTTGGCTTAACTGAAGACCATTTTGCCAAATGGTGATAAACACTAATGGTATCTAAGAGGTGAGTGCTTTTTTAACCTAAGGCTTACGGATGACTAAAAACTGTTTACTAACAAAGGATAACTAAAAAGCGCTTATTGGAAGCGGTTGACTAAAATGGCTTTGGCGCAACAAAGCGTTGATTAGGCATTAGGCGCAGCGAAGCGCTAGTACAAACCTTGTTAAAATAATAATAAATAGAAATGGATAACAATATGGACATGGATTTACTGATTGCTCACCCTGAGTGGTTATTATTGGTGTTAGCACCGATCTTTTTCGGCTGTATTTTATTGGAGTGGTGGTTTGGCGTTCGCGCCCAGCGATTACCGAGTAATGCTCAATATCGCCCTGCCGAAGTGCTGTGTAATTTTGTATTAGCTGGCATGCATCAAGTGGCGGATATCATTGCAGGCTTATTTATTGCGAAAATCTATTTACACTTTTTCGGTTGGCGTTTATTTGATATGGAAATGAGCTTATTCACTTTTGGTTTATTGCTCATAGCTCAAGACTTTTGTTATTACTGGTTTCATCGCGCTAGTCATCGTATTCGTTGGATGTGGGCGGCACATGTGGTGCACCACAGTTCAGAGAACATGAATTTCAGCACAGCTTTTAGACAAAGCTTAATGTACCCATTGGCAGGAATGTGGCTGTTTTGGTTACCGCTGGTGGTGATTGGCTTTGATCCTAACTGGGTGGTGTTTGCGGTGTTGCTCAATCTAGGGCTGCAGTTCTTTGTTCACACCCAAGCGATTAAGTCGTTAGGGCCATTGGAATGGATTTTTAATACACCGTCCCATCACCGAGTTCATCATGGGCGTAACCCACAATACATAGACAAAAATTATGCTGGGGTACTGATTATATGGGACAAACTCTTTGGTACATTCGAGCCTGAAAATGAAACTGTGGTTTACGGTATTACTAAACCGGTAAACAGCTTTAATCCGTTAGTGGTGACCTTTAGTGAATGGCGTGAGATGTGGGGTGATGTTACCCAAGCCCAATTATCTCTAAAACAACGTTGGCGGATATTGTTTGCACCGCCTGCAACACATCAACAGTCATCAACTAAAACGGATGCTTAAGCTTAGTTAAATAGGCTTTAGGCTCATTTATCCCACTTTGCTAGCTTTAATAGAGTAGATAAGTGGGATGAGATGGCCTTGATGCTTTAGCTGATATCCTTTGCCTGCCACAAACTCCAAACCCTCGATACAGTTATAAGGACTGTAAGGGTGCTCGTTAAACGCTTCGATGCTGAGGCCCGCCGCAATGAGTGCGCTAATCACTTCACTTATCGGATGTGGCCAAGTGACTACGGTTTCGATTTGGTCGTTATGGTTTTCGGTGTAGGTGACTTCAGCTTCAATATCCGCTTGTAACTGCGCAAAATAGCCATAACCAGACAACACATCATTAAACGGGTGGAACTCAACTAAATGAAACTCACCGCCAGGACGTAATGCGCCCGCAATGGTTTGGGCCCAGCGAGTTAAATCGGGTAACCAAGCTAACACCCCATAAGAGCTGAATACGATGTCATATTGCTCGGTATTGTGGTCACCAAACTGATAGATGTCATTATTGATAAATGTTGCTGGTAAGTGTAGTTGAGCGGCCAGCTTTTTGGCTGTCGTAATCGACTCGCTAGATAAGTCTACGCCAGTGACATTAGCGCCAAGTCTTGCCCACGATAAACTGTCTTGCCCAAAGTGACATTGTAGATGCAACAGACTTTTATTGTGTACATCGCCGACTTGTTCAAGTTCAATGGGGTTTAATGATGACTTGCCTTGGATAAATGCATCTAAGGCGTAAAATGTTGAGTCAAGATGGATTTGAGTTCGCTGGTTCCATGCGTGTTTATTGATCGCTAAATAGTCTTTTGCTTGATTGTCCATTAAATAAAGTCGTCCATTATGATTATTGTCAAATTTTTATATAGCGACCAATCAACTTATTTTATCGCTTGTAAAATGACAAATTTACCATTGGATGCCACAGTAGTGCAGTTTTTAAAAATGCGCTTTATTTTAACGTGGTAGGCTAAATGTCGATTACCGACAATATGCAATAAACCGCCTTTCTTTAAGCGTTTATGTGCGTCGACAAACATTTGCCAAGCGATGTGGTCGGTAATAGCTTCCCCTTGATGAAACGGAGGGTTACATAGCACTAAGTCTGGTTCAACATCTGCGGGTAAGTTACTCAGGCAATCGTCCCAATGGAAAAAAGCTTGTGGCGTTTGTTCTGTTTGTGGTTCTTGGGACTGAGCGTCTAGGGCGTTAGCATGCCAATTATGCTTTGCCGAGGCGATAGCCATATCAGAATCATCGACAAAGTGGATCTGCGCATGTGGATAACATTGCTTTGCATGTAAGCCTAAAATACCGTTACCACAGCCTAAGTCTATGATGTGGTTGAATTCACCTTTGGGCATGTTATCGAGCATAATCCTTGCGCCAATATCGAGCTTATTGGCAGCAAATACATTGGCAAGATTGCTCATCGTCAGTTTCAGTTCATCGACGTTCCAACTCACCGCTTGCACTAATGAGCGTGGTTTACCATCGCTAATACAGCTGATTACCCGTGTTTTTTTCCACGCTAAACTGGCTGATGCAGGACCTAGATTCTTTTCAATACTGGCGAGCAATGCGGGGTTGATTGACTTGGCTTTAGCACCGATCAGTATTTGGGTTCCCGCTGGAAGCACAGTTGATAAACGCGCAAGTTGCTGGCCAAAGTAATGAAGATTCTTCGGTAATTTCATCAACACTAATTGAATATTGTCTGGCAGAGTATCGCGACTGTTAAACCATTGAATATTAGTCGGCGCCAGTTTGTTGCCTAATAAATTTTGCTGACATCCTAGTAAACTGGTTTTTGCGTCGGTTTCAACTATTAACTCACTGTTTGGAGCTTGTGCTGCTAATGCACATGTCAGCGCACCAAAATTATCATTAAGAATTGCAGTTGTGTCTGGGGTTATTTCTGCATCAATGAGGTATTTGATTAGGTATTCATCAGCCGCGTCCCATGCTTGTAAGTTGGATGCTTGTTGGCTTGGATAACGAAAAAGCTCAAGCTCTATACCTGAACAAGCAAATTGGGTTGTCATGACTGTGTTACCTAATAAAAAAGAATATCAATAAAATAGCCTAATATTATCTCAGATAACACCTAGTAGCGCGAGGCTTAGGCTTAAACAAGTTGATAAGAAAAATATGAGTTCAGTTTTACTATTTTATCCGTCAGCTATTTTCGCTAAGGCGATATTGATATTTAAATGCCAAGGGAGATTTTTTATAAAACAAGATGCTAAGAGTACCTCGCTAGGGCAATCAAGCATTATTGGGTAACAATGTTCATGTTATACCGATGATTGCTATTAATTGTACGGTTAAGTAACATCAATCTATTGACTTAAAATAATGGTTTTCAAGGGATAATGATGAAAGGTGCTGGTGGAACGTCTGGCGGAATAGGTCAGTTCTTTATTGGATTAGTGATGATGTGTGGTGGCTTTTATATGTTATTAAATGCCATTAAAGTGACCAGTTCATTTGGCTTTAGTAGCCATTTATATCAGCTGGGTGGTTTTGGGCTTACCAGTGGTATGGTGATGATCCCGTTTATGTTTGGCGTGGGCATTATGTTTTATAATGGCAGAAACATACTTGGCTGGTTACTGACATTTGGCTCATTAGTGGCATTAATTTTTGGCGTAATAAGCTCGATTAATTTTCGATTCTCTTACATGAGTGCATTTGATTTAATTGTTATTTTGGTACTTAGTGTGGGTGGTTTAGGCTTATTTTTACGCTCTTTGAAAGCGATTGAAAAACGCTACCCTGAGTCTTAATCATGTTTGTGGATTGCAATAAATGCGTGTGTTAAATGATATTTGACGATTAACAGCCGCTAGTTTGAACATTTATAATGGGACGAACACCGGTTGAAGTTGTCTGACGGTAACGTAAATAACATGCTGCGGTGCCAGCATCTTCAACAATAACACCATGCCAATATATCCAGGCTCCAGCAAATACGCTGGGGCGTTTGTTCCAATCACCTTGTGGCGGGTTTATTAATAGATCAATCCCCTCAGCACTTCCATCTGGGTAACCATACGCCAGCTTAATATCAACACCATCAACATTAAGTGTCGTTGACGCAAGTCTTTCTACGCCGGCAATAGCGGCTTTGGAATAGGTTAACGTTGCCGCTGACTGCATTGCTGTTTCCATACCATCCATAGTCGACACGATTGCATCAGTACGTAAATCAATAAATTTACTTGTAGCCACAACAGCTAATATGGCCAAAATTATGATCACGACAACCAATTCTATTAATGTAAAACCGCTTGACGCGCTTAAGCTATTCTTCATTATATTTTTCCTCATATTATTGTTAGTCAAAAGCAGGTCGGGGAGCTTGCAATAACAATATTGGCGCAGTATGTGGCAATATTTTATATGCATAAGGCTTTTAATACTGCAGCAAGAAGCCACAAACGCAGCCCAAGTGGGCGGCTACACGGCTTGCATTTTCATCAAATTAGTTTGTTTTAGGGTAATGGCTTATGTCGTATCCCTAAATAAACCATTAAGTTGTTCGTGCCGAACGAATGTTAACTAACAAATTTCAACCAACAAGGTTCAGTACCCGCTTAGCATTATTTTTGCTGAACAATAATCAGGTGTTTTGGGTGCTTGTAGTTAAAGCATCTACAATGTTTTGTTGGTACTATCAGAATATCTTAGTTATTTATGCTGGTTAATACTGTGACGAATTCAACGACTACTGCAACCGCGGCAATTTCTCCTACTAAATCTTCTCCACCGCATCCTGTTCTGCCTTGGATTTTACAGTTTCTATCGCCTTATCGTTTGAAGGTAGTGGCAGCAATAATCTTTTTGTTTATTGGATCGCTAGCATGGCTGTCGCTTGGGCAAGGTGTGCGACTGATGGTGGATGAGGGCTTTGTTGCCGATAACGCAGGGCGTTTAAATGAGATTATGTTGTTTATTATTGCGATAACAGCGGTCAGCGGCACAGCGGTTTTTTGCCGATTCTATCTTATGACATGGCTCGGCGAGCGGGTTAGTGCTGATATTCGATTACAGGTTTACAGTCATTTAATCGCGTTATCGCCAGCTTTTTTTGCCACCCAGCGAACTGGTGAGGTGATTTCACGATTTACCGCAGACAGTACTTTATTACAAAGCGTTGTTGGGTCGAGTTTATCAATGGCATTACGTTCAAGTGTCACTGTGATTGGTGGCATTGTTATGATGGCGTTTACCAGTGTTAAATTGACTGCATTAGTCTTATTAGCGGTTCCCTTGGTACTAGGTCCTGTGAGCTTTTTTGGACGAAAAGTAAGGGCTTTGTCGCGTAAAAGCCAAGATAGAGTAGGCGATCTAGGTGCTTATATCGATGAAACGTTACATGAGATTCATACCGTTCAAGCGTATACCCATGAAGCTAAAGACCGTCAACTTTTTTCCGACCGTGTTGAGGCGGTAATGGATGTGGCGAAAGGCCGTATCAAGTATCGTGCACTACTTATATCAACCGTGATGTTCTTAAGTATTGCCGCCATTGCCTTTGTGACTTGGATTGGCGCCAAAGACGTTATGTCTGGCAGCATCACTGGCGGGGAGTTGTCTGCGTTTATGTTTTACGCTGTGATGGTCGCAGGTGCTGTAGCGACTATTAGTGAAGTCTTCAGTGAAATTCAGCGGGCTTCTGGGGCGGCTGAACGGTTAGTAGAATTAGTTAACACCCCAATAGACATACCTCAGCAAGCTGTACCAGCGCAATTGGTGCTGCCTGTTAATGGTTTGCTCAGTTTTGATAATGTGAGCTTTGCTTATCCATCGGATCATGGGCAAGACGTGATCCGCCAGCTGTCGTTGACGATTGCTCCTGGTGAGCGTGTGGCCTTAGTGGGTCCAAGTGGTGCAGGGAAAAGCACCTTATTCGAATTGATGATGCGCTTTTATCAGCCCAAACAAGGGCGAATTTTATTAGATGGTATTGATATTTCGACGCTATCATTGGCTGATTTACGCCAACAATATGCACTGGTACCGCAAGAGTCGGTGATTTTTGCTATGAACGTACTTGATAACGTGCGATATGGTCGCTTAGATGCCAGTGATGAAGAAGTTAAGCTGGCTTGTATTGCGGCTAAAGCCGACGAGTTTATTAGCGAGTTTACCCAAGGCTATGCAACTTATTTAGGTGAACGTGGCGTGCGCTTATCTGGTGGTCAAAAGCAGCGGATAGCGATTGCTAGAGCGATTTTAGCCGATAGGCCATTACTGTTACTTGATGAGGCCACTAGTGCGTTAGATGCTGTGAGCGAGATAAAAGTTAAGCAGGCGCTTGATTCTCTAATGGCTCAACGTACCACAGTGATTATTGCCCATCGTTTAGCGACAGTGATTAATGCCGATCGGATTTTTGTCATCGATAAGGGGCAATTAGTTGCCAGCGGAACCCATAGCGAATTGATGACCAGTAACGAATTATATCGTGAGTTTGCTAGCTTACAGTTATTAATGGATAACGATGAGCCCGCAATTTAATCAGCTCAGAATTGATTGGCTAATTCGGTATGTTAATCGTTCATCAATAAACAATATGCCTCAGCATCTTGTTTATTGATGAACGGGACGCGGTATTATCGACAAGCATTCACCTTAGGGAGAATGTTCCAAACCATCGATTGCTAATCAAGCTGACTTGCGTAATTCACGACGTAAAACTTTACCTACTGTGCTTTTTGGCAGTTGTTCGGTAAATTCAATAATACGTGGGACTTTATAAGCCGTGAGTTGGCTTCGACAATAATCATTAATTGTCTGTTTTACTGCCTCAATATCCGTTGGCGGCTGTTTTAATACAATCACTGCTTTTACCGCTTCGCCAGAACGTTCATCTTCCACCCCGACGACCGCACACTCTAGCACTAGCTCATGGCTTGCAAGTACGTCTTCAACTTCATTAGGATAGACGTTAAAGCCCGAGACAATAATCATGTCTTTTTTACGATCAACAATGGTGTGATAACCATCAACACTGGCAATACCAATATCGCCGGTTTTGAAAAAGCCGTCTTTAGTCATGACGTTAGCGGTTTCTTCGGCTTTATGCCAATACCCTTGCATCACCTGAGGTCCGCGAACAGCAAGTTCTCCTGCTTGACCGATAGCCACTTCATTGTCATCCATATCAAGCACTCGCACTTCAGTGCCCAAAACGGGTTTGCCAATAGTACCAAGACGCTGATGACCAGGTGCATTAAGGCTGACGACAGGTGATGTTTCAGACAAACCATAGCCTTCTGAAATCATACAACCAGTGGTTTGTTGCCACAAATTAGCCGCGGCGCTGGTTAAGGCGGTACCACCTGAAATGGTTATTTTCATTCTGCTGAAATCTAAGGCTTTAAATTCGGGTTGATGACATAAACCGACAAATAATGTGTTTAAGCCTGCAAACCCAGTAAAGGGATAAGCTTTCATAGTATTGATCAACCCTGCAATGTCGCGAGGATTAGGGATTAATACTGAGCAACCACCTGATTCAAAATACAGGACTAAGTTAACCATAAAAGCATAGATATGATAAATCGGTAATGGCGCGACAAATACATCATGCCCTTCGTTCATGGTGCTGGCAATTCGCGATTTCACTTGGCCTGAGTTGGCTAAAAGGTTGCCATGATTGAGCATAGCACCTTTGGACAAACCGGTTGTGCCGCCAGTGTATTGCAGTGCAATTAAGTCATCATGGTTGGGTTTTATTGGGTTATATGGATGTTTGGCACCTTCAGCAAGCACGGCCATAAATTCTACTTTACTAAATGGTGTTTCTTGCTGGCCTTGTGGCTGAATAAGGTCCATTGCATGCGTTGAAATAACTAACTCGATAGCGGTGTTATCGATAACCTTAGTTAATGTTGGTAATAGATCAGATAATACAATTAAGGCTTTAGCCCCTGAGTCATTAAATTGATGAATTAGTTCACGTTCTGTGTACATAGGATTTGTATTCACGAGCACCATCCCCGCGCGAATAACCCCATACGCCGCAATGACAAACTGAGTAATATTAGGCAGTTGGATTGCGACTCTGTCACCCGCTTGCAATGAGGTGCAATGCTGTAAGTAGCTGGCAAAATAGCGTGAATCACGTTCTATTTCACTAAAAGTGGTGCTTTTACCAAGACAAGCATACGCAGTATTGCCAGCGAACTTTTCACACGCTGTTTCGATTAAATCAACAATGGATGAGTATTGATCTAGGTCGAGTGTTGAATCAGCATCATAAGGCATGCTATCTCCTTTTATGTTTGAGTTATTATTATAGAAATCAAACGTCCGTTTAGATTATGTTGACTAACCTACACGGGTCAATATCAATTGGCAAAGCCTCACTGATATTGATTTGAAATTAGCTTGTTTATTTCGGTTAATCCTCTAAAAACTTCTAGGATAAAAATGCAGCTTAAAGTGTAAAATTATAATTACACTTAAGGTTTGTAGTGATTATGTTTAAAATATTTACTTATTGAAAATAATTCGTTTTGTGATGTATGTCACTAAAAATCAAAAGCTTAGATCGTTATTGTGTTGTTCAATCTTTAGCAAGTGCTTATTTATCCCAAAAAGTGTTAGCAATTGTAATTCAATTGTTATAGAAATGTAGTCGGGATAGGGATTATTTCGATAGTGTGACGTGTTTTTTAGCAATTTTTGTAAAAGACATAGTCGACAAACAACAATAATAAGCAGTTGAGAACATAATAATGATGATGCAATCAAAAAAATCTAAATTTGGTATTAGCTCTTTAAGCTTAGCCATTTCATTTGCACTTGCCGGAACGGTAATTAGCTCTCAAGCTTTTGCTGAAGATGAAGAAGCTGTAAACAAAGAAAATGTTGAAAAAATCGCAGTAGTTGGTTCACGTGCTGCACCGCGTTCAATTGGTGATTCACCGGTTCCAATTGACATCATCAGCAGTGATGATTTAAAGAAAAATGGTTCAACTGACATGATCGACATGTTAGTGACATCTGTGCCTTCTTTTAACTCTCGTGCGCAACCTATTAGTGACGCAGCAACGCTAGTTCGTCCGGTTAACTTACGTGGTTTACCGTCTGACAGTACGCTTATTTTGGTTAACGGCAAACGCCGTCACCGTGCGTCAGTTATTGCTTTCCAAGGTGGTGGCATTAACGATGGTGCTCAAGGTCCAGATATTTCAGTTATTCCAGGTGTAGCATTAAAGCAAGTTGAAGTATTACGCGATGGTGCTGCAGCTCAGTATGGTTCTGATGCGATTGCGGGCGTTATGAACTTTGTATTAAAAGACGCCTCTGAAGGTGGCTCTATCACCGTCAGTCAAGGTGAATACTACGAAGGTGACGGCGCAGCAACTACTATCGATGGTAACATCGGTTTACCGTTAACTGATGATGGCTTTGTTAACATCAGTGCGCAATATAAAACCGCTGATGCGACTAGTCGCAGTGTACAGCGTCCAGATGCCGCTGCGATTGCCGCCGCTGGCAACACTTCAATTCAAGACCCTGCACAAACATGGGGTAATCCAGAGATTAATGATGACTATACTGTTTTCATAAACTCAGGTTTTGATATTAATGATGACACTCATTTGTATGCTTTTGGTAACGTCTCTTCACGTGAAGCAACAGGTGGTTTCTACTATCGTAACCCACATAACCGCGGTAACGTGTATTCCAACGATGGTGGTGAAACATTACTCGTAGGTGCTGTTAATGGCGATCAATCAACTTGTGCGGTTGTGCCAGCTAATGTTCCTAACGTGCTTGATACCCCTGAGTATCAAGCTATGGTCGCCGATCCAAATTGTTTTGCGATGAACCAAATTCGCCCTGGTGGGTATACGCCACAATTTACCGGTAAAATTGAAGACATGTCTTTCTTTGCCGGTGTTAAAGGCGAGTTAGGTGAATGGATGTACGATGCCAGTGCAGGTACAGGTAGTAACAAAGCCAGCTTTGGTTTAAAAAACTCTCTTAACCCATCGTTGGGCTTAGATACGCCAACAGACTTTGACACCGGCTCTTACGAGCAAGTTGAAACAACGGTAAACCTTGATTTCTCGCGTTTTGTGACTTTAGGTGGCATTGAAGACATTAGTTTTGCTGCGGGTGCTGAATGGCGTAAAGAGTCATTTGAAATTGGTCAAGGTGATGAAGCCTCTTGGATTGCTGGCC
Source organism: Shewanella sp. SG41-3 (assembly GCF_014164545.1). Taxonomy (NCBI): domain Bacteria; kingdom Pseudomonadati; phylum Pseudomonadota; class Gammaproteobacteria; order Alteromonadales; family Shewanellaceae; genus Shewanella; species Shewanella sp. SG41-3. The sequence continues at coordinate 82,728 of NZ_JACJFJ010000001.1, forward strand.
CTTACGCAGACCAGGGTTTCAACATCGGCTCACATGGATTTAAAGGTTTTGGTCCAGAATCAGCTGGTAAAAACGACCGTAGCAACATTGGTATTTATACTGACGTTGAAGCGTATTTAACCGAAGACTTCTTACTAGGTGTCGCACTTCGTTACGAAGATTTCTCTACTTTTGGTGACACATTAAACTACAAGTTAACCGCGCAGTATGTTGCAACGGATGAATTATCGTTCCGTGCTTCACACAGTACCGGTTTCCGTGCACCTACAGTCGGTCAAGAAAACGTAGTTAATACGCAAACATCGATTGTGAATGGTGATTTGATTCAGACCTTTATTGCGCCACCAACAAATCCATTAGCGGCTTTCTATGGCGGTGAAGTGCTTGAGCCTGAAGAGTCTGTTAGCTATGCAGCTGGTTTGGTGTATCAATATGAAAACTTGTTCTTAACAGTTGATTACTACAACATTGAAGTCACCGGTCGTATTGCTCAGTCAAGCCAAATTTCGGTTAAAGCAAGTGATTATGATGCATTAAGAGCTGCTGGTGTTGAATTTCCTGAACTGATTTCAGCGGTAACCTTCTATACCAATGACTTTGATACCACCACTCAAGGTGTTGATATTGTCGGTTCGTATACTACTGAAATGCTTTCTGGCGATGCCAAGTTTAGCTTAGCCTATGGTTGGACTGATACTAGTGTTGATAAGTATGATCCAGAAACAACTGATGCAGGTAAAGTTCGTCGTTTAGAAGATGGTATTCCAGCACATCGTGCCACTCTAACGTGGGGCCAAAGCTGGGATGATTTAAGCATGTCTGTGCGTGCTAACTATTTTGGTGAATATTACGCAACACATGCTGATGATACTTCTGATTGGGGTTCTGAGGTTGCTGATGCTGCAGTGACTATCGATCTTGAAGTGAGTTATGCGGTACTTGATAACTTAACGGTATCTGTTGGTGCTAATAACATCTTCGATCAAGAAGCGCAGAAGTTAAAAGATGGCACATTAGGTGAGTTAGGTGGAGTGTACTACGAAAGTGGTCCATTCGATTACAACGGTGGCTTTTATTACGGCCGTGTTAACTATCGCTTCTAATATAAGTTAACTGCCATTGTTGTTAATGGCACAATAACGAAAAAGACTGCTTCGGCAGTCTTTTTTATTTCAAGTATCACAAGGATGATAATTTACTGGGCGACTAGAGATAACGCTTGATAAAGGTCATCGATAATGAGCGCTTTAGGCAACTCAATCCCTTTTGGGTAGCTAGGGCCATACACTTTATTAAACGGCGTACCAGCAACAGCCTGTTGCCCCATGTAATGCTCTATGACCGCATCGGCATGGGTCCAGTTACCTTGCATGAGGATAATATGCTGTTGGTTTAATTGGTTTACGACTTGTTCACGGTGAAGCACATTGGCTTTATTGGTCTGGCAGGGCACACACCAATCTGCTGTAATATCAACAAACACAATATTGCCCTGTGCAACATAAGAGGCAATTTTTTCGGGCTGTAGCGGCTGCCAACGAAGCATTTGGTAAGCTTGATAGTTTTCACCTTTATTAATAAAAGCGAGCACACCAGCAAAACAGATCCCCATAAAAATGAGCATGACAATAATCAGGGTCGGAATCGATTTACCTTTAATTTTAGCCCTGATGAGTAACACCACGGCACTAAAAATAACCAAGAGTAATATCATCATTAATGTCGCCATAGGTTTCCCCTGTAAATACGTTATCATACCCATCCTTATCAGCGGCGCTACACTAGCAGCGCATGCTTAACTGGTTGTTAAAATGCATTTTGCACAAATTAGGTGACTACAAGTAAAGGAGTGTTATGACGTTAAGTACTTGGCTGGGATTATTGGCGATATGTTGTTTGGGGGCGATGTCCCCAGGCCCCAGTTTAGCCATGGTGGTGCGGCATACCCTTGGTGGTGGCCGATTACACGGTATCGTCTGTGCTTGGGCACATTCAATCGGTATTGGTGTCTATGCTCTGGTAACTCTATTGGGTTTGGCAGCAATATTAAAAGCATCGCCGGTTATTTTTAATACCATCGCGGTAACTGGAGCGATTTACTTAGCTTGGATGGGGATTCAAGCACTTAGGTCTAAAGGCGGAATGCAGCAAAAATTGGCGGCGGGTCAACCCACAAGTCTGTGGATTGCAGCAAGAGATGGTATGGCTATTTCATTATTTAATCCCAAAATACTCCTGTTCTTTTTGGCTTTATTTAGTCAATTTGTGTTAGCAGCTCAGACTGCAATTGGCCAAGGTTTAATTGTGTTTACGCCATTAATCGTTGATGGATTATGGTACACCATTATTGCATTTTTGTTGTCTCATTCTGCCGTGTTGCCTAAGTTACGAAATCAGGCCAAATTAATTGATAGGCTTTCAGGTGTGGTGTTAATTTTACTCGCAATGAGGGTGATTTATACTCTGCTGTAATATTTGAATTTTGCGACTATAAATAGTCATCATGATATCGGCTAGGATGAACCGTATTGCTGACGGTGCAAAATGAGTCAGTTATGAACAATAATGCCTAGCAATAATCTGTTAGGCATTATTGTTATAACGCGTCATATGTTGGTTAAACGCCTTTAAACATTTGCACGCTGTCATCGCTTTCTGGCTCTTGTTGCTCTGCAGCAATAGGAGGATTAGCGATGTGGTCTTCTAAATTCTCTTTTAACATTGCTTTAAATTCATCAGAAAACCAAGCGAGTGCATGATCTTTTTCCGCAGCAAGATTAGCTGATTTAATCGATGCTTCAAACGCGTTAAAACGAGCAGAGGCAAATCTCATTGCGGTACCGACTTTGCCAATATCATTTTCTTGTTGGCTAAGTTGATTGGCTAGGGCAATAAATTGGTCAGCTATTTGATACATTGTTAATTCTGTTTTGGCTTCAGACATCATATCCACTTTGTTGGTGAGTTAATTTTCCAATGAGTGTAACGTCTTTATTTGAAAATTTCAGGTAAAAAATTAGCTATCAGGATTTGAATCTATCAAGACCTCGCCGTTACGCGAATCATAGTATATGGACACCAGTGGTAGTAAATTGTAGTAATAACGGCACTGATCTGGATTGATATATTCAGCTCTATAATCCGATATATCCTTATCTGCACTAATTGAAACACTTGGGCCATCTTGTAATAGCGTAGGCCAGACTGAGAGGCAGTCGTTATTATTATCCAGTCTTGGCGAAGCCTCGTAAGGTGGGTAATTCTGTGCTGGATAACCCCATTGGTTGATATCAAGTTGGCCATCGGTTCCAGCTTGACTGAAAATCGCTAAATTATCTGCCGGGCCAGAATACCCCATGGCTGCCCATTTCATGTGCGCTAGGGTTATTGCTGACGAAAACGCCCCACCAGTGACTTTTACCGTAGCGATTTTAGCATCTCTGCCGATATCAACAAATTTTGGTAAGGCAATCATTGCGATAATCCCAAGTATGATGATAACAACGACGAGTTCAATAAGGGTAAAACCATTTTTAGGGGTGTTTTTGTTATTATGTAATGGCATCATATTAGGCATAAAAGTGATTAATCTGTTGATAGTAAACTAAAGCCTGAGCTGTTCGCTAATTTATCGCTAATTTTTTGAAGGAATACATTAGATGACTTCCCATTGGCAAACCTTGTTTGAACAACAACAATCACAGCCATATTATCAAGATTTGATGCACTTTATTGCCTCACAAAGGGCCGCTAATAAGGTTGTTTATCCACCGGATGATGAAGTGTTTGCTGCTTTTAATTTAACGCCCTTGTCAGCGGTTAAAGTCGTGATACTAGGGCAAGACCCTTATCATGGCCCAAATCAAGCTCACGGGCTGTCTTTTTCGGTTAAGAAGGGCATAAAACCACCGCCTTCATTGGCTAATATCTATAAAGAGTTAACCAATGACATTGACGGCTTTGTGATCCCAGAACATGGTGATTTAAGCGCTTGGGCTAAGCAAGGGGTGTTGTTACTCAATACTGTGTTGACAGTAGAGCAGGGGTTAGCTCATTCACATGCTAAAGCGGGCTGGGAGACATTTACCGATAGTGTGCTGAAGTGCTTAGATCAACAAGCATCACCAATCATATTTGTGTGTTGGGGCAATCACGCGATTAAAAAAGGTCGATTGATTACCGCACCTTATCATCATGTAATGAACGGCCCACATCCATCGCCCTTATCTGCTTACCGGGGCTTTTTTGGTTGTCATCATTTTTCAAGTATCAATCAATTATTAATTAACCAGGGTAATAAACCGATAAATTGGCAAGTGTGATAACAAAAAAGGTGTGAATTGATATTCACACCTTTCTCAATACCGTTAGTCATAAAATCTTGTCATCAGAAAACCACTGTTTATGGTAATTGTTGAGCTCTTGATGATTGCTAACTACTGCGATTAACCGATAAGTGAGCCAATGAAATTAATGCCTGTTTGTAGTCATTATCAGGAAAAACCCCGAGTGCATCAATGGCTTTTTGTGCTTCAGCTTGCGCCTTTTCTTGGGTGTAAACTAATGCACCAGACTCGCCCAATGCCACTAATATCTCATCAATAGCTTTAGTACCGTCGCTTTGTTCAATCGCGTCTCTAATCAGCTTTTTAGCAGTATCAGACCCATTTTCCATAGCGTATATCAGCGGTAACGTCGGTTTACCTTCGGCGAGGTCATCACCGATGTTTTTGCCGAGTTCGTCGGAGTTAGCCGTGTAATCAAGTAAATCATCGGTTAACTGAAACGCCGTACCTAGGTATTTGCCGTAATTGGCTAATGCCTGTTCTTGTTCCGGGCTGACATTTGCTAATACGCCGGCTAATTGAGTTGCCGCTTCAAATAATTTAGCGGTTTTACAGTAGATAACCCGCATATAGTTTGCTTCGGTCGTATCGGGATCATTACAGTTCATTAACTGTAATACTTCGCCTTCAGCAAGTACATTAGTCGTATGGGCTAAGACTTTAAGCACTTTCATGCTGTCAAGCTCGGTCATCATTTGAAATGAGCGAGTATATAAAAAGTCGCCAACCAGCACGCTTGCACTATTACCGAATAACGCATTGGCAGTTTCACGGCCGCGACGCAGTGTTGACTCATCAACAACATCGTCATGCAATAAAGACGCGGTATGAATAAATTCGATAATCGCAGCGAGTTTTAAGTGATGTTCGCCTTGATAGCCAACAGCTCGGGCGGCCAATACAGATAATAACGGACGTAAACGTTTACCACCGCCATTGATTATGTAAAAGCCTAATTGATTAATTAGGGCTACATCAGATTCAAGTTGTTTATATATCAGCTGATTGACTGCTTGCATATCAGTGTCAGCCAGTTGACGAATGGCGTTTAAATCCATAATAGTCTCTGGTTGTTGGGCGACAGGCTTTGCACCCTTAATTAGTCATATCGAATTAGAGCGCATATCTTACAGGATATTAGTGCTATTTTTCAAAGTATGTATTTACACAATTGCGCTTACATTATCCTGATTTCGCGATAGTTTGCTGGATTATTGCCAATTTACCTATAAAATTTAGGCATAGATTAACTCAAACATGTTAACTAAATTTTAAAGAAGGCACATTAGCTATTAATGAATAGTGTGCAGTAATAGGGTCTTTTTTATTTGATAGTGAATTAGCACTTGCCGGATGATAATTCTTCGCGTAGAATCCGCGCCCATTGTCATTAAAAGTTTTTTAGCACCTAGTCTCGTCAATAATATGAGTTAGTGTGTTAGTCATTTGGAGTAAAATAGCCATGTATGCTGTTTTTCAAAGTGGCGGAAAGCAACACCGTGTTGCTGAAGGTCATACAGTTCGTTTAGAAAAATTAGAAGTTGCTACTGGTGAAACCATAGAATTCGATCAAGTTTTATTGATCGCTGATGGTGAAACAGTGCATGTTGGTGCTCCTTTAGTTGCTGGCGGTAAAGTCGTAGCTGAAGTAGTTGGCCACGGTCGCGGCGACAAGGTAACTATTATCAAGTTCCGTCGTCGTAAGCATCACGACAAGAAGATGGGCCATCGTCAATGGTTCACCGAAGTTAAAATCACTGCGATCAGCGCATAATTTAGGAGTCTAACTCATGGCACATAAAAAAGCTGGCGGTTCTACTCGTAACGGCCGCGATTCAGAAAGTAAACGTCTTGGTGTTAAACGCTTTGGCGGTGAATCAGTTCTAGCTGGTAACATTATCGTTCGTCAACGTGGTACTAAGTTCCACGCTGGTGTAAACGTAGGTATTGGTCGTGACCATACTTTGTTTGCATTAACAGACGGTAAAGTAAAGTTTCAAGTTAAAGGTCCTAATAATCGTAAGTTTATTAGCATCGAAGCTTAATTCTTTCTAAGCTAGATCTCGAAAGCCCTGCCTATGGTGGGGCTTTTGTGTTTTTTATATCATTAAACTGTTATAGGATAGTTTGATGATTTTGTTTATATGCAGTAGGCGATATCGTGATGAATGCTATCTTCAGCGCTTTCCTGCAAAACTCAGTTATTTGGGTTTATAATTACAGATTAAGTGGCGTCAGGAGTCAGTATGAAGTTTGTTGATGAAGCGAATATTCGCGTAGAAGCAGGTGACGGCGGAAGCGGTTGCGTGAGTTTTAGACGCGAAAAGTATGTCCCAGATGGTGGCCCTGACGGCGGTGACGGTGGTGATGGCGGTAGTGTATACCTACAAGCTAATGAAAACCTTAATACGCTAATTGATTACCGTTTTACTCGTTTCCATATGGCTGAGCGCGGAACCAATGGTCGTGGTCGTGATTGTACCGGTCATGGCGGCAGTGATTTAGTTCTTCAAGTACCTGTAGGTACTCGTGCTATTGACCAAGAAACAGAAGAGTCACTTGGCGATCTTACCTCGCATGGACAAAAGCTTCTCGTTGCTAAAGGTGGTTTCCACGGTCTAGGTAACACTCGTTTTAAGAGCAGTACTAACCGTGCTCCGCGTCAAAAGACCTTAGGTACTCCAGGTGAAGTTCGTTCAATCAAGCTTGAACTTTTATTGCTTGCTGATGTAGGTTTGCTCGGTATGCCAAATGCTGGTAAATCGACTTTCATACGCTCGGTTTCACGTGCAACGCCTAAAGTGGCTGATTATCCGTTCACAACTTTAGTTCCAAACCTTGGTGTGGTGAATCCGCGTCCAGGTCAAAGCTTTGTTATTGCCGATATTCCTGGTTTGATTGAAGGCGCTGCAGAAGGTGCTGGTTTAGGTATTCGTTTCTTAAAGCATCTTGAACGTTGTCGCATGTTATTACACATTATTGATATCGAACCTATCGATGGTGTTGACCCTGTCTATTCAGCTCGCGCTATTGTTGGTGAACTTGAGAAGTACTCTCCAAAGCTTGCGGCAAAACCGCGTTGGTTAGTCTTCAATAAAACCGATTTGCTGCTCGACGAAGAGTTACAGGGTAAAATCGATCGCATCGTTAAAGAGCTAGATTGGCAAGGAGATGTTTATACTATGTCTGCTTACAATCGAACCGGTACTGAAGAGTTAAGCATTAAGATGCTCGACTACATCAGAAGTTTACCGGCTATTGTCGAAGAAATAACGCCAGATGCTGATGTTGAATTTAAATGGGATAATTACCATAGCGCAGAAGATGAAGTCGTTAATGAAGATTATAATGATGATTTTGACGATGATTTTGATGATGACGATTATGATGTAGAAGTGATCTATCAACGTTAATAGACTCATTTGAGGATATCGTGTACGAAGATAGCCAAAATGAAATTACCCGCCTTGTAGTGCGTTGTGCGCAACTACTGTTGGCTTATGGTGCTGAGTCTGATCTTGTTGAAGAGATTAGCCAGCGCCTAGGTAAAGCACTCGGTCTTGCTAGCATTGAGATATCAATTTCATCTAATGCATTAGTACTGACCAGCTTAGTACACGGTCGCTGTGTCACGACCACTCGTCGTATTCGTGCTCATGGCATTAATATGACGGTGATTTGTGAATTACAGCGAATTTGTATATTGGCAGAAAAAGGCATTTATGGTGCCAATGAAGTTCGCCGCCGCCTCGCTCATATTACCCCTAAAACTTATCCTGCAATCGCCGTAGTCCCTATGATTGGTTTGTCATGTGCCAGTTTCTGTCATTTATTCGATGGCGACATGATGGCATGTTTAATCACATTTTTTGCCTCGTCGATTGGCATGATGGTGCGGCTTTTTCTAGCATCGCGCCATTTCAATTTATTGGTTAACTTTTCGATTACAGCATTCATTATTACTGTTGTTGCCCAAGCCGGTTATATGTGGCCAATTACCCATACTCCCCAAGTGGCAATGGCCGCAAGCGTATTAATGCTGGTGCCTGGATTTCCGTTGATTAATGCTATTTCAGATATGGTTAAAGGTCATATGAACGTAGGCATTTCTCGCTGGGGTCATGCAACGTTATTAACATTAGCTTCTGTTATCGGTATCACCATCGCCATGCAATTGGGGGGGATTTTCTAATGCTTGAGCTGATTAGTTTGTTATTGCATGACGCTTTTTTTTCCGCGATACCCGCAATTGGTTTTGCCATGGTGTTTAACGTTCCTAAACGATATTTACTCTATTGCGCCCTTGCTGGTGCGATAGGTCACAGTTCTCGAACCTTACTAATGCAATTTTCAATGCCGATAGAATGGGCGACATTTGCAGCCGCTGCAATTGTGGGCGTCGTGACGATTCGGTTTGCAAAGCAACATTTAGCCCCACCATTAATGTATGCTGTCGCCGCTATTATCCCTATGGTGCCAGGTACTTATGCATTTAATACCGTGATTGCTCTGATTCAACTGACCGCCCAAAGTCAAGTCAGCCCTGAACTCACTGCACAAGTCATTTTAAACGGCTTAAAAACGGTATTTATTTTAGGTGCGCTTGCCGTTGGGCTCGCGTTACCAAGCTTACTCTACTATCGCACCAGATCGATTATCTAACCACAAGGATTCTGCCTCAATGCGTATTGCAATGATTGCCGCAATGGCCAACAACAGAGTTATCGGCAAAGACAATAAAATGCCATGGCATTTACCGGAAGATTTACGTCATTTTAAGGCGATGACCTTGTCTAAACCTGTGGTAATGGGTCGTAAAACATTTGAATCAATTGGGCGGCCATTACCCGGTCGACATAATATCGTCATAAGTCGTAACAGCCAGCTGAGTATTGATGGCGTGACCTGTGTTCAAAGCTTTGATGATGCTGTTGCTGCTGCTGGCGATTGTGACGAAATAGTCGTCATTGGTGGTGGTCAGCTTTACCAACAATTATTACCCAAAGCTGATATTTTATACCTTACGTTAATCGATCTTGATGTTGATGGTGACACCTTGTTTCCTGATTGGGATGATGGATCTTGGCAATTACAGAATTCAGTAAATGCAACAAACGACAAAGGATTGCAATATAGCTTTAACACTTTACATAAAAAGTGTTAAATTAGGCGTGTTTAACCCTGAATTAGTTTGACAGCGATCTAAAATATGATCTCTATACATAGCTATATAACTATAAAAAAATAAAGGAGTGTCAGATGCGTCTATTGCCTGTAGCTATCGCAGCCCTGATTGGATCATCTTTTGTATCAGTACCTGCTATTGCCGATACAGATCAATTAGTTGCAAATATTTGTGATTATGTGAAATCAGATGATAAAAACCGCTTACGTAAAAAAATGAAAGAGAGCCGTGTTAAATTACGTAACGTATACTCCAGTATTTCTTGTGATGGCAGCAGTTTATTGCGTACTGCCTACAAGTCGAACGCGGGTAATGTGGGTGAATTTATTGCTAAACGTATGCCATCATCAGATCTTGCTGCTCCAGAAGCTGACGGTAAAGCTATTTTAGATTGGGCTTCTGCCAATGGTTACGATGCAAGCGAAATAACAACAGCGATCAAAGACCGTCTTGGTGGTGGTGCTGAGTCAGATGATTAATCATCTGAATATGCAGTAACATAAAGCGAATCAGAAATGCCGATAAGTAATTATCGGCATTTTTTATGTCGGTAATTTATGAGCAAGCTTAAGAGTGTTATTTCGATTAAAGCTGATTTTAGTGTGCTATTTAACCTTGGTTGGGAATATAAACATATATCTAACTCTTCTCAGTCTCGCCAGCTGCATTGATTTGCAATAGGCTACATTGAGTATTAGTTTGATAAGAGCTAGGCCAAATGTTGCTATTAAGCTTTACTGATTCGATCCCTAAACTTCAGTTGCGGTTATTTTTAGCTGTTATATGTCCGACTATAGTGAGTTAATCAATGTGATACATTAATAAACCAGCTATTCCATCGATTAGGGTTAACCTTGCATTTGATATTGATAGCAATAAAAAAGGCCCCAGAGGGACCTTTTATTTATTTGAGCATAATGGTTATCAATTAGACCTTAAACTCGCGTACAGAGGCTTGTAGCTCTTCAGCAAGCATTGCAACTTGATGACTTGATTGTGCAGTTTGATCTGCTCCGATTGAGGTTTCTTCTGAAATCGATGCGATATGTTCAAGTTTTTCGGAAACTTGTTGGCTAACGATATTTTGCTCTTGCGCAGCATGGGCAATATGATTACCCGAATCATAGGCTCGGTGAACCGACTTGCTGATAGTTTCGAGGGCAATATTAGATTGCTCGTTCTTTTCAACGCAACTGTTGGCTTGACCTCGACTTTGCTCCATTACGGCAACCGCTTCCTGAGTGCCGACTTGTAAAACTTCAATCATTTGCTGAATTTCACTGGTTGAATGTTGCGTACGTGATGCTAAGTTACGAACCTCATCAGCAACAACCGCAAAACCTCGACCTTGTTCACCCGCTCTTGCTGCTTCAATCGCGGCATTTAGCGCCAGTAAGTTGGTTTGATCGGCAATCCCACGGATTACGTCTAAGATAGAACCAATCGATGCACTGTCTGAATGAACCTTATTAATAACAACTCCGGCTCTTGCGACTTCTTCTGCAAGGGCAATAATGGTATTTTTGCTTTCTTCTGCAAGGGTACGCATGTGCTGGGTTTCATTGTCAGCTTGCTTAATCTCATTGAGTGCTTGATCTGCGCTCATTGAAACTTGCTGTGCACTTGAGCTCAACTCAGTCGTCGCAGCAGCAACTTGATCGACTTGGCTCTTTTGTTCTTGAATACCTATAGTTGTTTGCGAGGTAATGGCAGAGGTCTCTTCAGCTGCAGCCGCTAATTGGTTCGAGCGATCGACAATACCAATAATAAGACTGCGTAGGCTGTCGACTAAGCGATTACAGTTTTTAGCCAATTCGGCAAACTCATCGTGACCTGTGTCATCTAATTTATGAGTTAAGTCACCTGATGCCAATACATTAAGGGCTTTATTGACTTTTTCTAACGAATTAGTCAGTGGTTTAACAACCGCAATACTAACGATAATAGCGACGACAATTGCCATTAATACCACTATTAGGGTTTTAATTGCTGCGGAATCAATAATATCTAACGCCGAATTACTGATGTCACTTGCGAAAGTATCGATTGATTTTGCCAAAACAGTCATCTTCTTGTTGACGTCTTTGGCGGAACTTTGAGTTTCTACAAGCTGTTTAGCCGCGGCAAACTCATGACTTAATTGCTGCTGTTTAAGAGCGATAATTGAGTCATTACCCTTTAGCAAAGTAAATACTTTTGCGCTTTCAGCAGTTAAATCTTCTAAAGTTGAACTGTTTACAACACCGTTACCTTTAGTGTTGATAAAGTCTAATTTGGTCGATGCTTCGCTGACCATGTAATCGAGTTCTTTAATGATTAAGTCATATTTGCTTTGTTCAGTTGTCGCCACTAAATCATAAATTGTGGTAATGATATTGATGAATGTACTATCGATTACACTGGCGGTTGCGGCTAAACTACGTTCAGTTTCGTCCTCGCTAGTTTCTAGATCGATAATATCTAACAGAATCGATGAGGAGTCATCCGCTGCGTTTTCAAGATTACTGCGCATCTTAAGTAACTGTTCTTGTAAGGTAAGCGCACTTAGACGTTCAAGAAGCATCTTTGTGGCATTGGAACCATACAAAGTATAGCTTTTATTTAATGCCGCTAAGGGGGCTGAAAGCTGCGTCTGTTTACTGACTAAGTTGTTTAAGCTACTGAGGTCTTGTTTAAAGGTGTTATCTAAATCTGATAACTGTTTTTTTATGGCAGGAATTTGGGATGAACGAGTACTGTAATAAGCCAGTAGTGCTTCAATTTGTTGCGAGCTTAAGTTTTCACTTAAAATGCTCGTTCTTTCAAGCGCAGGTAAACTGATAGTGTTAAGAATTGTCGCTCCATCTTTAATTCTGTCATTACTCAGCATGGTTACACCACCGAGTACTATCAATAACAGCGTCACCACGGTAAAACCGCCAATGACTCTGGTCGCTACATTAATTTTCATACAGTACTCCGGCTATTATTATTTGATCCTGATTTTTCTGGTGTGTGCTGTTGCATGTCATCATATCGAATTTATTAGAGGGTGATTGTTTCTCAGGCAAGCGTAACAAATTCTACATTTAGTTATCGGCTAAATGCTACTTTAGTTTAACGTTAAACTAACCTTTTTTGGGTAATATTTTCATTCTTTTCAAGATGCCATAATGTGAGGTGCTCTCCCCAGCAACAACCAGTATCTAATGCCAGAATTTTCTGGTTATTTGTTTGCCCCATTAATGCTGCCCAATGTCCGAAAACTAAGGTGTTTTGTGGCACTATTTTCGATGGGAATTCAAACCATGGGCGTAAATCTGATGAGTGTTGTTTGCTGGGCGGTAATTTACACTTAAAATCAAGACTTCCATCTAAGTGCAAGAATCTCATTCGAGTTAAGGCATTGATACAGTAACGTAGCCTAGCTATACCAGCCAGTGCTGGCGACCATTGTTCGGTATCGTCGCTATACATTTTGCCAATTAATTCGCTTAAATAATCATCTTGCTGTAAAGCTATGCTCACTTGTTTTGCTTCATGCTCAGCTATGGTCAAGTCCCATTGAGGGGGAACACCGGCATGCGTCATGATGATATTGTGTTCGGGTAGGGTTCGAATCAAGGGTTGTTGACGAACCCAAGTGACCAAATTATCAATATCAGGTGCATCGAGGAGTTCGTCAAGATGATCGTTGGGATTAGGTCGCTTTAATTTTCCGTGCAAAGCCAGCAGATGTAAATCGTGATTACCGAGCACCACTTTTGCAGAATCTTGTAAAGACTGGAAGAAACGCAGGGTTGCAAGTGACTCAGTTCCTCTGGCAATAAGATCACCTACGGCCCAGAGTTGGTCTTTAGACGGATTAAAAGCCACTTTTTGCAGCAGTAGTTGTAATTCTGAATAACAACCTTGAATATCGCCAACAAAATAGTTAGCCATAAGTTATTGAAATATCCCAGGAACCGCTAGACGAAAAGGTGGGATTGCGACTAAAAAGCGCTCTCCTTTATGATCTTCCATACCATAAAAACCTTGCATAAAACCGACTGGCGTTTCCATTACAGTACCACTGGTATATTGATATGCGGTATTCGGAGCAATGGTCGGCGTTTCGCCCACAACACCAGGGCCTTTGACTTCATTTTTATCGCCGTCAGCGTCGGTGATAATCCAATGACGGTCTTTTAGAGTTACTTTGTTATCACTCAGATTGATAATGGTTATCGTGTAGCTAAAGAGGTATTTATTATCGGCAACATCAGATTGTTGTTCTAAATATTGGGTGTCGACTTTAATTTTTATCGGTGATTCAACTTGGCTCATATTAGATCCTAAAGCAAAAGGGCATGCTCAATACGCATGCCCTTATATTTAATCTTTTTTGTCACACAGAAAATTAGCCATTGTGACGTATTGCTCGACGCTAATTTGTTCGGGCCGCAAACTTGCATCAACTTGTAACGTAGCAAAATCGTCGTCTGACAATAATGTTTTTAAATTATTACGTAATGTCTTACGGCGCATATTAAATGCGGTTGTCACTAAGTGCCTTAATACATCAACATTTTGGCATGGCCAAGGCTTGACTGCATAAGGCAATAATCGGACGACTGCAGAATCCACTTTAGGGGCAGGAGTGAAGCTGGTTGGCGGCACTTCTAGTACAGGAACCACTTGGCAATAATATTGTGCCATTACCGTTAAGCGGCCATATGCCTTGTTACCAGGGCTAGCCGATAAACGTAATACGACTTCTTTTTGCAACATAAAATGCATTGTTTCTATTTGTTCAGCAAACTCAAACAAATGAAACATCAAGGGCGTTGAAATGTTGTAAGGAAGATTCCCAAACACTTTCATTTTTTTGCCAGCTTGTTGCAATTGGTTAAAATCAAACTGCAATGCATCACCTTGGTGAATGGTCAGTTTGTCTTTTAGTGTTGGATGATATTGTAGGCGCTTAACTAAGTCGCGATCTAATTCAACAACCGTGAGGTTATCAATCATGTCTGCAACAGGTTCAGTTAAGGCACCTAGGCCAGGTCCAATTTCGACCATCACATGATTATTATCAGGTGCAATAGCACCTACTATGCTACTAATCACGCCTTGATCAGTTAAGAAGTTTTGTCCAAAACGCTTTCTGGCCGTATGGCCTAAATGTACTTTATTACTCATTAAAATGGGTTACTTACTTTTTGAGGCCAATTCGATGGCTTTGTTTAATGCACAGGTAAAACTGCCGCTATCCGCTTGGCCACTGCCGGCTAATTCTAGCGCGGTGCCGTGATCGACTGAAGTACGGATATAAGGTAAACCTAAGGTGATATTGACCGACTTGCCAAATCCTAATGATTTAAGCACAGGTAATCCTTGGTCATGATACATGGCTAATACCACGTCAGCTTGTTCGAGATACTTAGGTTGGAATAGCGTATCGGCCGGTAAGGGGCCAACAATATCCATACCTTGTTCCCGTAGCTCGTTGAGCGCAGGTATGATGGTATCAATTTCTTCACGGCCTAAATGGCCATCTTCTCCTGCATGTGGATTGAGTCCGCACACATAAATTTTAGGTGAGCCTAAACCAAACTTACTGACTAACTCGCGATGTAAAATGGTAATAATATGATGCAGTCTATCACGGGTAATCGCTTTAGCGACATACGCTAAAGGAATGTGAGTCGTCATCAATGCCACTTGCAAGCCTGGAGCGGCAAGCATCATGACAACATCAGCACAGTTAGCTTGCAGTGCAAAAAATTCGGTATGACCACTAAACGGAATACCCGCTTGGTTAATAATGCCTTTATGCACTGGCCCAGTGACGACGGCGTCGAATTCATTCGACATATTTCTCTCACCGGCGTAACGCAAGGTTTCTACTACATATGCACTGTTTGCTTCATTCAACACACCACATTTAGCTTCTTCAGCTAATGCAAAAGGCGCAATAGTTAATGTCCCTGCAGCTTGAGGTTTTGGTGGTTGTGATGATTGGTAAGGCATAAGTTGCAAGGGTAATCCAAGCATTTTTGCTCGCGTCATGAGCAAATCAGGATCGGCGCAAACAACTAACTCAACAGGCCAAGCCTGTTGAGCGAGTTTGATGACTAAGTCTGGACCAATACTTGCTGGTTCGCCTGGTGTTATGGCAATACGTTTAGTCATTAATTATGCTTAGCCTCGTTTGCTTTCTGGCTCAACGATTTCGATATACGCTTCTGAACGCATTTCGTCTAACCAGGTTTGTAGCTCTTCATTAAACTTACGACGGAAGATTAATTGATGAGCACGGTTGCTATTAAATTGTTCTGTTGCGTCTGTTTTACGGCGAGCTTCAAGTTGGACTATATGCCAGCCATGCGTTGAACGGAACGGTTCACTGTACTGACCTTCTTCAAGGCTTGCTAGAGTTTGTGAAAACTCTGGCACATACATGCTTGGGTCTGCCCAGCCTAATTCACCACCTTTAGCTGCAGAACCTGGATCTTCAGAGTACTGACTGGCTAATTTAGCGAAATCAGCATCACCGGCACGCACTTGAATTAAAAAGTTGGCTAACATCGCTTTAGCACGCTCTTCCGATAAAATCGGTGAGGGCTTTAATAGGATATGGCGTGATTTTACTTCTTCAACTTCTTGAGTTTGTAAGCCACGAGTATCGACTACTTTGATAATATGAAAACCTGACCCTGATTTAATCGGACCAATAATGTCACCTTTTTTAGCTGTACTAACCACTTCAGCAAATAAGGTTGGCATTTCATTAATGTTCATAAAATCCCAGATCCCGCCTTCTAGCGCTTTTGGACCCGAAGACGATGCAATAGCTGTGCTACGGAAATCATCACCGTCATTTAAGCGTTTAAGCACGATATCTGCACGGCGACTAGCACTTTCAAGTTGTTCACTGGTTGGGTTACTTGGTACTTCAATCAGGATGTGACCAATTTGAAACTCAACATCTTTTAAGCCTTGTTCCTGAATCAGTTTCACTAAGCCAGTAATTTCTTGCGGCGACACCTGAATTCGGCGTTGTACTTGAATACGCTGAATTTCACCTAAGGTGACTTCTTGACGTAGCTGTTCCCGATATTGACTAAAGCTAGTGCCTTCGCTCTCAATCGATTGGCGCATCTGTGCAACCGATATTTTCTGCTCTTTAGCAATATTTTCAATTGTTTGGTCTAATTGTAAATCGCCAATTTGCAAACCGATACGTTGAGCTGTTTGCATTTGCAAATGGGTTAAAATGAGGCGTTCTATAACCTGAGTACGCAAGGCGTCATCAGAAGGCAACGTTTGATTAGCCGATTTGGCATTGGCTTTGACTGTGGTAATCATGTTGCTGATTTCACTTTCAAGAATGATACCGTCATTAACTTGTACCGCTACGCGATCTAATGGTATTGGCGCAGCAATACTGGTGTTGCTTATAGCCAGTGCTAGTAATGCAAAAATTATTTTTTTACTGTGTTTCATCCACAAAATCCTTGGCACATTCGATTCAATATAAACTGGCAATAGATCGCCAAAATAAGGTTACTACATCATACTCAACAGCATGTTTGTTGTTATTGGACTATGAGTTTATCGCTAGGTTCAGCAATCTATCACAAAAGATTGTTAATTCCTCAAGTAAAGTGGTTTACGGTAGTTAAATAAGCCTTCATTTAACATGTCGTCGACTCCTAATGGACCCGATCCCCCTAAGCCTTTAATGACAAAGTTTAGATAAACACCGCTCTCAAACTCTTCACGTCCGTCAATGGCGGCTGACAAGTCATCATCGTAGTTTGTTTTAATTCGGTAATGATAACTCAGACGCAATGCCCAGCAACATGACTCATACTGCACGCCTGTATAGGTTTCAATACTACGAGATTCATTAAGGTCATAATAGTAGTTACCAACAAAATATAAGTTGTCACTAAGAGGCCAAGATGTTCTTACGCCTGCTTGAGAAATATCAACTTTATCATTGGTATTGGTATTGAGTAAGTCTGGAACAAAGCGATAGCTTAGCTGTAATAATTTGTCATTACTTGGACGATAATCCAAGGTGACTTCATTCTTTTTATTCTCACCTGTTTGAGTGTCGTGCTGAACCGAACCACTGATAAACCAGTCATTATATAACTGAGCATCGAGTTCTGCTGCTAATACCGACGTCGACTGCGTTGTTTCTTCATAGGTATCATCAATGCTGACTTTTGAGTCTTGTAGATACATGATTTGACCTACGCTAAACTTCATTTTTTCGCGGTTAGCTTGGTCAAATAAACGGGTGGTGAAGCCCAAGGTAAACTGGTTAGCATCTGCTACACGATCTAAGCCTGAATATTGGCGATCGCGGAACAAGCCATAATAGTCTTCTTGTAGTTGCGCGGTGTCATAAATACCAATATTGGATTGGTCTTCATAGCCGACATAAAGGTATTGAATTTGCGGTTCTAGGGTTTGACGGTATTGTTCGTCAAACATTTGGGTAGCTCGCTCGAAATTAACCTGACCATGTAAACGCGCTTGCGGAATAGTGCGGCTTACGCTGTTATCTAAGGTTGAATTGGGATCGATATTTTGCTGCCAATACTGGGTTTGTAGTAATTTAACTTCACTGGTAAACGAGCCCGCAGGCCCTTGAATTGGCCAGATTAAGCTAGGCACTAAGTGTAAGCGAGTCGCGGTATTGTAGTCATTATCTTGATGACGAAAGTTGGTCAGTTCAGAGTTAAACTTAAAGTCGATAGAGTTAAAAATATCGGCAGCACGATAGTTAAAGTTTAACTGTGGCATCACTTGATAGGGTTTTTCGTCTTCACCAAGTACTTTAATGTCTTGTACGCGCATATTGAAATCCCAGTTACGTTCAAAATAACTGGCTTCACCAATGCGTGATAACTGGTTGTCGGTTGAACGGTTAACGTCGGAATTTAAATCGTTGAAATAATTGTTATCAGACACATCGGTATAGTCTGATCTGACACGCCAGTTTTTATTGATGGCCCCTTGATGACTCCAATGATACAAATATCGGTCAGCGTTTGAGGTTAGCTTACTATCATTACTTAAGTATTCGACATTGAACTGGCCGTTTTGTTGCTCACCGGCAAGATAGCGAAATTGAGTTTTGGTATACAGCCCACGTGAGGACATGAAATCCGGAGTGAAAGTAAGATCAAACTCTGGCGCAATATTCCAATAATAAGGGGTACTGACTTCCACACCATTCGTGGTACTGGTACTAAAGCTTGGGAATAAAAAGCCTGTTTTACGTTTATCAGATACCGGTACTGTCATATATGGAATATATAGCACTGGAATGTCAGCAATACGCAGCTTGGCATTCCAAATCTCACCCCATTCTTCTTTACTGTCAATTTTGATCATGTCCGCTTCAAGCAGCCATGATTCATCACCCGGAGGACAGGTTGAAAAGTTAGTTTTGGTCAGTAATAAATTATTGTCTGACGTAATCTGTAACTTTTCAGCATCGCCATGAACTTGTTGGCCATGCAACCAATACTGTGCGCCTTTTAAGGTGGCGTTATTGGTACTCATTTGAGCTTCTAGTGTATCGGCAGTAACGGTAAATAACTCATCTTTAAATATTAGGTTGCCGTTAGCATTTAAGCGTTGTTGCTTTTGATCTAATACGGCATTGTCAGCCGCAATATGACGAAACCCTTGGCTGAAACTAACATCGCCTGAAAATTCGGCTTGCTCGTTATAAGAAACAGCAGAGTGATCACTAATGATAACAATCTGATCGTCAGAAATACCGGTTAATGCTGCACGATCTTCGAATGAACGAGAAACAGGTGGCGCAACAACGCATTGTAGCGCAGGCGCTTCGGTCGTTGTTGGCTCATCAGCCAACACGATATTTGGGAGTAGGCTTAGTGCCAGAAAATAACGGATCTGCATTGTTGTCAATAATTTATGAATTCTGATTCCGGAAAGTTTTGGAGAGAAAAAGATACTCAGCTAGATGAAACATTCCATTCTTTAGCTGTTTCCAAATGTTATGCTGGCTATAATAAAGCAATTTTTAGTTAAGAGCCATTGAGATGATTTTATCTGACCCAAGATTTGTTGCGTTAAGTAACTGGTTAAACCAATATTTCGGCGATAACGTTGCCATTAGTTTGATCTGTGGTGATGCCAGTTTTCGACGTTATTTTCGTATTCAGTATCAAGGTAAGCATTATATTGTCTCTGATTCGCCCATTGATTTAGTGCCTATCGCGCCTTTTGTGGCGATTGCAAAAGCTTACCATCATGCTGGGTTATTAGTACCCGAAGTACTTGCCACCTGCGATGACTATGGCTTTGTTTTGCAAACTGATGTGGGCGAATTACAACTCTTGTCCGTGCTGAATAAAGCTAATGTGAGTGACTATTATCAGCGCGCATTAAACTTATTACCCATTATTGCATCCGTGACCGAGACCCAAGATGGTCCGCTGGCCGATTATGACGCTGCTTTTGTGATGCGAGAGTTAGCGATTTTTGTCGATTGGCTTCTGAAAGAGCATTTAGATTACTCGTTGACGGACAATGAACAGGCAATGATTGAGTCGACCTTTAATGCGTTAACCGAAAATGTCCTTGCACAGCCTCAAGTCGGTATGCATCGTGATTATCATAGCCGTAATTTACTGATAAATAATCAAGCGTTAGCGGTGATCGACTTTCAAGATGCCGTCTATGGCGCAGTCACTTATGATGCTGTCTCTCTGCTACGTGACTGTTACGTGCGCTGGCCTGACGATATCGTTAATCCGTTGATGAGATATCATTATCAACTGGCAATTGATCATCAATTGATGAGTGACGATGTAACGTTTTCAACTTATCAACAATGGTTTGATTTAATGGGCATACAACGCCACATTAAAGCCGCAGGTATTTTTGCTCGTTTATACCATCGTGATGCCAAGCGCGGTTATTTGGCTGATATTCCATTAACCTTACAATACGTTGCTGATATTGGTATGCAGTACTCACAAATTGCTGAATTTAGTCAATGGGTTAATAAGGTGATTTTACCGCGAGTAAACCGTAAAAGTATTGATGAGGCGGTAAGCGAAGCATGAAAGCAATGATTTTGGCTGCGGGGCGTGGAGAGCGTTTACGACCTTTAACCGACACCTTACCTAAACCGTTAGTGAGCGTTGCCGGTAAACCATTAATAGAATATCACATAGAGAAACTTGCTTTGCTGGGGGTGAGTGACATCGTGATCAATCAGGCGTGGTTAGGGCATAAATTACCTGAAATATTAGGCGATGGAAGTCGTTGGGGAGTACAGATCCGTTATAGCGATGAAACCACTGCGTTAGAAACGGCTGGCGGTATCAAGCACGCATTACCATTATTAGGTGATGAGCCCTTTTTAGTCATCAACGGTGATATCTTTATCGATTACTTGCCCGATGTCTCGTTAGCTTATCGAAAGGTTATCCAAGCTGAAGCGGACGCGTTTTTATGGTTAGTTGATAATCCAGCGCATCATCCGCAGGGGGATTTTGCTATTGATGTGAATGGCCAATTAACGGTTGATGATGAGCCAAAGTTAACCTTTGCTGGCTTGGGCATTTACCATCCTCGATTATTTATAAATTTACCCGAAGGTAAACAAGCCTTGGGACCTGTGCTGAAGCAATCAATGAGCCAGCAGCGGATACAAGGTGTGCATTTTAAGGCTTATTGGTGCGATGTCGGGACGATTGAGCGACTAGAACAACTGCAGAGTCGATTACTGGCTCAAGATTAAGGCATGCGAGCGCGCCTAAATGCAAAGCGCGACATATTAATTATTTAACCGTAGTGGAAAACAACATGCGAATTTGGGGTAAAGTTTTTGGGTTTATCATTGGGTTTATGTTTGGGCGTTTCTTTGGGGCTATTTTAGGCTTATGGTTAGGCCATGCTTATGACAGACGCCAAGGCTTAAGCGCGTTAATGCGTAAAGGCGGTGAGCGTCAGGCGATGTTTTTCAACTCTACATTTGCCGTCATGGGCCATGTAGCTAAAGCCTCTGGGCGAGTGACTGAAACCGACATCCGTATTGCGGCCATGTTAATGGATCAAATGAAGTTATCGGGACAATCGCGTATTGATGCGCAAACAGCTTTTCGCCAAGGGCGCCAAGCTGATTTTGATCTGTTACAGCAGCTTGAGTTGTTTCGACAAGCCACTCAAGGCCGAGCTGAGTTAGCGCAGATGTTTTTAGAGATCCAAATTCAAACTGCATTATCTGATGGTGAGTTACATGCCAATGAGAAGCAAATTTTATCCGCTATTGCCAATAAGCTTGGTCTTGCTGCACAACTTGATGTGTTACTGGCTCGTTGGCAAGCTGAATTCAGTCATCATCAGTCGCCGCAAGGTAATAAAATGCCGCTGACTGATGCTTATGTACTCCTCGGCGTATCAGAGTCTGCAAGCGATCAAGACGTTAAGCGCACTTACCGTAAACTGATGAACGAACATCATCCTGATAAGCTTGTTGCAAAAGGCTTACCAGAAGAAATGATGGAGCTTGCCAACACTAAAGCGCAAGATATTCAAGCTGCTTACGAGCGAATTAAAACTTCACGTGGAATGCGTTAGTAATAGGCTCAATGCCTGTGCACGCTGTTATTAATAGGGCCAAAAATCGATGAAAATAGTGGTATTAGATGGTTACACTCTGAATCCTGGTGATTTGAATTGGCAGGCGCTTGAGGCATTAGGCGAGTGCGATATTTACGACCATACACCACTCGATCAAATCGTCAGTCGCTGCCAAGGTGCGCAAATTGTGCTGACGAATAAAACCCAGTTGAGTGCCGCAACCTTAAAGCAACTGCGCGGATTAATTTATATTGGGGTTCTTGCCACAGGCACCAATGTTGTAGACATGGATGCCGCAACCGCGCAGGGGATTGTGGTCACCAATATTCCTGCTTATGGCCCAGATGCCGTGGCGCAAATGGTGTTTGCCCATATTTTGCATCACCATCAGCAGGTGGCTTTACACGATCACGCTGTTAAATCTGGACAATGGGCTGCTAATCGGGATTTTTGTTTTAGTTTGAGTCCATTAACCTCGTTAAAAGGATTGACCTTAGGGGTGGTGGGGTATGGCGATATTGGTCAGCAAGTTGCCAATTTAGGTGTGGCATTCGGTATGAATGTCTTGATCACCACCACGCAACCAAAAACGAATTTACCAGCAGCCATTCAATGGTGTCAACGCGACCATTTACTTAAGCAAGCCGATATTATATCGCTACATTGTCCGCTTAATGCGGCAACCAAATATATGATAAACAGTGACAGTTTACGCTTACTTAAACCGGGTTGTTTATTGGTTAATACTGCTCGCGGCGACTTGATTAATGAAATTGATTTAGCCCAATGGCTTAACCATGCTCATGGATTTGCTGGCGTTGACGTGCTATCAACTGAGCCGCCAAGTCATGATAACCCGCTCCTTAGTGCTGCCAATATTACCATTACGCCGCATATTGCCTGGGCAACATTGCAGGCTAGACAAAATCTACTCAACATCGCGGTTGAAAATGTACACCAGTTTCAACAGGGTAAAATGTTGAATCAGGTTAATGGCTAATGGCTTTTTAATTACCACCAGTAATACGGATATTCGCTTATGTCACTATGGAAAATCTTGTTTGATTTTGTTGATAAAGAACGGACAAAGTTTGATAACGTGCGTCATGATACCCATGCGCTGCAATTTGAGATTGAATCAAATATTCATTTTATCGTTGATGGCTTAGCGCAGGAAATCAGCGCTGCTGATATTATTAAAGGGTTAGAAACCAAAGCGTTTGAACATGCCATGAGCTCAGGTTTACGTATTCGACAAGCTAGACTGAGCGCTAAAACCATTGAGGGTTATAAAGAGTTTGATAAATATCTAGATGAGCCAAGTGATGTGTTGGTGAAAAACCTGTATATGAAAATCACCGTATTACGAAAATTGATCAATGTGGGTAAGTTTGATCAGGAACGTAAACTCAAAGCGCTATTTCGTCTAATGATGTTAGTCCACTTTCATTTAGCCAGTAAGTCACTGCCAAAAGCAAAAAACTAAGTTATCAGGCTAAGGTATACATTCACTTAAACACTTAAATACTTAAACACAAAAAGCAAAAGCAAAAAATAAGCCGCTGAAACGTGTAACAGATTCGGCGGCTTAATTTTGTCTATCAAGTCATTTTGTTGAGCTGTTGTTGCTTAACTAAGATAAGCGTTATTTAAAATAGGACCTTGATATTACTCGCCACTATTTTAGCTTTTTCGACCGCCGCTTCCACCGAGCTATCACGGGCTAATGCAACGCCTAAACGACGACGACCATCTATATCTGGTTTACCAAACAAACGTAACTGAGTGTTAGCCGGGGCTAACGCAGCCGCGATGCCTTGATAACGAATATTGGTCGAGGTGCCTGTTGCTAAAATCACTGCAGAAGCGCTGGGTCCATGTTGGGCAATATTGCTGATTGGTAAGCCCAAAATAGCTCGAACATGCAAAGCAAATTCAGATAAATCTTGGCTGATTAAAGTGACTAAACCTGTGTCGTGTGGCCTTGGTGATACTTCAGAAAAGTACACTTCATCACCGCGAATAAATAGTTCAACCCCAAATAAGCCATATCCACCCAGAGCTTCAACCACACGTTGGCTCATAGTTTGAGCTTTTTGTAGTACATCAGCTGGCATGGCTTGTGGTTGCCATGATTCACGATAATCACCATCTTCTTGTCTGTGACCAATTGGGTCACAAAAGTGAATGCCATTAACAGCGCTAATGGTTAGCAAGGTGATTTCGTAATCAAATGGTATAAAGGCTTCAACAATCACTCGGCCTTTGCCTGCGCGGCCGCCTTCTTGAGCGTAAGCCCATGCGTGCTGAACTGTGTCTGCTGATTTAATCACACTCTGACCTTTACCAGATGAGCTCATCACCGGCTTAACCACACAAGGAATACCAATATCGGCTACGGCTTGTTCAAATTCTGCTTGGGTGTCACAGAAAAAATACTTTGAAGTTGGAATCGCTAAGGTTTCTGCCGCGAGACGGCGAATTCCTTCACGATCCATAGTCAGTTTGGCCGCATTGGCTGTCGGCACGACATGCAGACCTTGTTGCTCTAGTTCCACTAAGGTTTGAGTGGCAATGGCTTCAATTTCTGGAATGACTAAATCAGGCTTTTCAAGCTCAATAACCGCTTTTAATGCCTCAGCATCCAACATGTTAATTACATGAAAACGATGAGCAATTTGCATAGCAGGCGCATTAGGGTAGCGATCAACCCCAATCACCTCAATACCATAACGTTGTAGCTCAATAGCCACCTCTTTGCCGAGTTCGCCGCAGCCTAATAGCATCGCCTTAATCGTGCCTGGAGCATTTGCTGTGCCAAATGTAGTAGGAATCGCCATGATGATGTACAGCCTCTGTGTAGGGATATTTTTATATGCCGAACAGTGTAACGAGATGCGCTATTAAAAAGCCAATATAAAAGTCACTTTATGGCGAAAATAGTACAAATATGACCGTTTTTTGTGATGAAAGATTGTGTTTTTTGACGACAAGTCTAGATTTTACATGCGTTGTAGCTATGAGTCATGGCACGACAGGATTTACATTATTTGCGATTATTGCTCGGCTTGATGCTTAGGCGAGTTGTGACGTCATATCACTGATAATGCTCTTTAGTGATAACAAAGGATATTGCTGGTAGCAGTGTGCCAGATAACACGCTAATAACTTTAATGAATACGCAAAAAAGGCGCCGAGGCGCCTTTTTGTTTGCATCAAAAAGATTACTTAATTTTTTTGTACTTCACGGTACTGCTCACTTTACCGACTTTAACACGACGGCCATCCATGTTTTTCTCGGCAATCATCTGTGCGCCAGCGTTATCACCGCGTTGTTGCTTTTTGGCAAAACTACGACGTTTTTCAATTTGCTTAAGCAGCATTTCACGGCTACCCACTTCATAACCTGGTACCGTAACACGGCGAATTTGTTGGCCAATTAATTTTTCAATGTCAGCTAATGTGCGTTCTTCTTCACGGCTTACAAACGAAATTGCCACACCAGTTTTACCTGCACGGCCAGTACGGCCAATACGGTGGACATAATCTTCGGCTAAAAACGGTAAATCGTAGTTAACAACGTATTCAAGGTTTTGAATATCAAGACCACGGGCAGCAACTTCGGTGGCCACTAATACACGAATTTTGCCTTCAACAAATTCACGTAGTGCGCGACGACGACTACCCTGGGCTTTTTCGCCATGAACCACGCCAGATGGAATACCATCTAGATTTAACTCTTTAACTAACTTGTCTGCCGCATCACGGGTCGCGGTAAATACCAACACTTGGCGCCAGTTTTTAGTACCGATAAGTTCAGATAATAATTCACGCTTGCGACGTTGTTCAACAGGGTAGATAACTTGGCTTACGGTAGCTGCTGTGGTGTTTTGTTTATCCACAGTAATTACTTTCGGTTTTTCAAGCATTTCATTCGCTAGCTTTTTCACTTCAGTAGAGAAGGTGGCAGAGAACAACATGTTTTGGCGATTTTTATTTACTGCTTGGAGGATCTTTTTAATATCGGCACTAAAGCCCATATCAAGCATACGGTCGGCTTCATCAAGTACTAAAAACTCAACATTAGATAAACTTAAGTTACACGCTACTATGTGTTCAAGTAAACGACCTGGCGTTGCTACAATCACGTCGGCGCCGCGTTTCAGTTTTTGTGACTGAGTATCTATCTTAACGCCACCATAAATGGTTAATACAGTTAAGTTTAGGTGTTTACTGTAAGCGGTAATATTATCTGCAACCTGTGCGGCAAGCTCACGAGTTGGTGTAAGAATTAAGGCGCGAGTGTTAGACGGCATCGTTTCTTTTGGGTTATCACACATTCTTTGCAGAATAGGCAGTGCGAAAGCCGCCGTTTTACCTGTTCCTGTTTGTGCGCTGGCCAACACGTCTTCACCACGGCGGATTGCCGGGATCGCTTGTTGTTGAATTGGCGTCATAGATTGATAACCGCACTCAGCGATCGCGCGTAATATTTCTGGGGCGAAGCTAAAAGATTCGAATTTCATGGTGCGGTTCCTGTATGTACATCAAAACAAAGCGATTTAGTTGCGATAAGTTAATATTATCTGCACAACATCAATCTGGAATATTGGGGCCGATAGCCTTATTTATGGCTGAACTCATGCTTAACTGGGTTGATTAACGTCTTCGGATAGCTGAAAAACATTAAGCTTGAATGATACACCCAATTGAGTGCCATCGATAAGCGGCCGCGGAGTATAACAAACTTTTGTTTAAATCCTGAACTTTATCTGTGTCAAAAGAGAAGATTTTGCATTTAAATTTATTTTATTGAGATTGTTAGAGTTTGTGTCCGGGCTAAGGAATAATAGTTTGCTTGAAGCTAATCTCCTCAAAGAATCACCGGGATCACTGTGGTAATAAGGAATGTTCTTTAGCGTTATAACTGGGAGAGTATAGTGAATTTAAACAGCGATGGCCTCTGATATCAAAGTGCCATCGCTGTCGGCCATTTCAATTGACTATAATTTTCTTATATCATCGAGCTTATTCAGGAACTGTTGATCTTTTTTAAGAATAAAACACTTCAAAAGCTCAATATCTATATTTTCTTTGCTCGATACTTCAGGATCGTATTCTTTGACTAATATCGCTGTTTGTTGAAATTTATCAGCCGAATAGTTACTCAACTCTACAATGCCTGAAGTTATTTTTTTGATGTCAGATAAATCATAATCTTTTGATTTAAAATACCAAAATATACAATTAGACTCAGCGAAATCGAGTAAGTCATCAGCATGATATTTATTTTTTATTACTTCAGAACATCCAAATAAAATTAATGCACTACAAATTAGGAGTGATGCTAGTTTATATTTAATCATTAGATGCTTCCCAAAAATAAATTTTGTGTGATACATCCCCATAACCTTGGTAAACGCAGTTTGAGCCATCCCAAAGATCCGCATGCCCGGTCGCATCAGACCACCCATTTACTTCATATATAATGATACCCTTACGGTTTCTAATTTTATTTTCATATTCCTCTGGTGTGAATGCTTCTGGATCACCATAGTTTTCAGCTAAATATTTTTTAGTATTTTTACTCTAAAAATGTACCAGTCTTTATTTCTGCCAGAGGACACTTGTCCCTCAAGTTTTCCGTTTGGGCCAACGGCTTTGTAAAAAGGGATCTTATGTAAACCACCTGAACCGTTAAGAGCTTTAGATACTCTCGTTGCACATGCATTTCCAAACACACCAATATCAAAATTCAGTTCAACTTTACCTCCAATCTGTTTAAAAACCGCTGGGGCAGGAAATGCTGGGTAGTTTTTTTTCAATATATCCCAGTTTGGCATTTTTCTCATAAACTTTCCTTTAACAGTGAGTCGTCTAAATATACGTATTTATTTTGGTGTGAAATTATTTAGATATTAGTAAAAATACTTAATATATTATTTTCACTATATAATTTCTGAAGAATATCAGATGAATGTATTTAAATAAATTATCCATTGGGGTGTATTCTGGGAGGAAACTTCAATTTATTAAATTTGGGAGTAATAAGTAATTAAGCACTAAAATCATTATTTTATAGCTTTTATCTGCTTACCAACTTGGGAGGATGTTGTTCTAATCGGTTCAATGTCATACGTTATAATTAGAACTGTTTTTTCGCATTTTTCTGTCCCTAATACGGCAAATATCTTTCTTAAATGCTACATCTAAGATCCAATGCAGTTTATTTTTTATTTTGACTGGCGCCTAACGCTGTTGTTGTTTATCGAGGTATGAATTATTGTTTAATGGCTTGATGTAAGTCGATTAATGCCAATCGCGTTATTACCTACATCAATACATCAACGTACTTTTAACAAAAAACTCTTTCATCAATAGCAATCTAGACTTCATCAGCGCCGCTAAATAGTCCAGCTTTACCGTCACGTTCAAGGGCATTAATACATCTATTTATTTGCTGACTAGTTAGTAAACTGGCAACGCTCTGGAGTACAGCGACATTGACTGACACCCATAAAGTCAACGATGCGCTTTGATGTCGTCGAAGAATTTGCGAATAATGACTTGCTCATTGATATGCCCGTCTCC
The DNA here is from genome assembly GCF_014164545.1 of Shewanella sp. SG41-3. Taxonomy (NCBI): domain Bacteria; kingdom Pseudomonadati; phylum Pseudomonadota; class Gammaproteobacteria; order Alteromonadales; family Shewanellaceae; genus Shewanella; species Shewanella sp. SG41-3. Next base: position 111,456 of record NZ_JACJFJ010000001.1, read on the forward strand.
CCGCAAGCGAGAAAGAAAAATCCCGCGCTTCCTGACACATGACTTGCCCGCTTTATCGCTTATCAAGAGCCTAAAGGTGAAATAAAAGGCTTCGTTATCTCATTCGTCGACCCCGTAAAGTATCCGCTGGGCAAGCTACCAGCGCTGGGAAATAGAAGAAGGATACGGCGAACTTCAGCAAACCCAACTGCAAAGTAAGGTGACATTACGAAGTAAATTTGTTGAAGGGGTTAAACAAGAATTGTGGGGCGTGCTTATAATTTGGTTCGTTTAGAAATGACAGCGATAGCAAAAGAAGCAAAAGTTGCGCCTACCCGTATCAGTTTTACCGCTGCAACAAGCTTAATAGACACACAATTTAGGTGCCTTGCTTTATCACCAGATGGAAAATCGCCGGCTAAACTGAAACAAATGCGAGCCGATATAAAATACTTTATCCTTCCTGATAAAAGAAAGCACCGAACGTATCCACGTTCGGTGCTCTGTACCCAGCCGCTATCCACTTAGATATAAACAGTAATGCTTATCCGAATAGCATTAAGCCTCTATGGCTGGCCTTAATATTGAATTTATAATTGAGTTTACAATTGGGTTAAATCGCCCAGCCACCCATGTAGAAAGCGACTAAACCTAGGGTGATTAAGATGACCCCAAGTCGCAGTTTACGCCACTCGCCGCTACATATGCGGCCAATAACCAAGGTAACAAAGCCAAGCATAATCCCAGTAACGATATTACAGCTTAAAATGATAAATACCGCGCAGGTTAGGCCCGCCATTGCATCGACTTTATCGTCAAAATCAAGCTTGGTGACGTTGCTTAGCATCAGTAAGCCAACATACATAAGCGCAGGAGCTGTCGCATAAGCAGGTACCAAAAAGCTTAACGGCGCTAAGAATATCATCATCAAAAATAACAAGCCAACGATGGTTGCCGTTAGGCCGGTTTTGCCACCTGCTGCGGTTCCAGCTGCGGATTCAATATAAACTGCTGCAGGAGCGCCGCCTACCACGCCAGCAAAAATACTGCTGACTGAGTCTGATGTCAGTGCTTTACCACCGCCGATAATATTGTCGTTATCATCGAGAAGTTCCGCTTGTCCGGCAACTGCTCGAATCGTGCCTGTGGCATCGAAAATGGCGGTCATCACCAATGCCAATACAATCGGCAGTACTACTGGATTCAATGCGCCCATAATATCGAGTTGACCAATCAGCGATGTATCAGACATTAAGTCCGGCAAAGCAAATAGCCCTTGATAAGTCACGCTTGGATCAAATATTAACCCAAAAATCGATAGTCCGACTATTACCAATAATATGCCACCTGGTGTGCCCCGGCGCTCAAGCCCTATGGTCATAGCAAGACCAATAATCGTTGCGATAACCGGTAAACTATTAATATCACCAAGCTTTACGGGTAAACCGGCATCGTTTGATACAATCAATTTAACGCTATTGGTTGCGATAAGGAGTAAAAACAGACCAATACCAATTCCCGTACCGTGAGCGATACCGGTTGGCAGGTTAGTGAGCACCCATTGACGGATCCCTGTGACACTCACAAGTGTAAATACGATACCCATCAGGAAAATAGCGCCAAGAGTCACTGGAATCGATATTCCCTGTCCCAGCACCATGCTAAATGCAGTAAATGCGGTGAGTGATATTGCACACCCTATGGCCATAGGTAAATTAGCCCATAGTCCCATGAGTAATGAACCAAACGCGGCAATTAAACAAGTGGCGATAAATACCGCAGCAGGATCAAACCCTGCCGCGCCGAGCATGTTTGGCACCACAATCACCGAATAAACCATCGCTAAAAACGTCGTTAAGCCAGCAATGACTTCACGTTTTAAGGTACTACCTCGGGCAGATATATTGAAATAACGATCCAAAAATGAATCAGAAGCGGCGGTCGAGCTAGAGAGAGTCTGTTCAGACTTCATAGTGATTATACCTTTTGATCTCTTAAATTATGAGTTAACCAATGGTCATTCATTGGCGACACGGCTATGGCAGGTAGAGCCCTAAACAAGAAACACTTAGGTGAGAGATCCACTTGGCGCATATAGCGTTAGTGACCTGCGAGTATTGTGCTAAACAACTTTGTTAAACACATGTCTGGTAAAATTTACTCTTACCAACATAGCCTTTGTTGGCGCGGAGTTTACAACAATCGACAATGCGGAAATAGGAAGCGGCTAACATTTTTTGTTATATAGGTAAAAACGCACTAAAAACAGATTGTTTTGTATACTTCACAATAAAATTAACTCGCTGCAGTTATAACCCTTTGAGCATTTATCACTAATAACGGATCGCCGCCCTTGGTATGGCAATTTAATACCATTATTTAGTAATAGTGGCGTTTGCCAAAAAAATGCAAATTAACCGACGTGAGTTCAAGGTCGACGTTGGCAACATTAAGCAGTTATTGTGCATTATCGGTGTAGAGATGACAGTGACGTCTTACGATCCAAACGGGTTAATGGACATGTATACAGGTTAACTCATGGTAAATCTGACGATAAATATGCTTGTGATGATGGGGGAAACATTGCCGCTGATGTCATGCCTTAGCGTGCTATGACCTAGTTTGAACTTAATGGTATTTCACTAAAAGGGCTTTAGACGAGTTATTCGTCTAAAGCCCTATATTCAGTGCTCGCGCGTTAGGTTGTATTGGTTAACGCTTAAATCGCAGCAGTTACTTTATTGAGCCAAGTTAATTCATCACCTTGCATTAATGGCGCTAAGGTTTGACGAACTTTTTGCTGATATTGATTAAACCAATTGACTTCAACATCAGTTAACAATGACTTATCAATTAAGCGTGCATCCATTGGAATATGGGTTAATACATCAAACTCATACATTTCACGCTCTGCACCTGCCAATGCTTGGCAATGTTGCACTGTGACTAGGTTTTCGATGCGAATACCAAAACCATCGGCGCGGTAATAACCAGGCTCATTCGACAATACCATTCCTGGTAGTAATGCCACGCCATTGACGTTTTTGCCAATACGCTGCGGGCCTTCATGAACACTTAAAAAGTGACCGACACCATGGCCAGTACCATGGTCATAATCAAAACCATGCTGCCATAAATACTGACGAGCAAACGCATCGAGTTGTTGACCAGAAGTGCCTTTAGGGAAACGGGCAGTATCAAGGGCAATATGGCCTTTTAATACCAGCGTGACCATTTTCTTCTGCTCATCGGTCACCTTGCCAATGGCGATGGTGCGAGTGACGTCTGTGGTGCCATCTAAATATTGCGCGCCAGAATCGACCAAATAAATGCTGTCCATGGTCATGGTGCTTGGCGTGCCATTATTGTGGTTGTAATGGCACATAGCGGCATTGGCGCCGGTAGCTGAAATGGTGTCAAAGCTTGGTTCGCGATACAGCGGGTCTTGTAATCTAAAGCTTTCTAATTTGTCAGCCAGTTGGGCTTCATCATGCATGATGTGTTGCTCAACTTGGTTGTCTAACCAGGCTAAAAAGCGGCTCACTGCTGCGCCATCACGGATATGACATGCACGCATACCGGCTAATTCGGCGCTATTTTTTTGAGCTTTAGGTAATGCAACAGGGTCACTACCTACAATCAGCTTTGCGCCAGCTTTTTGTGCGAGTAGTTGCGAGTATGCGTTAGCAGAATGTGGGTCAGCTAATAACTTAACCCCCTTCATTTGTGCCAACACAGAAGCCAGCTCTGCTTCATCTTTAAAACTCACGCCAGTACCAACGTGCGCGGCAATATTTTGCGGCACTTTGGCTAAATCGGTAAAAAAGGTCATGTCGCCATTGGTTGATAATAATCCACAACCAAGAATGACGGGGAAGCGTGGTACATCATTACCACGGATATTGAGTAACCAACAGCATGAGTCTAATGCTGCAATTAGAGCGACGTCGGCACCTTGTTTTTTAACCAGCACACCAATTTGTTGACGTTTCTCAACGCTATTACGTCCTGCTCCTTGATGACTGAATAGCGTCATGGTTGATGCTGACGGTGCAGGGCGATCTAACCAACTTATATCGATTGGGTTGTTATCTACGTCGACGAGATTGATGTCGGCTTTATCAAATTGTGCTTTAGTTTGTTGATACCAAGCTAGGGTGTGTAAACGGCTATCGATACCGACACTCGCGCCAGCAGGTAACGTCTCAATTAACCAGTCAATTTGTGGATCGTCATACAGACTTAAATATTCAAACAAGTTACCGTCTACTTGTTGACGCACTTGCACTGTGTAACGGCCGTCAGTAAATATTGCCGCGCGGTCTTTTAGCACAATAGCCATGCCAGCAGAACCGGTAAAGCCAGTGGCCCAATGTAAACGTTCATTACGGGCAGGTACGTATTCACCTAAATATTCGTCAGCGCGGGGAATGATGAATGCATCTATTTGATTTACTTCAAGCTGCTGGCGAATGGCGCTAAGGCGCGTAGCAATAATATTGGACATGGTTTCTCCATTGGAGGCGACTGATGAACTCAGCTCTGTAGAATGAAGGCTGATTATCGCAAGTGTGACGGCAAACTGGCAAGTGAAGTCGCTGACATAATGTTTATCAATCAGACAAAAATTGTAAACTTATATTGTATACAATGGTAACAAAGCGATGCAGACGGTATTCTTATCGGTAGTAACTATCTTGTATATTTGGACAAGATAAGACGATTTGATTCAATCATTCTATTGCTAGATAAATAACAATAAAAATAACTAAAGGAAAACCTATGACAATCGGTGTCGGCGGCGTTAGCCCGCAACAAGCATTAGCCACACTCACTAATATGACTCATGGCATAGGGTTGATAAGTGATGATGAATTTAATCGACGAATTCAACATGCACAACGATTGATGGCACAACACGGTTTAGATGCGATTTATGTTAATGCTGGCACTAACTTGTACTATTTTACTGGCACTCGTTGGTTTGCGAGTGAGCGTATGGTTGGTGCGATTATCCCTGCTGTGGGTGAGGTGCAGTATATTGCGCCAGCTTTTGAGCTCGATACGTTACAGGGATATATGACCATTAAGGGCCAAGTGAATACGTGGCATGAGGATGAAAGTCCATTTCAGCTATTTGCCGACGTGTTAGATAACATTGGCGTGAGCCAAGCCAAAATTGGTATTGATGAGTCAACCGCCTTTTTCATCAGTGATGGCATAGCCCAAGCCGCTCCACAGCATCGATTTGTCAGCGCCACAACGGTTACAGCTGGATGTCGGATGATGAAGTCGGTTGCTGAAATTGCCTTAATGCAACGTGCTAAAGATATGACCCTTGAAGTACATAAAGCGGCGGCCAGCATATTATACGAGGGTATTACTACCATAGAGGTTGAAAACTTTATTCACCAAGCTCATGTTGCCGTTGGTGCGCCTAAAGGATCGTATTTTTGCATCGTACTATTTGGCGAAGATACTGCTTATCCGCATGGGGTTAAATCGCCTAAAGCATTAGCGCTAAATGATACTGTCCTGATTGATACAGGGTGTCAGTTACAGGGATATAATTCAGATATCACCCGTACTTATGTATTTGGTGAACCCAACGCTCGTCAACGTCAGTTATGGCAACTTGAACAAGATGCGCAAATTGCCGCATTTGAGGCGGCGCAAATTGGTACACCGTGTGGCGAGGTAGATGCTGCTGCGCGCAAAGTACTTGAAGCTGCTGGTTTTGGTCCCGGTTACGCAGTTCCGGGCTTACCTCATCGTACAGGCCACGGTATTGGTTTAGACATTCATGAATGGCCATATTTGGTGGGTAATGATATTACCCCGCTGGCGGTTGGTATGTGCTTTAGTAACGAGCCAATGTTATGCGTACCAGGCGAGTTTGGTATTCGTCATGAAGACCATTTCTATATGACAGCGCAAGGGCCTAAATGGTTTACACCGCCGGCGAAGTCTATCGATGATCCGTTTTATCTAGCATGATAATCAAATTGTTATCGAGTGAAGCCTAATGAGTCAATAACCCATAACAAAAAGCCTCCAACAAGGAGGCTTTTTTATTTTCAGTTTAAACTGATACTCAGTGCTGATTAGTTAATCTCAAATAACTCAACGTCAAATATGAGTACAGAACCACCTTCAATTTTGCCGGTGGAGCGATTGCCGTAAGCCAATTGGCTAGGAATATAAAAACGGAATTTATCGCCAATACTCATTAGTTGTACACCTTCGGTCCAACCAGCTATGACTTGGTTTAAGCCAAAGCTGATCGTTTCGCCGCGATCAACAGAACTGTCGAATACTGTACCGTCAATCAGTGTACCGTGATAATGCACGGTGACTTTACTTTTTGCGCTCGGATGTTCAGTGTTTTCGCTTTTGACTAATACTTCATATTGTAAGCCCGATAAGGTTTGTATCACGCCTTCGCGTTTAGCATTTTCAGCTAAAAAAACCTTACCTTTCTCAATATTTTCTTTCGCGGCTTTAGAATTGTTAGATTGAGTAAAAAAATAAAAAATAACGCCCGCAATGACCAGTACGGCCAAAATCATACGCATAATTGATCTCGAATTGTTGGGTAGATAGTGCGACTAGTTTAACGCAAAAACTGCTGGGCTAATACTTCTCAACGTAGCTAAAGGTAACATTGAGCTAAGAGGTTAACGGTATGCGTCTAATAACGGATGCCACAGCTGGTAACACAATAAGCTTAGCCCTGCTGAGTTGAGTGCGATACAACACCACAACACCCATTTAAAAGATGATTTTTGGGTTTTATGGCGTAAGTGATATTGCCCAAGTAGCGCTGCAGGCCAGCCGCCAATTAAGGCAAAAAATTGTAAGGTACTTTCTTTTATGCGCCATTTCCCTCGTTTAGCCGCCGATTTGTCGCGGTAGTACAAGGTAAATGTGAGCAGATTAATTATGCCATATACTCCAGCAAGCCAAGGCTGGACTGCAGCCCAAATAGCACCGATAAGCAGTAACATTAACCAAGCAAATTTATTCATGCTAGCGTCAGCCCAGTAAGAGTAAGTTCATCTATCTGATGAGATAGAGCAATATTGCACAGAATGTCTGTTACAGACGATTTTCTCATAAGTATTGATTATTCATTAGCTGGTACGTGAGACTAGCATACGCCAAAGCTTTTCTAGCGGACCTTGATTAAATATACGTAAATAGACATCGGCTAACACCAGCTGTAACAGGCTGTAGATAATTGCAATTAATAAGTAACCTATTCTATCTAGCGAGTAAAGCCACTCTGGTGCGATATAACGTAGTAGCAATATACCGACAATTGATTGCAGAATGTATAAACTAAATGCCAGCTTACCAACGTTCTGCAGCAGAGTTAATCTATGGGGAGTATTTTTGCATAGCTTTACAATAATATGGATATAAATCAAAGCAGTAGCAAGCGCGCTGAACCATAATGATAGATCTGATATCGCTTCCCACATTGGATTACCGCTAAGACTCAGCAGTGAATCTAATGATGACAATACCACGGCCCAAAACACACATTGCCACAGGGTTTTATTGTCCAGCCCATCAATAAATATATTACGTTTATATAACGCCATACCCAATAGCATTAAGCCTGCGATATACCACATTAACGTTAATGGGATCACCGCTAACATGTAAGCAAACAAGCTTAAATGCAGCTTCAGTTGTTGCCAATAGCTGCCGGTCCAAGCCGACAGTTGCTCAGTGAAAAAAGCTGATTCGCGTGAGTAAACTTGATCGTCAGGCATCAGTGAAATAAGCGCGATGGGGATTAGTGATAAAAAGATAAACCATTTAGCCTTGCTAATTAGCTCATCGGCACTGAGTCTGATGTAGCGAAAAGCTAATAGTCCTGCGACACCATATGATAATAATATATCGCCGGGAAAGATGAATATGGCGTGTATTACGCCAAAGGCAATTAGCCAATATTGGCGGCTTTTTATGTGTTTATTCTTCTGGGTAGTGGTGGCTGTATCCATTTCCATTTGCTGGCGTTGGTATTGGATTAACATTCCTACACCGAAAATCATCGCAAATAGGCTAAAGAAACGACCTTCTAAAAAGAAATTGCTAAAAATGAGTATGCCAATATCTGAGCTGGGTTGAACTTCATGGGGAGCATACCCGAAAAAGCTATTGCCCATAAAATAGATATTAAGGAAGAAAATACCTAATACGCCAAGCCCTCTAATCGCGTCAAGATTAGCCAAACGTATCGGTTTACTCGGAGCAGTTTGCTCATCCATGTCAGTTGTAACGTTAATAACCGAATTCCTTTTGCTATTAGCTATTTATGAACCCTCTTTATTCATTAAAGAGGCGCTGTTAGAGATTACCAACCACCTGTTGTAATGCAACTAGATAATGCGTTTAAGCTTGAAAAAGCCATTATATAGGCCCAACGTTGAGTTTTGTACTGAGTAAAGTGGTATCTGTATTGCATAGCTATAACCATACCTAGCAGCGATATCGCATTGCTGTTGTTTTTATCGATACCATTTCACAGAAAAAACCAACAAGTTAAGTAATGCTTGAATTAAGGATAAATCTCATGACAAATGAAAAAATAATATTGATTACCGGTGCCTCTAGTGGCATAGGTGCCGCAACCGTAGATAAGGTACTAGAAGCTGGACACAAAGCCGTGATCACGGCAAGAAGCACTGATAAACTTAATGAAATAGCTAAACGTTGGGGCGAAGACAAGGTCTTGGCGGTAACGGCAGATGTATCCAAACTGGATGAGATTAACAATGTCGTTGCCAAGGCGAAAGAGAAATTTGGTCGAATTGATGTTGTCTTTGCTAATGCCGGTACTGGTGTTAATGCTGCTGGCATTGAAAATGGCGATCCAGATGAATGGAAAACGATGCTCGACGTCAATATTAACGCTTTATTATTTACCGCAAAAGCCAGTTTACCTTCGCTAAAAGAAACGCAGGGGCACTTTATTATTACCAGTTCAATTGCTGGCAAGATAACGCTTAAAGGCTCTGTTTATGGCGCTTCAAAATGGTTTGCTTACGGGTTTGGACAGAATTTGGCTGCCGAAATGGCTGAATGGAACGGACGGTGTACCACGATATGCCCCGGCATGGTTAACACGCCATTTTTCGATGAGGCTAAACCTGACAAACTAGACCCTAGCGATATAGCAGATGCTGTTATATATGCTATTTCTGCTAATCCGCGATGTGATATACGTGAAATAACCCTTATGCCAACTAAGTAGCGGGAATAAAGTAGCGTAAGTCATTAAATTAGTTTGTTTAATTCATATTTTATTAACGTAAATTTTCTTCATAGCCATAGGGATAGCTTGCCGATGCACCGCATCAGCGCTAGCCCTAAAGCAAATTAATCGATTATCCTATCAATTCTTCTTACCTAACAGGGCACAGCTAATATAGTCGTGTTTAATAATACGGTGTAATAGTTACATTAGCGCTGTAATACTTACCTACAATACACTTAGTTAGGCCTCTGCCTTTGTTTCATTTTATGGTTGTATAAAACGGTATAAGAGATTATTTAGATATGTGCTTACTGGCTGTAAAGTATATTACGGGCTGAATCGTTATCTAAAAAAGCTCCAACACATTTTAGTGTTGAAGCCATTGATAATCAGCTTTGGATAAAAACATGGGGCTATTTATCCCGAATCACTACGATTAAAATTTATATTTAAACCCGACCGAGGGCTATTTTAAATCGGTTGAGAAATTAGCATCATCAATATCATCGGTTGCACAATCATCGGTTGCACTATCAAGGTTTAAGTCACTGTCATATAGTGTGTCGTCGACATCAGCGGTCCAGCTTTCGTTGATATGATAACTAATACCAACACTAGCAAATAAACCTTCATCATCAGTGCTGTCGCGAGCGCCAAGAACCGAATAATCAGTTTTGTAGCACAATTGACCACCATGGACATAAAAACTGATGTTGTCTGACACTGGCAAACCTAATTTTAAATTTAGGGAATAGCTATTAGTATCTGCATTGGCTAAATTCTTGCTCTAGTTACCAAAGTCAATGTAACCATCTTCAACTGCAATGTATTGATTCAATCCATAATCTGCAAATGCTTGATATGCATCTTTGTCGTCATCTCATTCTTCGTCGCCGTCTACTCGGAAATAACCATAGTTAGCAGCCATCTACTTCTGGATTATATGTTTTTGCTTGTACGCTAGTGTTTAAGATACCAGCGGTAATAAGTGTACCCACTAATATTGTCTTTTTCCTTACATATCCCACCACTTAACTCGAGTTGAAGTGAGTTAAATAGGTGAGCTTTTTGCGCTGCCACAAACCGCATAAACATTGACGACTTAATTCGCTATTTAATCTTTTATTCACTCCAGTATAAACATTAATACTCCACAAGGCTTGGTTAAATGATTTGAGTCAATCATGTAGATATCAGACAAGTTTATGTTCTCTATTGGGGAGTAAATTAAACCACAACCGTGTGTGTAAAAACTTCATATTCCTTGTAAATTATTCATCTTTTATAGATTAAGCAGATCAAGGTTGATTTTATTTTTCAATAAAATCAAGTTGATAAGTTTATTTTATTATTGGGGTGTTTATTGCATCTAAGAAAGTAAGCTAACAATGGTTAGTAGTACAGTCAAAACAGGAGTGAATATGTTAAATCAAAAAACAAGTGTAGAGAATGTAACAGATGTCATCCAAGTTATGAGAGCTGGTGTCGAGTTTTACCAAGACGCAATTGAGAAGGTCAGTAACCCAGCGCTCAAAAGTACTTTCACCAAAATGGCCACGAAAAAAGCCACAGCGATTCAAGCATTACAACCACTTGCCATTGCTGAGCAAGGTGATATTGAAGATGGGAGTTCTTTTGCGGTAGAGTCGCGCAAAATATACACCAAATTTGTGGCAGTGTTCTCAAGTGATGAAGACTACACCTATATTAAGCAACTTGAAGAAGTTGAAGATAAGGTGCTTGAAGTGCTGGATGATGCAATCGATAAAAATCAACAGGGTCAGGCATTGCTTATACTGACCAATATTCGAGCGGATGCGCAATCGATGCACGACGAAATGAAAACTCTGCAACAGTTACAGAAAAACTAGTACTGGTTCATTGTGTAAATGCCCTGCGGCGGGGTATTTGAAAGCTTGGTTATAATCTCTAAAGCCGGACTACGGATTAGGGATATATCTAAATTATAGCTGTCGCTGATGTGTATTTAATACCGAGCCATATCATCAATACACATCATTGGCTGTGGGTTTTGTCCAAGATGTAATTATTTAAGATGGATATGTCTACTGCGGCGACCCAGAATTTTTCTCACATGGAGGAGTATTTAACTATGAATAACGACATTATTAAAGGTAAATGGAAGCAGGCATCTGGTTCACTAAAAGCACGTTGGGGTAAATTAACCGACGATGATTTACAGGAAATCGATGGAAAACTTGAGAAATTCCAAGGTAAGATGCAAGAGAAATATGGTATGGCTAAAGATGAGGCTAAAAAGGAATTCGACAAGTCACACTCTTAGCGTATAACCAATGAAAAAGGCGTCATGTTATATGACGCCTTTTAAAGCTCAGACTCGAACGATCTCTGAGCTGATGCAAATGCAATTGCTTATTAATCAACAAGATGATTAACTAGGTTCTGCCATTCAAACTGACTAATCTCGTCTGAAATACCTTAACTGTGAGCTTTACAGTCATCATAGAGCATAGCAATTATGATGATTTATATTGGCTTGCGCACAGCGTTATTAACATTATGCCTTTCAATCAGTTGAATAAAAAACTCAATAAAAACTGTGGATATAGACAACCTTTAGTTAATTATTTTTGAGGTTTCTGTGAAATCCACAGTTTAATGTGCCCTTGGACGACCACCACACCATTGGTATCATAGGCTTTAACATCGACTAACATATCGCCCACTTGCCACTGCTCTGGTTTTACCTCTGCAACACATAAAATATCACTCGCCGCTTTTGCGGTGTAATCGACCGACATTCCTTTTGGTATCCAACGTAAATGCGCCGGAATCGATGCTTCAGCCATAGTGCCCATAGCCATTTCTAAACCATTACAAATAGCAATAACATGCACAGTGCCAATATGATTTTGGACTTTTTTACGCTTTTTGATTAAACATTCACAACGGTTTACACGTAAATCGCTTATGTAAGGATGTACTGTGCCAAAATAGGGCGCCATACGCGCTACCATTTTAGAGAATATATGCTTACCAAAAGGGTACGCGGTCACTTTTTGATATAGCGACATGACTTTATTAGATTTAGTTTGGGCCATTGGAAAGACTCTGGTTATTGTGTAAGTAAGTTGTCTGGTCGGATGAGGTTAGCATTGTTGTAACCTGCGGTGAAGTCATGATCAATATTTTCCATCGCTCATTACACTGGCCACAGGTATAATTTACTTGATTAGACACTTTAAGGATGAATTTTGAAAACTGACTCACTGATATTAAATTATTTTAAAGGTATGGCTATGGGGGCGGCAGATGTTGTTCCTGGGGTGTCTGGCGGCACAATTGCATTTATTACCGGTATTTTAGACCCGCTGTTGGATGGTATTCGCAAAATTAATTTGTCGTTAGTGGGGGTGATTAAACAAAAAGGGATTAAAGGTGCTTTTTTACACATTAACGGTCCTTTTTTATTGTGTGTTTTTGGCGGTATTTTAACCAGCATTTTTACCTTAGCTAAATTAATTTCTTGGCTATTAGCGACGCATCCTATTCCTGTGTGGTCGTTCTTTTTTGGCTTAATTTTGTTTTCTGTGGCTCACATGCTCAAGCAAGTGGATAAATTCACTGTTGTTCGGGTTGTTATGTTTATTGTCGGTGTCGCATTTGCATGGGCAATCACAGTGTTGCACCCTATTGAAATGCAGGTGAGTTACCTTAACTTCTTTTTCTGTGGTGCCATTGCTATTTGCGCCATGATATTACCAGGCATTTCGGGCAGTTTTATTTTACTGCTCTTAGGGATGTATCCTGCGGTGTTAGCTGCTGCAAAAGGGTTTGATATTGTTTATTTAGCCTGTTTTGCTTTAGGTGCTGTTGCGGGACTATTGAGTTTTAGCCATGTGTTATCAGCATTGTTGCGTAAATTCCACGATGCGACTTTACTCTTTTTAACTGGGTTGATGTTAGGCACGCTCGGTAAAATCTGGCCATGGAAACAAGTGATTAGCTGGCGTGAAAACTCTAAAGGCGAGTTAGTGCCATTGGTTGAGCAAAATTTATCTCCGTTTCAGTTTGAGCACATTACCGGTGAGTCATCACAAATGATCGTCGCTATAGTGTGTCTGCTGATTGGGATTGGTTTGGTTTGGGGCCTAGAGCGCGTGGGTAATCGAGCGTAAAACTCATTTAACATTTCAATCAGTGGCGTTGAGTTAACGCCTTAAGTTGCATATGAATAAAAAGCAGAACTTAGGTTCTGTTTTTTTATCGCTATTTTTAAGTAAGCTTATGTTGGTGTTATGTTGGTGTTATGTTGGTGTTATGTTTTGCCGCAAATGGTTGTTCGATAATAAGCCAATAACGCACTAGAAGGTGGCTTCGGATGCTATCCAAATGGGCGGCTAAAGGGTCTTGGTTATCTTGATACAATGAGTTTGTTATCAGGTTTTGTTTAGCATGACTAAGTGGCACATCTTATACTGCGATTGAAAACCGTTTGCTGCGAACAAACTTTAACCTCCCTAATCTTATGTTGCACAAAACCACAAATATCCCTATAAACAATGAACTTAATTTTGTTTTATTCGTATATTTGGTCTAATTACATATGCGTTAACTATGCTATCTTTTTTAATCCCACCTTGGGAATATTACTTTTGCCACAGGAGTGCATAACATGCCAGATATCGATATATTTGTGCCAGAAAAAATCCAGATTGGGATCAGCAGCTGTTTGCTGGGTAACCAAGTTCGTTTTGACGGCGGCCACAAAAACTCCTATTACTGCAGACAAGAAATTGAACCGTTTTTTGAATACACCACAGTGTGTCCTGAAATGGCTATTGGCATGGGTGCACCACGTAAAAGTATTCGCCAAGTGCGAGATGGCGATATTGTCCATATCCGCAGTGCCGATGGCTCGTTAGACGTGACCGATAAATTGAATGAATACTCTCAAGCTAAAGTAGAAGAGTTAGACTACCTTGGTGGTTATATTTTATGTGCTAAATCGCCAACGTGCGGTATGGAAAGGGTAACCGAGTACAAAATTGGCACCAATAATGGAACCAAGACTGGTGTCGGCGTGTTTGCCAAGAAATTAATGGAGCGTTATCCACTATTACCAGTAGAGGAAGAAGGCCGTTTACATGATTTGCCATTAAGAGAGAATTTCTTTACTCGAGTGTTTGCCTATAACGATTGGCGTAAAATGACTCAGTCGGGGCTAACTAAGCACAAGTTAATGCAGTTTCATTCGCGTTATAAGTACTTACTTATGGCACATAGCCCCCAATGGTATCGCGAGCTAGGCCCTATTCTGGCTGATATTCAAGATGTTGAGCAGTCGGCGCAGGTATACTTTGAGGGCTTTATGACCGCGCTTAAAATTATTGCCACCCGTAAAAATCACACCAGTACTTTGCAGCATATTCAGGGCTATTTTAAGAAGAAACTGACGGCAGCCCAGAAAGAAGAATTAAGCGAATCGATTTTAAAATATCGTCAAGGACTATTACCTTTACTGGTTCCTATTACCTTGATCAATCATTATGTGCGTGAGTTTCCGACACCCTATATTGAAGAGCAAGTGTATTTAAATCCGCACCCTGAAGCGTTAAAGCTTCGTTACGCCTATTAGGTCGAGTGTTAATGACTTCTATGAATAGCTTGATGTGGTTCAGGCAAGACTTACGTGTTGCCGATAACCCAGCGTTAGTCGCGGCTTGTCAATTTGCCAAGCAACATCAAAGTAAGGTTAGGGCTGTGTATATTGTGACTCCGTCACAGTGGGCGCAGCATGATGTTGCGCCAATACAAATTAACTTTATTCAGCGGCACGTCAATTTATTAGCCCAGTCACTTGCCGCGTTAGGCATACCGTTGGACGTACTGCATCTTGAGTGGTTTAGTGATACTCATGCCGCGTTAAATGATTACCTGCAGCAGCATAATATTGATGCCGTGTTTGCCGGTAGCGAGCCGGAAATTAACGAACGCCGCCGCGACAGTGGCTTAATTGAGCAAGGGTTACCCCTGACGTTAATTGATCAAGACTGTGTATTGGCAAGTGGGCAAGTGCAAAATTTGTCTGGTGATATGTATAAGGTGTTTACCCCATTTTCGAAAAAATGGAAAAGCATTGCCAGTCAAAAAGCGATAGTCCCCCTCGCAGTGCCAGCTCCAGTTGCGGCAGCCTTGCCATCACCTGCCGCTATTGAGTTTACTTGCCCTTCGCGTAACAGCGAACAATGGGCTGCTGGCGAAGGTGCAGCAAAGCGAATACTTGAACAATTTTTAGCAAGTCAGGTTGCAGATTATCAAGCAGAACGAGATTTCCCCGCCCTTGAAGGCACGAGTCGCTTATCACCCTTTTTAGCTATCGGAGTGGTGAGTTCTCGTCAATGTGTTGCGGCAATATTAGCGCGATACCCAGAAGCATTAGTTGATGATACTTGCGCGGCGAAAACCTGGTTAAATGAGCTTATTTGGCGTGAATTTTATCGACATCTGCTCGTGGCATTCCCCTATTTATCAATGGCGCAAAATTTTAATGAGCTGGGTAAAGGGATTGTTTGGCGAAATAATGCTCAGGAGTTTACCGCCTGGTGCGATGGGCAGACGGGTTATCCGATTATTGATGCTGCCATGCGCCAATTAAATCAAACGGGTTGGATGCATAACCGCTTACGTATGGTGGTCGCCAGTTTTTTAACCAAGCACTTATTGGTCGATTGGCGCTGGGGTGAACGTTACTTTAGACAGCAATTGATTGATGGAGACTTAGCGGCCAATAATGGTGGTTGGCAATGGTCTGCTGGCACCGGATGCGATGCGCAGCCTTATTTTAGGGTATTTAACCCTATGACCCAAAGTAGTAAGTTTGACCCTGATGGCAGTTTTATTAAACGTTACGTTCCAGAGGTTGCTCGCTGGTCGTTAAAAGATATCCATGAACCTAAAACGGTTAACGTTAATGACTTATTTGCCTCACCACAAGGCGACAGTTATCCAAAACCTATTGTTGAACACAAGATGGCCCGCCTCCGGGCAATAGAAGTGTTAAGTGCGCTAAAGCGTGGTTAATCCTATTTATTGTCACTACTGACGAGCTATTGAGTTGATTAACTTGACTGCTTAAGTTCGCAAATCGGTGAATACAGTTTAAGGCCGCTATTATCTCTTATGATAATAGCGGCCTTTTTTTTGGGCTTAGATCACACTATGGGCTTGGCTAAGCGGTCGATTGGTGGGTATTGATTGAAGCAGTTCAATTAACGGCATAGAATGACTTATTAAAGATTTAAAATTTATGCATGTTTAAATCTTATTGCTGTTATGCCACTAAGTGAGTGAACTGTTTATGTTAAATATTGATGATCCTGCGGAAACTGATAACACTCCTGCTATATGGCGTTTAGGCTTTAGACCATTTTTTTTGGGTGGGGCGAGTATTGCGGCCTTATATATTCCATTGTGGTTAATGGGTTGGTTTACGCCACAATTTAGCCTATTTAACAGTGAATTTTGGGCTAACGTGGTGCCGTTATGGTGGCATCCTCACGAAATGTTATTCGGCTTTGCCATGGCGATAGTATGTGGCTTTTTACTCACAGCCGTTCAGGCGTGGACTAACCAACCGACCATTAAAGGGCGCGTATTAATGATCACCTTTGGGTGTTGGTTTATTGCTCGCTTGATGTTGCTGTTGCCAATGAATATTCCTTTATTTTTACCGGCAATATTCGACAGCTTATTTTTAGGCTTGAGCGCTTATGCATTGTGGCGTTGT
This sequence comes from Shewanella sp. SG41-3, assembly GCF_014164545.1. Classification (NCBI taxonomy): domain Bacteria; kingdom Pseudomonadati; phylum Pseudomonadota; class Gammaproteobacteria; order Alteromonadales; family Shewanellaceae; genus Shewanella; species Shewanella sp. SG41-3. The sequence continues at coordinate 128,477 of NZ_JACJFJ010000001.1, forward strand.
ATTTATCCCGTTAAGCAATGGCGAAATATTGGGTTTCCGCTGCTATTGCTGGTGGCCTTAGTGGTCAACTTAGTCAGTTACTATGCTCTGTCTGAACGTAACTTCTCGTTATCAACTCAATTGTGGCAAGGGATGATTTGGTGGTTCGCCATGGTGATCACTGTAGTCGGTGGCCGCGTGATCCCATTTTTTACCGCAATGAGAATTAAACAACCCAAACCCGATCCCATTATCGCACTCGAGAACACGTTAATATTGGCAATGGGTTTACTGTTTATTCAAGCCATCACTCATTGGCTTCCTAAGGGGGCAGAGCAACTGCTGCTTGTTGTTGCAGGCATATTACATTTACTCCGTTTTGCACGATGGCAAGCACATAAAACCCTAAAAGAGCCGATGTTATGGTCGTTACATATATCGTATTTTTCGTTGCCTATCACACTGTTATTAATGGCTGTAAATATTGATAACGAATATGCCTATCGTACCTTGCTGCATCTGTTTGCCATTGGCGGGATTGCTTCATTATGTTTATCAATGATTTCAAGAGTTTCACTTGGGCATACTAGTCGTAATATCTACCAAGGACCTAACATGACCTGGGCATTTTTATGTGTGCCGCTTGCTGCAGTGTTACGTGCCGTTATGCCTTTGTTGATGCCTGAATACACGCAAATTTGGTTATGGGCAGCAGGGGCTTGTTGGTTTATGGGCTTTGGATTATTTGTGTGGTTTTACGCGCCGATATTAATGCGACCACGTCTTGATGGTCGTCCGGGATAATCTGGCCACTGTATCTTTTATATCAAGTTATTTAAGTAATAACCCGGCTAGGTAGTTAAACAGACGGTGTCATAACCAGTGAACCCATTTATAGATAAGCAGTACTTTAGGCTTAGTTCTCAAAGATTAATTAACGTGATGAATAAACAAAGGTTAGCAATATGATGGATCTACTTATCGAGGTGATAATGAAGGCTACGCAGCCGATGCGAAGCAAGGTAGGCTTAAGTGTTATTCTTGGGGCAATAGCTCTGTTGAGTCTAACCTCTTGGTCGCTCAAAGGTGCTGAGGTGGATCCTAATCAACTAAAGTTTCCACAACAATATGACTCATGGCAAGCAACCGAAGACCAAGTAGAGCGAGACGATATACTGGCGCAATATCCTGCCAATATCATTTTATGGGCAGGTTCATCATTTGCCAAAGAATATCATAGCCCTCGCGGGCATCAGTTTGCTGTAGCTGACGTGACACATACCTTGCGAACTGGTGTTGCAATAGCTGAAGGTGACAAAGGTTTATCAGCCAGTTGCTGGACCTGTAAAACACCCGATGCCCCTAGATTGATTAAAGAAATGGGTATTCAAGGTTTTTCAGGTGCCAATTTTGTCGATTTAGGCCGTGAAATCAAATCCGTTGTTTACTGCAGTGATTGTCATGTTGATGGCAGTGCTAAACTCGCATTACCTCGACCACATGCACAAGATGCGATGGCAAAAATTAAACTGCCTTTTGATAGGCAAAACCACACAATGCAAGGGGCACAGGTTTGTGGTCAATGTCATGTGAGTTATTATTTCCAGCCTGAAAATAATAACAAGGTTAATATTCCATGGATTTTTGGCAGCACTGCCGATGAAATTGAAAAGTATTACGACACACGTCGCTTTTACGAATGGATCCACCCTATTTCTAAAACCCCAATATTAAAAGCGCGTCATCCAGAGTTTGAACATTGGAGTCGTTCGGCTCACGCTAAGCAAGGCGTGACCTGTATAACCTGTCATATGCCGCCTGCGACCGATGAAAAAGGCGCTACATTTACTGACCATAAGGTTGGTGGTGCATTAGACAATTTTGATCGTAGTTGTGTAAATTGTCATAGCAGTAAAGCGGCCATCACCAAAAAGCTTGATAAAACCAAAGCTACTATTGATGCCAAAGCACGACATGTAGAGTCATTGCTGATTAAGGCGCATTACGAAGCCAAAGCTGCGTGGGATGCGGGGGCTACATGGGCGCAAATGAATGATGCGATTATGGCTATTCGTCATTCACAATGGCGTTGGGATTTTGCCACTGCATCGCATGGTATGTATGCTCATAACCCTAAAGAGGGGATTGAACTACTGGATAAATCGACTGAACAGGTTATTTATGCCCGTCAAGCATTGGCCCGCATATTAAGTCAAATGTCAGTTACTGAAGTTGAGTACCCAGATTACAGTACCAAAGAAAAAGCCCACGCTGCTATTGGCTTTGTTGAAGCCGACGCGATGAAGGCGAAACACGCATTTATTCAACAGGAAGTTGATAAATACTGGCATCCAGTGGCCAAAACAGGTTACTCAGTTTCTGAATAAAACACACTATTACTGACTTTATTAACGCCTAAGCTTTGCTTAGGCGTTTTGCTGTGTGGCTCATTTAACATGTTGATCTACTTTTGCGAGTATGTCGTATCAACCCCCATAAGTTTTTATTTGTTTCACGGTCATTAAATGCTTTTATCTGATTGTCACATAAGGCATTGTTATATTTATGTTCCGTGAGTTTTTAGGGTCGCGTGGTAGGAGTCTGTTAATGCAAGGTGCACAATCGATAGTTGATACTCAATCAGTACCATTAAATACGGACAATTCTGCGTCTGTGAGTGGTCATCCGGCTATTGTTGATGCCTTTATTAATATGTATCAACAGCTCAATAAAGATAATTTGTTTCTACTCAGTCAAGTCTATCGCGATGATATTTGCTTTAGAGATCCGATGCATCATGTCCAGGGCATGGAAGCATTAACGCATTATTTTGCCAACATGTATCAAAACGTCACCCACATTGAATTTGATATCAAAGAAGTGGTCATCAGTGCTGATAATCAGCAAGCCGCTTTGTATTGGACCATGAGTTATACACATCCTAAATTATGTAAAGGCCAGCTAATAAATGTTGAAGGCATGTCGCAACTTAAATTTTCCGATAAGATATTTTCTCATAGAGACTACTTTGACCTAGGACAAATGCTCTATGAGCAAGTGCCTTTTTTAGGAGGTCTCATCGGCTTACTTAAAAATAGGGTGGCGAAGTAATGGCAACTGTTAACGCGAGTTCCAAGGCCGTATTAATTACTGGAGCCAGCTCAGGTATTGGGTTAGCTTTAGCTGAATATTACCTTGAAAAAGGTATTGCTGTAATAGCTTGTGGCCGAAATTCTCAAGCATTAGAGGCGATTACCGGCGCCACACCGTTAGAATTTGATATTACTGATAATGAGCAGGTACAAGCCGCCGCCGCTAAGCTTAAGCAACTATTGCAGCATAATGGTTGGCAGCTACAGCAAGTGGTATTGAATGCCGGAAGCTGCGAATACATTGATGATGCATTGCATTTTGACTCAGCTTTATTTGCGCGAGTGATCAATACCAATGTGGTTGCTATGGGTTATTGTCTAGAACATTTTTTACCGCTTTTAGGCCGTGGTGCTCAGCTGGGGCTGATGAGTTCAAGCGCCACCTATCTGCCGTTTCCGCGTGCCGAAGCCTATGGCGCATCAAAAGCGGCCATTACTTATTTAGGTCGCAGTTTACGAGTTGATCTTGCCAAACATGGGATTGGGGTTAGCGTGATTTGCCCAGGTTTTGTGAAAACCCCCTTAACCGCTAAAAATGACTTTGCTATGCCAATGCAAATCTCGCCTCAGCAAGCCGCTGTGGCCATTTATAACGGTATGCAACGCCAGAAATGTGAGATCCATTTTCCAACCAAATTCACTTGGTTACTTAAATTAGCCTCTTTATTGCCAGAAAAATTATTAGTGTCTTTATTGGCTCCTAAATAGCTTGCTCAAGTCAATCAACAATAAAGTATTAGTGTCAGGGATTAACGAAATGAAAAATATTGCTGTAATAGGTAGTGGAATTGCAGGCCTAACGAGTGCCCACTTACTCAGCCGGGAACACACGGTAACTGTGTTTGAGGCTAATGATTATATTGGTGGTCATACAGCTACCATAGATGTAGAAGTTGCTGGCCAGCAATACGCAATCGACTCAGGCTTTATTGTGTTTAACGATCGTACTTATCCGCTTTTTGAAACATTAATGGCGCAACTTAAGATTAAATCGATACCCACTGAAATGAGCTTTAGTGTTAACAATGCACTCACGGGGCTTGAATATAATGGCCATAATTTGTGGAGTTTATTTGCCCAGCGCCGTAATTTATTTCGTCCAAGTTTTTACAAGTTTTTAGGCGAGATAGTTCGGTTTAACAATGGTTGTAAAGTGATTTATGAGGCAGATAAATACCCTACGGCTTCACTAGGTGAATATCTTGACCAGCAAGGTTTTTCTGCCTTTTTCTGTGAGCATTACATTTTACCCATGGGCGCCGCTATTTGGTCTGCCAGTATTGATGATATGCGCGGTTTTTCACTGCGATTTTTCATTCGTTTTTTCCAACATCATGGATTATTAAATATTAATGATCGCCCGCAGTGGTATGTACTTGAAGGCGGTTCGCGCAGTTATATTCCTGCTTTAACGGCACCTTTCAAAGATCGCATTCAGCTTAATTCTCCCGTTACAGGTATTAAGCGCAGCGATGATGGCGTATATGTTCAAGTGGCTAAAGGGGAATGGCAGCGTTTTGATGATGTGGTATTAAGTTGCCATAGCGATCAGGCATTAGCGATGTTAACTGATGCTACTCAAGACGAGATTGACGTGTTAGGTGCAATGGAATACCAGAATAATGAAGTGGTATTACATACCGACATTAATCTGCTGCCTAAACGCAAAGCGGCATGGGCAAGTTGGAATTATCGTTTAGATGGTAAAAATCAGCAAGATATTGCCCAGCGTCCTGCCAGTGTGACTTATAACATGAATATTTTGCAGTGTTTACCAGCCAGTGCGCCAACATTCTGTGTCACCCTCAATCAAACGGCGTTAATTGACGAACGTAAAATTTTGCGTAAGTTTAATTATGCTCACCCAGTATTTAATGATGCCAGCATGAAGTCTCAAGCAAAAAGATCGCTTATCAATGGTAAACACAATACCTACTTTGCGGGAGCTTACTGGCACAACGGATTTCATGAAGACGGCGTTCGGAGTGCGGTTGAAGTATGCGATCTTTTTGGGATTAGTTTATGAATCAACCCACATCGGTAATGAAACATGATCAATTAAACAGTGGCATTTATTGTGGCAAGGTTAACCATCGCCGTCATACGCCTAAGGTGCACAGTTTCGGTTATAACATTGCGATGATGGCAATTGATTTAGATGAACTGCCAGCATTAACGGCGGTGAGTAAGTTGTTTTCAACAGACAAGTTTACCCCACTTAAATTTAAGCCTAGCGATTATCTCAATGCGCTTGAGCAGCAATTTGGTGAGAAACTTGCGTTAAGCCAAGCTTGTGTAGGCTCTGATGCTGTGGCATTGAAACATCGCGTGTTGGCAACCATTGAGCATTTAGGTGCTACACAAATATGCGATAAAGTGATATTTTCTGGGCAGATACGCCATTTTGGTTTTTATTTTAGTCCGGTCAATTTTTACTTTTGTTATCATCAAGATGAGCTAATCTATATGCTCGCTGAGGTGAGTAATACTCCTTGGAATGAGCGTCATTGTTATCTGGTGGATATTGCCAATACTACTCAAACAGACAAAGTGTTTCATGTGTCGCCTTTTATGAACTTAGATATGCATTACTTGTGGCGTATTACGCCCCCAGCTAAACATTTGAAAGTGACTATTGAAAATAGAAATGCCAACAACGATAAGCTATTTGATGCTGGTTTAGTGTTAAAACGCCAACTGATTACCTCAAGTTCGATACGCCAATTTATGTTGGGTTACCCATTGATGACGCTCAAAATTATGTTGGGTATTTATTGGCAAGCTATGAAGTTATTTATTAAACGGATCCCATTTGTTGGCAAGCAGACCGTTAAGTTGAATTAATCATTATTGAAAAATGTAAACCAAATAAGTGGTTATCACGTATTACAGTTGCATTACGCCAATAAAGCGATCGAATAAGACAGTGTATGAACTGGAGAAATGACATGGAAAATATGGTGACAGAAAGTAGCATGACTCAAGCGAGTTTATCTGACAGCCTGGCAAGGAAAATTCTTCTTCGCGCATTAGCGCATCTTGCTGAAGGTCATTTAACGATTGTTGATGGTAATCAAACTTCAGAATTTGGCGATCCTAAAAGCGATGTGCACGCCACAATGCAGGTTCAGCATGCTAACTTTTACCGTCAAGTGGTGTTTGGCGGTTCAATTGGCGCTGGTGAAGCTTATATTCAAGGCCATTGGTGTAGCCCTGATTTGACCAAAGTGGTGCAGATTTTTGCTAAAAACTTAGCCTTGCTAGACAATATAGAGCGTTATTTTTCATGGTTGAGCAATGGTATCAATCGTATTAAACATGTATTTAATCGTAATTCTGAAACCGGCTCTAAGCGAAATATTCTGGCGCATTACGATTTAGGTAATGACATGTATAAAGAGTTTCTTGACCCAGAAATGATGTATTCAAGTGCACTTTATCCGGCAGATGATAGCAGTCTAAATGAAGCACAATTGCATAAGTTGCACACCATTTGTGAGCGTTTAGATTTAAGTCCAGGTCAAACCTTGCTTGAAGTTGGTACCGGTTGGGGCGCTTTGGCCATTTATGCGGCGAAACATTATGGCGTGCATGTTACTACCACGACCATTTCCGATGCTCAGTACGATTATGCACTAGCGCGAGTGAAGCAAGAAGGGCTTGAAAATAGTATTACCTTGTTGAAACAAGATTATCGTTTATTGACGGGTGAATATGACCGAGTCGTATCGATTGAAATGATTGAAGCTGTCGGCCACGAATATTTAGGCGGTTTTTTCGAAAAACTTCAGCATATGCTTAAACCAGACGGGCGCATGCTTATCCAGGCGATTACTATTGCCGACCAACGTTACAATAGCTATCGCAAGAGTGTCGACTTTATACAGCGCTATATATTCCCCGGCGGTTGCTTACCGTCGGTGAGTGAAATGACTCGTCACATCGCCAAGAAAACCGACATGGTCACCTGGTCTATTGATGATATGGGTAAAGACTATGCACGTACTTTAAAGCATTGGCATGAGAATTTTGATGCCGCTTACGACAAAATAAAAGCCTTAAATTATGGCGATGACTTTATTCGTATGTGGAAGTTTTATCTGAGCTACTGCGAAGGAGGTTTTTTAGAACGTACTACAAGTACAGTGCATTTAGTTGCCGTGCGTCCTCAATACCGATCTTAATCAATGATAGTGTTTTCTGGCTATTTACATCCCCGGTAATATATTACCGGGACGTCTCATCCTGTGTGTGAGGTGTTATGTCTTCTTACGGTATTCCGCCAACGTTATTTATCTTAATTAACGCCGTGTGCTTCCAATTAGTTTGGTGGGCGGGAGTATTGGCTCAAAATCAACTCATATTACTGTCTATTTTATTGATCATTAGTCACTTTTTATTATCACCATCAGCGCGTCATGATGCATTAGTTATGGGTGTTTGTGGGGCAATTGGCATCGCGGTTGATAGTCTATTGGTGTGGTTTGGCGTATTTGAATTCGCTAATATCCCTTATTGGCTGGGACTATTATGGCTTTATTTTGCACTTTGTTTAGACTACAGCTTATCTGTGTTCAGAAAGCTCCCTCTGTGGTTACAGTCAGTATTGGGTGGGGTATTTGGTTGTTTAAGTTATCTTGCTGGCGCTAAATTTGATGCAGTTGAGCTGCCATTGGGAGATGCTTGGAGTGCACTGATATTGGCACTGATCTGGAGTGGCTTATTTCCCGTACTGTTAATAATCAGTAGCAAAAAACTCCCGTATTACAACGGTGGCTCTCGTTTTGGAGAATCCTAGATGAAAACCTTAACCAAGGCTGCTAAATCGCAGCCACATTGGCAGATACCCCAGTCGATGCACTGGTTAGCAGAATTACTCTTTGGTGTGGTGGGCGCACTGGTATTAGCACTTATTGTCATGTTGAGTGTCAGTGATGCTTTTGCTAATGATGGTGACAGTGTTTCACATATTGCGACAACAGCCCCCTTGGTTAAAGCCGACACAGCTGATGTGCCACTGATTGAAGTTGGCACAGCCGATATGAGTCTTCTGTGGCTGGATATCTATAGCGCTAAATTATTTTCCATCGACGGTAAATATCAAGCTAATCGATTTCCAATGACTCTCGACATCCAATATCACCGCGATATTGATGCCAGTGATTTGGTTGATGCGACAATTGAGCAATGGCAACATTTGGGGTTAACTAAAGATAATATTGAGCTTTATCGTCAACAGATAGTCAAAGCATGGCCTGATGTTAAAGAGGGCGATAGACTCACATTTAGAGTTAACACGCCTGAAGATGCAGCATTTTTACTTAATGATAAGCCATATTATCAAGTTAATAACAGCCAGTTCCCTGAAGCTTTTCTCGATATCTGGTTGTCAGAAAAAACCAGTCACCCCGAATTACGTAAACAATTAATTGGAGTCAACTAATGCGCACCAGCCTATTATCCATACCTCAAAAGATATCTTTCTCAGCGCGCGGCATGATTAAAAAGTTTGCTCATGTGTTTTTGTTTAGCGGATTACTTTTAGGTGTGATGTCATGTTCATCAGCCTCGATTGAAGATTATCAACAAACGACGCCTAAGTTAGACTTAGCCACATTTTTTGACGGTAAGCTAACGGCGGCAGGCATAGTACAAGATTTTTCTGGCAAGGTGACGCGTAAATTTACTGTGACTATGGAAGCGCACTGGACCGACACGCCACAAGGCAAGCAAGGTGTGATTAACGAATGGTTTGTTTACGATGATGGCGAAAAACAAACTCGAGTATGGAAAATTACTGACAAAGGTAATGGTATTTACCAAGGCACAGCCAATGATATATTAGGTATTGCAGAGGGTGAGTCGCGCGGCAGTGCATTACGCTGGCGCTATGATATGCAATTAGCTGTTGATGGCAGTGAGTATCAAGTGCATTTTGATGATTGGATGTTTTTAGTCGATGACCAAACCATTATCAATAAAAGTGACATCATTAAGTTTGGTGTTACCGTAGCTCAGGTCACTTTAGTTATTGCTAAGCAAGCTGATTAATTAGCGGACCAAGCTATAGGCTGGTGCTCTGCGAACATAAAAAATGGACTCATTAGAGTCCATTTTTTATGTTCGTCATTAAGCTGTATTAGCCTTTAAGCTTAGACGCATCAACATGTTTTTTATCGTAATATTCAAATGGAAACTGATTGCGGATCTGTTGTACTAGGTTATCGCCTATATTAGCCGAAACATGTAAGCGCACGTCACCTGACTTTTCCGCTCTAACAGTGCAAGTGAGTTTGTTCGATTTAGCGATTGCACGGCAGTCTCGCTCAAACTTCTCTGGTATTTTGCCTTTATGTCTGTTGAGTTTGCCATCTTTGAAATGCATTTCAAAAAGGGTTAATCCACGGCTACCACTAAAAATCAGTTTGTAGGCCAGAAAAAATAATACTGCAATTATCAGTACTTTGATGATGGTATCAACCATAGTTTGCTCCTTTAAACCGTATATTTATACGATGGCTATTACCATAAGATACTATGCTACGCTCTGGATGCAATGCTAATTTATTAAAATATATGCGCTAGATCCAAGTTATATTCTATGGTTAAGACCTTATTGATTAATCCAAGATGATTTTGTCATTTGAGTGCTGCCTAAACTAAATTTGCTGTCATTCAACCTAGGGCATAATGGATATCTGAGTGGTGATCTTTTGGCTGGTTTAGTTATCGAAATGGCTTTATAAACGATGAATATGTGCTACATTTAATGACGATGCAGGTGCATGTAAATGGATGTATAACTTATTTAAGGACTAAATATGTCACTCTCTAATGCTAGTCGTTGGGCCGAAATCTGTGAAATCCAAACATCATTAATGCTCGATTTAGCTGATAAATTCCCGCAGCGACGCGAACAATTACAACATATTGCTGACGGCTGGCAATGCGTTAAAAAGCAAGCCCAAGGGCAATCGCTAAATGGATTGTCGACCAAATAACTTCTGCTTTATGACCTTTATAATAAATATCCAATCTTAGTTTATGGTTTAACCATAAAAAAAACCGCATTATGCGGTTTTTTGTTTTTAACACCGGCTGATAACCGTTTATCGCCAACACTCATGTCACATTGCAACTTGTACATAGTGAGCCACAATGGGCTAGTGATAATACGATAAACAATGATCAGCGCTGTTGCGTAGCAATTAACCCCTAGGGGTTAAAATGCGTAACTAACGCTGGCTAGTACTGTGCCTGAGTTTTTATATAGCCCAGAGCTTACTTTGTAATCACCACTCATGTCGGTGTCTAAATAAGCTAAAGATAAGCCAAAACCAGAGACTTCGGTTGATACGCCCACAGAGTAATCTGAATAGCTGTCAAAACCTTCACCATCATCAATGGCGTCACCAAAGTTGTAGCCATAATGCAGGTCTAAACTCCAGTTTTCGGTAAACTCCCAGCCATAATTGATTTCGGTATAGTGCAGATCAAGATCGCTTCCACCGTAGTCATTCGTATACCAATATGCTGCTCTGAAACCACTGAAGTCGATACCTGCGCTAATCTCCAAATAATCCAGATCGCTTTCGCCTGGGTAGTTGTAACGATATAAGGTTAAGTCATAACTGGTATCGTCGTTAAGTTCACCATAGTAACCAGCATACAAGTCTATTTCGACGTCTGGGCCATTGTAATCTGGCTCATCGAAATCGACATTACTGCCCCAAGCACCGACAAAAAAACCACTTTCATGGCTCCAATCGATATTAGCTTGTAGCGCTGGGTCCCCTGCGGTTTGTGATATTCCACGGAAACGATAATCGTTGGTTACAGTGACCGCACCAGATACTTCTGCCGTAGCTAACGGAGCCAGAAGAGTAGCTGATAACGTTAATCCGCTTAACAGTGCAATTCGCGTTCTTTTAAATGTTTTCGACACGATATTATCTCCATTTACATAAAATACAGTGACTGATATTGAGCTATCTAGCTACTGCGTATGCCACTTATCAGAAGCAAAACCGTCATGGTTTCGTCTGTACCGCATGGCGGTTAAACGTTACTGTTGTTCAAACATAACGTAGATTTTTTTACAGTGATTAACCACTTCCCACGTGCCGGTAAATCCAGCTGGAATAACAAACTTATCACCCGTACTGACGGTTAAGCGTTGACCTTGACTGTCAGTGATGATGCTAGTGCCTTCGAGAATGTCACAATATTCATATTCGCTATAATTAATGTTCCAACTGCCAGACTCACTTTGCCAAATACCGACATTAAATTGCTTACATGGGCTTTCAAAATGATTTTGTACTGACTGTAATGGATTACCTGTTATCAGTTTTTCATTGGCCAAGTGATAAGACTCAACCGCAGTTGATTGGCGACTAAACACGGTAATATCGCTAATGTTTTTGTTCATCGTATTCACTTATTTCATCGTAGGCATGATAAATGCTGAAGGTTCGTTACTGTCGCTTTTAGCTTGTGGCCAGCGAGCCGTAATGGCTTTTCGCTTAGTATAAAAACGTACTCCATCAGGTCCGTGCATATGCAGAGGCCCAAATAGTGAGCGTTTCCACCCCCCAAAACTATGAAATGCCATAGGAACCGGAATGGGCACATTCACTCCGACCATACCTACTTCAACATGGTGACAAAAATGGCGTGCAACTTGGCCGCTTTGAGTGAAAATGGCGGTGCCATTGCCAAATTCATGTTGGTTAATTAACGCCAAGGCTTCGGCATAGGTATCGACTCGCACTATTGCTAATACAGGGCCAAAAATTTCTTGCTGGTAAATGCTCATGTTTGGCGTGACATGATCAAATAAGCACGCACCCAAAAAGTAACCTTGCTGGTGGTCGCTAATGCTGATATCACGGCCATCAACCACTAACGTCGCGCCTTCATTCACGCCAGCATCAACGTAATCACGTACTTTGGCTAAGTGTTGCGCCGAAATTAACGGCCCCATGTCCATTTCTGGCGTCACACCGCTACCCACTTTTAAGGCACTAATTTGTGGCAGTAATGCTTTCACCAATTTGTCAGCCACATCACCAACCGCCAATACGACTGAAATCGCCATACAGCGCTCACCGGCACTACCGTATGCTGCCCCCATTAACGCATTAACGGCTTGATCTAAGTCAGCGTCTGGCATCAATAACATATGATTTTTAGCACCGCCCAACGCCTGTACACGTTTACCGTGAGCAGAAGCTGTACTGTAAATATATTCAGCAATAGGGGTTGAGCCAACAAAGCTGACGGCGTGAATATCAGGGTGAGTTAACAAGGTATCAACCGCTTCTTTATCACCATTGATAACGTTAAATACACCATCAGGTAGACCGGCTTGTTTAAGCAGTTCGGCAATAAACATTACTGCACTTGGATCTTTTTCAGATGGCTTCATGATAAAAGCATTACCGCAGGCTATCGCGATAGGGAACATCCACATTGGCACCATCACTGGAAAGTTAAACGGAGAAATACCCGCCACCACACCCAACGATTGGTTAACTGACCATGAGTCAACACCGCCACCCACTTGCTGAGTATGTTCGCCTTTGAGCAAATGTGGAATGCCACAAGCAAACTCAACGACCTCTAGCCCTCGGGTTATTTCACCTTTAGCATCATCTAATACTTTGCCGTGTTCAATAGTGATTAATTGTGCCAATTTATCAACATGTTGCTCGACTAAGGCTTTAAATTTAAATAATACCCGAGCACGGTTGAGTGGGGTGACTTGTGACCAGGTTTGGTAAGCTTTTTTAGCCGCACTAATCGCTAAGCTCACTTCTTCACGACTCGCCAGTGATACTTGGCCACGGGTTTCACCCGTTGCAGGATCATAGATTGTTTGATTACGCTGACTCGCGGGTGTGTGTTGCCCATCGACAAAATGAGTAATGTTAAGCATGAACTGGATCCTTTTAAGCAAAATAGGTATTCAAGAAATGGGTATTTAAAAACGATTAACCAACCGCGTTAATCGCATCGCTTATGTGATTAACCATGTCGTCGATTTGTGATTTTTCTACAATCAATGGCGGTGATAACGCGATGATGTCAGCGGTTGCTCGCACTAAGGCACCTTGCCTAAAGCAGTGATCAAAAATGGCGTAACCTCGCTTACCCACACCTTTATCGCTCGGTGCCAGTTGGATACCTGCCACTAAACCGGTATTGCGAATATCAATGACGTTTGGCAGTCCTTTAAGGCTGTGAACGGCTTGTTCAAAGTAAGCATCAAGTCCCTTAGCGCGTTCAAATAACTGCTCATCTTCATATATTGATAAAGTTGCAAGTGCTGACGCTGCGGCAACCGGATGGCCTGAATAAGTGTAACCATGGAAGAATTCAATTAACTCATTAGGGCCATTCATACATGTATCGTGAATGGTATTACTGACAAATACAGCGCCCATCGGAATTGCACCGTTATTAATGGCTTTCGCTGTGGTTATCATGTCTGGCGTCACTTGCCAGCGTTCACTGGCAAAAGCAGCACCAACTCGGCCAAAGCCGGTGATCACTTCATCAAAAATAAGCAAAATACCGTGTTTTTGAGTGATTTCACGCAGGCGCGCCAAGTAACCGTCTGGTGGCAGAATAACCCCTGCTGATCCTGACATTGGCTCGACAATGACCGCGGCAATATTTTCCGCGCCATGTAACGTAATCAGTTGCTCAAGCACTTCGGCTTTATCTAAGCCATGTGGAGGTAAACCATGACTGAAAGCATTATTGGCAATGTCGAGAGTGTGAGGCAGGTGATCAACACCTTGCAGTAATTGTTGGCTGAATGTTTTACGGTTATTACTAATGCCACCCACTGAGATGCCACCAAAACCGACACCATGATAGCCAAGCTCACGGCCGATAAAGCGCGTTCGAGATGCCTGACCATTGGCTCTGTGATAACAAAGTGCCATCTTAAGTGCAGTATCAACCGACTCTGAGCCTGAATTGGTAAAAAATACCTTATCTAATCCATCTGGACTGAGCTGACTGAGTTTATGCGCTAATTCAAATGCAAGTGGATGACCCATTTGAAACGACGGCGCATAATCCATTTGGCTAATTTGTTTACTTACCGCTTCTGAGATCTCTTGCCTTCCGTGTCCCGCATTACAACACCATAGACCTGCGGTAGCATCGAGTACTTTATTGCCTTCAATATCGGTGTAATACATTCCTTGTGCCGAAACAAGGAGACGTGGATTGGCTTTAAACTGCTTGTTGGCGGTAAATGGCATCCAAAAGTGCGCCATATTTGGCCAAGATTGTGATGAATCGCTGATTCCATTTTGCTTATATTCGCTCATAAATTGACTCTACATTGATAGCTACAATTATTAGGGATTCATCTTAAACTGATTAAATAATGAGTGACGAATATTCGCTATGCTATGTCAAAAATAATGAACATAAAAGTGTTTTGTGCATTTATTTAAACTAAATGTGCCTATTTTGTAAAATATATTGAAAATTTCTTGCTGTTCAGCATAATCAGGTGACAATATTGATTAACATAAATGTGTCAGTAAGCCATTTTAGACGGCACAAATTAGTCTTGGCACCTGCTTTATTTCTTAGTTTTGGTGTTTATCAATCCATTTATTATTTCGAGGTCACAATGAGTACTCCAACAAGTCGTAGCGATTGGGAAGCACTGGCAGCAAGTTTACAAATCAATGGCAGTGCATTTATCAATGGTCAATATCAAAGTGCTGTGTCTGGTGACACTTTCGACTGTATCAGCCCAATTGATGGCAAAGTTCTTGCCAAAGTCGCGAGCTGTGATTTAGCCGATGCAAACCTTGCTGTTGCCAATGCGCGTGAAGTATTCGAAGCGGGTACCTGGGCTAATTTACCACCAGTAAAACGTAAAGAAGTCATGATTAAGTTTGCCGATTTACTTGAAGCTAATGCCGATGAAATGGCGTTACTCGAAACCCTAGATATGGGGAAGCCCATTCAGCATTCTAAAGGGGTTGATGTTGTCGGTGCTGCCCGTGCTATCCGTTGGTCTGGTGAAGCAATCGATAAAATTTATGATGAAATAGCGCCAACAGCCCATAACGAAATTGGCATGATCACCCGTGAAGCCGTTGGTGTGGTTGCCGCGATTGTACCGTGGAACTTCCCGATGATTATGGCATGCTGGAAGCTAGGGCCATCATTAGCGACAGGTAATAGTGTGATTTTAAAGCCATCAGAAAAATCACCATTAACCGCTATTCGTATGGCCCAGTTAGCCATTGAAGCGGGTATTCCTGCAGGCGTATTAAACGTATTACCTGGTTTTGGTCATACAGTGGGTAAAGCGCTGGCGTTGCACATGGACATTGATACTTTGGTATTTACCGGTTCAACAAAAATTGCCAAACAGTTAATGATTTATGCGGGTGAGTCGAACATGAAGCGCGTATGGTTGGAAGCTGGTGGTAAGAGCCCAAACATTGTGTTTAACGATGCTCCAGATTTGAAAGCGGCAGCAGAAGCCGCTGCGGTAGCGATTGCGTTTAACCAAGGCGAAGTGTGTACTGCTGGTTCTCGCTTATTGGTTGAGTCAGGCGTTAAAGATGAGTTAATCAAGTTGATAGTTGAACAAATGCAGGGCTGGCAACCAGGGCATCCACTTGATCCTAAAACCACTTGTGGTGCTATGGTCGATCAACAACAGCTCACTAATGTATTGAACTATATTAAAAGCGGCAGCGAACAAGGTGCTACCTTAGTTGATGGCGGCAAACAAGTGATGGTAGAAACCGGCGGCATGTTTGTGCAACCGACTATTTTCAGTAATGTTAAAAATGACATGAAAATTGCCAGTGAAGAGATTTTTGGTCCTGTGTTATCGGTTATTGAATTTGATGGCATGGAAGAAGCCATTAAGATTGCCAACGACACTATCTATGGCCTAGCTGCTGGTGTGTGGACCTCAAACTTAAGTAAAGCCCATAAAACGGCTAAAGCGCTGCGCAGCGGTATGGTGTGGATAAACCATTATGACGGTGGTGACATGACGGCTCCATTTGGGGGTTATAAGCAGTCTGGTAATGGCCGCGACAAGTCATTACATGCGTTTGATAAGTACACTGAACTTAAAGCGACTTGGATTGCTCTATAGTCACTAAGGTTTTAGATTTGAAAAGCCCTTTATTTGCTAATAAAGGGCTTTTTTATTAGTAGGTATTCAAGCTAAAGAATGTGATTACTCGCCCTAAACCACAGTGTATAAATGATTCAAAATTAGTCAGATGATAAATTGATTGCAGGATGAACTCACGGTTTATTTATGATTAACATATCAGCATAGATGCAAAAGCATATTGCTAAAAGTAACACCTTTCTAGCCCCCCTTATGTGGTGAGTACTGCCGCCAAATATGCTTCATCCAGCGACTATTGTCCTAGTAATTCCCGTCAAATTTCTCAGTTTTCATTGTTATTTAGCTACCTTTGTATTTCTTATTTACTCTTTATTTAACACTAGCTTTAAGTATTAACAATCAATTTTTATGTAAACCTTTAGTTTTATTATTGGTTGATAAATATGGTTTTTAGCATGTTAAATCAATTATTTAAATTGATATGTTGGCAAGATGTTGGTAATAATATTTGCTGGTTATATCCTTTTAGCTGCTGATGGCGACATTCAGCTAATCACAATTTTGCTAGTTGATATTATTTGAGGTGACTCATGTTTAACAATCTAAAGCTCGGTGCAAAAATCAGTGGCGGTTTTGGTTTGGTGCTCATACTACTTGCAATTGTTGTGGTGACTAGCATTAGCGCACTTAACTCATCTGGTTCGAGTTTTCTTCATTATAAATCACTAGCACAAGACACGAATATCGCCGGAAGACTTCAGGCTAATATGTTATTGGTGCGTATTAAGGTGAAAGATTATCTCATCAGTCAGTCTGATGAAGATTTAGTCGAGTACAACAGTGATGTGACCAAAATGAAAACTTACCTTGAGGAAGCGAAAAAGCAAATCAAGGCGCCTGAGAGAGCCGCACAGATTACCTTTGTTGAAGAATCATTTCGCACTTACCAACAATCATTTGAGCAGGTTGTTGAGTTGATTCGACAAAGACATAAAATCAATGACACTCAGCTGGTACCAAGCGGAGAGAAAATGCTTGCCACCATAGAAAGTCTTATTCAATCGTCAAATGATAATGAAGATAATCAAGCGGTTTATTATGCCAGTTATGTTAAAGACACCCTGCTAATGGGGCGTTTATTTATGGTGAAGTATTTGCAAACTAATCAAGAAAGTGATTTTGGCTTAGCCCTTGAGAAAATGACTAATCAGATGGCAACTAAGCTCGATCAACTCGATAAAAATCTTAATCAAAGCGAGCAAAGAAGTTTAATGCTCGAGTTTGAAAAAAACCATAAAATTTACTTAGCATCAATGAATCAGGTACATGATGCTATTGTCAGCAGAAATAACTTAATTAAAAATGTTTTAGATGTGCATGGCCCTAAAATCGCTCATGCCACAGAAGATATAAAACTCTCAGTAATGAATGAGCAAAAAGCATTAGGCTCTGAGCTTGATGTCACCATTGCAGACAGTATTCAGTTCACATTGATCATGTCTATTACTGCAATCGTCATAGGGCTCGTTATTGCATATCTTCTCACCATCAGTATTACTCGGCCCATCCAAACCGCTGTTAATGCGGCAAATCAATTAGCTTTAGGCGATTTAACAGTTCGGTTAGAGAGTAGCAGTAAAGATGAAACGGGTATGTTACTGAATGCTATTCAAGATACGTCAACTAAATTAAAACTGATGCTCACCACAATTAATGCCGCCAGTATTGAGTTAGCATCAGCATCTGAAGAGCTCGCTGTTGTCACAGAACAAACGTCCAATGGGATTTCTCGACAAGAATCTGAAACGGATATGGTTGCCACCGCAATGAATGAAATGGCTGCAACCGTTCATGATGTTGCAGATAGTGCGGCAAAAGCGGCTGATGCCGCTAATCAGGCAAATATTGAATCATTATCAGGTTCACAAGTTGTGGACCAAACAATAAGCTCTATCAATTCTCTGTCATCGAGTGTGAATGATTCCTCAGAGAAATTACACGAAGTGCAAAAAGAAGTCCTAAACATCAGTTCCATTTTAGGTGTTATTCGAAGTATTGCAGAGCAAACCAATTTACTTGCGTTAAATGCTGCTATTGAGGCCGCTAGAGCAGGAGAGCAAGGGCGAGGTTTTGCCGTTGTGGCTGATGAAGTTCGCACTCTTGCAGAGAGAACTCAAAGGTCAACGTCTGAAATCCAGACCATTATTGAACAGCTTCAGGCCGGAACAGAAAATGCTGTCTCTGTGATGAGCCAGGGAAAAACACAAGCTGAACATTGTGTAGCGCAAGCCAGTAAAGCCAATACTGCACTAAAATCAATTACGAATGCTGTAAATTTGATCAATGACATGAACATGCAAATAGCCAGCGCCGCAGAAGAACAAAGTTCAGTGGCTGAGAGCATTAATGAGAATATTATTAATGTTAAACGTATCGCCGAAGAAAACTCACAAGCTTCAACTCAAACCCGCAGTTCAAGTGCTGAAATAGCCCGTTTAGCTGAGCAGTTAAACCAGCTAGTGTCACAATTTAAGGTGTAGGATTTCATTTATCCAGCGAATAAAGATATGGATATTAATCGAGCACAATGAGGTTAATTGCTATCAATAGCTGAATGACTTGCTATTGCGTTATGACAGTGCAATATTGTTGTTTTATAAACAAATTGCAGTGAGGTTAATCGTGAATAATCCTTTAGTGACAACTGATTGGTTAGCATTACATCTTGATGATCCTGAGCTTGTGTTACTTGATGCCAGTATGGAAATTGTGCTGGGAAAAGAGCCATTAGTATACGATGAACTTTTCGTTATCCCTGGCGCGTTATCATGCCAAATGGACAAGCTTTTTTTTGATCATCGATCATCACAAACTCATGCAATGCCTACGGATGAGCAGTTTACTGATGCTGCGCAGTCATTGGGAATAACCCATAACAGCACAGTAGTGATTTACGACAATCAAGGTATTTATTCTGCCCCGCGAGCGTGGTGGACTTTCAAAACTATGGGTTTTGATAAGGTATTTGTACTCGATGGTGGTTTACCACAATGGCAAGCAGAAGGACGAGATACCGTCCGCCAATTCTCATCTGCTACTCACTCAGGCGATATCAAAGGTCGTTTGCAACAACACAAAATGTGTGACACTGAGTTTGTGTTAACCCATCTTGGCCATGCCAACGTTGATGTGATTGATGCACGTGCAGCAGGGCGTTTTAATGGTACCTCACCAGAGCCTAGAGTGGGCATGCGCAGTGGTCATATTCCCGGTTCGCTCAACTTGCCTTTTGCGCAGGTATTAAATGGTTTTAAAATGAAATCGATTCGTGAATTGCATACCATTTTCGCGACCTTAGATACCAGTAATAATGCTCAACGAGTGTTTAGTTGCGGTTCAGGCATTACCGCATGTATTTTGATTTTAGCTTCCTATGTAGCCGGACACCATCAAGCGGTTTTATACGATGGTTCTTGGGCTGTGTGGGGCGGAGATGCAGCTTTACCAATAGAGTAGGGCCAATGTTGCTGTCATTCCGGCATTATTTTTTGAGCCGGAATCCAGCTTTTTTATAGCCTACGGCCACTAACGTCGTGGTGCTTTGCTCATAGCAGAGTAAGAGCAAACCAACTGCAGTTCCCTATTTACTCTTTATAAAAGAATTAGCCCAGCTGCCCTGCAACATTTTCGCTTTTTACAAAACAACAGCTGCGAAAAGGTCGCCATGGGGATTGATCCAGCCTTTGGCTTAGTTTGAGCTCCGCTTCGGCCATCTTATTAATAAATAATGAAAATACTAACGCTTCCCATGGGAATCTGATGTGAATGGATTCACGAATGTCGTGGATGCTAAAGAACGACATTCCTTCTCGAAAGCGAGCGGGCATCTGATAGACAGGATGTCTGAATACCTTAAAGCACATGGTCAATGATGTTCCCGACATCATTATGACATTTCCAATATCCATATAGGTCAGATGTGCGAGACAGGCCATGTCAGGCTCACGCATTCTTTTATAAAGAGTCTTCAACGCACTTAATCAAAATGAAACCGGATGGTTAAAGCAGCAACATAATCTAAAAGCTATATAGTCCAACGACCTGCAATGAGAGGTATTTGGCAATAATGTTCAGTTAGAGTCTGATTAATCAATATTATCGAGGAAGTGACATCATTTACTTGTGGATAATGAGCTTGTTGTGCTAATTTTTTGCCAACTCAACATCATGATGGAATATGAATGCGTTATCTACTGCTCGCTATGCTGCTAACCTTAACCGGTTGTGCAAGCAAACAACCTGCTTTCAGCCTTGTTATCGATCCCTTACTTCCCAATACCATTAATTATAACGGTGAAATTAACCCAGACAATGTTGCCGCCTTTGAACAAGGTATAGCAAATAGCTCAACTCAAATCACCTCATTGGTTATTACTAGTGGTGGGGGCGATGTGTTTGCTGGAATACGATTAGGTGAATTGGTATATCGGCATAAATTAAAGGTCACAGTCGATAAAGTCTGTGCGTCATCTTGTGCTAATTATGTTGTAACGGCCAGTGATGATGTGACGATAAAACAAGATGCCCTGTTAGGTTGGCATGGTGGGGCGTTACAACCACTATTATACGGCTCGGAAGACTTAAGTAAGTACAGCAAAACTATGGTTGAATATATTTTGCAGTGGGAACAAGCCGAACGTGTATTTTTTGACAAGGTTAAGGTTAATCAAGCTGTCACAGTATTGGGGATGATGCCAGGCTTAAAAGATAAACGAAACACGCCATTATACAGTTATGATCAGCAGACGTTAAAAGCGTTAGGTTTACATATTACTTTTGAAGACAAGCAAGCAACGCTTTCTAAAACCGGCGAAGAAATAGTACAAATATTTAGCTTAAGCCCTGAAGTGTTAGACACTTTAATGATGCAGCATGTTCAAAGGTTGCAGCAATTATAATTGAGTAGCATATTTTATTTTTTCAGTTAATAAGTGTCATGACATCGACTCTGAATCGAAGCAGACAATTTATATACATTCAGTCAATAGATTGTGAGTCACTTAATCATCGCCATAAAAGCTAATGCATTAAAGGAAATTAAAGTGAATTTAGCCTTATTTGATTTTGATGGCACGATTACGAATGCCGATATGTATAGTAAATTTTTACGTTACTCGACCACAGGTGCTCGATTAATAGTAGGTAATGTGTTGCTCGCTCCTTTTGTGATTATGTATAAATTGGGCATACTTCCTGCCAATAAAATGCGCCCCATTGCCAGTTTTGTCGCTTTTTATCAAAAAGAACACCATGCGCTTGATGTAATGGGATTGGATTTTACCAAACAAGTTATTCCTCAGTTCATTCGATCTCACGCACTTGATAAAATTCGCTGGCATAAAGATAACGGCGATCATGTTGTTGTGGTATCTGCATCCATTGATATCTATTTAAAGCATTGGTGTAATGAATTAGGAGTGATGTTGATTTGTAGTGAGTTAGCGGTAATCAATGGCAAATTATCTGGCTTTTATACCTCAGGCGATTGTAGTGAAAAAATGAAATCTAAACGGATCTGTGAACGTTTTAATTTAGATCATTATGATTGTGTTTATGCTTACGGCGATACCGCTGAAGATTTAGATATGTTGAGTATTGCTGATGAGAAATACATGAATTGGGTAAAGGTTAAAGATTAAATTAGACTCATTTTACAATAAGTCGCTAACGCATTGTTGCCCCAAAGTTGGTTAGGCTATGACCTGCGGCCACTAACGTCGTGGTGCTTCGCCCACACCAGACCAAGAGGAAATCAACGGCTATTCCCTCTTTACTCTTTATAAATGAATTAGCCCAGCCGCCCCGCAACATTTTCGCTATTTACAAAACAACAGCTGCAAACAACAGCTGCGAAAATGTCGCCATGGGGATTGAACAAGCTTTTAATTTCATTTGAAACCTGCTTCGGCCTATCTTGTAATAAGGAGTGAAAATGCTAACGCTTCCGATGGTACATCCTGTACCGCGAAAGCTAAGCTCACCTCCATGTGAGCTTCACGCTATTTTCTTCAACGTCCTCAAGTTCAGAGTTGAATCACGCCAATTTCAAGCAAGGTATGCAAATCATTTATGCCCCGAAACTTGCTAGCACTTGTTTAGTGAATCGAAAATCGACGAACGAGTTGCCCTACAAATTCTTATCTATTAACGCTGCCTGTAGATCTTCTTCATGAGTGAGCGGAATTGGATGGGCATACAGTTATATTCAAATCTAAGTCGTTTTGAGCGTTTTCAAACTCATTAGCTTGCGCATTTTTCAGCCTGAAATTAACAAAAACCTTTAAAATCATTTGCATATACTTCCCCCAAATTAGTTAATAGGTTTGGAAAACGTGCATGCGCGTTTTCCTTGATGGTGTATTTGATAAAAAGCTGGTAACTTCTTTGTAATACAATCAGTTAACTGTGCGCGTTTTCACCGGTCTAATGAGGTAAACGCGCATGCGCACTAATAAAATGTTAGCTATCTAGTGAATGTAGAGTCATGAATTGAATAAATTGGAATTAATCAAAGAAAAACTATCCAACGCAGGATATAAAGTTTCAGTAGATGTCGAGCTTCAGAATGATACGAATGCAAATATTGTTGCATCACGAACTTATTTTTCGTGGAAAGGTCTCGTGATTTTATCGCAGCATATTGTTATTCAAGTTGTTGATGCACCGACAATTTTGGATTTTAAAAATTTATTTAATGCTGGTTTCAATATTGGCAAGAAACTAAATCGAGTTCCTCTTTTACGGGGACTACAATTTGGATATATGATTATTCCTATAATCATTGCAAACGATGTTAGTGATGAAGTTAAACAATTTGTTTCACAAGTACCATCAAAACATTGGAGTATATTTGAGTTTCCAGTTGTATTTGATGCTTCTTCGAACGAAACAATTTTCTTTAAAGAAACTACATTTTGGGGAGCTTTTTTCTTCTCGGATCTACGTGGTGTTGTATCAAAATACATTGAGTAAAACTATAAAGGCATCAGTCGCGAAAAAGCTGCGCTGTTGCTTTGAAGCGTTAGTACGATAAATGACGAATCGAGAAATTATCACACTCATGCACAAGCTATCACACGGCAGAATAGGGCATCGGGGTAATTGGGTGCGGGTTTTTAATGATAGTGAAAAACTGGACGAAAGGAAGTTTAGTAAACTCCTAAATGAAGCCATTCAATCCGACATTGTTCTGATATATCAAAGTTCAATCAATGTCACTGAAGTGAAAGCTTCTGAAGCTTTCGAAATAGTCGCCCAGTTTGTTAAGCACGGTGTAGTTAAAATAGCAGACGTAAGGTTTACGTCTCAGATTGAAATAGACCCATTAGGCGTTGGTGCGGCATATCGTACTAACAAGTAAATTGTGTTTGCCCAGCAAGCTGTGCTGGGACGAGCAAACAGCACGCGCCCCATATTTAAAGCGTTAGCACCTCTAAGGTACCGTATGGACTTTGTAGTTAAATTTGGAATATTTTTTTTAGGTGTTCTGACGTCGGTTCTCTTAATTCCAACCATTGAGAAAAAGAAAGCTGAAACCCTCCGGAAGGAAAGTCTTAAGGAAGTGTTTATTGAGCTTGAAGATATCCATGTTGAGCTTGCGGAGGATTTGGCTGCAAATTTTAAGTTCCTGCTAAATTTGAGATCGGAACCTGACCTTGCAGGTGCAGGGCAGATTCCAGTTCCTATGCCAAAAAGAATTAATTCGGGTGTACTCGTTGACTTGTATAAGAAATCGGCTTTGTTGCTAACATCGCAGCAAAGGCTGGCAATTAAACGCATTCCAATTAGGCTAAGTGAAATTGAGCGTCATTCAGACTTGTATTTGAATGAATTCACCGAGAACGGTGAATATTGTGTTTCATCAATAAAAAACACTATTAAGCTTTCTTGCATGTTGCTGCATGAGTTAAATTTTCTTCTTGAGCATCGCGAACGATTTAACTTTGCTAGAGACTTAAACTCTAATAAAGCCGTGTTCCCAGTGTTAAGGAGCTTAGGCTTTACAGCTGATCAAATAGCAACTTCCCGGATAGAGGAATCAAAATTTGATAAAGTTGAGGTCGAGTTTTAGTGCTAACAAGCAAAGCTAGCCGACGCGTACCGCGCAGCTGCTTTGAGCGTTAATCCATAGAAATTTCAATCCTAAACTTACGAATTAGATTTGGAAACCTAGCTCGTTTCTGTCCAAAAATGATTTAGATTCCTTGATTGAAAACGCCCAAATTCAACTCTGGACTTGAGGCCTTTGAAGAAAATTGCGTGAGCTGGCCATGGACGGCCAGCTAGCTTTGGAGGGGAAGGGACGCCCCATCTGAAGCGTTAGCATTTTCGAATAAGGCCGAAGCAGTCTGCAAATGTAGGTCAAAGTTAAATCTGACCCCATGGCGACTTTTCGCAGCTGTTGTTTTGTAAATCGCGAAAATGTTGCGGGGCGGCTGGGAGTTCCAAGAGGGAACAGCCGTTGGTTTCCTCTTGGTCTGGTGTGGGCGAAGCGCCACGACGTTAGTGCCGCAGGCCATAAAGTACAAAAGTACAAAAGTACAAAAGTACAAAGCAAAAATAACACCTGGATTCCGGCTCAAAAGCATTGCCGGAATGACGCCGTATTTGGCCTGTGCAGGGTGGAACCTTGCGATCTTACCTCAAACGAAGTTTGAAAAGTCTGGTGAGGGCGAAGCGCCATAACGTTAGTGGCCGCAGGCCATAAAGTACAAAGCAAAAATAACACCTGGATTGCGGCTCAAAAGCATTGCCGGAATGACGCCGTATTTGGCCCGTGCAGGGTGGAACTTTGCGATGTTACTTCAAACGAAGTTTGAAAAGTCTGGTGTGGGCGAAGCGCCACGACGTTGGTGGCCGTAGGCCATAAAAGGGTGACAATTCATATGATCAACTAAGATGGAATTGAACCTGCTATCTCAATCCAACGAAGTTTGGACATAAGGTTGACCCTTTTGCCAACCCACAGCAAATCCATCAACCTAAAGCAAATCCTTCATTCTGTGATACAACATTCCAGCAGCAAGTAATGGCGAGCGCAACATTGGGCCGCCAGGGAAAGTCATGTGTTTAATGTCATTAAACACATCAATGCGTTGTGATTGTTGGCTAATTGCTTCAGCTATTAATCTAGCAGCCATATGGGTGGCGTTTACACCATGACCTGCATAGGCTTGGGCGAAGTAGATGTTGGCTGCGTCGGGTAAGCGGCCGATTTGCGGCATGCGGTTGGCGCCAATGCCCATCATGCCACCCCATTCATAATCAATTTTGATGCCTTTTAATTGCGGGAACACTTTTTCAAGATTAGGTCTTAATTCAGCTTCAATATCTTTTGGGTCTTTACCAGAATAAGTGCATAAACCGCCAAACAATAAACGGCGGTCTGCCGATAAATGGAAGTAATCTAATGCCACGCGCATATCGGCAAATGCCATATTTTGCGGGATGATACTGGCACATTGTTGTTCGGTTAACGGCTCCGTGGCTAATAAGTAGGTGCCTGTGGGGAGTACTTTTCCGCCAAGAAAAGGGCTTAATTTATTGCCGATATAACCATTGCCAGCCAACACGAGATAGTTACAATTCACTTCGCCTTCAGCGGTAATCACTTTGGGTTTATTGCCTTTAATGATTTTTTCTGCGGCGCTGTATTCAAATAATTGTGCGCCAAGCTCACGAGCTACTTTTGCTTCACCCAAGGCTAGATTTAGTGGGTGCAAATGTCCGCTGCCCATATCAACTAATGCGCCTTGGTAAAAGTCTGAACCGATAACTTCACCTATTTGCGAACGATCCAGCAGTTTGATTGATTTTTGATAACCTTGGTCTTTTAGATCTTGGTATTCTGCAGCTAAATCATCCATATGTCGTGATTTTACGGCTAAATCGCAATAGCCCATATGCAAGTCGCAATCGATTTTATGATCGGTAATTCGCTGCGTGACGATATCAACCGCTTCAAAACCCATTTGCTGAATGGCTTTTACGCCTTCACCACCAATTTCATTGCGGAATTGAGTCGCGTCATGCCCTATGCCACGGATCAGTTCACCACCATTACGCCCAGATGCGCCCCAACCAATGCGTTTAGCTTCGAGTAATACCACACTGTAACCACGTTGTCTGAGTTCAATAGCGGTATTAATCCCGCTGAATCCACCCCCCACAATACACACATCTGCCGTTATATTTTCGGTCAGTTTTGGGTGCTGATAAAGCTCTTTTGCTGTCGCGACATAAAAGGAATCTGGGTACTGTTGGCTATGAATCGGGGTATTACGTGGCATATACTCTCCAAGCTATTGATTGTATTATAATAATAGATTTTAAATAAATAGTTAGATGCAAGGTGACACATCTAGAGTGTGCATTTTATTTAACACTTATTTAGTGTAAAATACAATTGCTTTGATTTAAGTAAGTTATCATGCTTAATTAGTACAGATTTTTGGTAAAGTGTTAATAATCTGCAACACTTAGTCGCAGGCTATCAGTCAAGATTTAATAGGGGAATAAATTTGGATATTGGTACAAGCCTAAAAGCTGTTCGCAAATTGAAAGGGTTATCTCAACGCGAGTTGGCCAAGCGTGCAGGGGTGACCAACAGTACAATTTCAATGATTGAGAAAAACAGTGTCAGTCCTTCGGTGAGTTCACTGAAAAAGGTCTTATCTGGGATCCCGATGTCATTAGTCGATTTCTTCTCAATTGATGACGGTTCTGTTGGAGACCTGAAAGTGGTTTATCGCAGTAATGAGTTGCTCGATATTGGTACTGGTGAATTAGTCTATAAGCTAATTGGCCGAGATTACCCCAACCGAGCAATGTCAGTGATGAGTGAAACATACCCAGTGAATGCTGATACCGGCGCTGAAATGCTGCAGCACAAGGGTGAAGAAGGCGGTATCATTGTCTCTGGTAAACTTGAGCTTACTGTGGGTGAAGAAGTTTTTACTCTTGAAGAAGGTGACAGTTATTATTTTAACAGTGAACAACCACACCGTTTTCGTAACCCATTTGAGCAAGCTTGTAAGGTTGTAAGCGCAACGACCCCCGCTGATTTTTGATGGTTTATCATTCATTTCTTTCTGCTATATCGACTGTTTTTGTTCAAGGGAATAGCGCAAGATCATCCATTAATCTAGCTATTCCCACCTATCAAAAGTAAATAATGAGTCTACTTTTTGCTGTTACAGACTCTCCTCCTAGCATGTGATTATTGTTTTGTGTAAAGAATATTAAGCAACAAATTCCCTTTTATTGTGCATTCATCTCCCCATTTTGGCGCATTTTATCGTGATAACTCATCAATGTTGATGAGATGATTTTTTTATACATCTTGGTTGATTTAAAGTTAACGTAATGTATTTAAAGTGTTTTAATTTATTTTTATTAAAAGTTATTTTTATCCTCCGTTATCCTCTTGCCTAGCTAAAAAAATCCGTGTAGTGTGTGAAAAAATGAACACGTAAAACAATAAGTTCATCACATTCTTTGCTAAAGGTGAGATATGTCTCAGTCAGGTATTCCCCTCATAGGGGTAGTAGCGTGCAATCAGCAAATAGGTCTTCATCCATTTAACATAGTGGGCGAAAAATATTTGTTGAGTGTGGTCAATGGCGCAAAAGGTTTTCCCTTAGTTATCCCATCGCTTGGTGTCGATGCGCCTATTGACGCTATTCTTGCTCGTCTTGACGGCATTCTTTTCACTGGCTCACCATCAAATGTTGAACCTCACCACTACCAAGGGCTCCCTAGTGATGAGGGCACTCATCATGATCCCAAGCGTGACGCAATAACCTTACCCATGATAAAAGCTGCGATTGATGCCGGTATTCCGGTATTGGGTATTTGTCGTGGTTTTCAAGAAATGAATGTGGTGTATGGTGGCAGTTTGCATCAAAAGCTACATGAAGTTGGCACGTATATTGAACATCGTGAAGATAAGAAAGCCCCTTTAGATGAACAATATGGTATTTCGCATCAAGTAAATCTTGTCGCTGGCGGGCTTCTTCACGATGCATGGGGCTGTAACACCGCAGAGGTTAACTCTGTTCATACTCAAGGCGTTGATCGTCTTGGTGAGGGGTTACAGCCAGAAGCATTCGCTCCAGACGGATTAGTCGAAGCATTTTCTGTTAAAAATGCTAAAAATTTTGCATTAGGTGTTCAATGGCATCCAGAATGGAAAGTAACTGAAAATGCATTCTATACTGCTATTTTCGAAGCATTCGGACAAGCCTGTAGACATTATGCGGCAACACAAGTGAGATAAAAATGGATAAGTTAATCGCTTTTTTGAAAGACAAAAAAATTACCGAAGTTGAATGTGTTATCAGTGACATGACTGGGATTGCACGTGGCAAGATAGCCCCAGTAGATAAGTTTGTATCAGAAAAAGGCATGCGTTTACCTGAGAGTGTGTTGTTACAAACAGTGACTGGTGATTTCATCGATGATGAGATTTACTATCAACTTCTTGATGATGCCGATATCGATTTTGTTTGTGTGCCAGACGAAAACGCTGTTTTCATGCTGCCATGGACTGTTGAAGCTACCGCTCAGGTTATTCACGATTGTTATGATCGTATGGGCAACCCGATTGAACTGTCACCGCGTAATGTATTGAAGAAAGTACTAAAGCTTTATGAAGATAAAGGCTGGGAACCGGTTATTGCGCCAGAAATGGAATTCTACCTCACCAAACGCTCTGACGACCATGATTTACCGCTTAAGCCACCTATTGGTCGCTCTGGTCGCCCAGAAGCTGGACGTCAGTCTTTCTCTATCGACGCTGCTAACGAATATGATCCTTTGTTCGAAGACATGTATGACTGGTGTGAAGTTCAAGGCCTTGATATTGATACCTTGATCCATGAAGACGGTCCGGCACAAATGGAGATTAACTTCAGCCATGGCAATGCATTGTCATTAGCCGATCAGGTGTTCATTTTTAAGCGTACATTGAAAGAAGCTGCGTTAAAGCATGATGTGTGTGCCACGTTCATGGCCAAGCCAGTTACCGATGAGCCTGGTAGTGCAATGCACATTCACCAAAGCGTGCTTGATATTAAAACCGGTAAAAATATTTTCACTAAAGAAGATGGTACTCAAAGCAAATTATTCCTTAGCTACATTGCGGGCTTACAACAGTACATTCCAGAATTGTTACCGTTAATGGCGCCAAGTGCTAACTCGTTCCGCCGTTTCTTGCCTGGTACATCTGCACCCGTAAACCTTGAATGGGGCGTTGAAAACCGTACTTGTGGCTTACGTATTCCAGAATCATCACCACAAAATCGTCGTATTGAAAACCGTATTCCAGGTGCCGATGCTAACTGTTATCTCGCGATTGCTGCCAGCTTATTATGTGGTTATATCGGTATGGTTGATGATTTAAAACCTTCTACGCCTGTGACCGGCAAGTCAAACGAAAGCCGTACTAATAATGACAACTGCTTACCTTTGACCTTAGAAGAAGCGTTAGTTGCGATGCAAACCAGTGATGCTTGTATTGAGTATCTAGGCCAATCATTTACCACAGGTTTTGTGGCGGTTAAGCAAGCAGAGCTTGAAAACTTTAGACGCGTTGTAAGTTCATGGGAACGTGAGTTCTTATTATTAACCGTGTAATGATAGTTGAGAACGTTAACTTAGATTACTAATGTTTGTGGATAACAACAGGTAGCAAATAAACATTAATTTGTTACCTGTTTGTAAGGATACCAGTATGCCAAACCCATTACCGACAGATGCGATGAGCCAGCAACATGAGCTTGAGCGTCTGCAAACTGCAGATAAACAACATTTTATTCATCCATTCACCGACTCAAAGGGGTTAGCCGAAAAAGGGACTCGGGTGATTGAACGTGCAGATGGCGTCTATTTGTGGGATGTAATGGGACATAAACTGCTCGATGCGATGGCAGGTTTATGGTGTGTCAATGTGGGTTATGGTCGCCAGTCAATCGTTGATGCCGCCAGCCAGCAGATGCAGAAGCTACCTTTTTATAATAGTTTTTTTCAATGCTCTCATCCTCCTGCAATTGAGTTAGCTCAAAAAATTGCTTCTCTGGCTCCAGCGCACATGAATAATGTGTTTTTTACCGGGTCAGGCTCTGAGTCAAATGACACTAATTTGCGCATGGTGCGACGTTATTGGGATTTAAAAGGTAAGCCAAACAAGAAAACCATTATCAGTCGAGTGAATGCTTACCATGGTTCAACGGTTGCCGGGGCCAGTTTAGGTGGTATGTCTGGCATGCATGAACAAGGTGATTTACCTATTCCTGGTGTGGTGCATATTGCGCAACCTTATTGGTATGCAGAGGGCAAAGACTTGTCTGCTGAAGCATTTGGGTTACAAACAGCACAGGCATTAGAAGCCAAAATCATTGAGCTAGGCGAAGACAATGTTGCCGCGTTTATTGCTGAACCTTTTCAGGGCGCGGGTGGGGTGATTATTCCACCTTCAACATATTGGCCTGAAATAAAACGCATTTTAGCCAAATACGATATTTTATTTATTCTTGATGAAGTGATCAGCGGCTTTGGCCGCACCGGAAAGTGGTTTGCGGCAGAGTATTATGATTTGCAGCCTGATCTCATCACTATCGCCAAAGGCATGACTTCGGGTTATGTGCCAATGGGCGGGGTGATTGTGTCAGACAAAGTGGCAGACGTTATTAAGCAAGAATGTGGCGAATTTACCCATGGTTTTACTTATTCCGGTCATCCGGTTGCCGCTGCCGCTGCATTAGAGAATATTCGTATTATTGAGCAAGAAAAATTAGTTGAACGTGTGGCAAATGATAGTTCGCCGTATTTACAGTCGCGCTTACAACAATTGGCCGAACATCCATTAGTGGGTGAGGTTCGCGGCATTGGTTTAGTTGCCGCCATAGAGTTAGTGAAAGATAAAGCATTACGGCAGCGATTTGACGCCAAGGTCGGTGTTGGAACATATTGCCGCGATGCGTGTATCACTCATGGTTTAGTTATGCGTTCGGTCGGCGACACTATGATTATTTCGCCACCATTAACCATTAGCCACGCAGAAATTGACGAGCTAGTGAGTAAAGCAACCCAAGCATTAAATGACACTTATCAACACCTAAATATACTCAACTAATACATAATTACTGAATGATTATTGCGATATAGTGATTTTTTAACCAATTGCATTTAGCAGATCTAGTAATCGAAAATGTTTTTGATAGTATTCACAGTGAAAGGCGAAAGTGATGTTGCGTTAACCATACCGATGCATAGTTAAGTTGTAGCATTGGATAATTTCTTTCAATAGAAAGAAGATTTTACACGCTGTTAAGATCTAGCGAAAAAAACGAATGTCAGTACCATTCTGACCATTATCCAAAAGGGAGAAAGTATGAAGCTATTAAACAAACTATCCACAGTGGCCTTAATTACAGCAGGTGTGTTTGCTAGCACCGCTATTCAGGCTCAGGAAGTGGTTAAAATGTACAACTGGTCGGATTATATTGCCGAAGATACTTTAGCCAATTTTGAGAAAGAAACCGGTATTCATGTCATTTATGACGTGTTCGACAGCAATGAAGTACTTGAAGCAAAATTACTTTCTGGCCACAGCGGTTATGACATTGTTGTTCCGTCTAATCACTTTTTAGCAAAGCAAATTAAAGCGGGCGCTTTTCAAAAACTTGATCGCGCTAAGTTGACTAATTATGCCAACTTAAAGCCTGATTTAATGAAACAGCTTCAAAAAGCCGATCCCGATAACCAGTATGCAATCCCTTATTTATGGGGCACTAATGGTATCGGATACAATATCGATAAAGTCAAAGCGGTATTAGGTGAAGATGCGCCATTTGATTCTCTAGAGTTAATTTTTAATCCTAAGTACGCAGAAAAAATCGCATCATGTGGTTTTTCGATGTTAGATTCTGCTGATGATATGTTACCTCAAGCGCTGATTTATTTAGGCTTAGATCCTAACAGTAAAAATCCTGATGATTATGAAAAAGCCGCCGAAGTATTGGAAAAAGTACGTCCTTACGTCACGTATTTTCATTCATCACGCTACATCTCTGATTTAGCGAATGGCGATATTTGTGTCGCGTTTGGTTTCTCTGGTGATGTATTCCAAGCAGCTGCACGTGCAGATGAAGCCGGTAACGGTAATAAGATTGGCTATTCTATTCCAAAAGAAGGCGCCAACTTATGGTTTGATATGTTAGCTATTCCACAAGATGCCACTAACATTGATAACGCCCATAAGCTGATAAACTATTTACTTCGCCCTGAAGTGATTGCACCTATCAGTAACTATGTTGCTTACGCAAATCCTAACGCACCAGCACAAGCATTAGTTGACGAAGCTATCCGTAATGACCCAGCCATTTACCCACCTCAATCGGTAATTGATAAGTTATATATTGGTGATATTCGTCCATTAAAAATTCAACGTGTAGTCACACGTGCTTGGACTAAAGTGAAGTCAGGTCAATAACCTTTCTCGCTCATAACAGGGCGAGTTTCTCGCCCTGTTTTTTAAACATATTTATGTATTTATTGGCTAATTTAGCCATCTAACAGATTGTTACGTGTGCCCTGAAACAGACTTTTCTGTTGTGGTATGCACACTCCAAAAAGGCGGAGCAGTATTATGGTAAACACCTCGGGCGTCACCAATAAACCAATCACAAAGACGCAAGATAAAGTACTGCTTAAAATTGAGCGTGTGAGTAAAATTTTCGACGACGTCCGTGCAGTAGACGATGTGTCGTTAACCATTAATCGTGGCGAAATATTTGCGCTGCTGGGTGGTTCAGGTTCTGGTAAGTCAACTTTATTACGTATGTTAGCGGGCTTTGAAAAGCCAAGTGAAGGGCGTATTTTCCTTGATGGTGTCGACATAACTGATATGCCGCCATACGAGCGTCCTATTAATATGATGTTCCAATCATATGCATTATTTCCGCATATGACGGTTGAGCAAAATATCGCTTTTGGATTAAAGCAAGACAAAATGCCCAAGGCTGATATTGCCGTGCGGGTTAAAGAAATGCTTAAACTGGTGCACATGGAAAAGTACGGTAAACGCAAACCGCATCAGTTATCAGGTGGCCAGCGTCAGCGTGTGGCACTCGCTCGTTCGTTAGCGAAACGACCTAAATTATTATTACTTGATGAGCCAATGGGCGCATTAGATAAAAAGCTGCGTACGCAAATGCAGTTAGAAGTGGTCGATATTTTAGAAGCGGTAGGCGTGACTTGTGTGATGGTTACCCACGACCAAGAAGAAGCCATGACCATGGCTGGACGCATTTCTATTATGCATGAAGGGTGGATTGCACAAACTGGCAGCCCAATGGATATTTATGAGTCGCCGGCCAGTCGAATGGTGGCAGAGTTTATTGGTACGGTTAATTTATTTGATGGTGAGATCATCGAAGATGAAGTTGACCACGCAATCATTAAGTCTCCAACCTTATCGCAGCTGTTTTATATTGGTCACGGTATTTCAACCAGCCTTGAAAATAAACATGTATTTTTAGCTTTGCGCCCAGAAAAAACCATTATTAGCCGTCAAAAGCCCGAAAGTGATTACAACTGGGCTCATGGTGTAGTGCATGATATTGCTTATCTTGGTGGCTTATCAGTGTATTACATTAAGTTAAAAAACAATCAAATTGTCCAATGCTCAATGATTAATCGTGAACGCCGCGCCGATCATCCTACATGGGAAGAAGAGGTTTACATCAGTTGGGAAGACACCAGCGGGGTTGTATTGAACTCATGAAGAATCCATTGAAAATATTCAAAGGCCGACATCTCACCATGGGGATTCCATACCTATGGTTGTTATTGTTTTTTGCCTTACCGTTCGCCATTGTGCTAAAGATTAGTTTTTCTACTGCTGCGATTGCGATTCCACCTTACGAGGCAACATTTAATTATGTAGATGAGGCACTCAATATATTCGTTAACTTGGGTAACTATTTATTGTTATTGCAAGATTCGATGTATTACATGGCTTATCTGACCTCATTAAAAATGGCTTTCTTTGCCACTATTGGGTGTCTGGTACTCGGTTTTCCAATGGCTTATGCCATTGCCCGTGCTCCAGTAAAGATGCAGGCGGTATTACTGCTGTTGGTCATGCTGCCATCGTGGACTTCATTTTTGATCCGCATTTATGCCTGGATGGGTATTTTAAGCAATAACGGTCTAATTAATAATGCCTTGATGTGGTTAGGGGTTATTTCAGAACCGATACAAATGCTCAATACTAACTTTGCTGTGTACATAGGTATTATTTATGCCTACCTGCCGTTTATGATTTTGCCGCTGTACGCC
Organism: Shewanella sp. SG41-3; assembly: GCF_014164545.1. Classification (NCBI taxonomy): domain Bacteria; kingdom Pseudomonadati; phylum Pseudomonadota; class Gammaproteobacteria; order Alteromonadales; family Shewanellaceae; genus Shewanella; species Shewanella sp. SG41-3. Next base: position 163,148 of record NZ_JACJFJ010000001.1, read on the forward strand.
ACTCTGGTTAAATTGGATTTAAGCTTAATTGAAGCGGCCTCAGATTTAGGCTCTAGCAGTCTTAATACCTTCTGGAAAATCACTCTACCATTATCAAAGGGCGGTGTTATCGCTGGCTCTATGTTGGTATTTATCCCTGCGGTAGGTGAGTTTGTTATTCCTGAATTACTGGGCGGCCCAGACACGTTAATGATTGGTAAGGTGTTGTGGCAAGAGTTCTTTAATAACCGCGACTGGCCTGTAGCGTCATCATTAGCCATTGTGATGTTAGCGTTACTGATTATCCCGATTACCTTGTTCCATCGATATCAGTCACGCAACATGGAGAACGATCTATGAAGAACTTAAGTTTCTCTAAAGTGATGTTGTGGTTTGGATTGATATTTTTATATGCGCCAATGCTTATTTTGGTGATCTATTCATTTAATGAATCAAAATTGGTTACCGTATGGGGAGGTTTTTCACCTAAATGGTATGGCGAACTATTTCAAGATGAGCAAATATTAAATGCCGTCTGGACCAGTTTACGCATCGCCTTTTACAGTTCTACTATGGCGGTGATAATTGGTACGATGGCGGCATTTGTTATGACCCGTTTTAGACGCTCATGGGCTAAGTTAACCCTGTCTAATATGATTACTGCTCCTTTGGTTATGCCAGAAGTCATCACCGGTTTGTCGTTATTATTATTATTTGTACAGATATCAGAAACCTTTGGCTGGCCCACTGAGCGTGGCATGTTTACCGTGTGGATTGCTCACTCTACTTTCTGTGCGGCTTATGTTGCTGTGGTGGTGTCGTCAAGACTGCGTGAACTGGACTTATCAATTGAAGAAGCTGCGATGGATTTAGGTGCAACGCGATTAAAAACCTTCTTTTTGATTACCATACCCATGATAGCCCCATCTCTTATTGCTGGTTGGTTATTATCATTCAGTTTGTCATTAGATGATTTAGTGATTGCCAGCTTTACCTCTGGTCCGGGTTCTACAACCTTGCCAATGGTCGTGTTTTCGTCTGTGCGTTTAGGGGTATCACCTAAGATTAACGCGCTAGCGACAATTATTATTTTAGCTGTGTCCTTGGTTGCTTTCCTGTCTTGGTATTTAGCCCGCCGAGCAGAGAAAAAAGCCAAAGCTGCGATGGAATAACATCATTCAATAGACCAAGATTAAAAGCCATACTGACATCAGTATGGCTTTTTTATTCGCTATGTCTGCTACTCAAATGTTTTTACGCTATTTTGATTACGTGGGTGTTTAATATATTCTACAAAGTGTCAAAAATTTCATAGTAAATGCTAGTTTTTGAATTTGCTTAAGTGTAGGATGAATCAGTTGTTTTACGTTTTGAACCTATAAAGGAAGTGCTATGTCCGCCACACCTCATGCTAGTTCATATTATGCCGCGTCGGCTAATGATAAAGTTGAACGCCCTCGCTTAGAATCTATAATTGAAACAGATGTTTGTATCATTGGCGCGGGCTATACCGGGCTGTCTTCTGCGTTACATTTATTAGAAAGCGGCATGAAAGTTGTGGTGCTTGAAGCAGCAAGGATTGGCTGGGGAGCATCCGGTCGAAACGGTGGTCAAATCGTCAATTCTTTTAGTCGCGATATTGATTCTATTGAAGGTGTTGTCGGCAAAGAACAAGCTAAGTTATTTGGTAAAATGGCATTCGAAGGTGGCCAAATTATTCGTGATCGTATTGCCAAATACAACATTGATTGTGATCTAAAAGATGGCGGTGTATTTGCCGCCATGAACGCAAAACAAATGCGTCATTTAGAAGGTCAAAAATCCTTATGGGAAGCGCATGGTCATAACAATCATTTAGAGTTACTCGATCATAATGGCATACGTAATGTCGTCAATACCGATTTATATGTTGGTGGTTTGCTCGATAAAAGCGGTGGTCATATTCACCCTCTAAACCTTGCTTTAGGCGAGGCTCGTGCGGTTGAATCTCTTGGTGGGCTAATTTTTGAAGACTCTGCTGTTATAAAGGTAGATGACGGTGCTTCACCGATTGTGCATACCGCGCTGGGCCAAGTTAAGTGTAAATACGTGGTAGTTGCAGGTAATGCATATTTAGGAAAGTTACTGCCAGAGCTGCAAGCTAAATCCATGCCGTGTGGTACTCAGGTGATCACCACTGAACCATTGTCTGATGAAATGGCAGCCAGTTTACTGCCACAAGATTATTGCGTAGAAGATTGTAATTATCTATTAGATTATTACCGCCTTACCGGAGATAAACGCCTGGTATTTGGTGGCGGCGTAGTTTACGGCGCACGCGATCCTGCTAACGTTGAAGCCTTAATTATGCCTAAGTTATTAAAGACCTTCCCGCAATTAAAAGGGACTAAGGTGGATTACGCTTGGACAGGTAATTTTTTAATGACCTTGTCGCGTTTACCGCAAGTGGGACGTATTGGCGACAATATTTATTACTCACAAGGCTGTAGTGGCCATGGGGTTACCTACACTCATTTGGCGGGTAAGCTGATTGCTGAAATGCTTAATGGTCAAGCCACACGTTTTGATGCTTTTGCCGCATTACCTCATTATCCATTCCCTGGTGGTCATGCTATGCGTGTACCGTTTAGTGCCATAGGCGCTTGGTATTACACCCTTAGAGATAAGTTTGGAATTTAACCTGCTTTACGTACTGGTAGAGAGAGTGCGAGTAGGTTGAGTACAAACGTCAGTTTAGGAGAATATTGTGAAATTAATCGATCCAAGTTTATTACGTCAACAGTGCTACATTAATGGCCAGTGGCGCAATGCCGATAGTGGTAAAACGATTGCCATAGCGAATCCTGGCACGCATGAGGTCATTGGTCATGTTCCTGTGATGGGCAATGCCGAAACACTTGCGGCTATCGATGCTGCAAATGCGGCGCTACCAGCGTGGCGAGCATTAACCGCAAAAGATCGCGGCCAAAAGCTGCGTCGTTGGTTTGAGCTAATGTTGCAACACAGCGATGATTTAGCACTATTGATGACCACAGAACAAGGCAAACCACTTGCCGAAGCTAAAGGTGAAGTGGCTTATGCCGCGTCCTTTATTGAATGGTTTGCAGAAGAAGCTAAGCGTGTGTATGGCGATACTATTCCTGGGCATCAAGCAGATAAACGTATTACGGTTATTAAGCAGCCTGTTGGCGTTACCGCGGCGATTACACCATGGAATTTCCCTGCGGCTATGATTACTCGTAAAGCCGCGCCAGCATTAGCTGCTGGTTGTACTATGGTCGTTAAGCCTGCGCCGCAAACGCCATTTACCGCATTAGCATTAGCCGAGTTAGCTGAGCGTGCTGGTATTCCTGCAGGTGTATTTAGTGTGGTTACCGGTGACTCAATCGCCATCGGTAAGGCCATGTGCGACAGCCCAATTGTGCGTAAGTTATCGTTTACTGGCTCAACACCAGTTGGTATTAAACTGATGGAGCAATGCGCGCCAACACTGAAAAAACTATCACTTGAGCTAGGTGGCAATGCACCGTTTATCGTATTCAATGATGCAGATATTGATGCTGCCGTTGAAGGCGCAATGATTGCCAAATATCGTAATGCGGGTCAAACCTGTGTGTGTGCCAATCGTATTTATGTGCAATCGGGCGTTTACGATGAATTTGCGCAACGTCTCGCTGTCGCGGTGGCTAAGCTTAAAGTGGGACTAGGTACAGAAACGGGTGTAACCACTGGACCATTGATCAACGCCGATGCCGTAGCAAAAGTTCAGCTTCATTTAGATGATGCTGTAGCAAAAGGTGCGCAGATCCTTGCTGGTGGTAAACCTCATGATCTTGGTGGCTATTTCTTCGAACCGACTATTTTAACCGGCGTAACACGCCAGATGTTAGTGGCAACCGAAGAGACTTTTGGTCCTTTGGCTCCATTGTTTAAGTTTGATGATGTTGATGATGTGATCAAGCAAGCAAACGACACTGAGTTTGGTTTAGCGGCGTATTTTTACGGTCGTGATATTTCGTTAGTGTACAAGGTTGCTGAAGCGCTTGAATATGGCATGGTTGGCGTCAACACAGGATTAATCTCGACTGAAGTAGCACCTTTTGGTGGTATTAAATCGTCTGGGTTAGGCCGTGAAGGTTCAAAGTTTGGTATCGAAGAATACCTGGAAATGAAATATATCTGCATGTCAGTTTAAGAGAGTGGGCAATGACTAAAACAAATGATGGACTAATGGCACGTCGCCAAGCGGCAGTGGCTCAAGGTGTAGGACAGATCCACCCAATCTTTACTGAACGAGCGGAAAACGCCACAGTATGGGATGTTGAAGGCCGTGAATATATTGATTTTGCAGGTGGTATCGCCGTACTTAACACCGGCCATTTACACCCTAAAGTTAAAGCAGCAGTGGCAGCGCAGTTAGAGGCGTTCTCACATACTTGTTTTATGGTGCTTGGCTACGAAAGTTACATTGAAGTGTGTGAAAAACTCAATCATCTGGTGCCTGGTGACTTTGCTAAAAAAACCGCGTTGTTCACCAGTGGTTCGGAAGCGGTTGAAAACGCCGTTAAAGTCGCGCGGGCTTATACCAAACGAGCGGGGGTTATTGCATTTACATCTGGTTACCATGGTCGCACTATTGCTGCCCTGGCATTAACTGGCAAAGTTGCCCCCTACAGTAAAGGCATGGGCTTAATGTCAGCTAACGTGTTTAGAGCTGAATTTCCATGTGAAATGCATGGCGTGTCTGAAGACGATGCTATGGCATCGATAGAGCGCATTTTTAAAAATGATGCTGAGCCTGCTGATATTGCTGCCATCATTTTAGAACCCGTTCAAGGCGAAGGTGGTTTCTACGCCGTGACGCCATCATTTATGAAACGTCTACGTGAACTCTGTGACGCCCATGGCATTGTATTAATCGCTGATGAAGTGCAAACCGGTGCGGGTCGTACAGGCACGTTTTTTGCGATGGAGCAAATGGGCGTAGCAGCAGATATCACTACCTTTGCTAAGTCAATTGCCGGTGGTTTCCCATTATCAGGCATTACTGGTAAAACCGAAGTGATGGATGCCGTTACTGCAGGTGGTTTGGGCGGCACTTATGGTGGTAGCCCTATTGCTTGTGCTGCGGCATTAGCCGTTATCGAAGTGTTTGAAGAAGAGCAATTGTTAGCCCGTGCCAATCAAGTGGGTAACAAACTCAAATCAGCATTAACCGACATGCAGGCTAAATACCCGCAAATTGCTGATGTTCGAGGCTTAGGTGCAATGATCGCCATTGAGCTGATGGAAGACGGTGAGCCTGCGCCGCAGTATAGTGGCAAAATTTTAGCTGAAGCGCGAAGCCGTGGGCTTATTTTATTGTCATGTGGCACCTACGGTAACGTTATTCGTGTATTAGTTCCGTTAACAGCGCCTGATACACAAATTGATGCCGGTCTGGCGATTATGGATACCACATTTCAAGCGGTGTTTAAATAACCAGTCTTTTTATGATCTAGAATAAATAAAATCCTGCTTTTGTGGGATTTTTTTTGGATTAAACAAACTTAATTTTTAAAGCTGACTACACTTTATTTATATCTAAAAATCATACTAAAGCAGGAGCCCACTTGAATGAAGGAATTATCCATTAGGTCAAAGTTGTTATGGATCACCTCGACATTATTTATTGTCACAGTAATTTCACTTTCTCTAAGTCTCTGGCTGGGATTAAAAGAAAAAAATGCTGAGTTAGCCACACAAGTAGAGATAGCGCTAAAGCAAGAGATTAACGACAAACTGTCAGCAAGAGCCGGGGAATATGGCGAACGAGTGGCGGGATTTATTAATGAGGCCTATAGGATCCCTTTTTCATTTGCTGGCTTACTTGAGCAAAGCTCAAAAAAAGATCCTTTAAGTCGTGAACGTGTTGAGTTGTCTGTCGCTGCAATACTTCAAAAAAATAGCCAACTGTCATCTATGTACGCGCAATTTGAACCAAATGGTTATGATGGTCTTGATAGTGAATACACTCAAGGTGCACCTCACAGTGTCGTGAGCTCGGGCACCATGGAAATATATTATACTCGCAATGATGATGGCACTGTTGAGCAGAACCAAGTTGATGATGCTGCTGAAAAATATATTACGACGTTAAATGAGTTTGGTATGCGCGAAGCAGAGTGGTACTTATGCGCGAAAGATACTAAGAAGCCTTGTTTAATGGAGCCTTATTTATACGAAATCACCCCAGGTAATACAGCGTTAATGACCTCGCTAACCGTGCCTGTGATTGTTGATAACCAATTTAAAGGTTTAGTTGGTGCAGATATTAATTTGCCGATATTTCAAACCATGATCATGGAATTATCTAAAAGCTTATATGGTGGAGAGGCCAAGGTGACCTTGGTGAGCCAAAAAGGATTTGTGGTCGCTGCCAGTCATTATAAAAAGCTTGCTAGACCCTTGAGTGAGTCTGTAGGGCCAGAATTGGCCAAAAAACTGTTGGCGTTAAACAATTCATCGGGGTTTGTTAATGAGCCCAATACTATCGCTGTGGCTTATCCTATTAATATTCCTATCGCCAATGCGACTTGGTCATTAATTATTGAAGCGCCAAAAAGTAACGCATTTATGGCGGTTGATGATATGAACACTGCCATGAATGAGATGGCAACGTCGCTGGGGAGTTTACTGCTAACCATAGGCATCATAGTTACCGCTATTGCTGTATTGATTATCAGTCTGGTGATTAAGAGCATTATTTCGCCGCTTAATATGATCCAAGCTAGGGTTGAGAACCTTGCCAGTGCAGAAGGTGATTTAACCCAATCGATTGAAGTTGAATCCCATGCGGAATTAATTGCTCTTGGCAGTGGTATCAATGCCTTTATTGCGAAATTACGTTATCTGATCTCCGAACTAAAAGTGCTTGCAGACCGCTCACAGCAAGAAAGTATTAAGTCGGCAGACATTGCTAAGCACACTCGCGAAAGTGTTAATCGTCAATATGGCGAAATTGAAAGTGTGGTTACTGCGGTTAATCAAATGAGTGCTACCGCGCTAGAAGTGGCAAAAGCTTCTGAGCAAACGGCAATGGAAACCGAGTCAATGACTGTCAATGTTAAAGATGGTCAGACGCGTTTAACCCAGGCTATGGTGTTTGTTGAAGGTATGTCGACAGATTCTGAGCAAGCTCAGAAAGCGGTGGGCATGGTGTCGCAAAGTAGCTCCAATATTAGCCGTATTTTAGAGGTGATCAGTTCGATTGCTGAACAAACTAATCTATTAGCACTAAACGCAGCGATTGAGGCGGCCCGTGCCGGAGAACAAGGTAGAGGTTTTGCTGTTGTTGCTGATGAAGTGAGGACTCTAGCGTCTAGAACGCAAAAGTCGACTAATGAAATTAGTACCTTAATTGAATCGTTACAAAAAGAAGTTAAAAATGCTTCGAGTATTATTGATAAAGGCGCTCAAGGTGCACAAAAAGCCGTAGAGCAAACTCAGCTGGCATTGCAGTCGCTTAATGCCATTGTAGAACAAATTAACGAGGTGTCTGGTCAGGTGACGCATATTGCTACCGCCGCAGAGGAGCAGAGTGCGGTAACCGAAGAGGTTAATCGTAACATTACTGGTATTTCGGATTCTGCATCAGAATTGTCACAGCTTGCCGACAGCGCTCAGCAAAGCAGTGACAGTTTAGCCAAGCTAGTGGATGAGCAGCATCAGCAGTTGGCAAAATTACGAACTTAATTCTGTATGCTGTTGTGTGAATATGAAAAAAGGTGGCTTATTAGCCACCTTTTTTATTGTTGTCCCGCTCAAGGTAGGACATCTGCTAAGATGTTACTCATTGGGTATGGCGACTACGATATGGTTATCACAAATATCATGTTACTAAGATATGATGGTTATTAAGATATGCTGACGAAATATTATGACTGAATTTATTGCGCCACCTTGTGATGGAATTATTGATGTTTTATACCAAGATGAACATCTACTGCTTATCAATAAGCCAACAGGTTTATTGAGTCTTTCGGGGAAAAATCCATTAAATAAGGATTCAGTACACTATCGTTTAGTGCAAGATTTTCCTACGGCAACCTTAGTACATCGACTTGATTTTGGTACCTCTGGCATCATGCTGGTGGCATTAAACAAAGTCATCAATGGATTATTAACAAAACAGTTTCAGCAGCGCACTATTACTAAACACTATACCGCTATACTTTATGGCGATGTAGTTAACGACTTTGGTGATATTAGGTTACCGATAGCCAAAGACAGCGAGCATTTTCCGTTAATGAAAGTGTGTCATCACCATGGCAAGCTCGCTCACAGTCAATACCAGGTAATAAAGCGACATCAAGAGGGGATATCTACCCGAGTGGAATTTACCCCTATAACTGGACGTACACACCAGTTACGTTTGCACAGCCAACAAATCAGTCATCCTATTTTAGGGTGTGACTTGTACTATAATGAACATTCTCAGCAGATGTCGAGTCGCTTGATGTTACACGCTAGTGGATTATCTTTTACTCATCCAGTGACCGAACAAAGGATCGATTATGTTTGTCCAAGTCCCTTTTAATGAGTGAGCTATTTAACCGCTCAACAAACAAACTGATTTTAGCATGATGAAATCTAATGCATAATCAATCTATTATTTATTATTACGCGGGTTAATCAGTATGGTTATGTCTTGGTTAGATGCGCTAGCGTTAAGTGTATTTTTGGTCAGTTGGATCGGTTATACCAGTTTTGCCAAACGTAAAGCGAAAAACACCAACTGTATTGCGCGAGTGATGCATCAGCAGCGCATACATTGGATGTCACAAGTTATCGCCAAAGAAATACGTGTGGCCGAAGCGGCATTGTTGGCTAATTTAGAGCGTAATATTGCATTTTTTGCTTCCACAACCTTACTGATCATTGCGGGGGTATTAACGCTTTTTTCGCAAGTGGAAAAGCTTGAAACTGTTATTGGTTCTATTCCTTTTACCTCATCGCCTAACCATGCCTTGGTCCAAGTCAAACTGGCTCTTTTAGCTGGTATCTTCGTGCTAGCTTTTTTCCAATTTACTTGGTCTATGCGTCAATATGGTTTTGTGAATATCATGATTGGGGCCGCGCCATTAGATAAAACTGGCACCGATAAAAATGCACTTGGCTACGCAAGGCAAATGGCTGTTGTGCAAGATCAAGCTGCACATTCATATAACTACGGCCTACGATCTTATTATTATTCCATGGCCGCATTGTGCTGGTTTATGCATCCTGGGATATTTATTTTGGCCAGTTTATTTGTGGTATACACTTTGTACCAACGCGAGTTTAATTCTAAAGCCGTGGTAGCCATTACCGCCGCCCAAGCCTTCCTAGAAAAAAATCCGGCCTATATCCGTCGAGACTAGGGCGGCAATGTCAACTGAGCCACTCTCGTGAGACGCTTATGCAAATGAGCAAATGCTATTGTGGCTTAGATATATTCTAAATAACCTCAACGTGGGATAACAAACGCCCTCAAACAGCCCTTTGCCTTGCCAGCAGCGTTGAATGAACCTGCAATAAAGTCGCTATTGACGCGACTATTCGCTTTGTGAATAACATAAATGACAAGTGTGAGAGTGGTTAACTTCTAAGCTTATTATCATTACGTATTAATATTTGAAGGTCATGCTGAATGAAAATAACGTTGCGGACGTCAAAGAGGTTCACACTCTGAGTTTCTTAACCAATACGCGCAGGCATAGTTTTCTTACATCGTAAGGGGGAGTTTTTTCACACGTTAGAGATTAGTCGATTTTAATTACTGTCTAGCAAGCTTTTTATTCAACCGTTCAATACGTTTCTTATAATCATCCGTCCAGCCTTGTTCCAATGCTTGTTTGGATAATTTTATTGCACCTTTAATATCCCCTTCTTTTTCAAGAATGATTGCTAGCTGTTTATAGCCTGTATGTGAAGGAAGCATTTGTGGTTCATCATAATAAGGATGTCTAATCTCTGTTATTTTATGTAACCGTTTTAATTCTTCCGGCTTTTCTGGGAATATAAGTTTTTTGGCAACTTTACTGGCCAAAGAAATTTGTATTAGGCAAAGTTCTTTGGCTTTTTCATAATGCTTGTTGTCTGATCTTAATGAATAATGATGCTGAATAAGCGATGCAAGAGCTAGATGGATGTCGACAAGATTTATATTCGCTGTCTTATCACTTTTAGTAAGCTCGCTTTCTGCTTTGGTCTTGAGTATTTCTTTTGCTGGGGATTCAGCTACGTGTGACAACGTGAGTAACAGACTTAATTTACCAAATCCATCGCTGAAATGCATTTTATCTACGTTCTGGTATAAAAAAGGTGTTTCACTAATAGATGAGCCCATCTGACGATAGTCGTTAGCAATTTGTTTTCTTTGGCTTGTTGTTAGTGATTGAATCCACCAATCTTTTAGATCAAACTTATCTAATATGTCCATTTGTCACTTCATAAATCTAAGCGTCCTTAACGAATTAACATTAAGGACTGTGAGCTACCTAATTGAACTTTGAGTGTTGAGGTTCATGTTCATTGGCGCATGAGTTTCAGCAAAATTGATAACAATGCCATCTCGAAGAAGAATGTCTAGTGTATGGGTTGTAAAGTCAGATGTTGTTTTCAGCGTGAACGCTTGGGCTGAGGAACTACCTTCTGTATAGCTATAAATCCACTTAACATCAGTTTCATTCAGCACAGTCTTTACAGACGGCTGACCAAATAAGGTAATGATATCCGTCTCAGTTGTTTTGCCTTTTGTTATTTTGGCTGTTTGATCTGAACTGAAGTTATTACCCATGTTCACATTAGAAGTGTATGTGCAGGCAGAGAGAAGTATTGCAGCACTAAACGTTAATATCCCTGTAAGTTTCATTATTATCCCTAACTAACGTGTGTAAAAAATATACTCTATAAAGTTAGTGAAATATAAGCAAGCAAGATAAAAACTAATATGAGTTTGAACACTTGGTCACCCATTACAGCAACATGAACATTCAGAAACGAAAAAGCCGTAGTAGGTGTTATCCTGCTACGGCTTATCTGAATTGGTGGCCCCTCACAGACTTGAACTGTGGACCTGACGATTATGAGTCGTATGCTCTAACCAACTGAGCTAAGGGGCCGACTTAAGCTAGTCGTCACTAACAAAAGCGTGTGCAGTATACGAAGTTTATTTGTGCTTGTCACCTCTGATGTTGCAAGAATTCTATTGAAATGATTCAACTGGTTATCTGTTAATCAGTACAACTAAATATCCATAACAAGCTTGCAGGTATTTGTCGCACTTAAATGCCAAACAGAGAGGTTGATCGCAGTTACTGCGGATGACTTTTTTGTCACAACGTTCCCCCGTGATGACTTGTGCTATTCAGCCTGAATCTCAGTGGTGATTTTTTTGTAAAAGTCCGTCCAAATGACAACTATCCTCATTGCCCCTTCATTGCCAGGTCGTCGGCGCCATTTAGCCAAAAATGCTAACGCTTCCTCTATATCCCAGTGCTGTAGCGCATGTTTAATCCGATTCTGTGAAGGCGGTGTGTGTGCTTGGTTTTGTTTTGTTATTTTCTGTGATCGAGTTGACCAATAACGTTTTGATATCAGGGGGTTGTTCACGTTAATAGTACAAATTTCGAGCTGATTTAAAGGTTGAGATTAAGGTCTAAAGTATTTGCAGTATGTTGCGTTTAACTCTGCTAAAAAGGTAGACAAGGTATTATTACGTCAGTCAGTAAACCCATGTACTGCACCATAATAATGTGTTCTTAATAACGAGAATCGTTTTGGCTGCAAGTTACAATTATTTCTATTTTGATCCCAAATTGCTTTAGCTTGAAATCAAGGTAACAACAATACAAGCACGAGTATAAATTGGCAGTCTTAAATAGTTGGGGCAAATATTTGCATGATATTAGTCGAAATCAACATGCAGGAATGTCTGACCAAAATGCTTATCTTGGCTATGTCGAGGTCATCAAGTTACGGTGCAAAGTCGGCATAACGTTTTAGATGGAGTCTACTATGACTCTGTTCACATATAGATGACATGAATGGGGATACACACATGTTGCAATCTAATTTGACCGTGCTTGCCGATAAATTAGGCCAACTCCTTGAGCCTTCTCGAGTTCATACCGATTACATACGCCGCGTAGCTTGGGGTACAGACGCTTCTTTTTACCAAAAGCGTCCACAAATGGTTGTCCACACTAAAGATGAAGCTGAGGCGTCAAAAGTATTGGCGCAATGTTATCAGAGTGCGACTCCAGTGACCTTTAGGGCTGCAGGTACAGCGCTTTGTGGTCAGGCTATTTCTGATTCAGTTTTGATGGTTGCAGGCCTTCACTGGAATCGCTTTAAGGTGCTAGAAGCGGGCAAGAAGGTACAAATGCAGCCCGGAGTCATAGGTTCTAGACTGAATAGTGCGCTGGCGCCTCTGGGATGGAAATTTGGGCCAGATCCGGCCACCATAGCCTCTGCAATGGCGGGTGGGATTGTGTCTAATAATGCTTCTGGAATGAACTGTGGTACGCATCATAACTCTTATCAATTAATCGACTCTGCACGAATCATCTTTGCCGATGGCTCGATTTTAGACACCGCAAATGCGCAAAGTCGTGAAGCGTTTAAGCAACAGCATCCTGATATCATCAAAGGTATCGAAGCCATTCGTGACGAAATCATGGCTAATCAGGAACTCGTTAACCGTATCAAGCGTAAGTATTCGATTAAAAACGTAACGGGTTTTGGTATGAACTCTTTCGTTGATCATCACGATCCTATCGACATTATTTTACACTTGATGGTTGGCTCTGAAGGTGCCCTAGGGTTCTTATCTGAAATCACCATGAACAGTGTGGTTAAAAACAATTTTTCTGCGTCGGCAATGGTGTATTTCGATTCACTTCGTGGAGCTTGTGAGGCCATTGTTGAGCTGCGACGAGATGCCTTCAAAGAAACCAATGCTGCCGAGTTATTAGATAACTTTGCCCTCAAGGCTGTTGCTCAATCTAAATATCAAACGCCAGACTTTCTAAAACATGTTCACAAAGATGTGACGGCGGTATTATTCGAGACCTTTGGCGACAGTCAGGAGCAGATTGATGCTAACGTTGCTAAAATGTCAGTGATTATGGCTAAGCACGGTTTGTATCGTGATGTCGAGTTCACCCAAGATCCAGCAGTTGTCACTAATATGTGGGCCATTCGTAAAGCCATTTTCCCGCTGGCCGGTTCAATGCGCCCAGTCGGTACGTCTTGTATTATCGAAGATATCGCCTTTCCTATTGAGGTGTTGCCACAAGCCACCATAGATTTACAAAACTTATCTTTTGCCCATGGTTATGATGATGCGGTGATCTATGGTCATGCCCTTGAAGGTAACTATCACGTTATCTTCGCTCAGGACTTCTCTACTAAAGCTGAAGTGGAACGTTTCGAAGGCTTTATGCAAGGAATGGCTGATCTAGTTGTTGGATATGACGGATCGCTTAAAGCTGAACACGGTACAGGCTTTGGCATGGCTGCATTCGTTGAAAAAGAATGGGGGAGCGCGGTTTATGACTTGATGAAGCGAGTTAAGAAAACCCTGGACCCAAACGGTATTTTAAACCCAGGGGTCATCATTAACGATGACCCACTCTGTCACGCAAAAGGCTTTAAGCCCATGCCAAAAGTGCATGATATTGTTGATAAATGCATTGAGTGTGGATTTTGTGAACCGCATTGTGTGGCCCATGGCTTAACCTTGTCTCCACGTCAACGTACTGCTGTTGCGCGTGTCATGAAAACCTTAGAAGCCACAGGTGATGAGCCTGACGTCTTGGCTGACCTAAAGAAGAACTATCCTTACTTTGCCATCGACACCTGCGCTGCAGATGGCCTGTGTAAACTCGGTTGTCCAATGGCAATTGATACCGGTAAATATATGAAAGTATTGCGGGCCGAAGGGGCCAGTAATATGGATAAGAAAATTTCTGATTTTACTGCCGATCGTTTTGGTAGCATGGAATCTGTGGCTCGATTTGCGCTAGGTGCCACTGACATTAGCCGTAAAGTGATTGGCGAATCAGGTATGGGGGCAATCACTAAAATCGTTCGTAAGATTATGCCTAGCATGCCGATCCCATTGTGGACTGAAGGTATGCCGACACGGGGCAAAGCTTTACCAACGGCTAAAACCTCTGGTGACATGAAAGCTGTTTATTTCCCTGCATGTTTGAACCGTATGATGGGCACCAGTGCTAAACATGATGATCAGCGCTCTTTGCCTGAAACGATTGTGAGCCTATTCGAAAAGGCTAATATCGAGATGATCCTAGGTGAGAAGACCAAAGGCTTATGTTGTGGTCAGCCTTGGGAGTCTTATGGTCACGACGAAGCGGCTGATCGTAAGTCTGATGAGCTCTCTGTGTGGTTATTAAAGGCGTCTAACAATGGTGAATACCCAATTTTAGTGGCCACCACTGCCTGTCTTGAGCGGATGCGCCGAGCTTGTGATAGCCGTTTACAGATGTATGGCCCTGAAGAGTTTGCTTTTGAATTCTTGGTTGATCGTCTACACATAAACAAAGTTGTTGATAAAGTGGCTGTTCATCCAACCTGTACCACTCGTAAGCTTGGTATGGCTGGTAAGTTAACTGAGCTTGCCAAACTTTGTGCTACCGAGGTTGTGGTGCCTGAGAAGGTTGGGTGTTGTGGCATGGCGGGTAACCGCGGTATGAATTACCCTGAGCTTAATGAGCATGGTCTTCGTCATTTAAAAGAGGAGACTAAAGATCAAGGTTGTACTCATGGTTACTCAGTATCAGCAACCTGTGATGTTGGGTTAACGACCCACTCAGGTATTCCGTATAAAAATATCTTAACGCTACTCGATAAAGCATCTAGCAAAAAACAGCACTAATACGCTTATATTGATATTCATTAGCCCACGAAATAGCGTGGGCTTTTTTAGCTTTACGGATGTCATACCCATGTTATTCACTACCTGAACCGTTTATCGAGTGGCAAGCTTGGCAATCTATATAAAAAAACCCAGCATATGCTGGGTTTTTATAGTCTTGCTATAGAGCGTAAACCTTACGTTTACTCGTCTAAGAACGACTTTAAGATTTCTGAGCGAGAAGGGTGACGTAATTTACGTAACGCTTTAGCTTCAATTTGACGAATACGTTCACGTGTTACATCAAACTGCTTGCCCACTTCTTCTAACGTGTGGTCGGTATTCATGTCGATACCAAAACGCATACGCAGTACTTTTGCTTCACGGGCTGTTAGGCCAGCTAGGACTTCGTGTGTAGCGTTCTTTAGACTTTCGCTTGTGGCTGAGTCTAATGGTAGCTCGAGGGTAGTGTCCTCGATAAAATCACCTAAATGCGAATCTTCATCGTCACCGATTGGGGTTTCCATTGAGATTGGCTCTTTAGCGATTTTCAGTACCTTACGAATTTTATCTTCAGGCATCATCATACGTTCTGCCAATTCTTCAGGAGACGGCTCACGGCCCATTTCTTGAAGCATTTGACGCGAAATACGATTCAACTTGTTGATGGTTTCGATCATGTGTACTGGAATACGGATCGTACGCGCTTGGTCAGCGATTGAACGAGTGATTGCCTGACGGATCCACCACGTTGCATAAGTCGAAAACTTGTAACCACGACGGTATTCAAACTTGTCTACCGCTTTCATCAAACCAATGTTACCTTCTTGAATCAAATCCAAGAACTGTAAACCACGGTTGGTGTATTTTTTAGCAATCGAGATAACCAAACGTAAGTTAGCTTCAACCATTTCTTTTTTCGCACGGCGCGCTTTCGCTTCACCGATAGACATACGACGGTTAATGTCTTTGATGCCTGCGATGGTTAAATCTGTTTCAACTTCGATAGCACCTAACTTGGTCACACAACGTGTGACGTCATCAGTGATCATACGCAAGCCTTCAGCGTAAGGTTTGGTGCTGGCTTTTTCTTTGTTGAACCAATCTAAGTTTGTTTCGTTGCCAGTGAATGCTTTAATAAAGTTTTTCTTTGGCATTTTAGCTTGTTCAACACACAGTTTAATGACCAAGCGTTCTTGAATTCGAACGCGGTCCATCATGTTGCGCATGCTTTTAACTAAACGATCAAACTGTTTTGGTACTAAACGGAATTCTTTGAATAATTCACCAATAACAAATAATGAGCCAATCGCTTCAGGATGGTCACGGCCTTTTGTGGCAATGATCGCTAAGCTTTTTTCGTAGGCTTCTCTAAGTTGAGTGAATTTTTCTTTAGCTTCTTCAGGATCAGGCCCTTTGTTGCCTTCTTCCTCTTCTTCATCGTCATCATCATCATCGTCATCATCATCGTCATCTTTTTTAGAGTCCGCTAATTCAGAACCAATGTTGGTGGCGGTAGGGGCGACGTCATCGTCGTCAGGATTGATAAATCCAGAGATAATATCAGACAAGCGCAATTCTTCAGCTTCATACTTATCGAATTGTTCTAAGATCATTGCAATCGCTTGAGGGTACTCACTGACAGAACTCTGTACAGTGTTGATACCTTCTTCGATACGTTTAGCAATAACAATTTCGCCTTCGCGGGTAAGTAGCTCTACCGTGCCCATCTCACGCATATACATGCGTACAGGGTCTGTGGTTCGGCCTAACTCACTTTCTACGGTTGCGAGAGCTGCCGCTGCTTCTTCTGCAGCATCTTCGTCTGTGTTGTCTTCCGACATCATCATGTCATCGGCATCTGGCGCTTCTTCAAAAACGCGGATACCCATGTCATTTATCATCTGGATAATATCTTCAATCTGATCGGAATCGACCATGTCTGCAGGTAAGTGGTCGTTCACTTCTGCATAGGTTAAATAACCTTGCTCTTTACCTTTAGCGAGCAACAGTTTGAGTTGCGACTGCGGAGTGTGATCCATAGATATCATCCAATTTTGGGGAACTGATAAAACGATAGGCCAGTTAGCTATGCTAAGTGGCACGCAAATCGTCAATTATAGCTGTGTGGGCTAACCTTAGCTAGTCCATGGCAATGTTTGTTCGCATATTCTTAACGAATAAGCTGCGAACTACTTCGCTATGCCTTTCATTATAGAAATCAGCTTAGTTAGCTGTATTTTTTCAACTTTCGTTAAAGCCTGTTTCAGGCTTAACTCCTGATATCGTTGTTCAATATATTGGTTGTTTAACCAAATCAGGGTTTGTTTAAACTCTGGCAGTACGTTTTCATCCGCCACTTGATGATCCCATTGGGCTAGCTTAATTAGAGTGCTTTTTTGGTCATGCTCTCTATGCATTTCAAGTAGTTGTGCGCTGTTTAACGTTTGCTCTCGAGTTATATCTAACAAATGATTGAGCAATTCTATGCCGGTCATTTGTAATCGATTTAGTGCTGGCTGTTTTGCCAAACCAAAGCCTAAGCTGGGGGTTTGGACTAGGAGGGCAATGGCCAATCTTAATGGCGTGCCGCGACCTTGTAAGCCTTTAGCATTTAATGGTTTTACTTTTTTTACCGTAAAACCTAATTTTTTCTTTAAATCATCGGCACTGTTCATGCCTAACTTATGGGCTAAATTTTCTAACAATAAATTCTGTAGGACGGTATCTTGTACCTTTTCAGTTAGCGCAATGGCTTGCTTGGCTAATGCCCCTTTGTCTGTCCCGTGGTTAGCACTCAATGTGTCAAATAAAAACTCGGGCAGTAACATGGCTTGTTGCATTAAGGCTTCAAAGGCCTCTTTGCCAATTTTGCGTACCATAGTGTCTGGGTCTTCACCTTGCGGCAGAAACATAAACTTGACCTGGTCACCTGGTTTTAACAGTGGTAGTGCTGTTTCTAGTGCGCGCCAAGCGGCTTCTCGGCCGGCGCGATCACCGTCATAACAACAAATCACTTGCTTTGCACTACGCACTAAAAGCTGAAATTGTTCAGCTGTAGTCGAGGTACCTAAGGATGCGACGGCATAATCAACCCCAAACTGGGCGAGGGCGACAACATCCATATATCCTTCAACAATTAATACATGCTGAGGGTCACGGTGCTTTTGTTTTAGCTCATATAAACCATAAAGTTCATTACCCTTATGAAATATGGGCGTTTCTGGAGAATTCAAGTACTTTGGGGTACCGTCACCCAAAACTCTTCCACCAAATCCAACCACACGACCACGACGATCGCGTATTGGGAACATTAATCTGTCGCGAAAACGGTCATAGCGTTTACCGCTATCATTGGCAATTAACATGCCTGCTGTCAGTAATTTATCTTGGGCGGGCACATTTTGCCTGTAACGCCCCAGTAAACCATCCCAACCATCGGGAGCAAACCCAATGCCGAACTGCTCAACAACTTCAGTCGATAATCCGCGAAACTCAAGATAGTCGATAACTTTCTGTTTGTCTGTGTGCTGCCTCAACTGGCTTTGATAGAAGAGGTTGGCTTCTTCCATCAGTTCGTATAAATCTCGACTTAATCCTTGATCAGGTCTTTTTCCTGTGCCTTGCTCTCGTGGTACTGCAAGACCAAGTTGACCGGCAATTTCTTCAATGGCATCAACAAATTCTAGGCGATCATATTCCATGACAAAATCAATAGCATTGCCATGGGCACCGCAGCCAAAACAGTGGTAAAACTGTTTGTCTCTACTGACGGTAAAAGAGGGTGATTTTTCGCTATGAAAAGGACAACAAGCCGAATGGTTCTTACCGGCTTTTTTCAACGGCACTTTACGATCGATTAGATCGACTATGTCTACTCGAGCTATTAGCTCATTGATAAAATCACGAGGTATCGCCATTGATTGCTGTTGTTCTCGAATTTACTTTATCAACTGATTTAAACAAACAAGCCGTGCAAGTGCACGGCTTATTCAACATTAAAAATTGATTACTTCAATTTAGCGCGGATCATTGTACCAATGGCACTCATATCTGCACGGCCTTGAACTTTAGATTTTAATGCTCCCATTACTTTACCCATATCCGCCATGGTTCCAGCACCAACCTCAATAATTGTTGCATCGATAATCGCTGCAACTTCATCTTCGGTTAGCGGCGTAGGCAAGAAGTTTTCGATTACTCGAATTTCTTCTGCTTCTGCCTCTGCCAACTCCGGACGATTCGCTGCTTCATATTGAGCAATCGAATCGCGGCGTTGTTTAACCATCTTGGTTAATACAGCTATTGTCTGTTCATCAGTCAGTGTTTCGCGGGTATCCACTTCAATCTGTTTGATGGCAGAAAGAGCCATACGAATTGTTCCTAGGCGCACTTTTTCTTTAGCGCGCATAGCATCTTTCATTTGGTCTTTTAGCTGTTCGGTTAAGTTCATAATGAGATTAATATAAACGTACGCGACGTGCGTTTTCGCGAGAAAGCTTCTTAGCTAGACGCTTAACTGCAGCTGCTTTTGCACGCTTACGGGCAGTAGTTGGCTTCTCGTAAAATTCACGAGCACGCACGTCAGCTAGAATACCTGCTTTTTCACAAGAGCGCTTGAAACGACGAAGAGCTACGTCGAATGGTTCGTTTTCACGTACTTTAATAATTGGCATACGCCATCACCCCTTAGGTGTAGTTATGCTGGATGACTAAATCGACTAAACTTTTTTAGTGATTTAACTCAAACCAAAGGCTATTTAAAATGGTGCGGAATTTTACACCGAGCGGTGACCATTTGTAAACCCCCTGACTTGATTTTCTCTTTAGGGAGCGGCTCATCGTGCTATTTTGTGATAGTGAATCAAAATGCGGTCATCTTGGATAACTGCGCCGCATCTGCCTTAGTCTCAGAGCAGTATGGTCTGCGTTAAATAAAGCGCATCATGATTAGCGAAATTATCGTCACCTAATGGTTAAATTGAGCATTAGGTTTGTATAAAACAAGCTTATAACTGGGATTTGTTAACCGAAACTCTTATTCATCTTCCGTGTTATTTAATTCTGAAATATTGGAGTATTGACGCAGAGACGGGTAGAATTGGCGGCCTTATTTTAATGAAGACGAGAGATTATGCGCGTTATTGGTATTGAGACATCCTGCGATGAAACTGGGATAGCAGTCTATGATGATAAATTAGGCTTAATGTCACATGTGCTGTATAGCCAAGTTAAATTGCACGCCGACTATGGTGGTGTTGTGCCTGAGCTTGCCTCTCGTGATCATGTTCGTAAAATAGTGCCTTTAATCAAACAGGCCTTAGCGCAAGCTAATTCGAGCTTAAATGATATCGACGGCGTAGCGTACACTAAAGGTCCTGGCCTCATTGGTGCCTTACTTGTAGGAGCCTGTGTAGGGCGATCGTTAGCTTATGCTTGGAACAAACCTGCTGTTGGTGTACATCACATGGAAGGGCATTTACTGGCGCCTATGTTAGAAGATGATGCGCCAGAATTTCCTTTCATAGCTTTGCTAGTCTCTGGTGGTCATTCAATGTTGGTACAAGTTGAAGGCATTGGTCGTTATCAAGTGTTAGGCGAGTCTGTAGATGATGCGGCCGGTGAAGCTTTTGATAAAACAGCCAAGTTAATGGGATTAGATTATCCTGGCGGCCCTCGCTTAGCCAAGTTAGCTCAAAAAGGCTTATCAGTAGGCTATAAGTTTCCGCGCCCAATGACCGATAGACCTGGGTTAGATTTTAGTTTTTCAGGCTTAAAAACATTTACCGCAAACACGATTGCTAAAGAGCCTAACGATCCGCAGACTCGTGCCAATATTGCCCGTGCTTTTGAAGAAGCCGTTGTTGATACTTTAGCGATTAAATGTAAACGAGCTTTAAAGCAGACAGGTTATAAGCGATTAGTGATCGCTGGCGGTGTGAGTGCGAACACTCGTTTACGTGAATCATTAGCCGAAATGATGACTAATCTAGGTGGGCAGGTATATTATCCTCGCGGAGAGTTTTGTACTGATAATGGTGCCATGATTGCTTATGCTGGATTACAGCGCTTACGTGCTGGACACACTGAAGGACTCGCGGTTAAAGGCCAACCAAGGTGGCCTTTGGATACCTTACCTGCAGTCGATTAATCGATGAGTTTATGCGATTGGTAGCTTAGTCTAGCAAGTGATTCTACGATTGCTATTAATGAAAACCTGATACTATTTGGCATCGGGTTTTTTAATGGATTTTTTTCGTGAGACTTTGCTTTCTTCACCGTGACGCAAACGGCCAATATTGTCTTTGTGACGAATTAAAATTAGCGTTGATAGCATAGCGACAGGAAGGATGAAGCGTTCATCTAACCACCAAGTGTAAAAAGGCGCTAAGGTGGCCGTTGCCATAGCGGCCACAGATGAATAGCGCGTTAACAGCACAAATACAATCCAAGTCAGGATTAGGCAAAGGGCTAAATCTCCACCAATGGGAGCCATTGCACCAAAAGCGGTCGCGACACCTTTACCGCCTTTAAAACCAAAAAAGATTGGCAATATATGCCCTAAGCAGGCGCTGACAGCAATGAAGCCTAATGATGCCGCATCAAGTCCCATTTTATAGCCAAGGTAAGAGGGCGCGGCGCCTTTGAGCATATCAAAAAATAATACTAATACTGCCGAACTGACTCCACCGATGCGAAGCACATTAGTGGCCCCAGGATTGCCGGAACCGCTGGTTCTTGGATCGGGTAAACCTCTTATTTTACAAACCAGTATGGCACTTGAGATCGAACCCGCTAGGTAGGCGGCAATGATCATCAACACGGTGACAGTAACGGCGTTCAAATTGGTTTCCTTACTCTTCTTAGGGTATCATCGCGCATTGATTTGTTGGGCAAGTGATTTTCAGTATCCTCTGAAGCCACCTTTGCGTTAACATTAACCATTTCGTTGATATTAATTGCACAATAGCGCCTATCCTACTGCTTTAACTGATTAGGAAAAAGCTTAAATGTGGATTATTAAGCATATAATCGATAATTAAGTTTGATTAGGATGTTCTTGAAAGTTTTTATGTCGATTAAGGTAGGAATTATATGGATAAAGTACTCATCCGTCAGCTAGCGATAGAGACCATAATTGGTATCTATGAGTGGGAAAAAAAGATCCATCAAACATTACTTATCGATTTAGATATGGCATGGGACAATCGTCTTGCCGCTGCTAGTGATAGTTACGAAAATGCTTTGTGTTATGAAACCGTATCGAATCGTTTAACCGCACTGATCACTGAAAATCCGATTGAGTTGATTGAAACTGTCGCTGAAATGATTGCCCATTGTTTGCAACAAGAGTTCAATGTGCCTTGGGTTAAAGTGGTCGTGATGAAGCCCGGGGCAATACCTCATGCGGTTTCTGTTGGTGTTGAGATTGAACGCGGTAACATTTAAGTGTTATTTTATTTTTTCGTTTAGCATTAGGTCAGTCAATGGCACGTATTTACATTAGCTTGGGCACCAATATTTCTCCTGAGCAACATCTTAAAGCCGGTTTGGTTGATTTACAGCAATATTTTGGCCCATTACAATTATCACGCGTATATGAGAGTGAATCGGTTGGCTTCAAAGGCACTAATTTTTTAAACATGGTTGCCGCTGCTGATACTGAATTATCGATTGCACAGGTTGTGGCAACGTTTAAGAAAATTGAGCAAGACAACGGCCGTATCAGAGGTGAGAAAAAATTTAGCCCTAGAAGCCTTGATATTGATTTGCTGCTCTATGACGATGTGATTTGTAACATTCCGGTAGAACTTCCCCGCGGCGAAATTTTGTTTAATGCCTTTGTTTTATGGCCTTTAGCTGAAATTGCCCCTGAGTTACCCCATCCGGTCACGCTACAGACCTATGGTGCGCTTTGGCAAGACTATGACAAGCAACGCCAGCAGTTATGGCCTATTACCTTCGAGTTCCCAGCCGAATTATTACCCGTTAAATATTAATTATTCATCAATAAGTTAATTTCTTACAAAGGAAAGATATGGACACGTTACAAGTTATTTTGCTGGCATTAATCCAAGGGCTGACTGAGTTTTTGCCGATTTCTAGCTCGGCACATTTAATTTTACCGTCGCAAATTTTAGGTTGGGCTGATCAAGGATTATCATTTGATGTTGCGGTAAATACTGGCTCTTTATTTGCGGTAGTGATTTATTTCCGTCATGAGATAGTGGCACTGGCTAAAGCTTGGTTTATCAGTTTAGTCGCTAAGCAACAAACGCAAGAAAGTAAACTCGCTTGGTGGATTATTTTAGCCACGATACCTGCGGTTATTGTTGGCTTTACCGCCAAAGATTTTATAGAAACCCATTTTAGAAATACCTTAGTCATCGCTATCACAACAATCGTGTTTGGTCTGTTGCTGTGGTTGGCCGATAGAATGTCGAAAGCGCAGTTAAACGAATTTCAAATGGGCTGGAAAAAAGCGTTGCTTATTGGTTTAGCTCAAGCGATGGCATTAATCCCTGGGACCTCACGTTCAGGCGCTACCATGACAGCCGCACTGATGTTAGGGCTGACCCGTGAAGCTGCTGCACGATTTTCATTTCTGATGTCTGTGCCGGTAAGTTTTGGGGCAGCGTTATTGGTGACCAAAGACTTAGTGACTAGCCCAGCACCTATCGATTACCAAGCGCTTGGTTTAGGTATTGTTGTATCCTTTGTTGCAGCCTATTTATGTATTCATTTCTTTTTAAAGTTTATTAGCAAAATAGGCATGACACCGTTTGTATTATACCGACTGGTTCTTGGTGCGGTATTGCTTGGATTACTCTATCTTTAGGTAAGCATCTAAGCGACCTTTGTTTGCAAAACGGGTTGGTATCAACCCGTTTTGTTTTATGCTCTTTTAATTAACTATCAGTGTAATTATGACGTTATCTTTATTATGTCCAGTGTGTTCTGCTCCACTCAAGCAACATCAAGCTTCATCGGGATTTTATTGCGACAATAAACATCATTTTGATAAGCATTCTAATGGCTATTGGCCACTACTGAGCAACACTAAGGCTAAGTCTAAGCCACAAGTGGAGTCTCGCCAGCAAATGCGCGGACGACATTTTTTATTAGAGTCAGGTTTGTTTGCACCGCTAATTAAGCAACTCCAAACCGTGTTGTTGGATTTGTGTACCTCACGTGGTGAAACCCAATTACAGCATATCGATTACCAGTGTGCCGATGGCTTCTATTTACGTCAGCTTGTTCCAGCTGTAGCTGAAGCAAATGTGTCATGTGAGCATTGGGGAATTACCGATGCTGAAAATGCTATTTTCGCAGCCGCTAAAGCTGAAACACCAGCTAATTTATTATTGTTAGCATTAAAAAAATTACCCTTTGACGCGCAATCAATCGACATTGTCACAGTACTTGATTCACCTCTAAAAGGTAAAGAGTGCATTCGAATTTTAAAAGATGATGGACGTATTGTGCTTTTACAGCCGGGTGTTCGCCATTTATGGCAGATAAAACAACAAGTTTATCCCGA
The DNA here is from genome assembly GCF_014164545.1 of Shewanella sp. SG41-3. Classification (NCBI taxonomy): domain Bacteria; kingdom Pseudomonadati; phylum Pseudomonadota; class Gammaproteobacteria; order Alteromonadales; family Shewanellaceae; genus Shewanella; species Shewanella sp. SG41-3. Next base: position 187,570 of record NZ_JACJFJ010000001.1, read on the forward strand.
CTTAGTTGAGAAGCCGCTTCAACTCAATTTACCCAACGATGTTGAAATTGAATCGCAGCAACAAGTTGTATTCGTTCAATCTGTTACTGGTGAGCAGGCATTAACATTACTTGATATGTCGGTCTTTGGATGGCGTGCAAATGATCAGCTAAAGCATCAAGTGAAATCGACTGCGATTGCCGATTTAGAGTTTAATTGGCAAATTTTAGTCCTAAAAAAACGTCTATAAATGGTCGAAAAGGTAACGAGCGAGAAGGCTGATAAGCGATAATGACAACAATGTGCTGAGAGCGTTAAAGGGCTAGGGCGCTTAGTGGTTAGGCGCTATAAGTGCTAATGCGAGGGTTTGGAATAGATTGCTTTCAAAGGCTAAATGGTTGAAGGCGATATAGATTAAATCGTAAAAAAATTGCTGTCGAGAAGACGTCGGTGTTTAGATTTTTCGCTTGATACCTCATTTTAAATAAGCACAAATAATTAAGGCTTGATGTTGAAATACTACAAAGTAGTGGAATCAACAATCAAGCCCTAATAATCAACCTATTAAATAAGCTAATTTTTAATAGCAGTTCTTACTTTTTGTAAGAAGAAGCCATGTTGTCTAAACGGTCATTAGCACGTTTAGCTTCGGCTTGTGCGTCCATAGAAGCAGCTTTAGCGCCTTTAACATCGGCAGATAGCTTGCTTTGCTCAGACTTTAAAGAACCAACTTCTGCTGATAGTTGATCAACTTTGTTACCTAGGTTTGCTACGCTTTCTTCTAAAGCAGTAGTGTTAGCACAACCACCTAATAAAGCAGTCATCGCAACACCAGCAATCATCAGTACTTTCTTGTTCATGGGTAAATCCCTTAATATATAGGTTGTTAAATAGTGCAACGGCATGTGCCTTTGCAACGGCGTAATTATGTCACAGATTTTTTAATTTGCTATAGGCAAACTTAACATTGTTTAATTAAAATAGCGAAATAAAAGAAAATTGCAAGCTGGCTGGGCAAAAAGCATCATTATTTATCGATTTTATATAAATCTTAGTGATTTATTGCTTATTCTCCGCTAAAAATTGCATTTTTCCGCTTTTTTACATAAAAACCTAAATAGACGATTACTGATGTAACTATTATTGTTCAATTCTTTGTTTTATATAACTATTAACTGTTTCTGAGCGCGTTAGTTGAAGTTGGCTTTTAATTTGCGATCCTTGGTAACCCGCGCTAATAATTGATTGCACATCTACGTTGCTGGCCAACTCATAGCAATGTTGTAAAAATTCAGCTTGCGGATAGCTTGCTTGTTCAAATCCAGTTCGTCCTCTTATGTCGCCATGACAACATAATAAAAGCTCTGTTAACCGTTGCGGTTTACGCCAGAAATCACCTTTATCAAACAGTTTAACGATGGTTTCAGCCCTCAGTTCAAAAGCATTATGAATATTCTGATGTTGATCGCTGACCAATAGGGCTAAATCACGGTATTCATTAGGCACGCGTATTCGTTGGCAAAGTGCTTTAATGATGCTTAAGCCTTTTTGGCCGTGACCATGATGTTTCGGCCACTCTTGTTTTGGGGTTAACCCCTTGCCCACATCATGTACTAATGCTGCAAAGCGGACCGCTTTATTACTGCTTAGTAGGCTGGTTTGCTCCAGAACCATCAGCGTATGGACGCCGGTGTCTATTTCTGGGTGCCACTTTACTGGTTGGGGGACGCCAAATAACGCATCAATTTCTGGAAATAACACAGTTAATGCTTGGCATTGCTTTAAAACGGCGAAAAATATTTGCGGACTTTGGCTGCTTAATGCTTTATCGCATTCCTGCCATACGCGTTCTGGCGTGAGGTGCTCTAATTCTCCACTATTGGCGATATCGGTCATCAACTGTAAGGTTTCAGCTGCAATGGTAAAACCTAAGTGATGAAATCGAGCCGCAAATCGGGCCACTCGCAATACGCGCAAGGGATCTTCAATAAAGGCGTCGGATACATGGCGCAGTACTTTGGCGTGGATATCATCAATGCCATGGTAGGGATCATAGAGTTTACCTTCGCTATCTTGTGCAATGGCATTAATGGTTAAATCGCGGCGCAGTAAGTCATCAGCAAGAGTGACATCTTTATTAGCATCGCAGCTGAACCCTTGGTAACCCTTACCTGTTTTACGCTCTGTTCTCGCCAGTGCATATTCTTGTTGAGTTTTTGGGTGTAAGAAAACCGGAAAGTCCTTTCCAACTTGCTGATAGCCTTGAGCCAACATTTCGTCAATACTGCTGCCAACGACCACATAGTCTTTGTCGACAACAGTTTGTTTAAGAAGTGTATCGCGCACGGCCCCGCCGACTAAATAAATCTTCATGGCGTACCACAACGTGTAATAATAAGTTGCTTAAATCTTATCAGAGTTAGATTTTTACGGCTAACTTTTGACAAGCTGTTGCACAAGCATTAACGTGAGCCGTCAGTTTCAAATAAGGATTTTTGGTCGAATGTATAAAGCCTTCTATGGATTAAACGATAATCCATTCTCAATTGCGCCTAACCCTCATTATATGTTCTTGAGCGATCGTCATCGCGAAGCGCTGGCACACTTAACTTACGGGTTAGGTGAAACAGGTGGATTTGTATTGTTGACGGGGGAAGTTGGTACAGGGAAAACTACCGTTTCACGTTGTTTATTACAACAAATACCGGAAAATACAGATACGGCATTTATTCTTAATCCATCACTTACCGAGTTAGAGCTTTTGGCGACATTGTGTGATGAGTTGGAAATTAAGTATGGCGAAAATCCGACCTTAAAACAGCTGACCGATCTCATCAGTACTTACTTACTCACTAATCATAAAAATGCCCGTAATACCGTACTGATTATTGATGAGGCGCAGCATTTGCGTTCTGAGGTGTTAGAGCAGTTGCGTTTGCTGACTAACCTTGAAACCAATACCAAAAAACTGTTGCAGGTCATTTTGATTGGCCAACCAGAGTTACAGCAACTGTTAAAACGCCAAGATCTTCGCCAGTTAGCACAGCGGATCACCGCTCGTTACCATCTATTACCATTGAATAAAGATGAAATTGGCTTATATGTTCTGCACCGTTTACAAGTAGCGGGTCGGCACGAGCCTTTATTTACCCGTAAAGCGATAGCCGCGTTACATAAGCACTCTGGCGGTATTCCACGCTTGACTAACTTATTATGTGAACGAGCGCTAATGGCTGGTTATGGTCAAGCTAAGGTGCCGATTGATCACAAGATGGTTAATCAAGCCGCCGTTGAAGTGTTAGGTGATATTGATGCTCCTAGCGATAAGCGTTGGCCATTTGTTGCAGCAACAGCGCTGGTATTGGCATTTGGTTTGTCGTTTTATCTGTTTAATCGCTCGGCTAATGACGATAGCCTTAACTCCAATACAGCATTAGCTAGCAATCAAACGCAGCAGTCTGTTAATCCGCCAGCGTTAGCCACTATTCCTAGTGCCACAAATCAATCTATTACAGCATCGACATCGCAACTACAAACCAGCCCGCCAGTTGTTAACGCGCAGCAACAGATTTTGCGTCAAGCTATGTTACAAAGCAGTAGCATTGATAATGCTTTTGCCGGGTTATTTGGTTTATGGAATAAACAGCCTATCATTGGTTTATCTGCCTGCCAGGCTGCGCAGCAACAAGATTTAGCCTGTTACCAGCAACAAGGTAATTGGTACAGTATTATGCGGTTAAATTATCCTGCTGTGGTGTATTTGCAAGATGCTCAGGCAAATGTGTTTTATGGGGTGATTGTAGAGCGCCAAGTGGAGCAAATTTTATTGCAATTGGGCGAGCAACAATTCTGGGTCAACAAAGATTGGTTTGATCGTCATTTTAGCGGTACCTTCGAAATTCTATGGCAACCAGACGGTGTATTACCCCGTGAAATCGGTCAGTCTTCGAGTTTGGCGCAAGTACAGTGGTTAGAAAATAGCTTAGCGTCAGTCAATAAACGCCGAGCACGCTTACTGACGCAATTCGATGGTGAATTAGAACAGCAATTAATGCAATTTCAGCGTCAGCATGGCCTAAAGCCTGATGGTATTGCTGGCAATCAAACCTTAGTACAACTGAACTTATATTTAAGCCAGCAAGGCCCGCGTTTGAGTGCATCTTCGGAGCGCAGTTAATGTCAATTTTATTAGACGCTGTTAACCGTAAAAAGCAGCAACAAGAAAATATTGTTGATGTTATTTTAACGCCCAGAGCCAATTATTCTCCGCCGCCGAAAATATCAGCCAACACCCGAAAATTCACTCTGCTGGCGTTATCTATTGCGTTTGGTGTTGGTGCGGCTTGGAGCATGAGTTTGTTGCTACATCCTGCAGTGCCTAGTGTGCAAACTGTTGCCTTACCCGTTGAGCGTTACAATGCACCGTTAGCCGTGGCTGATACCGTGGCTGTAGCCCCGTCAACCCTATCTGCTGATGCGGTAGCTGCTAATGGATCTCGTGAGCTGCCACGCGGTAATCAGAGTGCCATAGATCAAGGCCATGATGGAGTGCGATTAGCCGGTAAAGTGGCTTTGCCTATTGCGCAACCTCTTGTTCAAAATAGTTATCAATCCTTGGGTACTTTGCAGCGTAATGTTGAGAACACTGCTGCTGAACCTATGGAGTCAGGTTATCAATCGGCATCAGATAATGAAGCGCGTAATCAGGATTGGGGTCGTAATGACGATGCTCAGGCAATGGCTCAACAAACTGACGATCAACCCCATCAAGTGTCGGGACGCAGTGCGTCTTCTAATCTGACGAATAATGCCGAACCTATTATATTAGGCGCCAATGCGAATCGACGTGGGCAAGCTGAACTAGAAGCATTAAGGCTGCAAGTTAATGCTGCGGCTGAAGAGGTCGATTTTGCTTCGGTAAAAGAGCCCTCAATTGATGAGCGCAATAACTTGTTAGCCGCATTTCAAACCGCGCTAAAAGATGTTGAATATGAGCAGTCTGCAAATCAGCAAGTGACGCAGGAAAAGCTCGATCCTATTCCTCGACCTACCAATCTACAAATTCCTAAATATGGTGATTTACCTGCTAGCGTACAGTTACAAGTGCCTGAGTTTAATATTAATGCCCATGTATATTCATCTGAACCAAACAATCGTTGGCTAAATGTCGATGGTGTTGAGTTACAGCAGGGCGATATGATTCAGAATAAGCTTACCATTGTTGAGATAAGGCCTAGGGATATAGTGTTAGAAATTAACGGTGAACAATTTAGAGTGCCGGCTATTTAGATGCTGCTTTAGCACAAGTATTTCAATCTCGGTTTACCATACTTACCTCAACAAACCTATCGCAACTTCGTTATATAGTTTGTTAGTCTCAATCGATAAATAACACTAAGGCGCTTATTGCGCCTTAGTGTTATAGGTTGAATTAACTCGCCATATTAACCATGAATGTTATTGGCTAAAAACAAGGTTAATCCATAACCGATGCAATAACATAATAGTAATGCTGGTACGTATTTTAAGTAGCTGACAAATGTGAGCTCTTCCACTTTACTCATGGCAATGATGCCTGATGCAGAACCTATGATTAATAACGATCCACCGACACCAACAGAGTAAGTCAGTCCTAACCATTGTGCTGTTGTTAGAACCGGATCGGCTTTTAATAACGCTGCGGTTAATGGCACGTTATCTAACAGGGCAGAACCCACGCCAGTGAAAAAGTTAGAAATGCTAGGGTTATACATGCCGTACACTTCGGTTAATAAATGTAAGGTGCCAATTTCTTTAAGCATGCCAACGAGTAACAAGATACCTAAGAAGAACAATAGAGTATCGAATTCAACCTGACGGATATATTCTAATACTTGAACTTCTTCACTTTTACTTTTATTGGTGCGGCCCACTAAGAACATCACCGATAAGCCGAATAAAAAGGTCAATACCGGCGGAATACCAAACAGCACGTTAAGTACCATGGTTAATACTATGGTAGTAAAGAAAATGACTCCGATGACAATATCAACCGTATTGTAATTTTGCTCGATAGGCGTAGTGCTTACATGTCCTTCGGCTTTAAGTGAAAACAATACTGCTAGGACCATGACGCTAATTCCTGCTGGAATAAACAAGATTAACAATTCTGAGATATGCACTTTACCGGCGAGGAAAATCATCAAGGTAGTCACATCACCCGTGATTAATGCCACCCCACCAGAGTTTACCGCAAAGATAATTAACACGGCCATACGGCGGCGCATTTGTTTATCTAAATTAAAGGTTGTTAGTAAACCTAATGACACCAGAGTGGCAGTGACGTTGTCACAAAAAGTCGACAGTACTAATGAGAATAACCCGACTTGCATCATCAACATTCGCACAGAGACTTGCTGCGGAAATATTTTTTGAACCAATACTTGGATCATGCCTTTAGCATTAAGATAGGCCACAAAAGTCATGGTCGACATTAAAAATAACCATAATGTAGCAATTTCTAATAAGTTTTCGTTGAGGTTTTCGCCCACGATTTTACTTTTTTCTGGGCTACCAGAAGCTATGAACAAGGTAATCCAAGCTATACAGCCAAGGAATAGGGTGGTTTTTGCTTTATTTATATGGGTAACTTCTTCGAACACGATACTGAGCAATGCAAGTACCGCAAGTGAGATAAGAAAAGTATGTAGCATGACTGCAATTCCAACTTTGTGTTGTAGGTAATCAACATCATTACCATGAATTTTTGCTAACCTAATTTGGCCCTAGCGTTAAGGTTTAATTAAGCTTTCCGTTTGGCGGGGCGATCACATCACACAACGAGGGATTTCGCAACTGAGATCACAGTTATTTTGTCAATAATCGACCAAAGTAGCGTATAAAAAAGCAATACAGTGAAAAGAAATTGGAGTTTGTTAACACAAATGAAAAGAGGATAAATAACGTGGTTATTTATCCTCTTTATTGTTACCAAAAGACTGCTTAGCTTGAGCTGTCTGTTGATTTATTTCATTGCAGCAAAAATACGATCAACAGCGGCCAGAGTATATTCAATTTCAGCATCGCCGTGAGCCATTGACATGAAACCCGCTTCATAAGCACTTGGCGCTAAATAAATACCTTCATCTAACATGGCATGATAGAAATGACGGAAGTGTTCCATGTTGCATTTTGTGACTTGGGCAAACGAGGTCATTGGCGTGTTATCTTCAGTAAAGAAGAAACCAAACATACCACCCACATAAGTAATATTTAATGGAATACCGTGTTTGTCTGCAGCGGCTTTAAAACCTTCCGCAACGCGTTTCGTTTTATCTGCAAGCGCTTCGTATAAACCGGGTTCACACAATGCATCCATTTGGGCTAAACCAGCAGACATCGCAATTGGGTTACCAGATAAGGTACCGGCTTGATAGACAGGGCCCGTAGGTGCAATAAACTGCATGATATCTTTACGGCCACCAAATGCGCCTACAGGCATGCCGCCGCCAATAACTTTGCCGAGTGTGGTTAAGTCAGGTGTTACGTTGTAGTGACCTTGTGCGCCACTCATAGACACGCGGAAACCTGTCATCACTTCATCAATGATTAATAGTGCACCAAACTCATCACACATGGCACGTAAGCCTTGTAAAAAGCCTTCGACAGGTGGAATACAGTTCATGTTGCCCGCAACGGGCTCAAGGATGATACAGGCGATACTGGTTGGATTTTGTTCGAAGATAGCGCGTACAGAATCAAGATCATTATAAGTTGCTGTTAACGTGTGCTTAGCAAAATCTTCTGGAATACCAGGTGAGCTTGGTTGCCCTAGGGTTAACGCGCCAGAACCTGCTTTAACTAATAAGCAGTCAGCATGGCCATGGTAGCAACCTTCAAATTTTAAGATATTGTCACGGTTAGTAAAACCACGTGCTAAACGAATCGCACTCATGGTGGCTTCAGTACCTGAACTGACCATTCTAACTTGTTCTATTGATGGCACCATTGATATGACTTTTTCAGCCATTTTAACTTCAAGTTCCGTTGGTGCACCAAACGACAAACCATTTTCAACGGCATCTAACACTGCTTGGCGAATTTTAGGGTGGTTATGACCTAAAATCATCGGTCCCCATGAACCAACATAGTCGATATACTTTTTACCATCGGCATCAAAAATATAAGCACCATCAGCTTTTTCAATGAACAAAGGTGAACCACCTACACCATTAAAAGCTCGTACAGGTGAGTTAACGCCACCAGGGATGGTCTTTTTAGCCTGTTCAAATAAAACCTCGGAACGGGTCATGTCTAATCCTTAATATTGTGTGCCAATTATCTATCGGCTTTACGTGAATACCAGTTTACTGGGCACTCATACTTTTCGAGTTGGTCTTCAACCCCAAGTGTTAATGCAAAAAGTGCCATACGTATAAGTAAGCCGTTATCGGCTTGTCTAAAAATAGCCAAACTTGGGTGGCTGTTTAAATCATTGTCGAGTTCATTTGCTTGCGCGCGTGAATCACGAGGCAATGGATGCATAATCACGGTATTTGACTTGCAGTGTTGCGTATAAATATTGTGATTTAAGCGAAACTTACCTCGGTACTTATTGGCTTCTTCCTGTGATGGGAAGCGCTCTTCTTGAATGCGTGTCAGATATAAAATATCTGCATGATGCAAATTGCCTTCAAGTTGCTCGGTTATTGTGATCTTATGGCCAGCATTTTCAATGTCAGCGATCACATAGTCAGGCATTGATAGTTCACTTGGCGATATCAAGGTGAATTTAATATCTTTATGCATGCACAGTAAGCGTGATAGTGAATGCACAGTACGACCATATTTTAAATCACCTACCATAGCGATATGCATACCGTCTATACCCATACCTGAGTGGCTTAACTCTTTCTTGATGGTAAATAAATCGAGTAAGGCTTGAGTAGGGTGTTCATTCGGTCCGTCGCCACCGTTAATTACAGGTACGCGACTGCCTTCGGCAAATTCTTTAACTGAGTATGCGTCTGGATGACGCATGGCAATCACATCCGAATAAGTAGAGAGTACTCTAGCCGTATCGTAAAGTGATTCGCCTTTGGATAATGACGATGATGCCATTCCTGTGGTTTCTCGAACATGTCCGCCAAGTAAATTGAAGGCACAGCCAAAGCTGACACGAGTTCGGGTGCTGGGTTCAAAAAACAGATTGCCTAAAATGGCACCTTCTAATACTTTGGTGCGTTTTTCACGCAAAGCATAAGGTGTCATTTTATTCGCGACGTTGAAAATAGTGTTAATTGAATCCAGATCTAACTGGCTTACTGAAAGGATATGTGAACCTTCGAACTGCGTCATCAGCCTAATTTCCAAAGTTTAGGGGCAAAATATTCACCAGAACAGCATGCTATTTTACCGTATTATTATATAGGGTGTTATAGAGATTATGTCTAGGGTGGCTGAGGCAAAATTGTAGCAGAAAATAACCGCCAGATAAATATAATAACCGTGCTTAACACAGAGATTCACTTGCTGTTATCAAGAACATTGACATGATTTTGGCCGTTAACTTAATCGTGTTTGAAAGACTCATTTATTTGCTCGTGCCGCAGCGAATTAGCCTTAGAACCACTGAGATAACATCTGAAGCTGTAATTTGCTCAAGCACCTCATATGGAGCGACAAGTGAAGATTAAGCCGCACTTTGTCACACTATTGAGGACTAATGAGATCAAAGAGGTTTAATTAAATTTGCCCTGAGCGAATTTCTTGCAATAAATTCGCCCAACTGATCACCCCAACAACTTTTTGCGTGTTATCACGATAGATATACACTTCGCCAGATCGTTTTGGGAGCAGTGCTTCATAAGCCTCATTTAAGGTGGCGCTATCAGGTAATCCGGGCATGAGATGACGCGATAGGGTGGTTGAATCTTCAAAGGATTGCATTTCAAGTCGCAACATTTCAATTTCGCCTTCAGCATTTCGAACTAATACTGGGCGGCCAGCAGCGCGTTTAAGTACTTCAAGCAGTAGTTCGTCATCATCGTTAACAATCACGAAGCGTTTATCCATCAGTACCCTAACACCTTTCTTTTGTAACCCTTGATTCAGTGGGGCAACCTTATAGCCTAACCCCATAATATCCAGTTGTTTAAGTAGGATAGAATGAGTATTAAATCCCTGGTATGCCACTAAAAATGCTGGAATGGTGACAAACATCGCCGGTAAGATAATCGACGCATCGTTGGTTAATTCAAGTAGCGCAACTAATGCAGCTAGAGGGGCACTCAGACAAACCCCCATCATTGCTGTCATGCCAATGACAGTATATAAACCCACATAAGGTGCAATGGATGGAAACAGTAAACTGCTGACTAAGGCTAAGATAGCCCCAACTAATGCGCCAATACCATAGAGTGGACCAATTAATCCGCCGGGGACACCAAAGCCAATAGCAGCGATGGTGGCCAAGATTTTTGCCAACAACAGTGCAATTAAAAACAGTAAACTAGGATGCTCACTAATGGCTTCTTTAATCGCCAGATCACCAGAACCTAAAGCTTGTGGCAGCAACAGCGCCACAAATGAAGTAATCACACCCGCAATAAGCAGCCTATAAATTAACGGCCATTGCTGACCTGTCGCGGTTACTTTTAGCAGTGAATAGTTAAACAACGCAGCGACACAGCCTAAGGCAAGGCCGCCAATCAGCAAAATAGGATATTGATCCAGTGGAATATGAATGACATTAATCAATTCATATTCATGAATATTACCAAACACCAATTGACTGGATACCGCGCCGCAAATGGCTGAAAGCATGATTGGGAAGAAATAATGGATTTTGTATTCGCGCACAATCACTTCAAATACAAATAATACCGCAGCAAGCGGTGCATTGAAGGTTGCTGCAATGCCGGCGGCAATACCGCTGGCACACATAATGCGCACGCTATTGTCTGGTAATGAAAACTTCTCGGCCATAACACTGGCACTTACCGCACCTAAGTGAATTGCAGGGCCTTCTTTACCGACAGAAAAATTAGCCATTAAGGCGATTAATGCTTGAAAAAACTGTCCAGCAGCAGATTGAAGCGGTACCTTACCGTAATGTAATTTGAACCGGTGAAGTACATAGGCAATCCCCATGCGCCGATAGCGTTTTGAGCCCAATAAAGACAGTAGCCAAATGAGTAATGCGCCGATTATTGGTAAGTAAGATCGCCAATTAGTTAAGGTTGAGCTTAAGGTTAAGCTATCTGAATGCAGGTATTGATCTGCCCACACTAAGCTTAAACGGAATAAGATAATCACCACAGAAGCTATGATGGCAAACAGCAGCGCCAGTGCACAAAGTTGCACACTAATTTTAGCCTGAGATAACTTATCTCTAAATTCGTTACGTAGATATTTGCGCGTCGTTCTTTTGGCGTGAATAATAGCGGCTTTATTTATCTTAAATCGCACGGTTTGACTCTAAGGCCTGTTGATATGTTAAGGGTGTTTTGTGCAGCTGTTTATTGATCGTTTGATAACGCGCTAGTGTCATGTTATTACTCTCCATCAATAGGACTAACCGCTTAATACATGCTGGCTGCATATCTGATTTAACACAGTTAATAGGCTAAAAAGGGTTATTGGGCTCGCTAAATATTAGCATTATAACCTTGTGTAATACGGGTATGATTTGCACAAAACGTTAACTAGGGCACAAAAATAAACCCAAGAAAAATATGCTTCGCCAAGCATACTGTATTTTATTAAAAGGTTGTAACTTAATGTTAAATTATCACCGTTGGTTAGATAGACTGCAAGTTTTAGAACGTAAAAATAGGACATCAAGCATATACTTGATTGGTTTAATGTTAGTGTGTTTTTTATTGGGAGCAATAAGTTTTAATTTATGGCTTTCATTTGCCCCAGAGGCTACGCCGAATAGTGCCAGTGGCAAGCGTAAACTGTTACAACAACTGGAGGAACAGGCGCAAGTGCTTGCCAGTCGTAATTTAGCATTAAGCATTGCTGAAAATGCCAATAAAGAAATGCAAGAGATGTTTAGCCAACAATTATCAGATCAAAAAGCGTTAGAGAAAGAATTAGCGTTTTATCGCAGTATAATGGTGACTGATTCTGGTGTTGAAGGCGTGTCTATTCATGGGGTGGAATTAGCCCAGGGTGTGACGGCTGGTCAATATCAATTACGATTAATTCTCACTCAGTTGCAAAAACACCAAGTTAAAGTGAAGACGAGTTCGACGGTATTGTTGCTAGGTACACAAAATGATCAGCCAGCTGAGCTGTCTTTGAGCAAATTAATCAATAAAAAACTGGATTTTGAATTTAATTATTTTCAAATTATAGATAACAATTTTGAACTTCCAGTGGGATTTAATCTTCAACGAATCATGGTCAAAGTGAAGGTGGCTGCTCGTCGTGGTGTCAAAGGTGGCGAGATTGAGCAAGTCTATAATGTACCAGAGCTGTTGATGGGTGAAAAAGAACTGCGGGTAATACTTGAACAAAATAGTCAGGTAAAGGATAATTCTCCGCAGAAACCGAAGTAAGAGGTAGTAATGACTGAACAAGTTGATACAGCAATGCCGATCCAATTTACCGATGCGGCGGCGATAAAAGTAAAAGGTCTGTTAGAAGAAGAACAGAATCCTGAATTAAAACTGCGTGTGTATGTAACAGGTGGTGGTTGCTCTGGTTTTCAGTATGGCTTTACATTCGATGAGAAAGTCAACGAAGGTGATTTCACCATTGAGAAACAAGGTGTGCAATTGGTTGTTGATCCAATGAGTCTTCAGTACCTTGTTGGTGGTGAAGTCGATTATACATCGGGTCTTGAAGGTTCACGTTTTTTTGTTAAAAATCCTAATGCGACCACAACATGTGGCTGCGGAGCGAGTTTCTCGGTGTAATGCGCGTTATTACAGTGATTAACCTGTCTGGGGACATGTAATCGAATAGCTAACAAAAAGCCGTCTTTCGACGGCTTTTTTGATGTCTATAGTGTACCGATACACCCACAACTAACTGCTCATAATATTAAAATTCATCCGCGGTTTAAACCACGCCTTCACTTTTGCATTAAAGCTAATCCACACTTGAATGATCCCCAGCGCAATAAGCACAGAGTAGATAACCCAATCAGCAACAACGGTTTGAAACAAACCAAAATCAAACGTGGTTGGACCGGCAACTAAATTGTCGGGGTCATACATAATGATTGGCAGTACGCTGTATAACAAAAGTTGCAGTACGCAATATACCCGCAGAAGATATAAGCCTGCTTTTTGGCGGCCGATTATTGCGAGCACCATCATTAAGGTTAATATGCATAGCATTGCACTTAACTCAGACAAGGAGTTGGCAGCATATAGCCCGCTGATGGCCGACAAGGTATAAACGATCATCAAGCCAATTAGCCGTTTTGGTAAATGTGGCTTTGCAACGCTGTGAGCCTGGTCTGCGTGGTTGGTTTCAGAGTTGGTATCGGTCATTACAATTAATGCTTTTGTTGTTTCTTTGGCAAAATTCGCTCATTCATTTCAAAAGGAGGAACCACAACACCTAAGTCTTCTTGAACGGGGAAAACTGCGATAAATAAGTCATCATCTTCCATACCGCTTACCCAACGTTCTTGAAACTCGTCAAGTGGAATCGCTAATGGCTCGCAGTCTTTCCATTCATCAACAGCCCATAGTGCGGCAGTCTCTTCAGATGGCCACATTGGAATACAGTCTTCATCTTCAGTGGTCAGCATGACACAACCATCTTGATCTTGAAGTGTCCAAATAATTTTTTCAGCTTTAATCTGATCAACCATATAATCATAACGACCTTCTGGAGTTAGATTCATTAGTTCAGATACAGTTTTGGTTTTATTGCTCATATTGACTCTCATCTTAAGTTTTGGCTTTGCTCAATTTTAAACAATTAAGCAAATTTGTGGGCATCATAACATTGAGGCCACAATTGCAAAAGTAAACCACGCATTTTGGTGTGTTTATCTCGCCTTGAAACGCCCACCTAGCACAGCAGCGCGTGACGCGCCCGTAACAGCGGGTAAGTTAGCGGGTAAATCATGGTGATAACGCATGGCTAACCAGGCAAAGGCAATGCCTTCAACCCATTTTGCATCCACACCTAACGCGCTGGTGGTAGCGACTTTATAATGGGGAACCAAGATGGCTAGTCGTTGCATTAAGGCTTTATTTAATGCTCCGCCACCACAGACAAATAATTCACCTGTCGGTGCCAGTTTATTTATGTCGTTGGCAATACTGTGGCAGGTAAGATCAAGTAGGGTAGATTGAATATCTTCTTGATCTAAATGACTATAGTCAGCGATTTGTTGCTCAAGCCAAGCTTGATTAAATAGCTCTCTACCAGTACTTTTTGGGTAAGCTAACGAAAAGTAAGAGTGCGATAATAGCTGTTTGAGTAAGACAGGATTACTGGTTCCGGAGTCTGCCCAAGCACCATCCTCATCAAAAGGAAGGTTCAAGTTTTGTTGAATAAAGGCATCGATTAGGTTGTTACCCGGACCGGTATCGAAGCCTAATACTTGCTCACTATTACCAGGTAAATAGGTTACGTTGGCAATTCCACCTATGTTTAAAATCACTCTAGAGTGACCTTGGCGAGCAAACACTTGCTGGTGAAATGCTGGAACTAACGGTGCCCCTTGGCCGCCAAGGGCAATATCTTTACGTCTAAAGTCAGCAATGACATCGATATTAGTTTCAATAGCAATGGTATTAGGATCGCCAATTTGCAATGTAAAACCCATTTCTAAATTAGGCATATGACGCACAGTTTGTCCGTGTGACCCTATGGCTATAACCTCATCGGCAGTGACAGTTGTTTTAGCCAATAAGTGATTAACCGCTTGTGCAAACAGTTTACCAACGCTGCGATCGAGTCGACCGAGGCGGTTTATTTCATCTGTTGCTGGCTGGCATAAACGTTGTAAACCACTTAATAAATGTGCTGGTATTGCTTCGGTATGGCTGGCAACTAAAATAGGATGATCAGTTGAAAAATCAACCAACACCGCATCAACACCATCCATGCTTGTGCCTGACATTAGACCGATAAAGTATTCTGGCTTAGACATGAGGTAACTCTCTGTGAATGGCAATATTAGGCTATTAATTACTTGCCAATTGCTGTTGTTGATTTGATTTTAGCTGAGCCATCAATTGTTTACTGAGTGCCGTAAATTTATTTTTCTCTTTACGATCAATCGGCATAGATTTAGGTAAGTCGATGGTTCGTGGATTGCGATGAACACCATTTACAATGAATTCATAATGTAAGTGAGCACCGGTGACTCGGCCTGTTTTACCTAAGGTACCGATTATTTGGCCTTGTTTAACCGTTTCACCACGGTTTACTTTGCGCTTAGTTAAATGCAAATACTTAGTGGTGTAGGTTTCGTTGTGCTTAATGAATACATAGTTGCCATTAAACTGGTTATAACCGGCCTCAACCACTTTACCTTTACCCGCCGCTTTAATCGGTGTACCTATTGCGGCCACATAGTCTACGCCGCGGTGGGCTTTAATTTGCCCCGTTACTGGGTGCAAACGACGAGGATTAAAGTTAGAACTGACATATTTAAAGTCTACTGGCGAGCGTAAAAATGCTTTGCGCATACTACTGCCATCTTCTGAATAATATTCTCCGTCGGTATACCGTACGGCGGTGTAACGCTCCCCTTGGTTAAAAAACTCCGCGGCGAGAATATTGCCATTACGTAAAAATTGGCCATCGGCGTATTCTTGTTCAAACAATAATGAAAAATGATCGCCTTTACGTATATCAAGCGCGAAATCGACGTCCCAGCCAAAGATATTGGCCAATTCCATAATGTGATTACCCGATAAACCGGCATCTGCCGCAGCATTCCAAAAGTTACTTTTAATATTGGCGGTAATAAATGAGGTACGATTTTCGATTTCTTTGGTGTTGACGGTTTCTTTGTATTGCTCATTGTGATGACTGATCACTAATGTCGACACTTTGTCCATTCGATAGGTTAATTCTTGTAATTCACCTTGGGCATTTTTACTAATGGCAATTTCTTCGCCGGGCATAATCTTGAGCAAATTCTTTTTGGCTAACGGTAATTGGGTAATGTCGTAGACGTCTTTAGCGCTGAGTCCAGCACGACTAAATAAGCCGCCCAATGTATCGCCTTTAACAACTTCATAGTATTCAACGCTATTATCATCGTTAGCGACCTCTTGCTTTAACTTGGCTTTTTGATTAGCCACTTGCTGGTCGATATCATTGATCATACCGTCAATATCAGAAGTGCTGGTTTGCAACATCGAAAGGTGTTGAGCAAAGGCTTCGTCATCTGCCGTTTCACCGCTGTTGGTATTGTCGCTGTCATCTTTTGATAGGAGTTCATCAGACTTTTCGGCATCAATATTATCATTACTATTTGGTGCTGTAGGCGTGCGAAAGGCAAGTGGAATAGCATAACGCTTGTTGATTTCTATATCGGGTTGCTCAGTTGATTGGCTCATCAATTGGGTTTGTTTAGATGCTTGAGCGTCTTCCGATGGGAACATCAGAATAAATGTCGTTAAAATCACTAATAAAGATAATGTGATTTGATGTGCTTTTGGCAGCAATGTGAATAAAGTAAGAAGCTTTGCCATTGACTCTGTTACCAATTTCTCTATCTCGTTGTTATCTGCTAAGTGTACACTCTTTCATTTGCTGTGGCTAACAAGTAACATAGAGCTCTTTATTTTTTGTGCAAGCCCTGGGAGTTGCAGTAGAGATGGCGAATTTAGATCAAGTATTGGCAGAGATTAAGCGCGGTACCGATGAGATATTACTTGAAGCGGATTTGCTTGAGAAACTGAAAGAAGGGCGTCCATTACGCATCAAGTTAGGCGCAGACCCTACCGCTCCAGATATTCACTTAGGTCATACGGTTATTTTGAACAAGATGCGTACTTTTCAAGAGTTAGGTCACGAAGTGATTTTCTTGATTGGTGACTTTACCGGTATGGTCGGCGACCCTAGCGGTAAAAACAGTACTCGTCCGCCATTGACCCGTGAGCAAGTGCTTGCTAACGCAGAAACCTACAAAGAACAGGTTTATAAAATTTTAGACCCAGCAAAAACGCGTATCGAATTCAACTCTAGCTGGTTAGAGCCATTAGGTGCCGCGGGTATGATCCGTTTAGCTTCACAGCAAACGGTTGCTCGTATGATGGAGCGTGACGATTTTAAAAAGCGCTATGCATCAGGTCAATCTATTGCGATTCATGAATTTATGTATCCTTTATTGCAAGGTTACGATTCAGTTGCATTGCAAGCCGATGTTGAATTAGGTGGAACCGATCAAAAGTTTAACCTGCTTATGGGTCGTGAACTGCAAAAGTCAGAAGGCCAAAAGCCGCAAACTGTTATCATGATGCCATTGCTTGAAGGTTTAGACGGTGTTAAAAAAATGTCTAAATCGGCCCACAACTACATAGGTGTGAGTGAGCCTGCAAATGAAATGTTTGGTAAAATCATGTCGATTTCAGATGATTTGATGTGGCGTTATCTTGAATTATTGTCATTCCGTCCATTAACTGAATTAGCCCAGTTTAAACTAGACGTTGAAAATGGCACTAATCCTCGCGATATCAAGATTTTATTAGCCAAAGAAATTATTGCTCGTTTCCATGATGAAGCCCAAGCAGAAGCTGCACATCAAGCGTTTATCGATCGCTTTCAAAAAGGTGCCATTCCAGATGACATCGAAGAAG
Source organism: Shewanella sp. SG41-3 (assembly GCF_014164545.1). Lineage (NCBI taxonomy): Bacteria > Pseudomonadati > Pseudomonadota > Gammaproteobacteria > Alteromonadales > Shewanellaceae > Shewanella > Shewanella sp. SG41-3. The sequence goes on from NZ_JACJFJ010000001.1 coordinate 205,317, forward strand.
TCATTTTAGAAGCAGGTGAAGGCTTAGCGATTGCTAACTTACTCAAAGATGCCGGTCTTGTCGGCTCTACATCTGATGGTATGCGGATGATCAAGCAAGGTGCGGTTAAAATGGATGGCGAAAAAGTGGAAGACAGTCGCATCAGTTTTAATGCTGGTCTTGAAGCGGTATTCCAGGTTGGTAAGCGAAAATTTGCTAAAGTTATCTTGAAATAAGTTTTACGAAATCAATAAAAAACGGCTTATTAACTAAGCCGTTTTTTTATGTCTGATACGTAATGAAATCGATATCACTGAAGCCATATAACACAGCCAATTAAAGCGCTCGCGGCGCGCAATTGACTCTGATTTTATTACTGAGCCGCAAGTTGGTCAGTCATGGTTTGATAATCCATTAAATCCATTTGCTCCACTAGGCGCTCAGTATTGCTATCAAATTTAAGGGTTGTGACACCGGGTACGGCAAGGTCGATAATCTTTCCGGGTTTACCATACTGATCGCCTGGACCACGTAAGCGATAACTACCAATGATTACCACCAATGAGCCAGTATTAAACATGTGTTCTACGTTTAAGCGGTATTCTAATACCCCTTCATGGGCTCGTTGTAAAAACGCAATAATGTGCCGACCACCTTTGTAGGTCGTATTGGCTGTCTTATCGTAAAATACTGTTTCGCGTGAATAAAATCGACGTAAGACGGTATAATCGTGATCAGTGAGTGCTTCCATGTATTGCATCGCAAGTTGTTGTTCTCGCGGCATGTCACCAATATTGGCTTTAGTGGGAAAGCTCAATAGCAAACAGCATAATATGAAGATTATTCGCACATTAAATTCTCTTAGTTTTCAAATCAAAAGCCGGTAAAGATAAGTGCCAGCGAATAGCACTCAGACGGATGATTAGCGTACTGAACATAGCGATCAGTAATGATGTCATGCTATCCATGCCGACAAATATACTTAAGGTATAACAGATGCCTCCAACGATAGAAGCGGTTGCGTAAACTTCTGTTCGCAGCACCATTGGAATTTGTCGACATAATAAATCACGAATAATCCCGCCGCCGACACCGGTGATTAAGCCCATGACTACCGCGACCATACCAGACAATCCCATTAATAAGGCCTTTTCTGCGCCAATAACGGTAAATAATGCCAAACCTAATGCATCGGCTATGGGCAGTGTGCGTGCAGGTAATTTATGGGGTTTACGCACCAACACTAAGCACGCCACTACGGTCGCAAGAATGACAATAATATAATTCGGATCGCGGATCCAAAATACCGGTGTCGCGCCGATTAAGGCATCACGAATACTGCCGCCGCCAATAGCTGTGACAGATGCTAATACAATAACACCAAAAGGATCCATGCGGTGCTTACCAGCAGCTAACGCTCCCGAAAGGGCAAATACAGCGGTACCACATAAATCAAAAAAGTAGATCCATTGACTCATTTACTTAGCTCTTTGAGATGAATTGTGAGGGCATCTACTGAAATACGGATTTCTATTACCGATAAAATCAACGAATACAATAACAGCAGTAAACTCAATCCAAACACCAATGAGCCCACTTGATTAAAGCCAACGTAAATCAAAATCATACATAACACACACAAGGCAAAACTGCTGACACCAGCTTCTTGCATTTTGCGAATAATAATAATTCGCTGGCGTAAATTTTTAATTTGATCGCCTTGTACCGGTTTTTTATCGTTACTGAGTTGACGGATCAATGCCGCTAATGAAAAAAATCGATTGGTGTAGGCCAGCAATAACAATGAAATAGCCGGAAACAGCAATGCTGGTGTGGTTAATGATACATGTAAATGGTTGAACAAAATGGCATTCCTAAACTGGTTTTCATGCAGCTAATAATTAGTTATAGAGGATTTATGTTACAAAGATATAAGCCATTTGTCGGCATAATTGACCTATGTTAACAACGAGTGGTGACATCCGGTTGTAACAGGCCTACATCAAACGCACACGAGTCCATAATCGCTAAATGATAGCCTGTTTAAAACAAGATTTATATGGTTTAAATAAATCTTAATCCGGTCCAAATAAGCGGTAGTAGCAAGGTTAGGCTGATCCAAAAAAGATTGGCTGTGTGCGTGACAGTTATGGCTTGGCTAATGTGGCGATGATCCGGCAAGGGCCCTGATTTTACTTTGGGTAAATCTACCCGAATGGTGTTGCCATTTTCAATAAATTGCTGCGGCCCGCCTAATTCTATTTTTAATAATTTGGCCGCTAATGCATAACTCGTGTAATGGTTATTGAGCTGATCTTTATTCACTGTTGTCGATATTGGTTGTGAAAAAATAGACTTGATACCCAATTGGCCAAATTGAATGGCGATTGAGCAGTGCCAAAGTAACGTCGGGATGAAAAATATGACTCTATTTAACTGGCCGACAAAACTTGAAAAAATATAAAAATGTGGATGATAAGGCGGCCAGCAATGTTGTAGTTGTCTTAACATACGCACCACTAATGTCATCGTAGCGCCGCCTATGCTGAAAAATAGTATGGTTGCTAAGGTGCCGTAAATGGGAGTAGTAAACAGTTTCTCTATGGTTGTTTTACTTAACCCCACCTCTGATAAGGCTTGGGTATTTTGTCTCACCCAAGGAGCCAGAAGTTGTTTGGCCTGTTGTTTATTGCCGGTTTTTATGGCATCAACCACTTTTTGTGCCACAGGCTTAAAAGCGGAATCACATAAACAGAAATACAAGATGATCAGTTCAAAAAACCAAGGATAAGCAGCAAGGCTGAGTAAAAAGCTCACGATAATCCCGCTAGGCACAATTAAAATGAGTGTCGCTAAAATCCCTGCAATAAGTTGCTGGCTCACCGCTCGCTCTGGATGATTTACTTTGATGGCTATCAAGGTGGCTAAGCGGTTGAACCATAATAATGGCTGTAGATCTCTAGGAATGGGCGCAAATCGAGCCAAAATTAAGGCACAAAATAAAATACAACAGCTTTGCAGTAACCCGCCATCTTGGCTAAGTAATTGAGGATTAAATAATTGATTGACCATAGACACTCAATAGTTAGGCTGTTGTTAACCTTAGGGTTGCTCAGTACAGAGACTATGAGGTTATTGTCTCTGTACTGATTCTAGAAGGTTTATAGCTGTTGTAACAGTGCGATCACCATCATGGCAGAATGCAGGCCTGCTTTAATAATATAAGAGTCAAAATCAACCGGTGAGTCATTGTTGGCATTGTCTGATAGAGAGCGGATAACCACAAAAGGTACTGTAAACTGGTGACAAACTTGGGCTATAGCTGCCCCTTCCATTTCACATGCTGCCATAGTCGGAAAGTTTTCACGCATCAATTTTGTCCGTACCGGGTCGCAAATAAAGCTGTCGCCAGTGCAAATTAATCCTTCTATTGCGTTTACTTCACCTAATGATGCTACAGCTTGTTTGGCCGCATTCACTAGGTTGATATCAGGCATAAATGCTGCTGGTTGCTGGGCCATTTGGCCTATTTCGTAACCAAATGCAGTGACATCTACGTCGTGGTGACGTACTTCTGATGAAATCACAATATCGCCGATAGCGAGAGAATCCACAAAACCGCCTGCGGATCCTGTGTTAATCACATGGGTTACGGCAAATTTTTCGATTAATAATGTGGTCGCGATACTGGCTGCCACTTTACCGATCCCCGAGCGAGTGACGACGACATCTTTGCCTGCAATGCTACCGCTAATAAATTCGATTCCGGCAATAGTGCTATGCACAGGCTCAATGATGGCTTGAATTAAATGAACAACTTCTGGCTCCATTGCGCCAATAATACCGATTTTCATGAGTGAACCTTAACTGAATAAGCAAATTTGAATGGCTGCTAATATATCACGAGCACGATAAATGTGTGCAAGCTGACAGTGATTTTATTGATCAATGGGTTGGTTATTTGCACCAGGGCCTCGAGTTAAAACTATTTTATTATGGGTGATTTAATTCATGGTTATTGGAGGTAACAGCTTTTTTACACCTTAATTAATTACGCCACAATAACGACAATTTAACACAGCCTGTTTCAGTATTGCCGATTAAAGCGTCATCGCTATTATTGTAGAGGCAACATCATGCAACATGATATGACTTACTATACAAACCGCGCCAAGGCGTTAAAGCCTTTAATGCCAGTAAAAAATCCCAGCAGATAAGATTGAGAAGATTAAAGCGTTACTTGGATTCTCAGTTTCGAGCGTTAATGCTAAACCCAGCAAGACACGTTTATCCCATGCTGTTATGTTGACTGGAATCTAGTTTCGAGCAACAAGCGACTCACACCAAACCTCCTTTACAGATTGGTATAAATGTTTACGCTTTTATTAAACTGTCCTGATGCTCAAACTTCAGTCCTTTCTTACTGACATGTGCAAAAAATTGTTCAGGCGTCATGGGTTTTGAAAAATAAAACCCTTGAAATTCTTTGCAGCCCATATCCGCCATAATGCTTACCTGTTCCGCAGTTTCTACACCTTCAGACACACACTTGATATCTAGTTCTTCACACATATTATGGATCGCTTTTACCAAGCTTTGTTGACGTGCTGAAGAGGTAACTTGGCTGATTAATGAACGATCTAATTTGAGTTTATTAATTGGGTAGTCAGCCAAACGAGCAATATTAGAATAACCGACGCCAAAATCATCTACCGAAATGGTGAAACCCCACGCTTGTAGAGTTTTCATTAACATTAACGAGTGGGCTTGATTCGCTTCTAGTGAGGTTTCGGTTAACTCGAGTTCTATTTGTTTTGGGCTGACAGTAAAGTCAGCTAAATACTTAACTAACTTGGACATAAAGTCGGTTTGAGTGAAATCAATTAGTGAGATATTAATCGCCACAGGTACACAGTTAAGCCCTTGTTGAGTCCATTGATTGATTTGCGAGCAGACTTTTTGTATCACCAAATCCGTTAAACGGCTGATCATTCGGTACTCTTCTGCGATAGGGATAAATACCGCTGGTGATACTGTACCTAAAATGGGACTGTGCCATCGAGCCAACGCTTCAAGGCCGATACATTGTCCTGATGCCGTTACTTTAGGTTGATAATAAACGGTTAGCTCACCTTGCTGTAGTGCTTCATCGAGCAACATCGATATTTCATATTTCTCTAAAAAGCTTTGTGAATTGGTTTGGTCATATAAGCTAAATACATCGTTGGTATTGGCTAATTTAAGCGCCTCGATAGCATGAGCGACAACTTTACAGCTTGCATCCCCGTGTTCAGGGCAATGGGCAATACCAAATAGAAATGATTGCGAAGACTTAATTCCTAGTAAGTTGTAATCTTCATCTAAAGTATGTTTGATTTTAGGTAAGGCGCTATACAGATCGGTTTCGTTAAGGCTACCAAGAATAAAGGCAATTTTCCCAGGTCCAATATGAGCACATAATAAAGGTCCTTCAATATTGTTACGCAGGCGTTTAAAGGCTGTTTTAGTAATGGCTTGAGAATTATGGTTACCAAATTTTATATTTAAATAGTCGTTATTGGCACTTTGAGCCACAACCACATAAAAGCCTTTTCGATATTTTGCAATTAGGCGGTCACATTGCAGTTCAAACCAATCTCGATTCGGTAACTGTGTTTGTGTATCGCGATAACGTAGACGTCTGTTCTCTTGTTCCATGGCGGCCAAATTACCTTTAATGCTCTGTTCTGCACTGCAATCATGAAATTCATAAACACAAAAATTAGCATCGGTCAGTTGCTGATGGACAACACGCTGATAGGTATTGTTGAAGTGCAATATTTGTTCTTGTTTGCCTGCGTTACAGGTTTTGATGTTTGGCATGACAGATGAAAGCAATAACGTTTCGCTTTTTAATGGTTTAGGTAATTTTAGTAAATCAATCGCTTGTTGGTTAGCATCAGTAATCTTTCCCAGATCATCGACAATAATTTTTGGGATAGTCGATTCTGCAAAAAAAGTGCGGTATAGCTCATTTTTGCTTTTCAAATAAGCGTTTGAGCTTAGCGTTGCTTTATTGAGACGTTTAGCCGCGACAATGGTTCTTGCTACTGCTAAAGGCACGCAGATATTAAAAAATAGAAAAACCACTCCAGTAATATACCAACTCGCATCAGGGAGTTGTTTATCTATGTCGGTGTATTGAGACAGGTCGATATCATGCAATATCATATAAAATGGCACGATATTTAATAAGGCGAAACAGATTGCTACTCGGTGCCCTAACAACATTAGCGCAATAGAAGGGCATACAAACATCAGCATACTACCTATTTTGGCTAGTCCTAAGTCTGGAAGCGACAAGTTGATTGCTAAACTCGCCAATACCAATGCAACAAGGAGGATATGAGCACATAAATGATAGAATCGCTTACTGGCCAGTAACAATAAAAATAACACCGAAGTGAAACCAATAGTAAGCGCGATTATCCATAAGTAATTTAATTGTAAGGCAGAATTGAATGTGTCAAACGCAATAGCTAAGCACAGCAACATTCCCGAAGAGAGGATTATTCGTAGTGCACTTATTCGCCAGTTGGGTATCGATTCATGTGCGTTTTTATCATCGTTTAGCAGGAAAAATTGGTTAATGAAATTCATGAAAACACATATTTTGATTGCCAGAAATTAATTAAATAGCATTTACTTTTATAAATCAATGGACTGTATGATTATTCGTGACAGTAAAATGTAAATATCTATTATATGTAATGCTATTCCTTTGAGGTGGGCAGTTTTATGGTTAAAAATTATTCATCGATTTAATGCGCAGAATATTTTTGCTCGAAGGTCTACTTGTGTGAACAATAAAATGACAGTGAAGATTTATAGTATTGATGCTGAGTCGGTGCGGTATAACCGTTATTACCCATATTTAGCAGCAATCTTTCGTTAGCGAAGGGGCTGCAACATTGTGTCAATTAAATAGCCATATGTTGCGACCAAGATGTGTATTTAGCCTAAAGGATAGGGGCAGTTATTTAATGGCGCTAGTTATGCGAATGTTCTCGCTTTAGTTTTACGCATCACTTCTTTTTGTGGGTAAACGGCATCCATAACAAGCCTGTTAACCATGCATTTTGTTTCGCGTTTGGGTATTCGATTAATCCTATGTCGATATCCTCGTCTGCTTTACTGGCCTTAGCAGAATAGCTACCAAATAACCGATCCCACCACACAATACTAAAACCAAAGTTAGTGTTACTTTCGGCCATCACTTGGCTGTGATGTATGCGGTGCAGTATTTGGGTTACCACCACATATCGGGCAATATGTTCCATTTTTTTAGGTAAGCGAATGTTAGCGTGGTTAAAAATGGCAAATCCATTAAGCAAGATCTCAAACAGTATCACCGCCTCAGCAGGTATACCTAATATGATAATCGCTAGCGCTTTAATCCCAAGACTGGCGATGATTTCTAAGGGGTGAAAGCGCAAAGCCGTACTGCTGTCGACATGGCGATCTGCGTGGTGCACTTTATGTAAACGCCACAATAACGGTATGCGATGAAATAGCCTATGTTGCCAGTAAATAAGCATGTCCAGTAACAACAGACTGCTTATAATATTGACCCAATGGGGCAGATTAACCCAGTGCAATATGCCCCATTGTTGTTGTGTGGTGTACAAGGCAAACCCAGCTAAACCCAAAGGTAATAGTAATCTTGCTACCACAGAAGCAATTATCAATAAGCCAAAGTTGCCAAACCAACGAGTGACTATAGAGGCTGTTTGTGGTGTTTTGGTTAGTTTCCTTGCGGGGAATAGGCATTCTAGACTCATCATCAATGCCAGAATCGTTAAAAACACACCTAAGCGTATCGCTACCATCTCATCTATCATGTTGTTGGCTCCTTAACGGCTGATTTCTGAGTCTTTGCTCCTTTGACAAGCTGATTTTTAAGTGTGTAGTAGCCGCCATGAATGCGCGTAAAAATGGTAATGGCCCCTAAAAAGGCAAAACTATAGGCAAGTTGTGGAAAATAAGTTGGCCATAAACAAAATGCCACAAAGAAGGCGATGGTTTCGGTGCCTTCGGTTAAGCCATTTAAAAAATAAAAGCTCTTATTGGCAAATTGTGGTCGAGGCAAATTCAGCTTTTCAGCCGGTATGGCAAAGGCTAAAAAGCTTGAGCCTGTGCCGATGAAAACGCTTAACAACACCGCTGCGGCTAAGGCGTTTTCATTAGGGTTGGCCAAGGCGAACCCTAGCGGAATGGCGGCATAAAATAAAAAATCGAGGCAAATATCCAAATAGCCACCCGCGGCACTGCTGTGTTTTTGGTGGCGAGCAAGCGCACCATCAAGGCCATCGATAATTCGATTAAGTGCGATAAAGAACAAGGCGCCATACCAAAATTGTAATGCCAACAAGGGGACGGCCAACATGCCTAAACCGAAACCTACTAAGGTGAGCTGATCAGGGTGGACATTTTTTTTATCGAGTAACAGCACCGCAGGCGCTAACAGTGGCTTTATTACTGGGGTGATAAATCTATCTAGCATGATGTCATTCCAATTAATCTATTGATTATCGTTCAATTCTTTAACGTCGCGATTTTGTTACGTCACGGCTTATCTATATCTATAACTGTTCTACCCATATCAGTACTGCTGATTACAGTATCATTTCTCAAAGTGAAATGACTTCGCCTTGGGCTGCGTCGGCATCAGTTTGATCGTGAGTCACCATAATGGCGGGTAGCTGGTGCTGGCGTATTTGATCAAAAACGAGTTGCCTGATTTCTTGGCGTAATTGACTGTCGAGCTTACTAAAGGGTTCGTCTAATAAAATGGCTTTAGGTTGGCTAAGCAATACCCGCAGCAATGCTACTCTAGCTTGCTGGCCGCCAGATAAACTTTGTGGATTACGCTGCTCTAATCCGCCCAGACCGACTTGGGTTAATGCCTCACTAATTGCGGTTTGTCGCTGTGCTTTAGGGCTCGGCGGCATGGCAAAGCCGATGTTTCCTGCCACAGATAAATGCGGAAACAATAATGGGTCTTGATAGAGCAAACCAATATGGCGTAAATGACTGGCTGTCGTAGTGATATTTTGGCCGTTTAAATGCAATTGTCCTTCAGCACTAAAACCCGCTGGTAACATGCCAGTTAACCAGTTTAATAACGTCGATTTTCCGCTACCAGATGGTCCCATAATCGTCAGTATTTCACCGCCACGAATGGTTGCACTTAATGATAATAAGTCTTGTTGCTGACGACGCAAGATCAGCCCATCAATGGTGAGAACTGATGCTGTAGTTGTACTTGAGCTTTTGGCTGTACTGGCGAATGTTTGCATTATTATCCTTGTTGGTGGCGCTTGATTAACATTTTGGTAATCATTTTTGGCAATAACCAAGCTAATAAAAAACCTAAAGCGGGGAGGATCATTTGCATTAACGCATATACGGCACTGATCCTGCGGCTTCCTCCATTGGCGAGTGCAACCGCTTCGGTGGTAATGGTGTTAATTCGCCCGCCACCGGTGAGCAAAGTGGGTAAGTATTGACTAAAGCTAATGGCTAAACCAAGCGCGCAAGCAATGAATATTGGCCCAATTAACATGGGCAGTTTAATCCTAAAAAAGATTTTCGCTTTGGTCGCACCAAGACTGGCGGCAACAATACTAAAGCGTGGGTCTAAACGTCGATAGCTGCTAGCCAGTGATAAAAACACATAAGGTAATACAAACAACAAATGGGCCAGTACCACATTGATAAAGGTATGCTGACTGTTGACTTGCTCAAGTAACCACACCAGACCAAATAAAAACGCGATGCTTGGAATAAGCAAAGGCAGATAAATTAATACACTCCCCAGTAGCGATAGCGATTTTCCGCTGTGCTGCTCCGCTTCTAAGGTGAGTAAGGTTAAGCTTATGGCTAGGGCAGTGGCGCAAAGGGCAATCAGTACCGTGTCGATAAGCGGCGTGTGCATTTGTTGTAATGCTGTTTGCCAATGCAGCATGACAACTTGTTGCGGCAAGGCATCAGGGAAATGCCAGAAACCAGCAAAAGACCATAGTAGCATTCCCACTAATGCCAAACCTATGATGGCCATCATTAAGGCGGTGATCACATGGGTTATCTTTTGGATGATGGCGCCGCCGTAATCGCGCCGGCCATTGGTTAACATCGAGTTAGCGAATTGACACACTAAGCCTTCTAGTAGCCACCAGCAGGCTAATACGAATAAGGTGAGTTGAATTTGTAATATTGCCCCTGCTGATGCTTTAATTCTTAGGCTTAAATCCACATCATGAAACCACTGCATAATCGCTACAGCCAATGTCGGTGGGTTGTTAGGGCCTAAAATTAAGGGAATTTCGACGCTAGCACTGGCGTAGGCCATTACTGCCAATATTGGTAAGCGTAAGTGAGGATAGAGGCTTGGCAACACCACTTTAAAAAATGCGGTTATTGGGCAATAACCTAAGCTCAATGCCACTTTATGCTGTGCCCGCAATGTTTGCCCAAGATCGGGTTGCGCTAACACGCCCAGCGCCATCAGCAATAAAAAAGGCAGCTCTTTTAATGTTAGGCCAAGAATAATACTCAGCCCCATCGCATCGTGTGGGTATAACCAATCGGGAGGTGCATTCCAACCACTTAACCAAGGTGAGACTAAGCGCGATATCATGCCCGACGGGGTGATAAGAAATCCAATAGCAATTGCCGCCGCGGCATGAGGGATAACAAGGATTGGCCCTAAAAGCCGTTGAATATAACCCAGCCAAGGACTGGTAAAGTAACTTGCTAGGATAAGTATCGTGATTAAAAAGGCTAATAAGGTGCTGACAAAGCTGGTGCCGATGCTCAATAACGCCATGTGACCAATACCCGGTGTTTGCCATAATTGGCTAAAACCATTCAAGCTCAATGAGGTTTGATCTAATGCTGGGATCCAACCAAATGCAGGCAACATTACGCCAATTAAGCCACCCATTACCGGAATAACTAACAATGCCATCATGATATATGGACTGATGCGTACAATAGGATTAAACAACCTGGCTACCGTGCTCATTGCATCACTCCATAGCGTTCTAACCATAGCTTTGCAATCACTTTACTCCAGCTTGGATCGGGCTCGCTTAACGCTGGGCTGATTGCTTGGTTAGCGATAGTTGCACTGGGATGTGACTGAGCGGATGGATTAAACCAGGCTTGTTGCTCGGCAGTCAGCTTAGATGTTGCCAACACGCTGATGTCGCCCCATACACTGGGTTGTTGTTTTTTTGCTTGTGCTCGTGGGCTAAGTAAAAAATTGACGAGCAGTTTAGCGCTATTAGCGTGAGCAGCATTATAGGGAATGGCGATAAAGTGGATATTACTCAAGCTGCCATCTTGCATACGATAGCTGCGGCTACTGTCGGGTAATTCAAAACGCGCCACTGCCGCCGGAATTTCAGCGGCTGAAAAGGTAAATGCTAGGGCAAGTTCGCCATCGCCGATTAAACGACGTAATTCCATACCGCTGGACATAAAGTGGCGGCCTTTGCGCCATAAATACGGGTGTAACTCATCTAAATATTGCCACAACACCGGCAATAACAGAGCTTGGCTTTGTGCCGTGGCAGGTTGATAAAGTCGATTTTTGATTGCCTCAGGTTGAGCGTTATTCAGTACAATCAGGGCATACTTTAAAAAGCTGGTGGCCAAAAAGTCTGGTGGCTTAGGGTAGGTGAACCTGCCTGGATGTTGTTTGACCCATTCGCTTAATTGTTGCAAGGTTTGCGGTGGTGATTGTGTCGCTAGGCTGTCGTAATAAAAAGTCAGCGCAGCTTTACCCCATGGCGCTTCCATGCCTTGTGTTGGTACGCCAAAGTCGCGGGTCATTGCTGGGTTGTTGTCTGGGTCAGTTAAGCTAAAGTTGGGTAATTGTGCGACCCAGTTTGGCGCAAGGAGTTGATGCTTGGCCATGGCGGCAAAGTTTTCACCGTTAATCCACACTAAATCGACTTGGCCTTGAGTGTTATTACCTGCTGACTTTTCTGCTAATACTCGACTGACCGCTTCGCTGGTGTCGGTGAGTTTTACATGGTGTAAATTGATCTGATACTGCTGCTTAACTTGCTTGGCAACCCACTGAATATAACGATTGATTTGTGGATCGCCGCCCCAAGCATGAAAGTATACGTCTTGGTTTATTCCACGAGCTTCAATATCTGACCATGTTGCTGAACTAGTGGTTTTGGCATCAGCTTCACCAGTCCAAAGACTGGCGCATACACTGATAATTAACGCCGTTGTGGCAATGATATGCACTATAGGTTTAGGTGTTTTGCTGAATAACATCCACTTAGCGAACCGCATTTAATGACCAGTCATAATCTAAAAAATCGATATTCAATTGCTGTTTTTCTGCCGCAGTTTGAAGTGCCGGACTGAGTTTTAGCCCACTAGGATAGAGTAATAAAAATGCGTCAACAGAATCAGCTCCGTCAAAGCCTTTGGTAAAATCGTCGCCATACCATTTAAAAATTGCAGACAAATAGACTGTGTCACCTTTGGCGTAGTTGCGGCTGCTATCGGCAAGGAAACGTTGGGTTTGTGCATCGAGTTGCATGTCGAGTTTAGCGCCAGTGTAAGCTTCTTCGCGCAGTGCAGGGCAACCAATGCTGGCACAATTTACCGCAAAATGAATTCTAGGATCATTGTAACGATCGCTGCCGCGGATCAGTTTATGCTCAATATCATCGAGACTGCGGGTTTTACCCAGTAATGGGATAAAACTCTTGTCCCATGGTGAGCTGAAAAATCCACCTAAGTCTTTGATTGAGTCGATATCAGGGTACTTGGTTAAGATTAGTTCAACTGTCCAGGCGTTGTAAGCATTGATGAGCATCGCCAGTTGTGCCGGCTTATCCCAAGCATCAAATTGAGTTTGAGTAATTTGACCGAGTTGTTTGAGATACAGGGTCAATATCGCTCGGTCTTGCTGCATGGCGGCGTAGTCTATCGCGCTACTGTGACCTTGGTTTATCGGCTTAACATGACGGCTGAGTAATGTATTCCAGTTATCGTGTAGCGCCATGATCTGGTTATCTAGTGTCTTGTTATCAGCAGCTTGGTTGTTGATCGCCTGACTAATAGCCGGACTCTTTATAGCAGAAATAACGTCAGACTGATCCACTGCCGCAATAGCCGCATGACTAGCAAGCAAACTCAGCAATAAACCGACAGTCAGCATAAACGATTGAGCATATCGCGTTAATCTTTTCATTATCTGAGACCTATTCTTGTTATATAGAGTCGCTTTATAACAGCCATTATCGAGAGTTATGTTCTAAGAATCATCATCAGAACGATTAGTTAAGGCCTATAACCTAAGGCCCATTTTCATAAACCCAAGTGATTACTCAGTAGGGTTAGCCACGACGCCAAGTGTGGTATTTTTCTAACCAGCGCAGCACAGTTGCTGGAGCATGGTTTCGCTTCCATTCACCAGCGGCGTACTTGTTGCCTTCGGCCCAGGTTGGGTAGCTGTGAATTGTGCCCAAAATCTTATTCAGTCCCAAGCCGTGTTTCATTGCCAACACAAATTCTGCAATTAAATCGCCAGCGTGTTCTGATACCACGGTCACACCTAAGATTTTATCTTTACCTTTAGGGGTAATCACTTTAATAAACCCTTGGGTGGCACTGTCGGTAATGGCACGATCAAGTTCAGCAAAATCAAAGCGAGTTACTTCGTAATCAATGCCTTGCTGCTGGGCTTCGTATTCATTTATACCCACTCGAGCCACTTCTGGATCGATAAAGGTGGTCCACGGGATCACGCGATAATCGACTTTGAATTTTTTCAAATGACCAAACAGTCCATTGACTGCCGCATACCAGCCTTGATGCGCTGCCACGTGAGTCAATTGATACGGGCCAACAATATCGCCTGCCGCATAGATATTTGGGTATAAGGTTTCTAAGTATTCATTGGTGACGATAGTGCGCTTTGTCTCAATGCCTAGCTCTTCCAAACCGTAACCGCTTAAGCGGGCACTGCGACCGACGGCACATAATAGCTGGTCGTACTCTAACGCTAATTCTTGCTGTCGATGCTCAACGATAAGGTACTTTTTACCATCGCGTAGTTCACAGCGCAGTGCTTGATGAGAGGTTAAAATATTCACACCACTTTTTTGTAAGGCTTGGGTGGCAAACTCTGACACTTCACGATCTTCTTTGATCATGATGCGCTCAGCCATTTCAACTTGAGTGACTTTCGATCCTAAACGGGCAAAGCTTTGCGCCAGTTCAGAACCAATAGAGCCGCCGCCAAGTACCACCAATTTTTGCGGCGCAGTGTCGAGTTTGGCAAATTCATCCCACAGGGTATCACTGGTGACATAGCCGACTTCTTCTATGCCTGGTAACGGTGGCACAAACGGGCTAGCACCTGTTGCGATGACAATACTGCGCGCGGTTAAGCGGCTAGTGTTACCGTCAGGGTGGCTAATTTCTACTGTCCATGGGTCGACTAATTTTCCGTAGCCTTTGACGACGTCGACACCTAAATTGGTGTAACGCTCAATGCTGTCGTGGGGAGCAATATCGGCCACCACTTGATGCACGCGCGCCATGACTTTTTTAAAAGAAAACTCAGGTGAAGTGTCTTCTAGGCCGTAATGATGGGCGTTTCTTATTTGCTGAGCAATTTTAGCGCTTTTAATAATCGCTTTACTGGGCACACAGCCATAGTTTAAGCAGTCGCCGCCCATTTCTCCGGCTTCAATTAAGGTTACTTTTGCTTTTACTGCGGCAGCAATATAGCTAGTAACTAGGCCTCCGGCACCTGCACCAATTACAATTAAGTTGCGATCAAACTTAGCGGGTTTAGTCCATTGACTGTATACGCGGCGTTTTTTAATGGTATTGACTATCGCTTTAGCAATAAGAGGGAATAAGCCTAATAGTGCAAATGATATAATCAGATTAAACGATAAAATGTTCGTTAAGCTGTCAATCTGCGCCAGCTGAGTACCCGCATTAACGTACACAAAGGTGCCCAAAAACATCCCAACCTGGCTTACCCAGTAAAAAGTCCACGATTTAAATGAAGTGACGCCCATCAATAAGTTAATCATGAAAAATGGGAATATGGGCACTAAGCGTAAGGTGAATAAATAAAAGCCCCCCTCTGTTTCAATGCCTTTATCAATCGCCGCTAAACGTTCAGGGAAGCGCTTTTTGATTGAGTCGCGCAATAAGTAGCGTGAGACTAAAAAGGCCAGTAATGCGCCAATACTTGAAGCAAACGAAGCAATAATCAACCCTTCAACAATACCAAATAGTGCTCCAGAGGCAATGGTGAGAATGGCTGCGCCGGGAAGAGACAATGCCGTCACAGTTACATACAGTATAAAGAATCCACCAATAACTAATAACGGCGATTGCTCGCGCCATTGGTGGAAATCATTCATCGAGGCTTTTAAGCCTTCTAAGGTCAGTAAATGATGCAAGTCGAAGTAGAAAAACAGTACTACTAATAATGTAGCAATGAGTAATAGGATAATTTTTTTAATCATAAACAGTCGCCTTAAAATGAGTGTTGCAAGGTCAGCGTGGCGTTAACAGGCAGTTCAGGGAAAACCAAGGTTGAGCCAAAATAACCGCCTTCAAATACAGGGCGCCAGTTGTTTTGATTGGTCACATTATTCACGTCCAGCCTTAAGCTTGTTTGCGGTGTAAAGTCATAGCGAGTGTTGATATTAAGCGTGTATTGATCGCGGATGTACACAGTCGCTAAAAAATCTAATGGGTAACTCTTGGTATATAGACTGGAGAAACCAGCTTGCCATTTTTCTGTAATGGCAATACCACCATTAATTGTCAATGTCTGCTCAGGCAAGCCTTGAACTCGACGATTTGATGGTGCAAATGAGGCAAAGTTTGGCGCTCCAATTCCTGTACCTTGGATGATATCCGGGCGCGAGTTGTCAAAGCTGTCGGCCACTTGCACTGTGTCTTGGCTACTTGCTGAGTCATCATAGCGAGCGTCTAAATAGCTGTAACCTGCGCTAAACCAATATGGATCGGCATCAAAAAAGGCTTGTGCCTCAAATCCCTTGGTGCGAATGCCGGTATTGCTGCCATCTCGATTACGCAGGCTGCGTTTTTGATCAAACACAGCGGCATCGACATACCAAGCGCTGTCTGTTGGTGAGTATTTTATACCGACTTCATTAAGGGTATTTTCAGTGGCAAAGTTTTGACGACTAATTTGGTTGTTTGCACCTAAGGTATTACCACCACCCATGCTGTTTGAGGTTGATTCATTATAGCTAGCGCTGGCATAGGTAGTGATAGCATCGGTGAGTTTATAGCTGAGACTAATTTGTCCAGACTCTAGCATTTCATGAATAGAATCGCTGGCCGCAATTTGACCTTGTGGCGCAATAGGATCGCGTGCCTGGACATCATAAAAATCAGCTCGATAACCTATGCTGGTCGAAAACTTATCGGTCCATTGACTGTTGTGTTGGATCGCCAAGCCGGTTTGCCAACTGCTGGAGTCTGTGGTGTCAGACAATGAAAAGTTGCCACTGCCATCGCCGTTGGTATCGTATTGGGCCCCGGGTGACACAAACACACCTGGGCGCAGCTCAACTAGCTTTGCTTGCTGCTCAGCAGTCAGTGGAATACGGCGGTTTTCAATTGGACCCGTCAAGTCGATAGGTAAGTCAGCTTCGGTGGTAAATTGGCTGTAACCTAACACTTTGTTGTAGCGAATATCCACCGCAGTAATGGTACTTTGACTGTCATTCCATTGATAGGCTAATTCAAGGCGGTTTTGGGCTGTGTCAGCACCATCAATGATTTCAACAAAACTGTTTTGAGCAATTTCTTCACGTTCTAAATGCTGATAATAAGTAATGTTTTTAAGGGTTGCATTATCACTAAGTTGGCGCACATATGTGCTGTGCAGCAAAAAGGTTTGTGCGTCGTTAGTGTTATCGGGATCGGTTAATACTTGGCTGCGATATATCTCAACTAAGCCGGTTGGCGATACGATGGCATTGGCTCCAGCAATAGTACTGCCATTAGGTTGAACACCTTGACCAGTAATATATAAACCGTTGTCGATTAATGCTTGAGTAGGGCGATTAATCCCCGCGTTATCGGTAAATTCAACATCATAGTATTCGACGTTAATATCCCAAGTACTGACATCGTCGGGCAGTAATCGAAATGCCACAAAAATACTGTCACTTTTGAAGCCTGAGTAATCGTAATAGCTGCCGTTATCTATGTGTTCAGCGCTTAAACGTATGCCACTTTTGTTGGCGACTATGTCTGTGGCGACATCTAATTGAGCGCGATAATGGTCCCAACTGCCGCCCGATGCCGTGATCTTGCCAAATTTACTGTCAGTTGGCGCAGTTTTCGAATGTAAATTAACAAAACCACCGTTACGTTGACTGGTACCGAGTAGCACTGGTGGTGCACCTTTGACTACATCAATTTGCTCTACTGCATTAAATGACATGGGAATCCCAAAGCCGTTATTACCGGCCTGGCGACGAACACCATCTTGGTACAGTTCACCTAATTGACCGCGAATGGTTGGCAAACTCGATGCACCGAAGCCGCTGGCTGAATAACTGTTAGGGCTGACTTTTTGAATGTCTGATAAATCAGTGATATTAAGGTGTTCAATCATTTCACTGGTGATAGGCGTGACCGAGCGGGCGATATCTTTTAATGCTATGCCATCCCCAAAGGGGCCGTTGATCTTAGTGTTTTTAGGTGACATGCCTGTATCGTTAATCGCTTTACCTGATACTTGAATCACTTCGATAGTGGAAGTGTCTTCAGCTGCAGTTGTCAAAGATGAATACAAGGCTAGGCTAACCGCTAGCGCGATAAGTGAACGATTTTGATGGCGATGAGTAGGCATAATATTTTCTGCTGTGATGAACATGGTTAAAGAGACCTTCTAATTAACTTTTTTGTTTCAACCATGTTATGCCTATTTTTATAGGCTTAGGTCTAAATGGCATAGATGTCAGTGCAACATAGTTGCGCGTTATTCGGTCAATTAGTGGCAAATGCGATTTTTGATTAAAAAGTCAGTTTAGCCTATTAAAAGCTCATTAGTTTTAGATAGATACCACTTTATTATTATTTTTTAAGGAATGATGATGCAAACAACACTTAGCGGCGATGTTCAACGCAAATTGCAATGGTCATTACTGGCTTTACGTTTAGGCGTATTTTTGGTGATGCTAGTGTGGACATTGGATAAGTTTGTTAATCCTGGCCATAGCATGAAGATATTTGAAAAGTTTTATGGCATTAGCGGCATGAATGAAGTTGCCGCCTATATTATGGGCGCACTGCAATTAATCTTAGTATTTACGTTTGTATTGGGGTTTAAAAAGCGTATTACTTACGGGATTATCTTCCTCATGCACGGCGCTTCAACCTTGTCGGCATTTAATCAATATTTTGATGCGTTTAATAACTTATTGTTTTTTGCTGCATGGCCAATGTGGGCCGCGTGTTTTGCGCTGTACATGTTAAGAGATGAAGATACTAAGTTTACTGTGCAATAAATGACTAACCGATTTTAGGCACAAAAAGGCCGGCTAAATATATTTAGCCGGCCTTTTTATTGGCTGCTCAATGTTAAACTCGAATACAAAACACCAAACTTGAGGGTTAAGCACTCAAGGTCATGCTGTCAATTTTGGGTATTATTTGGCGTAACGATTACGAATAACCAAAAAGCTAAATAACACCACAATTACCATTTGCGTACTTAAGCCTTGCCATGTCGACGCTATACCCAACCAGCTAATCGACACATCTAAAGGGAAGGGCGTAAGGCTAATTACCGCAGCTTCTTGTAATGCTGAAATACCTTTGCCTGCCAAGATAAACGCTAGCACCAGCATGAAGTATGAACTCACCGCAAAGAAGCGGGCTAATGGCAATTTAACTGAGTAGCGCATCATTAACCAAGCAATCACAGCTAAAATAGCCATACCGGCTAGCAAGCCGTAAACCAGGTAACTGACCTGCTCATTACTGCTATCAGAGCCTATGGCTTGAGTCAGTAATGACTGATAGAACAAAATGGTTTCAAAGACTTCACGATAAACCGAAATAAACGCAAGCCCTGTGAGACCCCATAAGGTACCAGTGTTTAAATGACGATCAACATTATTTTTAATGTAACTTTGCCATTTGGAACCCTGGGTTTTACTGTGCATCCAATAACCGACATAGAACAACACCAGAGCAGCCATTAATGCAGCGCCGCCTTCCATTAACTCCCTCGATGCGCCGCTAATGCTAATCAGATTATCTGCCGCCCACCAGGTTAATACTCCCGCAGCGAGTGCCGATATCCAACCAAAATGAACAAATTTAATCGCATCATGGCGCTCGGTTTTAATTAACACTGTCATTAAGGCAATGATCACCAACAGTGCTTCTAAACCTTCGCGCAATAGAATAATTAATGCCGCCGAAAACA
The DNA here is from genome assembly GCF_014164545.1 of Shewanella sp. SG41-3. NCBI lineage: Bacteria > Pseudomonadati > Pseudomonadota > Gammaproteobacteria > Alteromonadales > Shewanellaceae > Shewanella > Shewanella sp. SG41-3. The sequence goes on from NZ_JACJFJ010000001.1 coordinate 224,815, forward strand.
TGGCATTATTTGATAACGATTGGCCTGTTAATACAGTGTCAGCTTGATTAAGCTGAGTCATTATACTGGCAAACTCTTGATTAATCTGTGTGGTTTGGCCTGGTACTTTCAGTAAGTTTCTAAAGTTAAGCAGTTGGCTCTCGATCGATTTTCGTAAACTACTGTCATGAGCATCTAAGGTATTTTCAATTAACTCAAATCCATCTAAGTATGCACTTACCGCCAAGGTTTGTGCTTGCGCTAACTCATTGGCGTGATAAGCCTCTACTGCAGCTTGCAAGTTTGTGCGTGCAGTTGAAATCGGCGACTCGGCGTGTTGAAACAGTAATTCAGGTTGTGAGCGTAATAACTCAAGTTGGCTACGATCAATGCCGATATCTTGCTGAAGTAATTGTATTGGATTGTTATTGACCCATTGTTGTAATTCAACATTAGTATCATGTTTGCTATGTTCAGTTGCCGTGGTCGTTGGCTCAAATGCTAAGCTGCCAACATAGAAAGCCAGTGACCAACGTTGTTGATCATTTAACTCACTAAAAGCCCGCATCGCGCTGCCATCTAAGCCATCAGAAATGGCGTCATACAGTCCCAGTAACGAACGATTTAACGCCCGTTCTTGATCGGTGAAATTGGTTGGTTCAGGTGCTAATGATTTGGCTAATGGCCCATTGCCTTGGCCTAAATCACCGTGACAGCTTGAGCAATTTTCGATAAACAATTGCTGAACATGATCTTTGGTTAATAGCTGTGATGGCAGTATTAAGGCCGGGGACTGGCTTAATAACTGTTGGCGGATTTGTTGGCTAAATCCTTGAATAACAGCCAGTGGCGCTTTGTCTTCAATGGCTTGTTGTAATTGCAATGCATCTGTCATTACTGAATTTTGCATATCATTCGCGAGCAGGTTGGTTTTTTCAATAATAATGCTGGCAAATTGCTGCATTTCAGCAAATTCATCAGGATTAGTAATATTACCTGCTGTAACCGCTTCTGAGTAATCCACCCCAATATATTCAGCTAACTGGAGAATTTGTCGTGTTTGTTTGACAATATCGTCAGATGTCATTGCCGGGCTCTGCGCCCATAGCGTCGTTGAAAAAATCGCACTAATAGCAAGCAATAGGCATCGATTGAAGAAGGATGAGTTGAGCCATTGCCGTCTTAACGTCAAGCTGTTTAAGAAAGTATTCAAGGTATTGCCCCAATAGGAATAAAAGAATTATTCTCTAAAATAAACCAAGTAAATGATAATGATTTGTATTCTACTTATTTGTTAGTAGCTTATCAATCACTGTGAAAGCTTGTTGGTGAGGCTGGTGAGTATTAATCCAGTTTATTTGCGCAAGTATGATCTGATTTCAGGGTGAAGAAATGATTCTGCAATAATTTTTTTATTATTATAGTCACTAAAACATTGAGTTATGATTAGTTGGCGTGCAGTATTCATTATTACTGTTTGGTATAAGTCACATTCATTTAAGATAATAAACGGTTTGGCAATCGTCCTTTATCTTGCCGTCTGCGTTATCTGACCATTTATCCGATTTGAATCTGGCTCGGGTTAGCTATAATGAGCAAAATAAGATTATTCTGTTTATTATAGCTATTCTGACGAGATGTTTTGATAACACACAGGCCGATAATGACGAGTTATATAAGAGCAGGTAGACAATGACTACCCCAGCAAGCGCTCCAATTTATGGTGATCTTAGTTTGATCGACATAGGCATGGATTTATTTATTGAAATTCATTTTGCCAATGGCAAAACCGTCCAATCACGTTCGAGTATGATTGGTTATCAACTTGGGCGTTTTATCTTAATTGAGTATCCAAACAAAGGTCTTTCTGAGGCTTATCAGCATATGCTAGTGAATGCTGAAATTGTTGTAAGAGCCATGACCAATAGCGGCTTTAAAGACATCATTGCGTTTAAGTCATCTATTTTATCTATCGTTAATCAACCAATTAAGATGTTATGTCTCAGTGTTCCGAAAATCATCATTAAGAAAAAGTTACGCGATCAGCTCAGAGTTAATATTGAACAAGATGTATTTGTTATTCACAATGACGCTAAAGTGAGCGCCAAAATGGTTGATTTTTCATTTTCGGGGTGTTTGCTAACCTTAGACGCCAACGCGGCAAGTTTTGCCGAAGGCGAGCAAATACACGTGTCTATTTCGATCAATACTGAACTTTCTGGCATTTTATCTGGCAGTGCGGTAAAAGTTAAAAATGTTGAAGGGCTATTACACGTGGGGATCAAATTTTCAGATGATAATTCGTTATTAAAAGACAATATCTTCAGCTATTTTTTAGTTAATTCGACTCGACACTCATAATTAACAGTGAGTCATAGTAAAAATAAACTAAAAAAAAAGCGCATCATAAGATGCGCAAAAATTCACAAGCAAACACGTTATAACAGCTTGTTATTATCAAGCTAACCTAGAATGTCTATCCTGTTAGGCTAGCAAGCTATTAATCTAAATAGTTTAAAATCCCTAATGCCGCGTCTCGACCTTCTGCAATCGCTGTCACGACTAAGTCAGAGCCTCGCACCATATCTCCGCCAGCAAACACTTTTGGATTGGTGGTTTGAAACGGGTTGTCATCTGTTTTATTGGCTTTCACTAGGCCCCATTCATTGGTTTCGATACCAAAATCACTAAACCATGCGGCAGGGCTAGCTTGGAAACCAAAGGCAATAATCAGCGCATCAGTTGCTAACACTTGCTCACTACCTGGAATGATTTCAGCGCGTTGACGTCCGCTGGCATCAGCTTCGCCCATTCGGGTTTCAACGCACTCAATCCCGACCACTTGACCGTTTTCAGCTTTAATGGCCACAGGTTGACGATTAAATAAGAAATTAACGCCTTCCTCGCGAGCATTTTGTACTTCACGACGTGAACCCGGCATGTTGACTTCGTCACGGCGATAAGCACATGTCACGCTTTTAGCTCCTTGACGAACGGCTGTTCGTAAACAGTCCATTGCAGTATCACCGCCGCCTAGCACCACGACATCTTTACCTTCAAGGCTTAGATACGGTGTCGCTTCGTCTTGAGTACCCATAATGTGATGAGTATTACCAATAAGATACGGCAGGGCTTGGATCACGCCTTGGGCATCTTCATTAGGCAGTTTTGCTTTCATGGCGGTGTAAGTACCCATACCCAAGAATACAGAATCGTATTCATCTAACAGGCTTTGGAAGCTCACATCTTTTCCGACAGTGACACCCATTTTGAATTTGATGCCCATACCTTCAAGCACTGAGCGACGTGTCGCCATGACCTCTTTATCAAGCTTAAATGACGGTATGCCGTAAGTGAGCAAACCACCAATTTGTGGATACTTGTCATACACTACTGTTTGCACACCATTGCGTGCCAGAATATCAGCACAACCAAGACCTGCAGGACCCGCTCCAATGATGGCAACACGCTCTTTACGAGGAGTCACTTGAGTCATGTTTGGGCGCCAACCTTGTGATATGGCAGTATCGGTAATGTATTTTTCAACACTACCAATAGTCACAGCACCAAAGTCATCGTTTAAGGTACAGGCACCTTCACATAAGCGGTCTTGTGGGCACACTCGGCCACAAATTTCTGGCAGCGTATTGGTTTCATGCACCAAGTCTGCCGCCTCCATAATCCGGCCTTCTTCTGCCAGTTTTAACCAGTTTGGAATGTAGTTATGCAGTGGGCATTTCCATTCGCAATACGGGTTACCACAGTCCAGACAACGATCAGCTTGCTGCTTGACTTCTGGTTGTGTAAACGGCTGATAAATTTCAATAAATTGTGTGGCACGTTTCTTGGCTTCATGTTTTACCGGGTCTACTCGACCCACTTCGATAAATTGAAAGTCATTGCTCATAATAATTACCCTGCTTTTACCACTAATTCCGGACTCTTCTGCTCAATTTTTAGCAGGTCAGCAACGGCAATATTCGTTGGTTTAACTAATACGAAACAATCCAACCAGTTTTCAAAATCACTCAATATCATTTTGGCATGCTCACTGCCTGTTTCTTCATAATGAGTTTCAATAAGACCTTTTAAGTGCTGCTGGTGGATTTTTGATTCTACTTTATGGGTGTCGACCATTTCGGTGTTTACCCGACGATTAAAACGCCCAAACTGGTCAAACACATAAGCAAATCCGCCTGTCATACCTGCACCGAAGTTAACTCCAGTTTTACCTAGGATAACCACGATACCACTGGTCATGTATTCGCAACAATTATCGCCACTGCCTTCAACGACAGCGATGGCGCCAGAGTTACGCACAGCAAAACGCTCACCCGCTTGGCCTGCGGCAAATAATTTACCGCCCGTTGCGCCATACAAACAGGTGTTGCCCATAATGGCACTGCGTTCACTCTGGAACGGGCTACCAATAGGAGGATGAATAACGATTTTACCGCCTGACATCCCTTTACCAACATAATCATTGGCGTCGCCGCAAAGCCTAAGTTCAAGGCCTGGACTATTCCAAACCCCAAAACTTTGTCCTGCGCTACCGCTAAAACCAAGGGTTAACGGTTGTTTTGCGCCCGCGACCCCGACTTTAGTGGCAATATAGCCTGACAGTGTTGCGCCAACAGAGCGATCGGTATTATTAATTTGATATTGATAAGTAAACGGTTCACCGAGATCAACTGCCGTACGACAATCAGCTAACAAGGTTTGGTTTAACTGACCCACATCGGATGGCGGATTGATTTCTTTCCATGTCAGTGATGTATTTGGCTGCACTTTAGGCTTGTATAAAATCGGCGCTAAATCTAAGCCACGTTGCTTGTCTGTTTGACCTTCAATCGCATATAACCAGTCGCTGCGTCCAACTAAATCTTCGAACTTGGTGACACCTAATGCTGCCATCCATTCACGCACTTCTTGAGCAACAAACTCAAAGTAGGTCATGACACGTTCTGGTAAGCCGTGATAGTGATTATCACGTAAGTTTTTATCTTGAGTCGCAACACCTGTGGCACAGTTATTAAGATGACAAATACGTAAGTATTTACACCCAAGCGCAATCATAGGCACAGTGCCAAATCCAAAGCTTTCAGCCCCGAGTAATGCAGCTTTAATCACATCAGTACCGGTTTTTAAACCGCCATCCACTTGTAAGCGAATTTTATGACGTAAGCCATTTTCTACCAGTGACTGATGCACTTCCGCTAAACCGAGTTCCCAAGGAGAACCAGCATATTTCACTGAGGTGATTGGGCTTGCACCAGTACCGCCATCGTAACCCGATATGGTGATCATATCGGCATAGGCTTTGGCGACACCCGTTGCAATAGTGCCCACGCCTGGTTCTGAAACCAGCTTGACCGACACCAAGGCTTTTGGATTGATTTGTTTTAAATCAAAAATCAGCTGAGCCAAATCTTCAATAGAATATATATCATGATGTGGTGGCGGTGAAATGAGGGTCACACCGGGACGTGCATGACGTAATCCGGCAATTTCCACACTCACTTTATGACCAGGTAACTGACCACCTTCACCGGGTTTTGCCCCTTGTGCCACTTTAATTTGCAGCACATCAGCGTTAACCAGATAGTGAGCTGTCACTCCAAATCGACCAGATGCAATTTGCTTAATGGCTGAGTTACGTTCGCTATTGAAACGACGCGCGTCTTCTCCGCCTTCACCTGAGTTTGAGCGACCGCCAAGACGATTCATCGCAACCGCTAATGCTTCATGGGCTTCAGGGCTTAATGCGCCAATACTCATGGCGGCACTATCAAAGCGTGAGTAAAGTGTTTCAGCGCCTTCAACAGTCTCTTGCTCAACTGGGTCAAGCTGGCCTTTAATGCCAATTAAATCGCGCAGCGTTGCCACTGGGCGATCATCAACCAAGCGAGTAAACTTTTTATACTCAGCGTAGTTTTTGTCTTTTAGTGACGCTTGCAAGGTATTGACTACATCTGGGTTAAAGCAGTGATATTCGCCGCCTTCAACATACTTAAGCAAGCCACCTTGTGGTAGCGGTACATGGGCGCGATAGGCCGCAGTATGGAGTATTTTTTGGTCATCGGCGATATGGTTAAAGCTAACCCCTTCAATACGGCTTATTACGCCTTTAAAGCACAATTCAATCACATCACTGGCTAAACCGACGGCTTCAAACTGTTGGCTACAACGGTATGATCCGACGGTACTAATGCCCATTTTTGACATGATTTTACGCAAACCTTTTTCAATGCCATAACGGAAGTTAAGCATTAATGGGGTCACATCATCTATCTGATGCAATTTAGCCATCGCAGAAATAGATTCGTATGCTAGGTAAGGGTAAATAGCTGTCGCGCCAAAGCCGATTAATACCGCAAAATGATGTGGGTCACGAGCCGATGCGGTTTCAACAATAATGTTAGTGTCGCAACGTAAACTTTTATCGACTAAACGTCGCTGCACAGCTCCGACAGCCATTGCGGCTGGGATCACTTGAGCATTTTTTGCAACCGCGCGATCAGACAAGACTAATAATGTTGTGCCACTGCGCGCTAAGCGTTCTGCTTCGTCTGTTATACGACGAATCGCCTGCTCTAAGGTTTCTTGAGCATCGTAGTTCAAGTCAACTGTATTGGCGCGATAGTTAGTGCTATCGAGTCCAAGTAATTGGTTAAAATCGCTGAATAATAAAATTGGCGAATTAAACATTACTCGGTAAGCATTACCTGTGGTTTCGCTAAAAAGATTTTGTTCACGTCCTACACAGGTCGCGAGCGACATTACGTGTTTTTCACGCAAGGGGTCAATCGGTGGGTTGGTCACCTGAGCAAATTTTTGACGGAAATAGTCATACAAGGAGCGTGACTTTTTCGACAATACAGCCATAGGTGTATCATCGCCCATTGAGCCAATGGCTTCTTCGCCTTTGCTGGCTAGTACCCAAATAACTTGCTCTAATTCTTCACGAGTAAAACCAAACTGTTTTTGATATTGCAGCAGTGTTTTGGCATCGAAGCCACTTGAACCTTGTTTTGTCGGCGCAATTTGCTCCGCAGGGATCAATGTCTGACTGTTTTTAGCCATCCACTCTTTGTATGGATGACGACGCTTTAGGTCATTATCAATTTCAAATGAGTGATACAAGCGACCATTTAAGGTGTCTAAGACTAATAACTCGCCAGGCCCAACACGGCCTTTTTCAATCACTTCATCGGCGGAATAATCCCAAATACCCACTTCAGACGCTAAGGTGAGGATACGATCCTTGGTTATAACGTAGCGAGAAGGGCGTAGGCCGTTACGATCAACTGCACAGGCAGCATGGCGACCATTGGTCATTACAATGCCTGCAGGGCCATCCCACGGCTCCATATGCATTGAGTTAAAATCATAAAAAGCTTTTAACTCGTCATCCATTTCAGGATTAGATTGCCATGCAGGTGGAATAAGCAAACGCATCGCACGGTATAAATCCATGCCACCGGATAACAGCATTTCGAGCATGTTATCTAAAGAAGACGAGTCTGAACCGGTTTCGTTAACAAAAGGGGCCGCTTGTTGTAAATCGGGCAATAAAGGCGAGTTGAATTTATAAGCACGCGCTCTTGCCCATTGACGGTTGCCGGTAATGGTATTGATCTCACCATTATGAGCGAGATAACGAAACGGTTGTGCTAATGGCCATTTTGGCGATGTATTCGTTGAGAAGCGCTGGTGAAATAAGCAAATCGCACTTTTTAAACGAATATCTGCTAAGTCTGTATAAAATGATGGCAGGTCTGCTGGCATCATTAATCCTTTATAGACTATGACTTGCCCAGAAAGACTAGCAACATAAAAATCTTTATCGTCTGTTATTTGTTGCTCAAGACGGCGACGAGCCATATATAAGCGACGTTCAAGATCTTTCTCACGCCATCCCACTGGCGCGTTAATCAATACTTGATAGATTTGTGGCAAGCTTTTCCGGCCAATCTCCCCCAGAACATCTGGATTGATCGGAACTTTACGCCAGCCAGCGACACTTAACGTTTCTCTTTGTAGTTCTTTTTCTAAAATGAACTTCGCTTCATCAGCGCGTTGCTCATCTTGGCTAAGAAATAGCATACCCACCGCAAATTTGCGGCTTAAATGCCAATCATTTTCAGCCGCAATCGCTTCAAAAAAATCTGTAGGCATTTGCATTAATAAACCACAGCCATCACCTGTGCGTCCGTCAGCTGCAATACCACCACGATGCTTCATTCGATCGAGACCATGAATCGCGGTACGCACAATACGGTGACTCGCGTCTCCGTCCATTTGTGCAATCAAACCAAATCCGCAATTGTCACGCTCAAAACTGGGATGATACAAGCTCATACAAAAAACCCCCTAAACCTCTACTAGATACGACTCGGGGTAAATTTGAAGAATATCCATAGATATGCACCCGAACCATCCAAATTAAACCGAGAATGCATAAAGGTCAAACCAAAAAAATGCAACAAACTGAAATATAATTACTAGAAAAAGGTAATAAGCTGTCAAGTTTACGTTAACGTAAACTGTGTTTTTGGCGCTATAACGTTCTGAATAAAAAGAATTTTAGAAAAAAATTAAATTACTGATTACCTTTTTGTAACAATGGCGGTTAATTGTTTTTGAAACAAAAATAATGAATTTTATTTCAAACACAGTCTTTGGGTAAAAAATTATTATAAATGAGTAAATATTCACTTTTTGTCGATGTAAATAAACTAAATTGTTTTAAACGTTATTTAGTTTGTACATAAGTTTATAACTCGCTTGAGTTAATAGACTGTTTTATTGATTTAGCACCAAGACAGGTGTTTATCGACTGACTACACTGGCGAACTTTGGCGTAATAATGAGACTGTATTTTGGGTTTAGATGACTACGTAAATACGTTTGGCGTGTATTGCAAACGTCTATATGGACAAAGGGTAAAAAAATTAACCATTGATGCCCAATTTACTTGTCCTAATCGTGATGGCACCTTAGGGGTGGGAGGGTGTACTTTTTGCAACGTTGCTTCATTCAGTGGTGAACGAGGTAGAGAACAACCGATAGCGATACAATTAACTGAAGGCAAAGTACGTGCGCAATCGGCAAAAAAATGTACTTCTTCAGTGAATATAAATACTACCCCCACAGCTAAATATATTGCTTATTTTCAAGCTTACACTAGTACTTATGATGAGTATGAAGTGCTAAAGCAAAAATATGATCAAGCGCTGGAGGATAGCGATATTGTAGGGTTACATATTGGTACTCGTCCTGATTGTGTTCCTGATCAAGTAATTGATTTACTGGTTGAGTATCAACAACGAGGGATAGAAGTATGGCTAGAATTAGGCTTACAAACCGCCAATGATCATACTTTAAAGCGGATTAATCGTGGCCATCTGTTATGCGAATATCGTCGGACGGTAAAAAATGCCCGCGCTAGAGGCATTAAAGTGTGTACTCATTTGATATTAGGGCTCCCAGGCGAAACGTCGATTGACTATTTTAATAGCTTACAAACTGTATTAGGCATTGGTGTAGATGGACTTAAATTACATCCTTTACATGTTGTTGAAGGCAGTACGATGGCGAAGCAATGGCGTTATAATGCTATGCCATTATTGACCCTTGAAGAGTATGCCGCTGAAGCTGCAAAACTTATTCGACATACTCCAAAAAATATTATCTTTCATCGGGTAACTGCTTATGCCAAAAAACCAATCTTACTCGCCCCAGATTGGTGTGCTTTTCGCTGGGATGGCTTGGTTGCGATCGTAAACGAGTTACGTGAATTTGGTGGGCAAGGCAGTGCATTAATCGCTAGCCAACCTAAAACCTCTTGGGGCGAGTGATCGCTGCGGGTCGATTATTGGCAATCAAATAGGTTCAACATTTAGGTCGATTTTTGTGATGTTATATAGGAGTGATAACTATTATCACTAAAAATTTGGCTGAAAAATTATCAATGTGAGGTATTTTTAAACATTGGTAATACCAGTTGAGTAGTTATGTTGAAAAAATGTGATATTTTTTCATTAAATAGCGGTTAAATATTAGCAAGCCTTGCATAGGGTATTTTACTCGGTATCATATTTATAACTTTATAGCGTTATATTTGATAGAGGTGCCTTAATGGCCACAACGCAGTTAGACTCAATATTGGATCTCAATACGCTTGAGCAATATATCAGTGCCATTGGAGCTGGAACGTTATTGAAAAGCGTCGTGTTATTCGAGCAGCTAATGCCTGAATATATCAGCAGCCTAGTGAAAGCGGGTGATGCAAATGATAAAGACACCTTATGTGCAGAAGCTCATAAATTTAAAGGTGCAGCAGGGTCTGTTGGCCTGAAACGCATTCAGCAATTTTCACAGTTATTACAACACGGTGAAGAAGCTAAATGGGAAACCGAACACAAGGTATGGCTTGCTGCAATCGTTGAGCATGCTGCCAAAGATTTACAACAGTTGAAAGTATACTTGGAAGCAAAAGCGTAATTTCCATTATGCTAGTCACTATCTGTTTAGATAAATACCTAGACGAGTGCTGAAAGTCATGCTGTTTAAGTGCCTCTTATTTAAGGGGCATTTTTTATGGGCCTTTATTTCGATTAGCCCATTGATGTCTTGTTTTTTTGGCTTATTTAATTCACTATTTGAATTAACATAGATAAGGGTAATCGTTTATATGAAAAATCTTCCTAGCCTTAAAAACCTTTATTATTTAGTTCATTTACATCAAGAACAAAATTTTAATCGCGCTGCCAAGATATGCTTTGTGAGCCAATCAACATTATCAAGTGGGATTCAAAATCTTGAAGAGCAACTGGGTTACCAGTTAATTGAACGCGATCATAAATCCTTTATGTTTACTGCTATTGGCGAAGAAGTGGTTGAGCGAGCTCGCAATATTTTAACCGATGTCGATGACTTAGTTGAGTTAGTTAAAAATCAAGGCGAACCCATGACTGGAGAGATCCGCTTAGGGTGTATTCCGACCATAGCGCCATTCTTACTCAGTCGAGTGGTTAAATTATGCCAGCAAGATTATCCCAAACTCAGCTTGTTATTAAAAGAAGATACCACTGAGCGTTTGTTGGATGCGTTAGCCAAAGGTGAGTTAGATCTATTGATATTGGCGTTACCCGTGGACACGAGTGGTTTTCATAGTATGAAAGTCGGTATTGATCCGTTTAAAATGGTAATGCATAAAGAGGTATCGCAGCAATTAGTGCAACCTATCGACTACCAAAAAATGCCTGATGAAAGTATTTTTTTACTCCAAGCTGAACATTGTATTACCGGACACGCAATAACAGCATGCCAATTGGGTGATAGTGCCAAAATTAATCCCTTTGCTGCCACGAGTCTGCATACTTTAGTACAGATGGTAAACAGTAAACTTGGTACTACATTTTTACCCCAAATGGCTATTGATACAGGGATTTTAACGGATACCGATCTGGTTGCTATCGATCCACCTGGTGAAGCCCCTTACCGTGATATCGGTTTAGTTTGGCGTCAAACTACCAGTCGTATTTCAACGTTCAGAACCTTAGGTTTGGCCATTCAGAAAAAGCTGTTAGCACAAGTGTTACCGAATAAGATCGGTTAGAGACTCATTTGGAGAATGTTGAAGCCTCAATAAATGGCAAGTCGTAATACTTGCCATTTTTGTTATTAACTGACTTCAGCTAGCAGAGGGAGCTATTTTATTGGAGCAACACCATACACTTCAGTTGGATGCTTTTTACCTTTTAGCATAATAGGCCCTAAGTCAGTCAGTTGATACTGGCTATTTTGCTGTTCAAGTCGATGCACTACATCCCCTGAGAGTAACATTCTTTGACCGAGTGGGTTACATTGATCTTGCAGTCGAGCCAGAGTGTTTAATACATCACTAAAGAAACTAATTTCTTGCTTATGAACACCAACAACTGCGGCGACAACTTGGCCACAGTGGGCTGCTGCTTTGAATTTGGGCACAAAACCATATTGCTGTTCAAAGTATTTTCTCTGCCACTGAAGTTGCTGACAAAACTCAAAATAGATATTCATGCAACGGTCATGTTTAATGCCTTGTTCTAACGGCCAGTGGATCAATACTGCATCACCCATATAGCGATAAATTTCCGCTTCATTATCGGTCACCGTATCTGCAAGCATACTAAAGCTGTCTTGAATCAACCGGCTAAAGCGATAGTCACCTAACGTTTCTGCATGAGCGGTTGATGACACCATATCGATAAACAAGAACAATTGTTGCTCATAACGTGGCTTGTGATATTTACCCATGCCAATATTCAGTAATACTTTTGGGCCTACCAACAGCGACATTTGTTCAATAAAAGCTAAGCTGACCCGCACCACAACAAGATAAACCACTAATGCTTGGAATGATGGGCTGTAAATAATTTGCACCGTAAGCATTTGCCGCAATGTCACCATGTGATTCTCTATGGCCCACATGTTTAAAAATTGTGTCACATACGCTAAGGTCGTCGCCCCGAGTAATAGAAACAAGCCTTTAAATACGACTGAAAATAAATAAGGTAAACGACTGATGGCGCTAAAGTCAGCAATCAGGTTCGACATCCAATGCAAACAGCCAAATACAATGCCCATCATCACTGCAAGTGTGGCTAAATCGGCACTTCCAACTGCCCACTCAGGTAGTTGTGATGATTGTGAGTAACGAAAAAAAACGAAAGAAGCCATTGCTACACACCAGGCAAAAATAGCGAACAATAATTTTTGTGTTTGACGGCGTGCTTTCACGGAGAATGTGGTTGCCTAAATGACTTAGTATATAAGAGGGGTAGTCTATAGAAATTTTGCTTACTTGTGATATTTTATTTCTGATTTAGATCAATAGAAGTGAAGAAACTGCTGCAGTAGTACAAGTTTTTTCGATATTAATAATCATAGTCAGGGTTGTGATTGTGGCAGATTATGAGAATGCATTAGCTAAGATCTGTTGCGTAAAGTTAATTTTAAGGTAAAACCCTCGAGGATTGGATAATTGTATACTGCCATCTTCGGCGATGCTTTCTGTGAGTGCTTTACTATTAGCCGCTTTTGGTCGTAATTGCAGTACCTCTCCATGACGGGCGCTAATTTTATCTACCTTGCCTAAGGCAATAAGCTCCATTATCTCTTCCCAATCTTGTTGTAACTGTCTGGCTTGATCTCTGTTGGGTTGCCATAGTATGGGTGTGCCTATACGTCTTTGCCCAACAGGAATACTCCGCTCACCTTCAACAGGAACCCATAACACTCTCTGCAATTTATGGTAAACCAGACTATTCTCCCAAGTCATGCCTTGAATATTCGTCAGTGGGGCCACAGTGACATAAGTCGTTTCTAGTGGTTTGCCGTTATGATCAATCGGGATCGTTTTTAGCTCAACGCCTAAATGCAGAAAGTCTTGTTCAGGTTTTGAGCCCGCAAGCGCACCTAATTCAGATTCAATAAGTTGACCTACCCAGCCTTTATCTCTTCGCAAATCCACCGGTACTTCTATTTGATTATCTATGGCAATATCCGCTAAACAAATGCCTGCCATATTGTGGGCTCTTTGCATTAATTCATTGAGATTTAAAGGCGATGATTTAGCCATTTGATGATAATTTACCTTTGAGAACGTGGGGGCGCTGGCGATTAATACTGACACGCTATGCTATCAAGTAATATTGATTGATAACAAGTTTAGTTAGTTGCACTTGGGTTGGTTGAAAAATAGCCGCATTTTGTTTGGGTAAAGTTATTCGCTTAAAATCTTCTGTAGGATGCTGTTTTAAAATGATTTTTTTAACTACGACTGTTTTTATAATATACTTGTCCCAAGTTACACTCGTTTTTCCCCTACATTTCACACATACTTATCCACAGATTTAATGGATAAGTACAAGTTTATGGCTCTTTAACTGATTAAAAACCCCAAGTCAACGTAATAAAATGGCTTTTTTACGGGTTTAATTTAAAATAAGCCTTGTTATTTGTGTATAACTTAAGTTGCTAAATGAGTGATTAGCTATCTCAATTAGGCTTGTGTGTTTTTTGTACTATTGCGGCGATCTAGCATTTTTTGAATTTATTTAAAATTTTAAGTTACTGTTTATATAGAATTATAATATAATTCTCAGCAGTTTTATTCAAAAGGATATTAGTTGGTTTTTAGCCTGTTATTAAGGTTTACCAAAGTTTCGAACAGAGATATCCACAGATTTTGTGGATAATCCACAAAGTGGTTTTGTATAATTGTTGATAATTTTGATTTATTCACATTGTTATTCAATTATCCACAGTAAATAGAGGTTTGCCGATAGGCATGCTTTGTGAAACAATCAAACGATATAAAATTTGTTATTTTCGGAGTCCATGTGATTGATAGCGACGGCTTTCGCGCAAATGTGGGCATCATTATCTGTAATAAATTTGGACAAGTTATGTGGGCCAGACGTTTTGGCCAACATTCATGGCAGTTTCCACAAGGTGGGTTGGATGATGGCGAGTCTGCAGAAGAAGCCATGTATCGAGAACTTTACGAAGAAGTGGGGCTAAGACCTGAACATGTTCAAATTTTAACGTCCACGCGCTCTTGGTTACGTTACCGTTTACCTAAGCGTTTGGTACGCCAAGAAAGCAAACCTGTTTGCATTGGCCAAAAACAGAAATGGTTTTTACTACAATTGAAAGGTCACGATAATACCATTAACTTGAATTCTTCAGGTCATCCAGAGTTTGATGATTGGCGTTGGGTCAGTTATTGGTATCCTGTTCGTCAGGTAGTGTCTTTTAAACGCGACGTATATAGAAAGGTAATGAAAGAGTTCGCATCGACGACATTAGCGCTACAAACGCGCGAATTTAGTAAAAAACGAAGCAAACAACGGAGTTAACTGATTTCAAAGAGGATTGGAACAGTGTTAAATATGCTCAGGGATATTACTCAAGCTGTTGCGAGAGCCAACAGCCTTGAAAGTGCATTAACCATATTAGTGTCACAAACTCGATTAGCGATGGCTACCCATTGCTGTTCTATCTATATCCTTGAACAACAACATCTTGTGTTATCGGCCACCGAAGGGCTAGAAAAATCTGCTGTTGGCCGCGTCAGTATGCCGCTATCTGAAGGGTTAGTTGGCTTAGTTGCCGAACGTGAAGAAGCTATTAACCTTGCTGATGCCCGTATTCACCCTCGCTTTAAATTATTCCCAGAAGCTGCAGAAGAAGAATATCGGGCATTTTTAGCTGTACCGATCATTTTTCAAAAACAGGTTGTCGGCGTTATTGTGGTGCAACAGCCCGAAGCGCGTCAGTTCAGTGAAAACGAAGAAGCATTTTTAATGACCTTGGCAGCGCAACTTGCTGTCGTTGTGCGAAGCTTAAAGCACAAGGCGGCCATTACCAATGTGCAGCAACAAGTTGTTTTCAGTGGTGAAACAGCGTCAAGCGGTATTGCGATTGCTCATGGTCTAGTGTTAGGTGGTTTGATTTCACTGGAACAGGCCGAGATCAGATGTACTGATGTTGATGTTGAAATTCTGCGCTTAAAATTAGCCGTACAGCGTTGTAAAGACATGCTGACGTCAATATCGCAACGTTTTGAACGCGAAAAATCTGCTGATGTTGCCTCTATATTTACTGCATTTCAATTACTGCTCGATGATTCGAGTCTCGGTGGCGAGTATGCCCGTGAAGTCGCATTAGGCTGGCAAGCTGAGTCTGCTGTCAGTCGGGTGTCTATTCGCTATATTGAGCAGTTTTTGGCGATGGAAGATCCTTACCTCAAAGAGCGCGCCAGTGATATTCGAGAGCTCGGGCAGAAGTTGCTTCGACAACTGATAGAGCCTGGCCGACTGGAATTAGAACCGGATAAACCGGTTATATTAGTCGCAAAAGAAGTGGATGCCACTTTACTGGCTGAGTTTCCGCGGCAAAAGTTGGCTGGGATTGTCACCGAGCGTGGTGGGGTAAATGCTCATGCCGCTATTTTAGCGCGTGCGCTAGGTGTACCAGCTATTGTTGGCGTTGATGAAGTCTTATCCATCGATATTGATCAAAAGCTATTAGTATTAAATGCTAATCGTGGTCAGCTATTGGTATCGCCTTCACCCGCTGTGATAGAAGAGTACCAATTACTGATTGATGCCGATGTTGAAAAACAAAAGCAATTTTCTGCCGAGTTGGGTTTACCCTCTATTACCACCGATGGCGAGCGGATCCATTTGTATCTCAATGCCGGGTTACTCAGTGGTATCGCATCTGAAATAGCAGAATGTGCCGATGGTATTGGGTTGTATCGAACTGAAATCCTATTTATGTTGCATCAACGCTTTCCGAGTGAAAGTGAGCAAATCAATGTCTATCGCCAAGTATTAGATGCTGCAGGTGATAGACCTGTGGTGATGCGTACATTGGATGTGGGTGGTGACAAACCACTACCGTATTTTCCGATTAAAGAAGATAACCCATTTTTAGGCTGGCGCGGCATTCGGTTATCACTGGATCATCCTGAATTATTTTTAGTGCAATTACGGGCGATGCTACAAGCGGCAAGTCACGGTAATCAATTGCAAATATTACTGCCAATGGTCAGTAATTTAGATGAAATAGATCAAACCTTAAAATATTTGGATCAAGCATTTATTGAATTAAGCCAAGAGTTAAATACTATTTTGGTTAGGCCTAAAGTTGGTGTAATGCTTGAAGTACCAGCATTATTATACCAGTTACAAGATGTGGCGAAGCGAGTTGACTTTGTTTCTGTCGGTAGTAATGATTTAACCCAGTATTTGCTGGCTGTCGATCGTAATAATCCGAGTGTGAGTTCGCTATTTGACAGTTATCACCCTGGTATTCTTAGAGCCCTTAAACGCGCGGTTGATGAGTGTAAACTGTATGATTTAGATGTGAGTGTGTGTGGTGAACTTGCTGGAGAACCCTACGGCGCCTTGCTTTTAGTTGCTATGGGGTATAACAAACTCAGTATGAACCAAGGCAGCTTAGCGAGGATTAATTTTTTACTTAGACGTGTCTCAAAACAACAGTTATCTGAATTGCTGGAGTCTATTTTACAGCAATCAAATGGTAATCAAGTTCGAGGCTTACTCGCTCACTTTTTACAACAGCATGATTTAGCAGACTTAATTAATATGGATTAGTCGTTTGATTTAATCGGCTTGATAACTCGCTGTTGTGGTTTTTGATAATATTGCCAAGTGTCGCTCTTAAGGATGTCATCGTGGATAGTTTACTGCAGGTCTTTTTAATATGTCTTTTGCTGGGATCCGTTGTGGGTTTTTTAGCCGGCCTTCTAGGTATTGGAGGGGGATTAATTATTGTGCCTGCTCTGTTGTATATCTTACCATCCGTTGGCATTAGCTCGGTTCAACTCACTCACGTCGCTATCGCTACATCACTGGCGTCGATTATTTTAACGTCTATGTCTTCAGCTGCTGCCCATCATAAACGCGGTAATATTCCTTGGACGTTATTTAAACCTATTTTACCCGGTATTGTGATTGGTTCTTTAGCGTCAGCATTTGTGTCTGAGCAAATTGCATCGGATGATTTACAGCAGGCTTTCGCCATTTTTGTCGTGTTAATGGCTGTACAAATGGCGTTTCCGTTTAAAGTGAAAACGGGAAGTGGTCTGCCTAATTTTGCCGTGCTATTTATCATCTCAATTTTGATAGCGCTAACCGCTGGGCTAATGGGGATTGGTGGTGGAGTACTGCTAGTTCCATTTTTGAGTTATTGCGGTTTACAAATGCGCCAAGCTGTTGGGTTTTCATCGGCCACCGGAATGCTTATTGCTGTATCCGGTACCATTGGTTATATCATCGCGGGATTTGATGTACCGAATTTACCCGAGGGATCGGTGGGATACATCTATTTACCCGCATTAATCGGGATTATTATTAGCTCAATGTTGTGCGCGCCTATTGGTGTAAAAGCGGCAAGCTCTTGGCCCACGCCAGTGTTGAAAAAAATCTTTGCTTGCTTGCTTGTTGTTGTAGGATTGAAACTACTAACGAGTTAAGCCTACACAATAACAAAAATGGCGTTGTTCAAGTATTTGAACAACGCCATTTTTGTTATGAGCGAAACCAGATTATACGGCGAAAGGATATTTAATCGCGTCGTGATGCTGATAATCTTCTACACTAAAATCATCCAAGGTCACCCAAGTTTCAATGTCTTTTAAGGTTTTAATCTGTGGATTAATGATTAATTTAGGTGAGGCAAAAGGCTCACGTTTTAGCTGAATATCGCGCATGGGTTCAAGCTGATCTTCGTATATATGAGCGTTGACAATTTTATGGTACGCCTTACCAGGTTTGTGGCCCGTTATTTGTGCCATTAATGCCAGTAATACGTAAACCTGTACCATATTGAAGTTCAATCCTAATGGAACATCACAACTTCTTTGGGTGCTATTGAGATATAAGGTATCACCAAGTAATGAAAAGTGATGCTCGTACATACATGGACGTAAGCAACCTAAGTCAAATGCGCCTGGATGATAGAAGGTTAAAATCTCACCGCGATTATCGATACCGTTAGTTAAGTCATCAACAATTTGTTGCAGTAAATCGACTTGCCCACCACCCGCTTTTGGAAAAGCACGCCCCAAGGCTCCATAAATCAGCCCCATATCGTCGTGACCTTTACGGTTTGGGTTATCTAACCAAGCTTGGTTTTCGTTGGCATTGGCATCCCATGTTTTGGTGCCTAATGATCTAAAATCAGCAGCATTTTGATAACCGCGTAAATAGCCAAGGATTTCTGCAATGGCTGATTTCCAGAAACTTTTACGTGTAGTCACTAATGGAAATTGATTATTTGCAACGTCATAAACAAGATCGGCATTAATGACGGTGAGGCATTTTTTGTTAGTGCGAGCATTATTGACCCATTCGCCTTCATCGACAATACGCTGGCACAAATCTAGATATTGTTTCATCTGTTTAATCCTTTTTCCTTTTCGAGATTATACCCAAACCAAGGTTAATTAACACGTTCTAATCTGTAGAAAAAGACCCAATCTACGCTATGCTTCACAGTGTCAGCATAACTCGAATAAAGTATAAAGCAGACTTGTTACCGCTTGATACCTCGGAAATGCCGAGTTAATATCAAGAAACAAGCGATTATTATAGTTTCAATGATTCAGATAGACTTATCTTATTGTTTTTTTTGGAGTGTTATATGGAACGTGCAATTAAAAACTTTTTAAGCCAAGAGTCTGCCGGTGGGATTTTACTGATGATTGCCGTGGCTTTGGCGATGATTCTTGCCAATTCACCATTAGCTGGGATATATCAAGATTTCTTAGCCACTGAAGTCCAGTTTAGGGTAGGTGATCTTGATATCGATAAGCCACTTTTACTGTGGATTAATGATGGTTTGATGGCATTGTTCTTTTTATTAATCGGCTTAGAAGTGAAGCGTGAATTACTGGAAGGAGCATTGTCTAGTGTCGCAAAAGCATCCTTACCCAGCTTTGCTGCTATTGGTGGCATGGTTTTTCCTGCGTTATTTTACTTAGCATTTAACTACTCTAACCCTGAAACTCAGGTTGGCTGGGCCATCCCAGCGGCAACTGACATTGCCTTTGCGCTAGGTATTATGGCACTACTGGGTAGTCGTGTTCCGGTGGCCTTAAAGGTATTTTTGCTGGCGTTAGCGATTATTGATGATCTTGGCGTGATTGTGATTATTGCGCTGTTCTACAGTACCGATTTATCAATGCTTAGTTTAGTGATTGCGGCGATATCAATCGTGCTAATGGTCGCTTTGAATAGAAAAGGGGTCAGTTCGATTCTACCTTATGGATTACTGGGCTTTATTTTGTGGGTTGCGGTATTGAAATCTGGCGTGCATGCGACTTTGGCCGGTGTGATTATCGCATTTTGTATCCCTTTACGTGCTAAAGATGGCTCTTCACCGTCTGAGCATTTGGAGCACAAGCTACACCCATGGAGCACCTTTATGATTCTGCCGGTGTTTGCTTTTGCTAATGCTGGTTTATCATTAACCAATATGTCATTGGATACATTTGCTGAACCTATCACCCTAGGTATCATCATGGGTCTGTTGTTAGGTAAGCCTATTGGAGTGCTGCTATTTAGTTATTTAGCCGTAAAACTTAAATTAGCTGAGTTACCACCAGGCATTGGCTGGAGGCATATCATCCCTGTTGCGGTTATGTGTGGTATTGGATTTACCATGTCGGTGTTTATTGCTTCACTAGCATTTGAGAATTCACCGGCTGCGTTTGGTGATTATGCAAGGCTCGGTATTTTAACTGGATCGTTATTTGCGGCTGTGATTGGTTATTTTTGGTTAGCCAAGGTACTGCCTAAAAATGGAGGGAAATCATGAAATTCAATACATTAACCTTGGGAATACTCGTGAGCAGTCTAGCTATTCCTGTATCGGCGGAATCATTTAATGTTTGTCTTGAATCATCTGACTCACCCACTTGCCAAAGTTATTTGGAAGGCGTTGTGGATGGAGCATTAATGTTTCAAGATGAGCTGGCTAAGAAACGAATTGATCCCAATGATTATGAATCAAGAGCATTGAAATACCGAGCGGGGAAACGTTATCAAACAGCGAATGTGAATTATTGCTCTAGCCACATAATCGTAAAATCTGAAGTTGTCTCAGCACTTACTGAGCAGGTGTCGTTAAACAATGTCAGTAACAGTGATGAGCTGGAATCAGTGATCACGAGTTTAATGGATTGTCGCCGCAGTCAGTAATTTGGTCAATAGATTAACGCAGCCCTTGGGCTGCGTTTTTTATGCTTGATTTTTGGCTAATCATTCAGATGATTTATTCTAGTGGTTCAGGGACTGTTGATTTTTGATGATGAATGTTGCCACAGTTTGTTATGGCGGATTAGCTTTTTAGATCCTGTGTTTCTAAGATTTAGACTGCAGGGTTAAATCACCTGAATTTTGAATGGCAAACCACGCAAAACAGCCCTTTGCCTTGCTCATTGTGTTGAATTAACGAGTAATAAATTTGTTATTGGAAGCATCAATTCGCTTGTAGGAAAACGAGTGACAAGTTTGATGGTAGCTAAGGCTATGATTTTTATTATTGTATTGTCATATCTTATCCTTAGTTTAAGTTAAATAAACCACTAACGCGTTTTCTCTAACCCACGTTAACCACCTAAGATATACAGCCCAGCTACTATCAATTAATCAACAGCGCAGTTAAGTGTTTATTTGCTATAGTAGCTGTAGTTATTTTTGTAGGGTTAGTAATTGATATGCAGCATTTAAATTATAATCATTTATATTATTTTTGGATGGTACAAAAGAAAGGCTCTGTAACCAAAGCCGCTCAAGTATTATGTCTTGCACCTCAAACCATTACCGGGCAGATCCGTTCATTGGAGGAAAGATTAAAGGGCGCTGTGTTTAAACGTGTAGGGCGCAATTTAGAGGCTACTGAGTTAGGAGAACTGGTCTTTCGTTATGCTGATAAGATGTTTAGTCTTAGCTATGAAATGCTTGATATCTTAAATTATCAAAAAGATGACTCCTTGTTGTTCGAGGTCGGTGTGGCGGATGCATTATCTAAAGCCCTCGTGAGCCGTGTGTTATTAACCGTTATTCCTGCCGATGGGTCTGTACATTTAGCCTGTTATGAGTCAACTCACGATAGCCTTATTGAACGCTTACGTGAGCATAAGCTGGATATCATTGTATCGGATTGTGCCGGCGGCTCGTTGAAGTATCCTGAGATTTTGTCGAAAAAGTTAGGCGAGTGTGGAGTGAGCTTTTTTTCTGCGGAATCTATCTCTAAGCCTTTTCCTGCTTGTCTTGAGCAGAGTAAATTATTAATCCCAGGTAAACGAACCTCATTAGGACAACAGTTACACGGTTGGTTTGCGGAAAAAAATCTTAATGTCAGTATTTTGGGAGAATTTGACGATGCCGAAATGATGAAAGCATTTGGTTACTTTAATCGCGGTATTTTTGTCGCACCGTCTATTTATCGTCATGATATACTGTCACAAGGTATGGTATTGCTTGGTGAAACAACTGACATCAAAGAAGAATACCATGTGATGTTCGCTGAGCGAATGATCCAACATCCCGCGGTAAAATCATTATTAGCAACGGATTTTGGAGAATTATTTGCTGGACGAGATAAACAAGTACAAGATTTTGAGAACCGTATAAGCTAACTTGTGATACAGACATCAGGAGATTTGTGTTGGAATTAATGAATATAGCTCGTGTCCGCTGGGCATGTCGTCGCGGAATGTTAGAATTAGATATCTTGTTTCAACCTTTTGTCGAAACTCAATATGAAGCAATGACCGATGATGATAAAAATACCTTTATTCGTCTATTAGAGTGTGAAGACCCAGAGTTATTTGCTTGGTTTATGGGGCATGAACAATGCCAAGATCCATTGTTAGCCGATATGATAATAAAAGTCCGTGGAAGACCAGCACCTTAATTCAATAGCCGTTTCGTCGTCTAATACTAGCACTCATATGCAGCAATTTGCGTTGAGTGCTTCGTTTTTACAGCGTGCTGGGTTAACAGTATTTTTTGCCGTTATTTTAAGTAGCTTTTTGGCTTGGCCCAGTTATTCCTCCCTGATATACCACATTATCCAAACATTACTTTTTATTGTAGTAATGCTTATTTTTGTTTTTGAATGGCGCAGATTGTCTCATTGGCGTTGTTTATTTTCTTTGGGAAATAAGAGGGCTGGTACTCTATTATACGGTACTGGTGTACAAGCGAGTAATATCAGCCTAAGCAAAAAAGCGTTCATTTGCCCACTAGTGTGCATTATTTTTTTACAGGTGAGTAAATCTGGAGAGCGGCGGTTATTACTGGTGTGGAGTGATATGTTAGACGACACAGCGTATCGTGATCTGTGCCGTCTATTATTGAGCCATCAATGAGCTTATTTAAGCGTAAATCGTCCGATAATGATTAACGATTAGGTTGTAAGATAGTAGGTTTAGGATTGTCGACTTGTTCAGGATAATCAATATTATAGTGAAGTCCTCGACTCTCTTTTCGCTCCATCGCACATCGAATAATCAACTCTGCAACCTGGACTAAGTTACGCAACTCTAACAAATTGTTGCTGACACGGAAATTTGAATAATACTCTTCAATTTCTTGTTGCAGCATTAAACATCTTCTGAGCGCTCGCTCCAATCGTTTATCAGTTCTCACAATACCGACGTAATCCCACATAAATAACCGCAGTTCGTGCCAGTTGTGGGCAATGACCACTTCTTCATCTGAGTTACTGACTTGACTTTCATCCCACACAGGCAATGGACAAGGCATTGGGATTTTATGTAACAGTCCCTCTATATCCTGTGATGCTGCCCGTGCAAAGACTAAACACTCGAGTAACGAATTACTCGCCAATCGGTTAGCGCCGTGTAAGCCAGTGTAAGCCACTTCGCCAATAGCATATAAGCCATTAATGTCAGTTTGACCATGAAGATCAGTCATCACACCACCGCAGGTATAATGTGCTGCAGGCACTGCAGGGATCGGATCTTGAGTAATATCAATACCTAATTCTAGGCAACGTTGATAAATGGTGGGGAAATGTTTAATGATAAAATCAGCAGGTTTATGGCTGATGTCTAGATAAACACAGTCTGCGCCTAAGCGTTTCATTTCATAATCGATTGCGCGGGCGACAATATCACGAGGGGCAAGCTCTCCGCGTTCATCGAAGTCAGGCATAAAGCGGCTACCGTCTGGGCGGCGTAAATATGCCCCTTCACCACGTAATGCTTCGGTTAATAAGAAATTTCGCGCGTTAGGGTGAAATAAACACGTTGGGTGAAATTGATTAAATTCCATGTTTGCGATGCGGCAACCCGCACGCCAAGCCATAGCAATACCATCGCCACTGGCAATATCAGGGTTGGAAGTGTATTGATAAACTTTAGAACTGCCGCCGGTTGCTAAGGCCACAAATTTTGCCTTAACGGTTTCAACATGCTCCTCATCTCGATTCCACACATAAGCGCCAAGTACACGGTTACCCGGTCGATGTAATTTACGAGTGGTGATTAAGTCGATCGCATTGTAACGTTCTAATACTTGTATGTTTGGGTGAGCCATGGCTCGTTCTTGTAATGTGGTTTGTACTGCTTTACCGGTTGCATCAGCTGAGTGTAGAATTCGTCTATGGCTATGCCCGCCCTCACGGGTAAGGTGATAAGGTGCCGCGCTATTATCGACTCCTGCTAAAGTTTCTTCTTTATCAAATGCCACCCCACAATTTATTAACCATTGCATTGCGCTTTTGGCGTTTTCTGCGGTGTATGTCACAACCGATTTATCGCATAATCCGGCACCAGCGATTAACGTATCGTTGACATGTGACTCAATTGTGTCGCCTTCATCAAAAACGGAGGCTATTCCACCTTGAGCATATAGCGTGGACCCTTCTGATAACGGGCCTTTAGAAAGAAGAATTACTTTTGATTTTTCAGCAAGATGTAGCGCTAAAGTTAGTCCAGCAGCTCCGCTGCCGATGATCAAAATGTCACATTGGTGTTCAACTGCTTGTTTCATCAGGTATCATGGTGTGGCTTAGTGGTTTTATTATAGTAAATCAAATAACCTAAGTAGGGTACTTTTACAGCGGGTTTTATTGTGATTTTGCTTAGATATTTTATTGATAAGTGAAATAAATTAACTTTTTTTAATTCAAAATCGAACTTTCTTCATATTGGTAGGTCTACTTATATGAACAGGATTCGAGCGACTGAGAAATCAGTATTACAGATTAGGAGTAGTCGGCTCGGATGAGTGGACAATATAGTGATCAACAATTAGTTGAACGAGTACAGCAAGGCGATAAAAACGCATTTAACCTGTTAGTGCTAAAGTATCAAAATAAAGTGATGAGTTTGATTTCCAGGTATGTTCGCAATCAAGCGGACGTGGCGGATGTGACACAAGAAGCCTTTATTAAAGCTTACAGAGCCTTAGCAAACTTTCGTGGTGAAAGTGCATTTTATACTTGGTTGTACCGTATTGCGGTAAACACCGCAAAAAACCATCTTACATCGCAAGGGCGCAGAGCACCTGCAAACGATGTTGATATAGAAGATGCAGAATATTATGAAGGCAGTGATGCACTTAAAGAGTTTGCATCACCAGAGCAATTATTAATGAAAGATCAAATGAGTAAAGTGATCTTTAACACGCTCGACACTCTGCCTGAAGAATTAAAAATGGCCATATCGCTCAGAGAGCTAGACGGCATGAGTTATGAAGATATTGCCAATATAATGGATTGCCCAGTAGGCACAGTCAGATCGCGTATCTTTCGTGCTCGAGAAGCAATCGACAAACAGCTCCAGCCTTTGCTGGAAAAGTAACAGCCTTAACCTTAGATAGGTGAATAATGCTTAAATCAAGTCAAGAATGGGTATCTGCAGCAGTTGATGGTGAAGTCGATGATAAAACATTGGCACAGCTTTCTGCTGATGTTGATTCACATGATGAATGGCAACGCTATCATATGATAGGCGATGCAATGCGCGGCGAACTGCCTGCGACCATTGACTTAGACCTTTTTGCCAGCATCACTGCAGCGATTGAGCTTGAGCCAACAATTATCGCGCCTCAAGCCAAATCAACTGAAGTTGACCAACAGCGAACTACTGCTTCCAATGTAGTGCCATTTTTCAAGCAGTTTGGCCAATATGCTATTGCTGCAACTGTCGCTATGGTGGCGATTGTTGGTGTGCAAAATTATAACCAAAGCAATGATGCAGAATCGCCATTACCAGTGTTAATGACACGTCCTTTAGTGGGTAGTGTATCTCCGGTAAGTTATCAGACTGGTGCAGCACAAAATCAGCAAAGCTATTCCAACGAGCAAGTGATTGAACAGCGTCGCCGGATTAATGCTTATATTCAAGATCACATGTTGCAACAACGCTTAAATCCAGGTGTTGCTGTTGATAACAATAGCGTGCAAGATGCTACGGTAAATCCATAATAAATTGGAATAAACCTTATCTTACGTCTTACTTTGTTAGGAGTTAGCTTGCGCCTTATCCTGCTAGCACTATTAGCGTTAACCTTTCCAACACACGCTGAAGAAGATTTATCTGCTAAAGCTTGGCTTAATAATATGAGCCAAGCGATGCACGATAAACAATATAAAACCTCAATTATTCAGCTACAAGCTGACCATATTCGTCCGCTCGTCTATATTCATGGCATTGTCGACAACAAAGAAGTTGCTTTACTTGAGTACCTCAATGGCTCACCTAAAAATGCTGTACGAGTTGATAATCGAGTTACGTTTATAGAACATGACCAGCCGGCTTACAGTGTTTTGGCTCCTCGCATACAGGGTATTTGGCCTGCTGCGTTGGCGGGAGATTTAAATCAACTCGAAAAAGGCTATCAATTTGTTATTGGCGGTCGCGCTCGTATAGCTGGACGTCCAGGGCAGATGATCCGTTTATTGGCTAATGACGATAATCGTTATGATGCGCAAGTGTGGATCGATATGGATACCTACCTGCCATTACGTTTTGACACCCTCAATAAAGACAAACAATTGCTTGAACAAACTATGGTTATTGAACTTATTGAGTTAACTGAACCAGCAAATATTTTAATTGAAGCCGCCAAGCAAGAGTGGCCAGCAGTGATGAATCAAGCTGAACGCACTGATGGCAAAAATTGGCAATTTACTTGGTTACCTAAAGGTTTTGACGTGGTTGTTCGCGATCATCATCGTTTAATTGGTATTCATGAACCTGTTGAATATATTGCATTAACTGATGGTTTAGCTAATATTTCAGTTTATGTTGCCCGAGCAGGAGAAAATCCTATGCCTAATGAATTACTTATTCGTAATGGCTTATCAATGGTAGTGGTAAAAGTAGGTACTCTTGAGGTCGTGGCTATTGGTAAGGTGCCTTCAGAAACCTTAGATAAAATTGCTAATAGTTTAGTATTAAAGTAAACCTTATGCTTTATTGAACCATAAGCCGTGACAAGAGCTTCTTGTATCACGGCTTATGTGTTTTCAGGGCCAGCAGAGCGTTATCAATGATATAGCTTAGTGGTAAACTTGCTTAGTCATTGCGCCGCATTGTGCTAAAATCACTACATTATTTATCGGTTGAGTGTGTAAAATGACGAGTAAAATATCCGAATCAACGGCACCGACTATGATGGAAGAAATTGCCCGAGTGGTTGATTATCAACAAGGTTGGGCAACAGTTGAAGTTGAGTTGAAAAGTGCCTGTAATCATTGCGCTAGCAGTGAGAATTGTGGCACATCAACCATTGCAAAAGCTTTTTCTGTTCAAACGCAACGTTTTTCATTGCCAAGTGATAAACCTTGCCATAAGGGTGATTTACTTAAAATAGGCTTACCTGAAAGCGTTATCGTTAAAGCGGCTGCATTAGTGTATTTATTGCCGTTACTAGGATTGTTTCTATCTGCATTAGTGGGGCAAATGTTAGCCGCTGGCCTAGGATTGAGTACTAATGGTTTTGCTATGGTTTTTGGTGCATTAGGCGCATTGGTTGCTTGGTTTATTGGTAAACACTTCGCCGCGCAACTTGAAGCACAAGCTACACCCGTTATCATTGCCTATTTGGGGCAAGAAGTGGGCATTATTAGTGCGAGCCACTAGTTATTATTAAGGATAACTTATTAGCCTGTGGTGCATCTTGTACTGACTGATTGAGTCCGTAAACTCATTAGCCAATGCTTGAAAACAGCATCTTATGGCCAACAATTACACCAAAATAGATACTATTGTTTAATCTGATTGGTATTAACCCCCTAATCAGGTACAATTTGCCACCTCGATTTTCATCATATTTAGTAGTAGTCATTGCAGCATAATGAAACACATTAGAAACTTCTCGATTATTGCCCATATCGACCATGGTAAATCAACTTTATCCGATCGCCTGATCCAGGTATGTGGCGGCTTAACTGACCGTGAAATGGCTGCACAGGTTTTAGATTCAATGGATCTAGAACGTGAGCGTGGCATTACGATTAAAGCCCAAAGTGTCACCTTAGATTACCATGCAAAAGATGGTAACACTTATTTACTCAACTTCATTGATACCCCAGGACACGTAGACTTTTCTTATGAAGTTTCACGTTCTTTGGCAGCATGTGAAGGTGCATTATTAGTGGTTGATGCTGGTCAAGGCGTAGAAGCTCAGACATTAGCAAACTGTTATACTGCACTAGAAATGAATTTGGACGTTGTCCCAGTACTCAACAAAATTGACTTGCCTCAGGCTGAGCCCGATCGTGTCGCTGCAGAGATTGAAGACATCGTTGGTATTGATGCCATGGATGCGGTGCGCTGTTCTGCAAAGACTGGTATCGGTGTTGATTTAGTCCTTGAAGAAATTATTGCAAAAATTCCTCCTCCAGTAGGTGATGAATCTGCGCCTTTACAAGCCTTGATTATTGACTCATGGTTTGACGCTTACCTTGGTGTGGTGTCGTTAGTTCGTATTAAGAATGGCATTCTTAAAAAAGGCGAAAAATTCAAAGTGATGTCCACCGGACAAAACTATAACGCTGATCGTGTTGGTATTTTTACTCCAAAAGAAAAAGACAAAGCAGAGCTTCGAGCCGGTGAAGTGGGTTATGTTATTTCTGGTATTAAAGAAATTCATGGTGCACCAGTTGGCGATACGTTAACTCATGCAAAGCATGGCGCAGACAAACCATTACCCGGTTTTAAGCGAGTTAAGCCTCAGGTTTATGCTGGTGTATTCCCGATTTCGACTGATGAGTATGAAAGCTTCCGTGATGCATTGAACAAGCTTAGCTTAAATGATGCGTCCCTGTTTTTTGAACCTGAAACATCTTCAGCGTTAGGCTTTGGTTTCCGCATTGGTTACCTCGGTTTACTGCACATGGAGATTGTTCAGGAGCGCTTAGAGCGTGAATATAATCTCGATTTGATCACTACAGCGCCGACAGTGGTTTACGAAGTTATCATGAATAACGGTGATACTATTTATGTTGATAATCCATCAGGATTACCTGCGCTGAATAACATCCAAGAAATTCGTGAACCGATTGTTGAAGCCAATATTTTAGTGCCTAAAGAATACCTAGGTAACGTGATTACCTTGTGTATTGAAAAGCGTGGTTCGCAAACCAACATGGTGTATCACGGTAATCAAGTGGCCGTGACCTATCATTTGCCTATGGCTGAAGTGGTAATGGACTTCTTCGACCGTCTTAAGTCTACGAGCCGGGGTTATGCTTCATTAGAGTATAACTTTATTCGCTTCGATCCAGCGGACATGGTACGCCTAGACATATTAATCAATGGCGACAGAGTTGATGCACTTGCGATGATTATTCACCGCAGTAATATTCGTCATCGTGGCTTGGCTTTGGTTGAGAAGATGAAAGAATTAATCCCTCGCCAGATGTTCGATATTGCGATTCAGGCTGCTGTTGGCAGTCAGATTATTGCTCGTTCAAGCATTAAAGCATTACGTAAAGATGTGACCGCTAAGTGTTATGGTGGTGACGTTTCACGTAAGAAGAAACTGCTTAACAAGCAGAAAGAAGGTAAAAAACGCATGAAGCAAGTGGGGAACGTTGAGGTGCCACAAGAGGCATTTTTAGCGGTACTGAAGCTAAACGATTAATAATAATTAATCGAGTTTATGTGCAGAATAACGCCGCATATTGCGGCGTTATCGTTATTTTTACTATATATTTTGTAACACTCAACTGGGTGAATGTTTATTCGTTAATCACCATACTGGATTGAGTTATTCTGAGCTTTGCTCAAGCCATATGGATCCAACACACCCAGCAGGAGATAAATCAGTAATGGCAGCCTATTTTTCGCTTATTTTAGTGCTCGTAACCTTGGTCAGCGGTCTTATTTGGTTAATTGATGTGGTTTTCTTTGCGCCTAAACGCCGTGAAAACTTATTAGCAGCACAAGCTAACTCAACCCAGTTAAGCGCAGACGCTATCGATAAAATCATTCGTGAGCCTGTGCTAGTTGAAACGGCGCATTCTATTTTTCCTGTCATCGCCTTTGTCATGATTCTGCGCTCATTTATTTATGAGCCATTTCAAATTCCTTCTGGCTCTATGATGCCGACACTCTTGGTCGGTGACTTTATTTTGGTTGAAAAGTTTAGTTACGGATTACGTGATCCGGTATGGCGCAGTAAGTTGGTTGAAACTGGTGAGCCTGAACGTGGTGATGTATTTGTATTCAAATATCCTGAAAATCCAAAGATTGACTACATAAAGCGTGTAGTTGGCCTGCCAGGAGACAAAATTTTCTATCGAAATAAGCAGCTTATGATCCAAGAGGCATGTGATAGCCAAGTTGACTGTCCTGCGGCAAAAACGATTGAACATGTCGAAATTAATCGTGGAGAGTTTAGCCATAATGGCGTGCCATTAATTCGTTCGACTGAACAACTTGGCGATGTTAAACACGATATATTAATTGATCCGTCACGACCTGATTTTAGACAGCACTTTTATCCTCAAGCAGGCCTTCCTGCCGGTGAGTTTGTTGTGCCTAAGGGAATGTATTTTGCCATGGGCGATAATCGTGATAACAGTACCGACAGCCGTTTTTGGGGCTTTGTACCGGAAGAGAATCTTGTAGGTAAAGCCGTAGCAATTTGGATTAGTTTTGAATTTGATCGTCAGCCGAGTGATATGTTACCTGCATGGGTACCAACCGGTGTACGTTTTGATAGAGTAGGTGGAATACATTGATGGAACCCATTAAAAATTTGCCGCGTTTGTGCCGTACTTTAGGTTATGAATTTAATAATATTGAATTACTTATCCAGGCATTAACTCATCGTAGCGCAGCAAATAAACATAATGAGCGTTTAGAGTTTTTAGGTGATTCGATTTTATCGATAGTCATTTCAGATGCCTTATATCATCAGTTTCCAAAGGCAACTGAAGGCGATTTAAGTCGTATGCGTGCGACCTTAGTTAAAGGCGATACGCTGACTATAATCGCCAAAGAATTCAAATTAGGGGATTATTTATATCTCGGCCCTGGAGAACTTAAAAGCGGTGGATTTAGACGCGAATCGATTTTAGCCGATGCAGTAGAAGCTATTATTGGTGCTGTCTACCTCGATGCCGACATTGAAGTGTGCCGTAAGCTATTATTATCATGGTATCGAGAGCGTTTAGCTGAGATAAAGCCGGGTATTAATCAAAAAGATCCCAAGACTGTTTTACAAGAATATTTGCAAGGTTTTAAAAAGCCATTGCCCGATTACCAAGTTGTCGCGGTAGAAGGTGAAGCGCATGATCAAACCTTTACTGTAGAATGTAGCATTAGTGAATTAGATAAAGTTGTCACCGGTGTGGCAAGTTCAAGAAGAAAAGCTGAACAGCTTGCCGCTGCTCAGGTATTGGAGTTACTGAATAAATGACCAAGAAAACAGACTTGCCAGCAGGTGATAATCAAGAACCTAGCTTAGATGAACTGCTAGCAAGGATGAACCAAGCAGCGCCTGTCGCCACTGCCAAATACGATGTGACTTATTGTGGCATGGTGGCTATTGTTGGTCGCCCAAATGTAGGTAAATCAACACTTTTGAACAAGTTACTTGGTCAAAAGGTGAGTATTACCTCAAAGAAACCGCAAACGACTCGTCACCGGATCATGGGTATCCATACCGATGGCCCAAGCCAAATTATATTTATTGATACCCCTGGTCTGCACATTGAAGAAAAACGTGCGATTAACCGCTTAATGAATCGTGCAGCTGCCAGTTCTTTAGCTGATGTTGCTATGGTTATTTTTGTGGTTGATGGCATGACATGGACTGCTGATGATGAGATGGTATTACAAAAGCTACAACATCGTAATGATGCTCGTAAAATCATCTTGGCTATCAATAAAGTCGATAATATTAAAGATAAAGAAGCATTATTTCCTTACCTCAATCAATTAGCACAAAAATTTGATTTTGATGAGATTTTGCCAATATCAGCCAGTAAAGGTACTAACGTACAACGCATTTTGGATATGGCGCGCGAGTCGTTACCTGAAGCACCATTTTACTTCCCTGAAGATTATGTGACAGATCGCTCACAACGTTTTATGGCATCTGAAATTGTTCGCGAAAAGCTGATGCGCTTTTTAGGCGACGAGCTTCCATATGATGCGACTGTAGAAATTGAACAGTTTAAAATGATGGAGAATGGTGTTTACCAAATTAATGCGTTAATTTTAGTCGAACGTGAAGGCCAAAAACGCATGGTTATTGGTAATAAAGGCGAACGTATTCGGACGATTGCGACTCAAGCCAGATTAGATATGGAAACCCTATTTGAGAATAAAGTTTTCCTTGAAGTATGGGTAAAAGTCAAATCAGGTTGGGCTGATGATGAACGTGCATTGAGAAGTTTAGGCTATGGCGATAACTAAATCGATTTTAGCGTTATTGATTATTAGTGTATAGACATGGCCACTATGAAACGTGGCTATGTGCTTCATCATCGACAATTTCGCGAATCGAGCGTGATTGTTAATTTGCTGATTGAGGGCGAAGGGCGCGTTGATGCCATCACTCGAGTTGGCTCGGGTAAACGGTCGATTAAAAGCATATTACAACCTTTTCAACCACTCATAATCCAGTTTAGCACCAAATCTGAGTCCAAAAATTTAGGGTTAAAAAACATTACCCAAATTGAGTCTGCTGCGCCCGCGATGCCCTTAAGCGGTAATAGTCTTTATTCAGGTTTCTATTTAAATGAATTATTAGTTCGTCTATTGTCCGTGGAGCACCAAGCTGAAGGGATATTTTTAGATTACCACCGCGCATTACTCGCATTAGCTAAACAGTTTTGCTCAAGTCACCTGCGTTATTTCGAAATGGCACTGTTATTAGAGTTAGGTGCGCTGCCTTCTCTTGCCTACGATACACAAGGTGATTTACTCGATGAAAATTGTCACTATCGATTTATTGCCCAGAGTGGCTTTATACCTATTTTAACAAACCAAGAGAGTCATTTTACTCATGGCAAAGGCAGTTTATCGGGGACCATGTTGCTAGCGTTGGCATCGCAAGAGTTACAACCTGAGCAGTTTAATCAAGCCAAAGGATTAATGCGTTATTTACTTACGCCATTATTGGGTAATAAACCGTTATTAAGCAGACAGTTATTCACTAAAAAAACGGATTAGTATAATGTTTTTTTAGATTTAATACGTGAACCAAGCACGGTCTGAACCGTATATAAAGCTTGGTAAGCATAAGTCATTATTGTGTTATTTATTACGTTAAGGAGCTCGATGTGAGCGGAATACTATTAGGCATTAACATCGATCATATCGCGACATTGCGCCAAGCTCGCGGTACTCATTACCCCGATCCTGTTCACGCAGCGGCAGTAGCAGAACATGCTGGCGCCGATGGGATCACCATACATTTACGTGAAGATCGTCGCCATATTCAAGACCGCGATGTGTATTTATTGGCAAAAACATTGAAGACCAGAATGAACTTCGAGTTTGCCGTCACTGAAGAAATGATTGCCATCGCTTGTGATATAAAACCAGCTTATGCCTGTTTAGTCCCAGAGAAACGCGAAGAGCTCACAACTGAAGGTGGCCTTGATGTTGCTGGTCAGTTAGAGAAGATCCGCTCAGCCGTCACTCGTTTGGCTGCAGAAGGTATTAAAGTGTCATTGTTTATTGATGCCGACAAAACGCAAATTGATGCAGCAGTTTTATCCGGCGCACCTTACATTGAGATCCATACCGGTTGTTATGCTGATGCCATCACTGATGCTGAGCAGGCTGACGAGTTAGCGCGTATTACTGAAATGGCACAATATGCTCACAGTAAAGGTTTAGTGGTTAATGCGGGACACGGTTTGCATTATCACAATGTTAAGGCCATCGCGGCTATTCCTGAGCTTTATGAGCTTAATATAGGTCATGCTGTGATTGCCAGAGCCGCTATTGATGGTTTAGATACTGCCGTTAGAGATATGAAGCAACTCATGCTTGCAGGCCGCAGAGGCGAGTAATGGCAATTGTTGGTATCGGCACAGATATTGTAGAGATTGCCCGCATCGGTGAGCAACGACAGCGCCTTGGTGATAGATTAGCCAAAAGAGTGCTTACAGAGTCTGAGCTTGCGACTTACTTGCAATCAAAGCAGCCTGAGCGATTTCTAGCGAAACGTTTTGCAGCCAAAGAAGCCGCTGCCAAAGCGTTAGGTACCGGAATAGGCAGAGGAGTGTCGTTTCAACATATTCATATCGATAATGATGCTAACGGTGCGCCTTTAATCCGCTTTACTGATGGTGCATTAGCAAGACTAGAACAGTTAAGCGGTCGCTGTGGGTTTATCAGTATTGCCGATGAACAACATTATGCAGTAGCCACTGTGGTATTAGAAAGTTGATGTCACAACATTAAATGATTTATCAAAGGCGCATTAGCGCCTTTTTTTGTGGTCTTTTAAAATCGGCCTAATTGGAGTAAATTAACAAGATAACAACAATTAAAGAGACTTAAAATGAAATCTGCAGTAGAACAACTTTCAACTTACAAAAGTGTGCATTTAAATCCGCAAAATATTAAAACCCACTTTATTGGCGTTCCGATGATTATTTGGTCAGCATTTTTAATGCTGGGGACCATTCGTTTTGACTGGCAAGATTACCAAATCAGTGTAGCGATGATATTAACAGTGTTGGTGTTGGGCTATTACATGGCGCTTCACATGCGACTGGCGCTTGGTTTAGTGTTATTTATTCTGCCTGTGCTATACACCAGTGAGCAGGTTGTTCATACTTCACACCCGTTTATTATTGCTATCAGTATTTTTGTTATCGGCTGGGTGATGCAGTTTATTGGCCATCATTATGAAAAGGCTAAGCCTGCTTTTATGGATGATCTTAATCAACTTCTGATAGGGCCATTTTTTTTAATGGCAGAGTTATATTTTATGATGGGTTTAGAAAAAGACTTAGCGGCACAAATCACTCCCATTGCACGTGAAAAGCGCCGAGCATTAGAAGCTAAACTTTCCAACTAATGTGGATGAATTAATGGTCATAAAAAAGGCGCTATTAGCGCCTTTTTTATCGATTGGAGTTTAATCGGTATCTTCAATTAACTCTAAATTAGTCGGTAACACTCTGACAGTCTTAATCATGTTATCCGCCACATCGATGACTTCTATTTGGTAATCAACGATACGCAAACTGGTGTTTACAGCAGGGATATCTTCAAGAAACTCAATGATTAAACCGTTTAATGTTTTAGGACCATCTATGGGTAGGTTCCATTTCATTTCTTTATTCAGGTCTCGAATGTTAATCGTGGCATCAATTAAGAAACTACCATCTTGCTGAATATTAATGTCTTCACTGGCAGTGGTCATCATTGAGGTGGTGAAATCGCCAACAATCTCTTCCAGAATATCTTCTAATGTGACTAATCCCTGAATATCACCATACTCATCAACAACTAAGCCAATACGCTCTTTATTTTGTTGGAAATTAGTCAACTGGACGTTTAGTGGTGTGCCCTCTGGAATGAAGTACAACTCTTTTACTGCGCGTAATAATGATGATTTACTGAATTGCTGTTTTGATTGCAAGCGTAATGCATCACGCAAATGGATGAAGCCAACGGCATCATCAATGTTATCGCGATACACCAATACTCTAGTATGAGGACTCTGAACCACGAGCTTATTAATTAATCTGAAATCATCATTAACGTTAATTGCGTAAATATCTGAACGTGAAATCATGATGTCTTCGACTGTGACTTTTTCTAAATCCAAAATTGACAGTAACATCTCTTGGTGACGCTGTGGGATTAAGGCTCCGGCTTCATGAACAACAGTGCGCAGCTCTTCTTGGCTTAATGCATCACTTGTTTTGACGGTTTTGATGCCCATCAAGCGTAAAAACAGCGACGTAATTAAATTGATTGCTTTAACAAAAGGCGACAATAAAATTAATAGCCAACCTAATAAAATACTAGATGGGAAGGCAATGCGCTCAGGATGTAAGGCGGCAAATGTTTTAGGAGTAACTTCAGCAAACACTAACACCACAATGGTGAGTACACCTGTAGCAATCGCAACACCCATATCACCAAACAAGCGCATACCAATAATAGTGGCAATGGCTGAGGCAAGGATGTTGACCAGGTTATTACCGATAAGGATAAGCCCAATAAGCCTATCAGGGCGATCGAGTAACTTTAAGGCTCGTATAGCGCCTTTATGGTCATTGGATGCAAGGTGTCGTAAGCGGTATCGGTTGAGGCTCATCATTGCGGTTTCTGAACCTGAAAAATAAGCAGAAATCACGATTAAAACCAAAAGGAAAATAAGGAGTGCGCTGGTAGATATAGCGTCCAAAAAAGGGGCCCCATGAAGTAGTGTGAAATTGGCCTAAAGGCCAAATTGTCATTAATTTAACGGCCATTATTTATTATTGGCCGTTAGAGTCAAGTTATCTCGGTTATTTTTAAATTGTATAGATTAGGCTATACACGTTAAAAATAATTAAAATTAGTTTAATATCAATTCCTTAACAATCCTTGCACCAAAATATGCAAGTGAAAGTAAACTCGCGCCAGATAAGCTGTAAATCACTGCGGTGCGGATCCTACAGCCGACAGTATATTGTTGCCACAACATAACAGCGTAAACCACCCAAGCGATTATTGATAATATGGCCTTGTGCCCTTTACCGTCACCGAACATATCTTCTAAAAAGATAAAGCCAGTTACCAGCGATAAACTCAGTAAAATAAATCCAATAATGATTAGATGATAAAGCTGTTTTTCTACCGTCATTAATGGCGGCATAGCAGGGCTCATCATCATCTGTTTTTTCTTCAGTTTATTCTGGATGAATAACAGTTGAATGGCGTACATAGCCGCTATCATCAATGCGCTGTAGGCCATTAATGATAATACTACATGCGCTAGGAGCTCCGGGTGTATTTCAAAGTGAGTAATAAACTGCGGTGGCACTAACCATAGAAGTGCTACAGAGATAATTGAACAGGCATACACAACGGGTACAACAATGATGACTTTAAGTCGAGGCATTGTGATGGTGAACGTTAATGCAATGATCCAGTTAACCAAGGAGATCACATTAGTTAAACTAAAGTTTTGTCCATCGACGGTAAACACTGCATTCGAAAGCGCAAACCCGTGCATGATGACGGCAATACCAGAAGCCACCATAACGGCCTTACGATTAGGCCCTTCAACATGAAAAAGTCGGCTCGTTACTAAAACCAATGCTAAACAATAAAAAAGCATGGCTGCCGCGGAAAAAATAACCATTTAGAATCAACCTATCTTAGTCGTTAATGCTGAAAAAACTGCGCCTGAGTAATGAACAATACTATTAAAGCATGACCTTTTCATTATTTGTATTAGATTAACATGATCACGGCCTAACATGGCAGTGACCTAAGACCCAAAATTTAACAGTTTCATCGCGTTTTCGATAATTATTTTGTACAAAATTGGCTAGTGTTTGAGTTCTTCTCGTTGCAAGTATCGTAATTTAGAGTGGCTTGGGTATAATGGGCGCAATTATTGTTATGCTTAAAAGAGCCGCTCAATGTTTGAGAATTTATCTGACAGACTGTCACGCACACTAAAAAATATTAGTGGCCGTGGTCGCTTAACAGAAGACAACATTAAAGAAACTCTGCGTGAAGTGCGTATGGCGCTGCTTGAGGCGGATGTCGCTTTACCTGTTGTTAGAGACTTCGTTAACAGCGTAAAAGAACGCGCTGTGGGTCAAGAGGTGTCAAAAAGCTTAAGCCCAGGGCAAGCTTTTATCAAAATTGTTCAAAACGAACTTGAAAAAGCCATGGGCGAGGCGAATGAAGCCCTCGATCTCGCGGCCATTCCTCCAGCTGTAATCATGATGGCGGGTCTTCAAGGCGCAGGTAAAACGACCTCGGTTGCCAAATTAGGTAAGTTTTTACGCACACGCCATAAAAAATCGGTACTTGTGGTCAGTGCGGATGTTTATCGTCCTGCGGCAATCAAACAACTTGAAACATTAGCTACTGAAGTCGACGTTGAATTCTTTCCGTCTGATGTGAGCCAAAAGCCAGTTGATATTGCTAAAGCAGCAATCACTTATGCAAAATTAAAATTCATTGATGTGGTCATTGTCGATACAGCAGGTCGTCTGCATGTTGATGAAGCCATGATGGATGAAATCAAGCAGCTGCATGCTACTGTAAACCCAATCGAGACATTATTTGTCGTCGATGCCATGACAGGGCAAGATGCGGCCAACACGGCTAAAGCATTTAATGAAGCTTTGCCTTTAACGGGGGTTATCTTAACCAAAGTTGACGGTGATGCTCGCGGTGGTGCTGCTTTATCTATCCGCAGTATTACCGGTAAGCCGATTAAGTTTTTAGGTGTTGGTGAAAAAACCGATGCATTAGAGCCTTTCCACCCAGACAGAATTGCTTCGCGTATTCTCGGTATGGGTGACGTATTGTCATTAATTGAAGAAGTTGAACGCGGTGTCGATAAAGACAAAGCGATGAAACTGGCTTCAAAAGTAAAATCAGGTGGCAGTTTCGACCTAGAAGATTTTCGTGAGCAATTACAGCAAATGAAAAACATGGGTGGAATGATGAACATGCTTGAGAAGCTTCCTGGTGTGGGTCAATTACCACCAGAAGCATTAGCTCAGGTTCAAGACGGTAAGATGACTGGACAAATGGAAGCCATCATAAATTCGATGACCGCCAAAGAGCGTAAAAACCCAGATTTGATTAAAGGGTCGCGTAAACGTAGAATCGCTGGCGGTTCTGGGACTCAAATTCAAGATGTAAACCGCTTATTAAAGCAATTTACCCAAATGCAGAAAATGATGAAAAAGATGTCTGCAAAAGGTGGAATGAAGAAGATGATGCGTGGAATGGGTGGAATGTTACCGCCTGGAATGAAGTTTCCGGGTCGATAATATAAGCATCTTTCGAGTGCTAAATTAGTTAATTTTAAATTCAATCAGTTGGTTAGGTTATATTTTTGACTTTATTACAACAAAACGGGTGAGCTAAAAATCATCAGTTTTGGTTGCATTAGTTCAAAAGTCAGGTAAAATCTTCCGGCTTTCTTTCTGGGACTCTTTGCGAACACGGAGTTCCAGTTTTTATTTTTGCTTCTAGCAAATCATTAGAGGAATAAAACGCATGGTTACCATTCGTTTAGCTCGTGGCGGCGCAAAAAAGCGTCCATTTTACAATATCGTTGTTGCTGATAGCCGCAATGCTCGTGACGGTCGTTTCATCGAACGTGTAGGTTTTTTCAATCCATTGGCTCGTGGCCAAGAAGAAACATTACGTTTAGATCTTGATCGTGTTGAGCACTGGGTTGCTACTGGCGCTGCAACATCTGACCGTGTTGCAAAACTGATCAAAGACGCGCGTAAAGCTGTTGCTTAATTGCGTATAAGGTATAGATAGATGAGTAGTAACCAAGAGCTAGTTGTACTGGGAAAGTTAGGCTCCAGTCATGGTATTAAAGGTTGGCTAAAAATCACTTCCTATACCGATTCTGTTGAAGGTATTTTCGATTATTCGCCTTGGCTTATAAAAGAACAAGGCGTTTGGCGTGAAGTTAAGGTTGCTCAGTGGCGTTTTCAAGGTAAAGCTGTTGTGGCTGAACTTGAGGGTGTTGCTACCAGAGAAGATGCGCAAATGCTCACAAATTGTGAGATTGCTATCAAGTCTGAGCAAATGAAAGAATTGGATGACAGTGAATTCTATCATCGTGATCTTATCGGCTGCGAAGTGACCAATATAAACGGCTATAACATGGGTATTGTTGAACAGATCGTGGAAACAGGATCAAACGATGTACTACTAGTTAAAGCTAATGCCAAAGATGCCTTCGGCAAAGCGGAACGTATGATCCCCTTTGTCCCTGAGCAGTTCATCAAACAGGTGGATTTGCAAGGGAAACAGATTTTAGTGGATTGGGATCCTGACTTCTAAGTCGAGGTACAACATATGTGGTTAGGGGTAATAACCCTGTTTCCAGAGATGTTTCGTGCTGTTACAGACTTTGGGGTTACGGGTCGAGCCGTGAAAAACGGCCTGCTTGAGTTGCAAACGTGGAATCCTCGTGATTTCACCCATGATAAACACAATACTGTAGACGATCGCCCTTATGGTGGTGGACCAGGTATGTTGATGATGGTGCAACCTTTGCGTGATGCTATCCATGCGGCAAAAGCTGCTGCAGGTGATAGGGCAAAAGTGATTTATCTGTCTCCTCAGGGACGCAAGCTGGATCAGCAAGGCGTTACTGAGTTAGCTAAATCAGAGAGTTTGATTTTAGTGTGTGGTCGATACGAAGGTGTTGATGAGCGCATTATTCAAACTGAAGTAGATGAAGAATGGTCTATCGGTGATTACGTACTTTCGGGTGGCGAGTTACCGGCAATGACATTAATCGATTCAGTGGCTCGTTTAGTACCTGGTGTACTTGGCAAGCAAGCGTCAGCAGAGCAAGATTCTTTCTCTGATGGCCTACTGGATTGTCCTCATTATACTCGCCCTGAACAATTGGATGGTCTTGACGTACCCGCAGTGCTGTTAAGCGGTGACCACGAAAAAATTAGACTCTGGCGTTTACAACAAAGTATCGGAAGAACTTTTTTGAGACGGCCAGAATTATTTGAAAATCTAGCTCTGACTGACGAACAATCGACTTTATTAGCGCAGTTCGTGAATGAAACGGACAAGTCCGCATAGTCAACGCTCAGTTATTACTAGGATGGAGTAATTATGAACAACATCATTAAAATGCTCAACGATGAGCAAATGAAAACAGATGTACCTGATTTTGGTGCTGGTGATACAGTAGTAGTTCAAGTACGTGTTAAAGAAGGTGAAAAAGAGCGTCTTCAGGCTTTTGAAGGTTTGGTCATCGCTAAGCGTAACCGTGGTCTGCATTCAGCATTCACAGTACGTAAAATCTCTAATGGTGAAGGTGTTGAGCGTGCTTTCCAGACGCATAGCCCGTTAATTGCTAGCATCGAAGTTAAGCGTCGCGGTCGTGTACGTCGTGCTAAACTGTACTATTTACGTGAGCGTTCAGGTAAGTCTGCACGTATCCGTGAAAAATTGGCAACTAAGTAATAGTTACCGATACAGAATAAAGATGCAGTGTTCGCACAACAACCCGCCGAAAGGCGGGTTTTTGTTTGTAGCGCTTTAAAAAAGTAAAGCTCAAAAACAGTTCCGGGTTAGCGATAAGAGTGACCTAACCATAATAAGATATAAGCGGATCCCGTAATTAATGTCGTTTAGATGTATCGTTTTGTATAAAAAATCATCGATTAAATGATTTTTAACTTTTTGTATAAATAACCCTTGCCCTAATGCCATGGCACAGGCATAGTTGCTTTTAACTTGTAATGGTGTAGCGTTACAGTGTTACTGAGTTTAGCCATCAGATATCTAGAATATTAATCTATTAGTGACCTTAGGTCTGTCGTCAAAAGAGAGTGATAAGTATGCAACAAGATACCATTAATAATGTGCACATTAGTTCAGAGCAAGTGCTAGTCACTCCTGCAGAGTTAAAGCAAGAACTACCATTATCAACTCATGCTTATCAATATATCCTTAATGCACGCAAGCAAGTATCAGATATTGTTCATAAACGGGATAATCGCGTGCTTGTGGTCACTGGACCTTGTTCTATTCATGATATTGCAGCAGCAAAAGAGTATGCATTAAAACTTAAAAAGTTACATGATGAGCTCAGCGATGACTTTTACATTTTAATGCGAGTTTATTTCGAAAAGCCTCGTACAACAGTGGGCTGGAAGGGCTTGATTAACGATCCTGACATGGATGAGTCATTTGATGTAGAGAAAGGTCTTAGAATGGCTCGTGAGCTGATGATTTGGCTTGCTGAGCTTGAACTACCCATTGCTACTGAGGCACTTGATCCAATAAGCCCGCAGTATATGTCTGAGTTAGTTACTTGGTCTGCTATTGGCGCAAGAACCACTGAATCTCAGACTCATCGTGAAATGGCTTCAGGTCTATCAATGCCTGTTGGTTTTAAAAATGGTACCGATGGCAAATTGGAGGTGGCTATTAATGCACTGAAATCTGCTGCTAGTAGTCATCGCTTTATGGGGATTAACCAAGAGGGCCAAGTGTCATTACTACAAACTGCTGGTAACCCTGATGGTCATATTATTTTACGTGGTGGCTTATCACCTAATTATGACGCGCACAGTGTTGCTGAAAGTGAGGCTCAAATTCATAAAGCCAAGCTCAGTGCTCGGTTAGTTATTGACTGTAGTCACGGTAATTCATCAAAAGATCATTTACGTCAAAAAAACGTTTGTGAAGATGTATTTAATCAAATTGAAGCAGGTAATAAATCTATCATCGGTGTTATGCTTGAAAGTAACCTCAATCAAGGTAATCAGAGTTCAGATAAACCCTTAGCAGAGCTAAAATATGGTGTTTCTGTTACTGACGCCTGCATTGACTGGGAAACCACTGAAACTATTTTAAGACAAGGCGCTAACCAGTTGTCTGTAGTGTTACCAACACGTTTTGATTCGCTGCAGGTCGTCAACGGTTAATGGATAAACAGATGAATGAAAAAACCACAGCAGGCCTAGAGCATCTTCGTGATTTAATTGATGGCGTTGATCAACAATTACTGCATTTATTACGTAAACGCCTTGATTTAGTTGCACAAGTTGGCGCAGTAAAACATGCCGCTGGTGTGCCTATTTATGCTCCACAACGTGAAGCCTCCATGTTAGCAAAGCGGCGAAATGAAGCGCAAAGCATGAACATTTCACCACAGTTAATTGAAGATATATTACGCCGGCTTATGCGTGAATCTTATTTAAATGAGAAAGATGTTGGTTTCAAGCAGGTTAAACAAGATCTGGGTCATGTGGTGATAGTCGGTGGTCAGGGCAAACTTGGACAGCTATTTAGCCAGATGTTAGTTCTTTCTGGTTATGAAGTTAAAAGTATCGATAAAAATGATTGGCAAGAGGCCGCAGCTATTTTCTCTGGGGCTGGACTGGTGATTGTTACCGTGCCTATAAATGTGACTTGCGAGGTTATTCGCGAAAAATTAACTCAGTTACCTGACAATTGTATTTTAGCTGATCTTACTTCAATTAAAGAAGAGCCCGTAGCGGCAATGTTAGCAGCCCATAGTGGTCCTGTGGTCGGTCTACATCCGATGTTTGGCCCTGATGTTGGCAGTCTTGCCAAACAAGTGGTGGTAGTGTGCCATGGTCGTCATCAAGAGGCCTACCAATGGTTGCTACAGCAGATTGAGATTTGGG
Organism: Shewanella sp. SG41-3; assembly: GCF_014164545.1. Taxonomy (NCBI): domain Bacteria; kingdom Pseudomonadati; phylum Pseudomonadota; class Gammaproteobacteria; order Alteromonadales; family Shewanellaceae; genus Shewanella; species Shewanella sp. SG41-3. Next base: position 268,228 of record NZ_JACJFJ010000001.1, read on the forward strand.
GGGCTCGTATTGTCGAAGCTGAAGCCGAACGTCATGATAAAGCCATGCAACTAGTGCAAGCTATGCGTCACTTTTCAACCTTTGTATATGGTGTCAACCTGTGTAAAGAAGAAGCTGATATTGGAAATCTACTGCAATTTAGCTCACCTATTTATCGCTTAGAGTTGGCCATGGTTGGACGTTTATTTGCTCAAGATCCTGAGCTTTATGCCGATATCATATTTGCACAAGCTGGTAGTCAACATGCGATAAGTGATTATCTTGATAATTATCGTGATGCATTAACCATGTTGCAAACCGGAAATAGACAAGCCTTTGTTGAGCAATTTCAGCGAGTGGCGAAATGGTTTGGTGATTTTGCTCCTCAGTTCCAACACGAAAGTCGCGCCATGTTGCAATCTGTTAACGATATGAAAAGCAGTTAACTTGTATTTGGGGTACTAAACCGTTTTCAAATTTGTTTTACCCCATCATTATTGTTGTATTGAACAGTAGAAAACAAACAGATGCAGTGGTGTAGGGTTCGGTAAAATCACTTACTTTTATTTCTTTACTGTCTTTTTGTATTCCGAGTCGAAGTGAATTGCTGTTAAATGAAGCATTATTAATTAATCTAAATATTGCGAAATAGTGACACAAAGCTTATGTTTAAATAGCACTGTAGTGTAATAAAACCGTGTTAGCTCAGTAAACGTAGTTGCATTTGGAGGATAACCCTATGTCGATGATGCCATCGAATACACTGCCTATTCAACAGGTTGAAGATAATTCCTTAGGGCATTTTCTTTATGGTTTAATGAGTGCCTTTCCATTGTTTTTTGTTCCCGTATTATTGAGCCTTTGGTTTAATTTGATCCAGAAAAATATTAATCCAGATTCTGTGCTAGGTAGCCATTTACGCTGGCAACGCATGAGTATAATCGGCCTGTGTCCATTTTTTATTGCCGGTTATTGGTTAAGTCCATTATGGTTAAGTTTACCAATGTACATCCTAGGTGTTAGTTGGTTTAGTTATCGTATTTTCAAAGGCTGGATCAGTCTTAATGATGGTCTTGCAGTTTAAGTAAAAGAAGCGACTAGTGAAGCAAAATGCCGAGATAATATCTCGGCATTTTTATTGTCTTGAGTGAAGGTCGGCTCACGATAAAATAGTTTGATAACCTTTAACTCATAGTAGATGTTTTATTTTATCTGGTATAAGTCGTGGAGCAACTCAGCATATGACAACTGCGTTTGATGGATAATAATGATGCCATCGGCTTTTAGCTGTTTTACGGCAATCGCATTAGTGCTCAGCAGTGCAGCATTACTGCTAAAACAAGTATTAACAATAACGGGTAAATGACTGCGTAGTTTAACTTCAACTAGCCCCGCTAAATCGAGGCTTAATTGCTCAGGATGAGTAAAACTTCGCACTCCTGACTCACATAGGCCTAATTGTTGATTACCGTGGCTAAGGACCGTATCGGCGGCTTGTAGCCAATCGTCAACACTAGCCATGGTATTTCGCTCTAATATCACCGGCAAATTGACTGAACCAATTAAGGTTAACATGTCGGTGTTATACATTTGTTTACCGCTCAAAATCAACATGTCTGCTAATTGGCTTGCGATACTAAACTCTTGTTCATGATCTACTTGCATTATGCATACTAAACCGGCTTGCTCAATCACTTGTGCATGCTGTTTTAGCTCTTGTTCATTCAGTTGTTGCTTTAAATCGTTGAGCAAAATAGCTTGAAAACCTGATTCTTTGATAATCTTAGCTTGGGTGGCTAGTTCGGTATTATCTATCGGCAAATTAATTTGCTGTAATGCGCTAAACTGTCCGGCACCTATTTGTAAATGTTGACAAAATAACTGAGTGTCTTGTGATTTATAGTCGCGTGAATGCTTTGCTTGGCTATTGGGTAAAGACTTGATTAGTTGTTGTTTTGAACTGCCTGGTTCAATCAATAGCTGGGCTTGCGATAGCTGGGTTGGTTTAACCGTTTCACAGGGGTAGCAGCCTAATACTTTAATAAAACGGGTAAGGCGTTCTAGCTCTTTAATCGCTTGTTGAACTTCTGCTGTGGCTAAGTTGCCATCTATGTCGAGATAAAACATCTCTTCCCATGGCGTTCCTGGAATAGGGCGAGATTCTAATTTGCTCATATTCAAGTTATGCGCTTTAAGAACCAGTAATGCCTCTACCAATGCACCAGGCTTTTGTCCTGTAGCCATGATTAAGGTTGTTTTAGCGGGTAATTGAGACGGTACTGCAGAGGCTTTGCGGGCGACAACGATAAACCGACTTTGGTTAATCTTTTGGTTTGCTAAACCTTGTTCCATTGCAATCAGTTGATATAAGGCTCCGCCTTCTGCACTGCCTATTGCAGCGACAGTGTTACTCTTCGCTTCGATAACTTTTGTCATTGCCTCAGCACTACTGGAGCAATATTCAAGTTTAATATTAGGATGCTGGCTTAAATAACGACTACATTGGCTAATTGGCTGCGGATGCGCATAGATAGTTTCTATATCAGCTAGCTTACTGTCAGGTTTCGTGAGTAAACAGTGACTGACTTCAATGGTTGTTTCGCCGACAATCGATAGTGTTGTATGTTGCAGCACGTCATACACTTCATTGATAGATCCGGAAGAGGTATTTTCAATCGGCAGAAAGCCGTAATCAGCATGACCAGATTCGACGGCATTAACAATGTCATCAAAACTTTTACAGCCAAAATCGAGCATTTCTACTTGGCGACGAGAACAGTAACGGCTAGCTGCTAAGTATGAATAAGAGCCTCTCGCTCCTAAATAAGCCACAGTATATTGTTGTTTTTGAGTGTCTGGATTTGCTCTGCCGTGAAGATAGGTTTGTTGAAATAACACTGAGTCTTCAATAATACTTTGATAAAGGGAGATGACAAAGTGAGCATCAAGACCTTGTTCTCGACCTTGTAGCACGAGTCTTTCGAGCAGTTCTTTTTCTCTTTGAGTGTCTCGTATTGGCCTAACATCAATTTCTTTGCTGCGAGCTACATTTAAGCTTAATTGGCGGCGTTTAGATAATAACTCTAATAGCGCTTTATCAAGAGCAGTGATCTGTTCGCGAGTTTGACTTAACGCGGGTGGTTTTTGCATATAGACCTCAATATAACGCTACATACTGATGTATTGATTCATACAGCAGTGCTTATAAGACAAAAAAGCCTCCCATTTGGGAGGCTTTAGAATTTTCATTTTCGTTTTTACACAGAAAATCCGCCTCCAAGGGTGGGCTGAATAAAAAAGAAAATAAAAAGGCTGAATATATTTTTGTTCATGGGTTAAAACTAAAGCCCTAGCAGACTGCTGTCAATGTAATTTTATTCATTAATACAGACTTGCGTTAATTACAGACAAAAGAAAGCGCACCCGAGGGTGCGCTGGTGAGAGATAAATAACATCAAGCTGCGTTTTCCTCCTTATAGACATACTCAAATTCGCTTTCTGTGTCATTTGGTAATGATACATGGCGTTGAGCCTGGGGTTTATGGGTCAGGCGATTTAGCTGTTTTTCCAGCTTTTGTCCCATTGCAGTTATCGCTGCGTATAGGTTTTCACTTTTTGCCTGGGCGAATAAATCTCCACTAGGTAATCCAACTGATGCCTCTATTTTAAACAACTGCTTTTCTTGATTGATAATAATGTGCGGATTAATTAATTGAATATCATGTCGACTTAATTTTTCTAATCGTCCTTCGATACGTTCACGGATAAGGGCAGTGACTTCAAGTTGTTTGCTAGTGATTTTCAGCATATTTAGAACCTTCTTGTTGTTTGCTTAACTCCAGATTACCAAGATTAACCATAAGTATTGTGATCTTGATCACGTTTTAGATGGCAAAAAACATCGAACACAGCTTATTTGATCTCTTAGACATTTTTCAATAAAAAGCATTAAAATCTACTTGTGGTACGGTATAAATTGCGCCATATTTGAATAGATAAGTTGATGATATATTATTTATTTTGCTGGTATTTTAAACAAAACAGCCAAGCATCTGCCCTCAATCTCCGTAATCTGCTCAAAATGCTTATTTTGCTGAGCAAATATTTCCCACATTAAACACAATACTCTTAATGATGTGATTTAATTCATTTTTGATTGGCTTATAATCGACTTATAAGCAAATTTATAAGGGCTGTTATTAGTGAGTATAGAACAACAAAAAATAAAGGTATGGGATTTTCCAACCCGTTTTTTTCATTGGGCCATGGTGTCTTTAGTTGGCGGATTATGGTGGACAGCTGAAATAGGAGAAATGCAGTGGCATCAGATACTAGCGTACCTGTTGATGACACTGATTATATTTAGATTAATTTGGGGCTTTATAGGAAGCGATACCGCTAAGTTTACACATTTTTTTGTTGCACCTAAAAAAGTTATTGCTTACGCAAAAGCACAGCCCAAACCCAAGTCGATAGGCCATAATCCACTAGGTGGGTATATGGTCATTTTATTGTTAAGCATCATTATGCTGCAATTAATTAGCGGATTATTTGCTACCGATGATATCTTTACCGAAGGTCCATTGACGTATCTTGTATCGTCAGATACAGCAGGATGGTTAACTTGGTTACATAAAACCAATTTCAATATTATTTTAGCTATGGCCGCGATTCACATCATTGCGGTAGTTGTCCATGTCGCTAAAGGTGACAATATACTTAAAGCAATGTTTAGTGGTTATAAACTGGCTAGCAAGCAGATAACCCCACCTCGTTTACGTTCGCCTTGGATAGCGTTAATTATCGTATTAGCCATATTTGTCTGTGTATGGTGGTGGTTGCTTGAACCTGTAGTCAGTTATTTATAAATTTATATTAGGGTTTGTTGATTTTTAATTTTTTGCTGTGAATTGTTGGTTTGTAGTTGAAGTTGTCAGTGATTAAGCTGGGAGCTTTGTTGTGTCGTTATTTGACATGAAAAGCCAATACCCTAGTAGATATGACCAATAAACATTGCCCTAAGGTGTAGGTTAAAAGCGTGTTATTCTGTGTTGAGTGAAATGCTGCTTAGATTGCTAGGTAGTGTTCCACTCGCTTGATTATCTCACGTTTATCTCGAACGAAATCGAACCAAAAACTCATCGAACACTCGTTAATCAGCAATAAAAAAGCCCATGTGCATGGGCTTTACTCTTTTGGGTTACAGGTCTGAACGACTTATTGCTTGCTTAAACTAATCGATTTAAATCTTGTTCAGCTCCAGGTAACTTTAGTCTTTTTTGTAAACGTCGTGACAACCTTTACAACTTTTACCAGTGTTAGCAAAAGCTTGTTTAATACTGTTCTCATTACTTGTTTTAGCAGCAATAGCTAACGCTGCGGCATTATCTTGGAATGCAGTCATTTTGCTATCAAAGTCAGCCTTATCTTGCCAAATTTTTGCAAGAGCTTCAGTATCGCCTTTATCAGAACCGTCAATAAAACCTTCATGTGGTAGTTTTGATAGTGCGGCAACATTATCTGCACGAGAACTAAACACCGCTGCATCAAAAGGTTTTTTACCTTTTAGCATCGCGCCCATATCACCAAAGTTATAAGCAATTAAGCCGAAAGCAGCTTGACGGTATTCAATGGCATCAGCTGTTTCTTTGAAATTATTCGCAAATACTGCTGGAATCATCATTGCGGTAACCGCAACTGTTAGTAATATCTTTTTCATCGTTATCCTTCACTTTTTGTTGATGGTACCGGTTCCATAGCACTAATACTCATTAGTCATACTTAATATTAAGCTAGCGTGTTCTAACGTTTGCCACTTAGCCAAATATTTAGCGCTAAGTTTCAGTGTATTAGTCTTTATTCTACACAATTTTATTATCATTTTGCGATATGTTTTATTACATGTTTATCAACGGCTGTTTTGCTAATTTGCGTAGTTCCTTGATACACTTGTAATGTCTAGGCATTACTATAAAGAGAAATACAATGCGTGCCAATTGGAATTTAGTGGTAGAAAAAATTTTAACTCATGCTAACGAAGATGATTTATCTGTGTTGTTTCAATTATTATTAACGGAAGAAGAGCGCAGCGCTGTTTCTGGGCGTTTACAGGTATTTCAAACCTTATTGGCGGGGAAATTAAGTCAAAGACAAATCGCAGCAGAGCATCAGGTCAGTATTGCAACCATTACGCGTTGTTCAAATTATTTGAAAAATATGTCCGTAAAACAAAGAGATTCAGTCAAAAAATTAATTTTAGACTAGTTTATTTTGATAGAAATATTCTTTATTAATCATATTATCAGAGCTTTTTTGTTATCGATAACAGATAGCATTGCTGTTCAATGGTTATTCATATCATTAATTTTAGAATTACCAAATTGACCAGCACAAATAAATAGTCTCATTAATTTACTGTGCCTAGTTGGGGGAGGATCACAGCTCATTGGTATTCGAATAGCTTTCATTATCTTGAATGTGCTTAGCTCAGATTATAACGAGATAACTAATTTCTCGCCCCAATTGAGCTGTTCTATTTTATCCAGTATTTACCAATACAGCTTATTGACTGATGCTTCTCGGGAGTCTGTGGTGACGATAGCTTGAGCGTCTCAAGATTAGGTAAACACCATAAGTGATTAAACACAACGCAAACAGTGTGCTGGAGTCTCTAGGGTAAAAGCGATAAAGGCTCACAGCGGTTAACACATAGATAAATGGCATCAATCCATAGAGTGTTTCAGGGATTAAGCCTGATTTTCTCTTACGTTTAGCATCAGTGCGACGGTTTTTGGACCTCAAGTTATAGATATGTGCACCATACAAATACACAACAACAGAGGCAATCAGGGCATAGTTGGGTTCAAGCAAAAAAATACTGACACAGCCTATAACCATGTAAGAGAAAGGTAATAATTCGTATAGCGGTTTAATTAACATAAGCACTCCGTCGCTACGTATTAATTATTATATTTATTGTCAACTAGTTAGGATCGCACTCCAAATAATCCATAAAGGGAGTCGCAATAAATCTAACTAATTGATGCGAGTAAATTAATGCTAGTAATCTAGTTAGTGTAACCTAAATAAAAAGGCACTGACTAGTTAATAGACAATGCCTTGAGGTTTTTCAATCTTTCTACTGACAAATAGACTTTAAACATAACACCAGATAAGGTCTATTGATCAAATAATTTATGCGTGACGAATTAACGACAGCCGCAACCGCCATTACCATCACAGCCAGGTTTTTCTGAACCACATGATTCATGATCGTGGTCATGTCCGTGCTCATGGCTGCCACAACCGCCTTCAGCATGGATATGACCATGAGAAAGTTCTTCAGCTGTCGCTTCTCTTACTGCAATGACTTCAACACTAAAATGCAGTGACTGACCTGCTAATGGATGATTTCCATCAACAACAATAACATCGTCTTTGACTTCAATCACTTGAACTGGGCGTTGGCCCATTTCAGTTTCAGCGATAAAACGCATACCCGGAACAATGTCTTCGACATCACCAAATGCACTGACAGGAACTTCTTGCTTTAAGCCAGGATGATATTCGCCATAAGCCTGTTCAGCAGGGATTTTCGCCTCGATAGTTTCACCGACAGTTTTACCTTCTAAAACTGATTCAAGTCCAGGAATTAAATTTTCAGTACCATGTAAGTAAACCATAGGCTCACTTTCAAATGAACTTTCAACTAATAAACCTTGCTCATCAGATAAGCGGTAATGAATAGTGACCGCCGCATGTTTTGTAATTTTCATATCGCCTCCAATTGTGATGTGTGCATGATAGCGTATTTTGCTATCAAGCTGCGATGGCTAACATCAGTTTTTGCTTATTCAATCACAGCTTTTTGTATTTTGTCTTATGCTGCAGGTTTAATTACCTGAATCCTGAAAATAAATCAGTATGTTTGTCATAGCGTTGCAAAGGCTTCTCGTTTACTTTTCTGGTATCTCTATCGACAGTCGACTATCAGGGATTTAATCATTTTGTTAATTATATAGTACTGTATTTATTATGTTTTATTGTTTTTGTCTTTTCTGTTGACGTTTACGTTAAGGTGGAAAATCGCTATTGATTATCGTTACCAGTGGTGACTTGTAACGTTATGAAACCTCTTTACTCAGAAAATCAACTTAGCCTAAAAAATAACTTGTAAATAAACTGTAAGCAGGGGTTGACAACCTTAGGTAAAAAAAGTGATTCTGTTAGCCAAGGAAAATCAGATTGTTGAATCTGATTCAATAATTATCAGCAGTTAACATTTATTATAAAAAGAGAATCATCAAATGTTTACCCTCATGCTCGTTGTAATTACTACCATTACAACCACCACTATTACCATAGTGGGGGCGGGCTGATTACACCCTAAAAGATTTGTACAACAAGCCCGCTTCTAACATCTGAAGCGGGCTTTTTTGTTTTAATTCTAATCATTTGGTTTTAATTTAATGTTGTCACTCTATTAGTGACATGGAGATTGACATGAAAGTAATGAAATTTGGTGGAACATCACTGGCGAATTGGCCTCGTTTTTCTATGGCGGCAGACATTATTGCTGATACTGCATTAACGGAATCTGTTGCGACTGTACTTTCTGCTCCTGCCACTGTGACCAATGCGCTTTTAGAAATGGTCGATATTGCCGTTAATCAGCAAGATTACCAGCCAGTACTAGACCATATTAGTTCAGTCTATAGTGGACTCTTTTCAGATGCCGCAGCATCACTGATCACGTCTTCTCAGCATCAGTTGCTGGTTGAAAAACTAGCCGTACAAATGCAAGTTTGGCAAGACAAACTGTATGGGATTAAATTACTAGGTGAATGCCCTGATAGTGTTCGCGCTGAAATCGTAGTCACAGGTGAACGATTGTCGGCGGCATTAATGGAGCAAGTGATGTTGGCAAAAGGCATCACTTCAGCACAACTTGATCCTGTTGCGCTATTTTTAGCTCACGGACAGCCGTTGGAGTCTGTGGTTGATATCGCAGTCAGTAAACTACGCTTTGCTTTACTTAAGCTTGAACAATGTCGCGTATGGGTTATGCCTGGTTTTACTGCTGCAGATGCTCATGGCAAAGTGGTGACATTAGGTCGTAATGGTTCTGATTACTCCGCTGCTGTGCTGGCGGCCTGTTTAGATGCCTCAAGTTGTGAGATTTGGACTGACGTTGATGGGGTTTATAATACTGACCCACGAGTAGTTGCTGATGCAAAATTATTATCACAATTAAGCTATCAAGAGGCGATGGAATTATCTTATTTTGGTGCCAAAGTGTTGCACCCTAAAACTATTGCACCGATTGCTCAGTATCATATCCCTTGTTATATCAAAAACAGTTTTAATCCATCAGCCCCTGGCACGTTAGTGTCTAATGACGATGATAAAACTGGTTTACAAGTTAAAGCGATTTCAAACCTTGATAACCAAACCATGTTTAATGTTTCTGGTCCTGGTATGAAAGGCATGGTTGGTATGGCAAGCCGAACATTAGCGGTTATTTCTCGCAGTGGTATTTCAGTATCTCTAATTACTCAAAGCTCATCTGAGTACAGTATCAGTTTCTGTGTAGCCACTTCAGATGCCAATAAAGCGAAATGGGCATTAGAGCAAGAGTTTGAACTAGAAATTAAGAGTGAATTACTTGAACCAATAGAGTTACGTCATGACCTGTCGATTGTGTCTCTGATCGGCGATGGCATGAAAACCCACAAGGGAGTCGCGGCTAAGTTTTTTACTGCGTTAGCTAAAGCCAGTGTCAATATTGTTGCTATTGCGCAAGGTTCATCAGAGCGTTCTATTTCAACGGTTATCCAACAGAAGAAAACTAAACATGCCATTGGCGCATGTCATCAAGCCTTTTTTGATGTACAGCAGTATCTCGATGTATTTTTAGTTGGCAGCGGTAATGTGGGGGCGGGTTTATTAGAACAAATTAAGCAACAAGGCTCGATGCTAAAAGATCAGCACATTAGCATTCGTGTTTGTGGCATTGCTAACTCTCGTCAGATGATATTAAACAGTGAAGGTTTTGATCTTAATGAATGGCAATCATTATTGGCCGAAAAAGGTCAACCATATGATTTAGCTAAGTTGCTGCAGTGGGGTCAAGAACAACAATTGCTTAACCCTGTGTTGGTTGATTGTACTTCGAGCGAGTTAGTGTCAGATCGTTATCTTGATGTCATGAATGCCGGCTTCCATGTCGTGACACCCAATAAAAAGTCTAATACTCGTGATTATGCTTACTATCAAGAGCTGCGTAAAACAGCGTTAACTCAGCGCCGTCAATTTTTATATGAAACCACGGTTGGTGCTGGTTTACCTGTCATCGATAACCTGAAAAAGCTCATGTACGCGGGAGATAAACTACATAAATTTAACGGTATTTTATCTGGGTCGTTATCGTATATCTTTGGTATGTTAGATGAAGGTATGAGCTTATCGCAAGCAACAGCCATTGCTCGTGATAAGTGTTTTACTGAACCCGATCCTCGCGATGATCTCAGCGGTATGGACGTTGCGCGTAAGGTATTAATTTTAGCCCGTGAAGTCGGTCTACCTTTAGAGCTTGAGGACATTCATGTCGAGTCGGTATTGCCTGTAGGTTTTGATGACTCTGGTGATGTAAATCAATTTATGGCTAATCTGCCTTCATTAGATGCAGAAATATCAGCCCGAGTCGCAGCAGCAAAAGCCGAAGGTAAAGTACTGCGTTATGTTGGCCAAATCGATGAAGGCCAATGCCATGTCAGAATTATTGAAGTGGATGCAACTAATCCGCTTTATAGTGTTAAAGGTGGCGAGAATGCCCTAGCATTTTATAGCCGTTATTATCAGCCGATCCCGTTCGTGTTAAGAGGTTATGGTGCAGGAACTGAAGTGACAGCAGCTGGCGCCTTTGCAGACGTGCTAAGAACCCTAAATTGGACTCGTGAGGTTGGGTTATGAAGCAAACGTTAAAGGTAAGCCAAGACACGCTTACGGTTTATGCGCCAGCATCAATGGGCAACGTGGGGGTGGGATTTGATTTGCTTGGTGCAGCCTTAGCGCCAATCGATGGATCGTTACTGGGTGATAGGGTAATGATTAGTAGTGCGGTTAGTGGCATCAGTTATAGTCAGGTGGGTGAATGGGCGCATAAGCTACCCGCTGACGGCAAAGACAATATCGTTTATCAATGTGCGGAGTTCTTTTTAGATAAATTACAAAGACATGATGGAGTAACTATCTGCCTAGAAAAAAACCTTCCTGTAGGCAGTGGCTTAGGCTCAAGTGCAAGCTCTGTTGTTGCCGCATTATATGCTCTAAATGAACATTTTGGACTGCCGTTTGACCAGCAAGCTTTGTTAGCTTTGATGGGCGAATTTGAAGGTAAAATATCGGGTAGTGTGCATTACGACAATGTGGCACCTTGCTATTTAGGAGGCATGCAATTGATGCTTAACTCTGATAAGCAAGCATGTGCAACCATCCCGAGCTTTGACAATTGGTATTGGGTGGTCGCGTATCCTGGTATCTCGTTATCGACTGCCAAAATGCGCGCATTACTACCTCAACAATATGATAAATCGGTTGCGATTGATTTTGGTCGATACTTGAGTGCTTTTGTTCACGCAAGTTATCGGCAAGATGCAGCACTAGCGATTGAAATGCTAAAAGATGTTTTAGCTGAGCCTTATCGTGCCGCGGCGATTCCAGGTTATACGGATGCTCGGGCAGCATTAACTGACTTAGGCATGCTCACAACAGGTATCTCTGGCAGTGGTCCAACACTGTTTAGTGTAACTGACGATTTAGCCACTGCAGAAAAAGCCAAAGTTTGGTTAATGGAGCATTATATCTCTGAGCCAGGTGGCTTTGCTCATATTTGTAAATTAGATCAACTCGGCACGCGCTGCGTGTAACGTTTAATTTTTCGCATTATTTATATTGAAATTTAAAAGGCAGTCGCAATGGAATTATATAACTTAAAACACCCATCGCAGGTAGTAAACTTCAGTCAAGCCGTCCAGCTTGGCTTAGGTAAAGACAGAGGATTATTTTTCCCGACATCGATTCCGGTGTTAGCCGATATGGATGCATTATTGGCGTTACCTTTTGCTGAGCGCAGTAAAAAAGTGTTGGGTGCATGGTTAGCCGATGAGTTGGGGCAGGACAGTGTAGATACACTGGTTGATAACGCATTTACCTTTGATGTGCCACTCGTTATGGTGGACGACAAGCGTGCTTGTTTAGAGCTTTTTCATGGCCCAACCTTAGCATTCAAAGATTTTGGTGCTCGATTTATGGCGCAATGCATCGGCTTACTTGCTGAAAACAAAAAACTGACTATTTTAACGGCGACATCCGGTGATACTGGTGCCGCAGTAGCGGATGCATTTTACGGTTTAGATAACGTCAACGTGATGGTGTTGTATCCCAAAGGTAAAATCAGTGAACTGCAAGAAAAAATGTTTACTACTTTAGGCCAAAATATCCATACTGTGGCGGTAACCTCTGACTTTGATGCGTGTCAGCATCTTGTAAAACAAGCATTTGATGACAGTAATATTCGCGAAGATTTAGCCTTAAATTCGGCGAACTCAATTAATATTAGCCGTTTGTTAGCCCAGATCTGTTATTACTTCGAAGCGGTAGCGCAAGCCAAGCAAGCTGGACAAGATGATATTGTATTGTCTGTACCCAGTGGTAACTTTGGTAATTTAACTGCAGGTTTATTTGCTAAAGCCATGGGCCTCCCCATTAAACGCTTTATTGCCGCCACTAACAGTAATGATACTGTACCGCGTTACCTTGTCGACGGAGAATGGCAGCCGCATAAAACAGTGGCAACCATGTCAAATGCTATGGATGTGTCTGAACCGAGTAACTGGCCTCGTGTTGAGGCTATTTGCGCGCAGATGGGGTGGCCGCTATCATTGGTTACTGGTGTTGCACTTTCAGAGTTTGATACTCGTGCCGCATTGCTTCAGTTATATCAGGCTGGTTATCAATCTGAGCCACATGCCGCTATCGCAGCCCATGCATTAACTCTAGGTCTGGAGGGTAACGAAACCGGTATATTTCTTGGTACTGCCCATCCTGCTAAGTTTAAGGATGTGGTTGACCGTGAGTTATCGATTAATTTGTCCTTGCCTCCTGAATTGGCTGCAGTTGCACAAAAAGATATCTTGTCAGCGCAGTTACCAGCAGACTTTGAACAGCTTAAGTCACATATGTTTGCAGTATTAAAATAGTTTTTTGCAATATCTAGCACCTTATATCGATCAGATCGCTACAAGGTGTTTTTTTATATTTCAATAATATGATCTTAATCATACCCCAAAAGCTTTATACCAGTGTAGATTAGTAAATAGTGCATTTTTGACTATTATTTAAACATTATCGTTTGGTAAATAGATTACGGGAGAAGACTATGTTGCAACGTTTAATGCACGACCATAAGCATATTGCTATTTTGTTGAATATTCTTTCCAATAAATTGACTCGATTGGCAGATGGCCAAGGAGTCAATTTTAATCTGGTTAGAGATATTGTTGAGTACATGCAGAGTTATGCAGAACACAGCCATCATCCTTTGGAAGACATTATTTTCGATTACTATAGTAATAAAACCGGCCAGGCAAATAGTGGCCAGTTGTATAATGAACATCACCGTTTAGCTGAAGCATCTAGCGCGTTAGTTTATAGCCTGAACATGATCTTATCTGATGTGGTGATTTCACGAGATCAACTTGTTAAAGATCTGCAAGAATATATCGAACTTCAAGAGAAGCATATGCAGTACGAAGAGCGGGATGTGTTTCCGAATTTTGTTAACGTGTTTGATGAAAAGGATTGGCAAAAAGTCACCGTATTATGTGAAAAACGCTTAATTGAAGACCCATTATTCAATGACAGCAATAAAACGGTTTTTGAAGATTTACGTGCCTATATTGAGCATGCAGACAATAAATAAAATGTTTTACTTTGATGAAGAGATATTGAAAGTTATCAATGTCTAATCTGACACGATTTTGTTAAACAAAAAGAGCGCATTAAGCGCTCTTTTAATTGATTTTATCGTTAGGCTTTAATGGTGATATAACCCAATTAAAGCACTAGTGTGTTAACATCAAAATCGAATGAATCATCAATATCTTGCAGTTCCCTAAGCAAACGCTGTTTATCCTTAATGGCTTCAATCTCACGCCATTTGCGTTTTTTAGGCGAACTTTTTGAGCGGCTTGGTCTTTCAACAACTTCGTCTAGCGCACCACCATAGTCTAATCGATCCATGGTAACCTCCCTTTTATTATGATGTCTCTGCAGATAAATATCATATAACAGCTATAGGATGCAACACTTGTGTTTCATTAGTGTTACATGTCAGCTGTTTTTTTATGCTTCATATTGATGTTTTTAGCTAGTGATTAACGATGTTAATAAATGATCAATAAATACATATCCTGAACATAAAAAAACACCCTCAAGACTATTGAGGGTGTTTTGATACAAAGGCTTTGTGGGCGAGCGTTAATTTGCCTCAGGCGTTAAAGCTTTCCCTGACGATAAAGGTTGATCAACGCATTACTTGATGAGTCTAATTGTGTTGCCTCTTCTTTCGCACCAATACGCTCCAATACATCATTACCTAGCTGCTTGCCGAGCTCCACTCCCCATTGATCAAATGAGTTGATTTGCCATATTGCACCTTGAACAAATGTTTTATGTTCATATAGCGCAATCAACGCGCCTAAGGTCGTTGGCGTCAGTTTATTCATTAATAAAGTATTACTGGGTTTGTTACCTGACATGACCTTATGTTTAGCAATAAGCGGTATTTGAGCCGCGTCTAATGGGCTATTACTCAGTTCTGCTAGTGCTTCATCATAAGTTCGGCCTTGCATTAACGCTTGAGTTTGTCCAAAGCAGTTTGATGCAAGTTGGTCATGATGCTCACCTAACGGATTATGGCTCTGAAGTGGCATGATAAAGTCCGCAGGGATCAGTGATGTTCCTTGATGCAGCAACTGGTGGTAAGCATGTTGTCCATTAGTACCTTCACCCCCCCAAATAACAGGACCCGTGCTGTAATCAACATCACTACCGTCTAAGGTGACTGATTTTCCATTACTTTCCATATCTAATTGCTGGAAATAAGCAGGCAGACCCCGTAGATAATGATCATAAGTCAAAATGACGTGTGCTTGAGCACCATGGAAGTTGCCATACAACACCGATAGCATTGCCATGATCACTGGCATATTTTGTTCGACAGGTGTATTGGAAAAATGCTCATCCATTTGATGTGCGCCATCCAGCAAGGCTTTAAAGTTATCCATGCTAATAAGTAGCGCAATAGGTAAACCAATCGCTGACCATAAAGAGTAGCGGCCGCCAACCCAGTCCCACATTGGGAATATGTTGCTAGCGTCCATACCAAACTCTGTTGCTTTAGTCACATTTGATGTCACGGCAACAAAGTGC
The DNA here is from genome assembly GCF_014164545.1 of Shewanella sp. SG41-3. NCBI lineage: Bacteria > Pseudomonadati > Pseudomonadota > Gammaproteobacteria > Alteromonadales > Shewanellaceae > Shewanella > Shewanella sp. SG41-3. The sequence goes on from NZ_JACJFJ010000001.1 coordinate 283,699, forward strand.
TTAGCGACATCTTGTTGGCCTGCACCTTGGGCTAAAAACCAGTCTTTGGCGCTCAGAGTATTAGTGAGTGTCTCTTGGGTACTGAATGATTTCGATGACATCACAAACAAGGTTGTTTCAGCGTTGAGATTTTTTAGCTTTTCACAAATAGAGGTCGCATCAACATTGGCAACAAAATGACAGTTAAGTCCTTCTTGCCAATAGGGTCTTAGCGCTTGTGATACAATTTTGGGGCCAAGGAATGAACCTCCAATACCAATACTCACAATGTCAGTAATCGCTTTACCTGTATAACCTTTCCACTCCCCAGATTGAACAGAGCCAACAAATTTAGCCATTTTAGCTAATGTTTGTTGTATTTCAGGAACGATGTTCGCCCCTTCAGCCATGATAGTTTGAGTTGATTTACTGCGCAGTGCAGTATGTAATACCGAGCGTTGTTCAGTGTTGTTAATCACATCACCATTAAACATCGCGGTAATTTTATCACTCAGTTTTGCTTCTTTAGCGAGAGAGAATAGCAGCTTAAGTGTTTCATCGTTCACACGGTTTTTAGAATAATCTAAAAACAGACCACAAGCCGCAACGCTCATTTGTTCAAAACGTTGTGGGTTTTGGGCAAATAATTCGCGCATGTGAGGTAGTTGACTTGAATGCGTTTGTAGCGCTTTCCAAGTCGTGCTTTGAGTCAGTGTAGTCACGAGTAAAGCCTCCAACTAGCTTAATTTTGTCTTTAGCATAACTTCTAGTTTGCCTTGATCGATGGCAAAGTTACGAATTCCTTCAGCTAATTTATCCACAGCCATTGGATCTTCATTAAATGCCCAGCGGAACTGTGCTTCAGTGAGTGCTGCTGGAGCCGAATGTGTTGCTGCAGTTGCCACTAACTTTTCGCTGATTTCAATATCAGTATTCGCTAACTCTTCTAGTAACGCTGGGCCAATTGTTAGACGATCACAACCAGCAAGCTCAATAATTTCACCGATATTTCTGAAACTGGCACCCATTACAACAGTGTTATAGCCGTGCTGCTTGTAGTAGTTATATATCTCAGTAACAGAGACTACACCAGGATCGGTTTGTGCGGTGTAATCTTGACCTGTATCTTTTTTATACCAATCTAAGATTCGACCAACAAAAGGTGAAATCAAGTATACGCCAGCTTCGGCACAAGCTCTTGCTTGAGCAAAGCTAAATAGTAATGTTAGATTGCAGTTTATCCCTTCTTGTTCAAGTTCTTTTGCAGCGCAAATACCTTCCCAAGTTGAAGCTAGTTTTATCAGAATACGCGATTTGTCTATACCAGCGTCTTGGTATAATTTGATTAGCTTGTGCGCTTTGTCAATTGAGCCTTGTTTGTCAAATGATAAGCGTGCATCGACTTCCGTTGAGATACGGCCTGGTACTAGCTTTAAAATTTCAACACCAATATTGACAGCCAGTTTATCACCAGCATCTTCGATCTGTTGTTCAACATTTTGGCTTTGGGTTTTTGCCCATTCAATTGCATTTTCGATAAGAAAAGCGTATTCAGGGATTTGTGAGGCTTTCAAGATTAGCGACGGGTTAGTTGTGGCATCTTCAGGCTGATAACGCTTAATTGCCTCTATGTCGCCAGTATCAGCAACGATGGTAGTGAATGATTTGAGTTGCGCGAGTGCATTGGCCATGGAAATTTCCTCTCGATAAGCAATGAAAATAGATCAATGCCTTTATTAGAAGCGATTTTAGGGATTATTCCAACTTTATTTGTAAAAAAATTACCAAATTTTCCGTTATTTTCGCTTATTTAAAGCCATTATTGTCGTTAAATAGACAGAATTGGTTAGTTTATACGGTGCAGAGTTCCAATTCTATTACCTGAATGTCAGTGTCAGCCACTGTTGTAAGGCTTATTAGGTTGTTCTTAAAATAAAAAAGCCGCTGCAAGCAGCGACTTTTAAAGTATAGCGTATCAATATTACAATTAACGTAATACTGCGCGTTTTTCGGTACCCGTCACGATAGCTTCGATACGACGGTTAACACGGTTAGCTTCAGCTGAGCTACCTTGCATAACAGGTTGAGTGATACCGTAACCAACAGCATTGATTCTGCTTTTGCTAATGCCATACTTTGTGTTCAGTGCATTTGCAACCGCTACAGCACGACGCTCAGAAAGCTTCATGTTGTATTCTGCTTTACCTACGTTAGACGCATGGCCTCCGATAGATACAGTATGTTGTGGGTATTTGTTCATGAAATCTGCTAGTTTTTCTAAATCAGCAAATGAGCCTGCACGGATCTCTGCTGAGTCATTAGCAAACAAAATACCACCTAAGTCATGCTTAGTGGTGATGTTTTCATAAACAGTACAACCTGTAGCATCAACTTTGTGTGTTAAAGGAGTATTTGGACATTTGTCCATGTTATCTTTAACACCATCTTTGTCAGCATCACCAGGTGTTACAGCAACAATTGGAGCCACTACTGGAGCAACAACTGCAGCAGGAGCGCTAGTACCAAAACGATAACTTAGCTCAAGACCCCAGTAGTTACTTTCCATTGAAAGTGTATTCCACTTTTCTTCGTCAAGGTTTTCATAACGACGGTATTTAGCTTGTAACTTTAGGTTATCAGTAAAGTTATAACCAACACCAGCACCTAAATATGGTGCAATACCGCTATCACTGTAATATTCAGTGTTGTACTCTTTTTTGTTGGAGATTAAGTAGTTTAATGCACCGGCTTCAGCAGATAAACTCCACTTGTCAGCTAATGGGTAAAAACCAACAAAACCTAATGACATACCACGAACACCAACATCATTACGTTTGTTTGAATAATCAGTCCATTCAGCGCGGCCAAGGTCACGATAACCTAATTCAATTCCGACATATTCGTTAAATAAATAACCACCAAATACATCCCAAGCATATGGGTCATCTTCACCACACACTTTCATGGTTTTTTGGTCACAGTTTGGTTCATAGTTATTGACGCCTAAACCACCACCAACGTACCAAGGTGTTAATTCTTGAGCAGCTGATGCAGCGAAAGGCAACATAGATGTGAGTAATACTACTTTTAATGTGTTCTTCATCATATTTTTATAGTCCATTGTTATTTTACTCCACCAAATATGCATGTAACGGAGTTGTTATCTTCATGCATTGCTGACGCTTAATGTGGTGTTCCTTTGTATTTTAGTCAGCGGCGCAAGTATGGGTGGTAATTAGATGTTTTTCCATAGTAAAAAAGATTAATTTTTGGTAATGGTCGGTAAAATACCAGTGAAATAAAATTGAAGCGACATAGAAAAAGTAAGTAAAATCATAAGCTAAGTGTGATTGTTTTATTTTGGCATTGATTGGGGAGTAATTGTGAATATAGTACTGATTTTTAATGTTTTTGCTTTTTATGCCTCTAATGAGCATATTTGGGGGGTGAAAATAAAAATACGCCCAGAAGGCGTATTTTTGGTCTAATAATAAGTTAGTTTAACGAGTCCATACCCAGTTTTCGATTTCTTCTGGATCCACACCATTGGCTTTGATGTAGTTCTTATGGTCAACTAATCGTTGCAACATATCTGTGGTGATGGTCACATGTTGTGTTTCATCAATCACACCTTGCTGGAATAATTTGTAAGCCATATCGATCACTAAGTGATAGCGAGATGTACCGTTACGCACTCCCATATCAAATGGTGTCGTCGTTGAACCTTCTTCTTCATAACCTTTAATACGGAAACGACGGTTACCTTTATAATCAAAGACCAATTTCTTGATGGTATTTGGATAACCATGGTAATTAAATACCACACCTTTATCTTGGGTAAATACTTCATCCATCATCCAAGGTTTGCTTTGAAATTCAAGGCTGCCTAAACCGCTACTGTGAAGTTCTGACACGCTGACAAAACGGATACGTACTCTTGGTAGTATTTCACGAATGAGAACTAAAGAAGCCATACATTCTTGAGTTGCATAATCACCACAACCAGCTAATACCACATCAGGATTGGTATCTGAGGCGAAATCCCATACCATCATGCCATCTTTAGCTTGTTGACGAGCTTCAGCTAAAGATAACCATTGAGGTAAAGATTTTTTACCTGCAACAATAATATTCAGTTTGTCTCTGTCAGCATAAGCTTTTTCGGTATATACCAAGGTGCTGTTTGCATCTGCTGGCAAGTAAGCAGAGATAATTTCTGGGTGCTTCTCTAACATTGCGCCTAGGAATGATGGGTTCTGATGAGAGTAACCGTTGTGATCTTGACGTTCTAATAACGATGACAATACTACGTTACATGCTGGAATTGGCTTACGGAAATGGATCCCTTGGCTGGCATGGACATATTTACAGTATTGGTCAGCCATTGATGACACTACCTGAGAAAAAGATTCATAAGTAGGGAACATACCGTGACGGCCGGTTACTGTGTAGCCATGTAACATACCAAATAACAAGTTTTCAGATAACAACTCAATCACGCGGCCATCGCGCGACATATCTTGGTCCCAGCTTTCTATAGGCCATTGCCATGAACGATCTGTTTCTTCAAATACAGCTTGTAACTGATTTGAATAAGTTTCATCTGGACTGAAAATACGCAGATTGCGTTGATCGCGGTTCAGTTTGAATGCATCACGCATCCATTCTCCCATTTTTAACATTGAAAAACCACGATGGCCACGAGGTGTTTCAGCACCATAACCCAGTTTGCTTAAATCTGGATTCGTTAAAGCGCGAACCACTTCACCGCCATAACTTAAACGTTGGCGACCACAGCATAAATCCTTTGGTGGCATTAATGACATGATGTCTTTATCAAATATCAGTTCGCCGCTTTCAGTCGTTTGTACTAGCTCATCAAACTTATAGCTGGCTAACCATGTATTGAGTGCTTCTAAATGGCCTTTATCTTTAGCACAGTTGCTGACAATCACTTGATGAGATTCACAGTTACCGGCTAATTTTTTGCCATCATATTCAGCTGTACCCGTCCAGCCTTTAGCTGTTCTCATTAAAATAACTGGCCAACGAGGTTTTACAACGTCTTCACCAGAACGAGCGCGACGTTGAATGTCCGTGATCATCTCATAAGACAAGTCCATTGCCGCTGTCATTTGTTCAAAGATGTCCGTTTCCATTTCATCATCAACTATGATGGGGTGATAACCAAGGCCACGGAATTCGAGATCCAGTTCTTCATGGCTCATGCGGCCCATACGGGTTGGACCTGAGATCTTATAACCGTTAATATGGACGATTGGTAGAACTGCACCGTTATGCTCAGGAGAGACTAAACGGTTAGCATACCAAGATGCTGCTAATGGGCCGGTTTCCGCTTCACCGTCACCGATCAAACAAGCGGCAATAAGATTTGGGTTATCTAATACAGAGCCCCAAGCGACAGAAAGTGAATAACCAAGCTCACCACCTTCTAATATTTGGCCAGGAGCTTCTGGGTTTGCATGTGATGGATAGCCGTAGGCTGCTGAGAATTTTTTACAGATATCTTCGATACCTGTTTCTGTGAATGGAATGGTCTCAGGATAGAAATGACTAAGTGAACCTTCAACAAATAAGTTAGCTTGCACAGCTGGGAAACCGTGGCCAGGACCAACAAGGTAAATGAATTCACGCTTATGCTTAACAATAAGACGGTTAACGTTCGCGTAGACAAAGTTAATACCAGGACATGTTCCCCAGTGACCGAGTAGACGAGGTTTGATATCTGTATGTTGTAACGGACGCTTAAAAAGTACGTTTTGTTTCAGATAAATCTGCGATGTCGCAAGGAAGTTCGTTGCTCTTACGTATTTTTTTAGCGCGATGATTTCATTTGGGTTAGTCATAGTGACCTCTATTAAAAGTGAAAAACTTATTTAACCTTCTTTGAGAACACTGTATCTGTAATTTAGTTACAATAATGTGGCCTTTATCTAATTTCTGAGTAATGAGGTTTGGTTTCGATCGCATTTATTGTTGATTTGTCGCTAATTACTTGAAATTTAATAACGATTCAAATGCTTTTTAAACATAGAGCATTAATAGTAGAAATGATAAAGTGTGACTGAGATCACTTGTTAATTTTTGTTTTGTTGATGTTATTGCAACGTTTCATTTACTTAATCGATGTGTATGCTAGGTAACGTAGCTTTAGCATTCGTAGTCCTGAGTGATCAATACCTATTAATCCACGACCATAACCTTTTATAATGGCGACTTTATATAGGTACTTTTATTAGTATTACCGTTTTACACATAGCAGCTTGCACATGACGTGCTTGGTCTGTGCCTTATGTGTTTTATATTCAGTGCAATGGCCTGATACAGAAAAATAACCTTATAACGGGGAAGATTAGACAATATGGCAATGTTAGAGACGATTGTTAATTTCATGAATAGCTTGCTTTGGGGCAAATTATTGGTTTATGGGTTGGTGGGAGCAGGGTTATTTTTTACTATTCGTCTTGGTTTTATTCAAATTACCCATTTTGTGCACGGTATTAAAGTACTCGCGATAAGCCGCCGTCCAGGTAAGCATGGCTTATCATCATTTCAAGTTTTTTGTACCAGTATGGCTGCACGTGTCGGAGCTGGTAATATGGCTGGTGTCGCGGTTGCAATTGGAACAGCAGGGCCAGGTGCCGTGTTTTGGATGTGGGCTATAGCAGTATTGGGTATGGCTACTGCGATGATAGAGTCGACTCTTGCTCAGGTTTATAAAGTCAAAGATGGTGATGGTCAATACCGTGGCGGTCCAGCTTATTATATGGAGAAAGGCCTTGGTCAGCGTTGGATGGGCGTGGTTTTTTCTATCTTCCTAATTTTAGCATTTGGTCTTGTATTTAATGCTGTTCAAGCCAATACCATAACAGGTGCAATGACTCAAGTTTTTGGTTTTGAACCACTATATATCGGTATTGGTATTGTTATCTGCAGTGCGTTTGTCATTGTAGGTGGCCTTAAAAAAGTTGCTAAAGCATCTGAGCTCATTGTACCTGTCATGGCGATTGCTTATATTGCTATAGCATTTGTTGTTGTTGGGATGAATATTGAGAAGTTACCTGACATATTCATGTTAGTTATTAACAGTGCATTTGGTTGGCAAGAAGCCGCTGCTGGTGGTGTTGCTTATAGTGTTGCTCAAGCAATGCAAGCCGGTATTGCTCGAGGATTATTTTCAAACGAAGCCGGTATGGGAAGTGCAGCAAACGTGGCTGCCAGCGCATCTCCAAATCCTAATCACCCTGCATCGCAAGGTTTTGTGCAAATGATGGGTGTATTTGTCGATACTATTGTTATTTGTACTGCAACGGCTGCAATTATTTTATTGTCTGGTGATGCAGCATCTAGCTCAGATGGCATTGCGAAAACGATTAGTGCACTTACCAGCCATGTGGGTGATTGGGGGGGAGCATTTATTGCCTTTGCCATTTTACTTTTCTGCTTTACGTCTATTATTGCGAACTATTCTTACGCAGAAACTAATGTCATGTTCCTGTCTGGTAATAGTAAAAAAGCTTTGCCTATATTTCGCGTAGTTGTTTTAGGTATGGTGATGTTCGGTTCACTGGCTAAAATCAGTCTAGTATGGGATTTAGCCGATGTATCAATGGGATTAATGGCTATTGTTAATATTGTGGCCTTATTGTTGTTGTCTGGCCTAGCGATTCGAGTTATTAACGACTATCGGGAACAGATTGATGCGGGTATCGATCCAGTATTTGATACCAGTAAATTTCCAGAGTTAGCCGATCAATTAGAAGAAAAAATTTGGCCTAATTCTTCAGAGCCTATAAAGAAATAAACTCGGGTATAGAGTGTTTACTCGAATAGCTCAATCGAAAAAACCATGCTAATGCGGCATGGTTTTTTTATATCAGTTCAGTATGATGACGTTATGATTTTATCCGGAGCTTACTTATGTTGGTTTTAGTTTCACCTGCGAAAACATTAGATTTCGAACATTCACCTATTTCTAATACCCATACTCAGCCGCGCTTTTTAAAACAAAGCCAAGCGTTGATTGATGTTTGCCGTGAATTAACTCCCATGGATATTGCCAGCTTGATGAAGGTGAGTGATAAAATAGCAGGGCTGAATGCCGCTCGGTTTGCTGATTGGCAGCCACCGTTTACCTTAGATAATGCTAAGCAGGCCATTTTTGCCTTTAGAGGAGATGTGTATACAGGCTTTGATGCAGATAATTTATCTGAGTCACAAATGGCTTCTAGTCAAAAACATTTACGTATTTTATCTGGTTTGTATGGCTTACTTAAACCACTAGATTTAATCCAACCGTATCGCTTAGAAATGGGCACTAAACTGGCAAACCCTGAAGGTAATAACTTGTATGCTTTCTGGGGAGAAACGATTACAGAAGCTGTTAATCAAGCATTGAAAGAGCAGGGCGATGATATCATTGTTAACTTAGCCTCTAATGAGTACTTTAAGTCTGTCAAAGTAAAACAACTTCAAGGTCAGCTAATTACCCCTGTGTTTAAAGACTGCAAAAAGGGCCAATTTAAAGTGATTAGTTTTTATGCCAAAAAAGCTCGTGGTTTGATGGCGCGCTATATTATTGATACTAATCCCACTTCTGTTAAGCAATTAACTGAGTTTGATCTTGAAGGCTATTACTACAGCGAAGCGCAGTCGACTCCCACAGAGCCTGTATTTTTACGCGCCGAACAAAAGTAAAACTTTAAGTCCATAGCCTTAGCCAATAAAAAAGCCCTTAAACAAGGGCTTTTTAGTCATCAAATTCTGAGCTCAATTGAACTTAATAGCGCTACAACTCGCTAGTGTTGGTCTTTTTGCTCGGTAACAGGTCTTAAATCAATTTCCGATTGTGCCATCATGTAGGCAAATTGGACATAAGCTGCTGCACTTTGTGCCAGTTTCTTAGGATCAATTTTATCTAATGTATCATTCGGCGTGTGGTGATAATCAAAGTAGTCTGTGCCATCTTGGTTCAATGAAGCAACCGGTACACCTAATGCGGGTAGCATCGACACATCCGGTCCGCCTGAAGCGTTATTATTGCCAAGCTCAACCCCATTAAGTGTTATGGCAGAGTGTTGTTGTTTCACTTGCTCGAATGTGGCGGGGTTAACATTAAAATCAATTTTATAAATAGGTCCTGCACCAAAATCAGATTCCGCCGCAATATAATGCTTGCCTAACTCATCAGCATGTTGCGCTGCATAGGCTTTACCACCAACTAAACCCACTTCTTCAGCTGCGTATAATACCACTCGAATAGTACGTGCAGGTTTTTGCGGTAAGTCTTGAATGAGTTTAGCTGCGGTGGTAACAATCGCCACACCCGCACCATCATCAATTGCACCTGTGCCTTCATCCCACGAATCAAGATGAGCACCGATAAGAACGATTTCATCTGGTTTACTGCTTCCAGTGACTTCGGCTATAACATTATAAGATGTCGCAATACCTAAATTTTCTGAGGTCATATTCAGTGATAGGGTGATGTTAGGATTACGCTTTAACATGGCATTAATCAAATCTGCATCAGGGTTAGACATTGCTGCGGCAGGAATTTTAGGCGTTCCTTCTTCGTAACGCATCATTCCTGTGTGTGCCATTCTGTCATGATCTGTGCCAATGGAACGGATAACAATTGCTAAGGCTCCTTTTTGGGCCGCAACAATGGCTCCTCGAGAGCGGCCACCAACAGCCTCGCCATAACCTTTACCAGTAATGTGGCGTTCAGTTTTACGGTCAATAAACACTATTTTGCCTTCAATGCGCCCCGGCGATGCATTGGATAACTCTTCTAAACTGTCAAAGCGTACAATCTGTGCTTGAATTCCGTTAACTGGGGTTGCAACACTGCCACCTAAGGCTGTCACGACTAAAGGTTGCTCATAAGGCGCTACGATACTCGCGTGTGCGCTGCCTCTAGACCAAGCGGGAACTTGAACCGATTCTTTATATACTTTATCAAATCCGAGCGACCACAGTTTTTCCATCGCCCAATCAACGGCCATGATGTCTTTGTCTGTACCCGCTAATCTTGGACCTACTTCTACGGTAAGCGATTCAACAATGTCATAACTTAAACGTGATGATAAAGCTTGCTTAGCCAATTGTTGACTGATTTTGGCATCATCTGAATTATTGATAACTAAACTGGCATCACTCATTTTAGTGGATACGGGGGTTTGACACCCGAGTAGAGTGGTAAATATGGCTCCGACGAGTGTTGCTCTTTGATAGTTTTTCATGAGTTTCCTTTGATTATTTTAGCTAAGTCTCATTTTTTACAACAATCTACCAAAAAGTGTGCTTTATGTCCCGACTCTATTTGTAAGGGAACGCTATATTAGTGCGGGGTTAGATGAAGGAGAAGAGCGCGTGATGGATATAGATAAAATGCAACAGCAAGCAGATCATGCGGTCGTATTGCTAAAAGCATTAGCAAATGAACGTAGACTGTTTATTTTGTGTCATCTTCTTAATGAAGGTGAAATGTGTGTTGGTGAAATGAATAAGAAGTTGGGGTTAAGTCAATCAGCTTTATCTCAACATTTGGCATGGCTTCGTAAAGACAAATTAGTCTGTACTAGGAAAGAGGCGCAAACCGTTTTTTATTCGTTAAAAAGTGACGAGGTAAAAGAGTTAATTCAAGTATTAAATAATATGTATTGTTATTAAACTGACTCCGCAAACGTCTTAACGGGCACATCTTATTTATTGATGTCTTAGTTAAGACGTTTAGTTTTTGCTACTAGTATGATGCTTTACTCTTTAACATCAATCGAATACTGCCTTTTCTTACAAGCCTTATATTCTATAGCATGATGATTACTACCATTGATTATCGTTATCAATGAGATCAAATCAATTATCTCGTACTCCAATAATTCAATATCTTTGCAGTATTTAGCGTTGCTATTTACCATCTGTTATCCGTTCAATGAGCCTGTATATCATTTTTTTTGAGAGCGCTTAGGTCTATGTGTCTGTTAGATCTGTTAGAAATGAGTAAATCAATTTACCGCTAAACAATGAGTGGTTATTTTTAGATAAGTGTTAAAGAGGCTGCGGATACTCATGGTGAGCGATTGTATTAATTGAGGAGTGTTAAATTATCATAAGGAAAAACAAGCGGGTAAAATGTAGATATAAAAAAACCGGCCTAAGCCGGTTTTTGGAAACTTAAACCACAAAAAACTAAGCTGCAATAGCTTTGATCTTTGCGTTTAAGCGTGCCTTCTGACGAGCGGCTTTATTCTTGTGAATAAGACCTTTAGTCGCCATACGGTCAACAATTGGTTGTGCAGTAGCGAATGCTTCTGTAGCCGCTTTATGGTCACCACTTTTGATAGCAGCGATGACTTTTTTAACGTATGTACGTAACATAGAGCGACGGCTAGCGTTATGCTGGCGACGCTTTTCAGACTGAAGCGCGCGCTTCTTTGCAGACTTGCTATTAGCCAAGGTGCAACTCCTAAAAACTGGATTTGATACTTTTAAGGCCGAGGAATATGCCTGCTTTTTGTCGCCTTGTCAACGACTACAGCTGAATAATCATCATAAAGATAAATTAATCCAACCTAGCATGCCAAACTTCAACCCAACTCGTGTAATATGTGGCGCAATTCTACCAGCTCTTTGGTCTGTGTGACAGGGTTAGAATAGAATATTTGTTATAAATCCCATTAATTTCTTAGAAGTAACCACGTTTCAGGGGGCTGTTTGAGCAAAAAATTATTTAAATCAGGTCTAATAGTTAGTGTTATGACATTGATTTCTCGAGTATTAGGCTTGGTCCGTGATGTGGTTATTGCGAATCTTATGGGAGCCGGTAGTAGTGCTGATGTGTTCTTTTTTGCTAATAAAATCCCTAATTTTTTAAGACGTTTATTTGCTGAAGGTGCTTTTGCACAGGCGTTCGTGCCGGTACTGACTGAGTATCAGGAAAAAATGACTCCAGAAGATACTCGTGAGTTGTTAAGTAAGGTTGCAGGTACCTTAGGGGTACTGGTTACGATTGTAACCTTAGTTGGCGTTGTGTGTTCACCAGTGCTTGCAGCACTTTTTGGCGGTGGCTGGTTTGTCGATTGGCTAAATGATGGCCCTAATGCTGAAAAGTTTGAACTTGCTTCAGTGATGTTAAAAATTACCTTCCCGTATTTATGGTTTATTACCTTCACTGCATTAGCGGGCTCAATTCTCAATACTCGCGGACGCTTTGCTGTGTCAGCGTTTACGCCGGTCTTCTTAAATGTGGCCATCATTACCGTGGCTTTATGGTATGCACATACGTTAGAAAATCCTGAGATTGGCTTAGCTTGGGGGGTATTTTTTGGCGGCCTTATTCAATTTTTGTTCCAAATCCCATTTTTGATCCGTGAGAAAGCGCTCGTTAAACCTTCATGGGGATGGAATCATCCTGGCGTAGTGAAAATCAGAACTTTGATGATCCCTGCATTATTCGGGGTGTCGGTATCACAAATCAATTTATTGTTTGACACTTTTATTGCCAGTTTTTTGATGACAGGGTCGATAAGTTGGCTCTACTACGCCGATCGACTATTGGAGTTTCCTTTAGGCTTATTTGGTATTGCGATCGCGACTGTTATTCTCCCTGCACTGTCACAAAAACATGTGAATGCCGAAGGCAGTGGCTTTAATCACACTATGGATTGGGGGGTTAAAGCCATTTTGCTACTGGGGACTCCGGCTATGTTAGGATTAATCGTTCTGGCTAAACCCATGTTAATGGTGCTGTTTATGCGAGGTGCATTTAGCGTTAATGACGTTGAAATGGCATCGTACAGCTTGGTTGCATACGGTTGTGGTTTATTAAGTTTTATGATGATTAAAGTGTTAGCGCCGGGATACTATTCGCGCCAAGATACTAAAACACCGGTTAAATATGGCATCATTGCCATGGTGAGTAATATGGCCTTTAACCTTATTTTTGCGATTCCATTTGGTTATGTGGGGTTAGCTATTGCGACATCAATGTCTGCGTTGTTGAATGCTGGCTTGTTATACAGGGGTTTGCATAAGGCGGGCGTTTATCAAATGAGCCGACAAACCTTGTTTTTTTCATTTAAAGTGATCATTTCTACAGCATTGATGACTATTGCACTTGTGTATTTTATGCCACAACAAAGCATATGGCTTGAATGGCACACTTTTGAGCGGATGTTTATGTTAATTGAGCTTATTGTTGGCGGCGCAGTTATTTATCTGTTGAGTTTGCTTGTGTTGGGTGTTCGACCTTGGAAAATTAAACGTCAGAGATAAATTATCCTATTCGAATGGCAGGGCGAGTATCGGCAGAATATCCTAAATCGGCTGTAATAATCTCAGGTTGAAACTCGCATCTGACATTGGTTTGGGTATATAATCTGCCGATTTGCAATAGGCAGTATTGAGCGTAATGGAATTAATCCGCGGTATACACAATATTTTACCTTCTCATCATGGTTGTGTTTTGACCATTGGGAATTTTGATGGTGTCCATCGTGGCCATGCGCAAGTGATCAGTAGCTTGGTGAGTAAAGCGCATCACTTTCAATTACCCGCAACGTTAATGACGTTTGAGCCTCAACCGCAAGAACGCTTCCGAGGTGCTGATGCACCGGCTCGACTTAGTCTCCTTCGTGATAAAATGAGGTTACTAGACGAGCTGAAGATTGATCGACTACTTTGTATCAATTTTACTGAAGCTTTTGCTAATCAACCTGCTGAAGCCTTTATTGAAGAGTTATTAGTTAATAAGCTTGGCGTTAAATATTTGGTTGTTGGTGATGATTTTTGCTTTGGTAAACGTCGTTTAGGTAATTTCGAAATGCTTGTTGCAGCGGGTAAGAAATTTGGCTTTACCGTTGTCAGTACCCAAAGTTTTGTTGTTGGCTCGTCGCGAGTAAGCTCTACTGCGGTAAGAGAGCAACTGGCGTTAGGGAACTTGGAGCAAGCAAGGCGTTTACTTGGCCATCCTTTCATTTTAAGTGGTAAGGTTGCTCACGGACAAAAATTAGGCCGTACGATCGGTTTTCCAACCGCTAACATCGCGTTAAAGCGACATGTGGTACCGATTCGAGGCGTCTTTGCCGTTCGTTTGTACTGGGATGGCAGTGATATATATGATGGAGTGGCTAATGTGGGCTTCAGACCCACTGTTAATGGTCAAACCTGCAGATTAGAAGTCCATTTGTTTGATTTTACCGGTGATTTATACGGTAAACGAGTGGAAGTAGAACTAGTGGCAAAGATCCGTGATGAACAACCTTTTGAGTCATTGGACGCGCTAAAAAAACAGATTTTAAATGATGCAAATGAAGCTCGCGCTTTATTTAGCAACGATGCTAGCTGAAATGAATCAGCTTTAAATAATGGTATGGGATCAATGAGCGACTATAAATTTACTTTGAATTTGCCGGAAACAGAGTTTCCGATGCGCGGTAATTTGGCAAATCGCGAGCCAGAAATGTTAAATAGCTGGACGCAAGATGGACTGTATCAACAGATCCGTGAAAGCCGTATCGGCCGTAAACCTTTCATTCTGCACGATGGCCCTCCATACGCCAATGGCAGCATTCATATTGGTCACTCTGTAAACAAAATTCTTAAAGACATCATTATTAAGTCAAAAACCATGTCTGGTTTTGACGCGCCTTATATTCCTGGGTGGGATTGTCATGGACTACCCATTGAGCTAAAAGTTGAGCAAAAAGTCGGTAAGCCTGGCGTCAAAATTTCTGCGGCAGAGTTTCGTGAAGAATGTCGTAAATATGCCGCTATTCAAGTTGAAGGTCAGCGTGATGACTTCATTCGTTTAGGTGTATTAGGTGATTGGCAAAACCCATATCTCACAATGGATTTTTCAACTGAAGCAAATATCGTTCGTTCATTGGCAAAAGTAATTGATAGCGGTCATTTGCACAAAGGTGTCAAACCTGTGCATTGGTGTACCGATTGTGGTTCAGCGCTAGCTGAAGCAGAAGTTGAATACGAAGATAAAACATCGCCAGCCATCGACGTGGCTTTTGTGGCAGTTGATAGCCAAGCAGTTGCAGCTAAATTTGGCGTTGAAAATTATGCTAAACCAGTGGCCATGGCTATTTGGACTACAACTCCTTGGACGATTCCTGCTAACCGTGCGTTAGCATTAAGCCCTGAGCTAGATTATAGCTTGGTGGAATTTGTTAAAGACGGCAAAACCACCACATTGATTTTGGCCCAAGTTTTAGTCGAGTCTTGCCTTGAGCGTTACGCTGCAGAGTCACACGTCATTTTAGGTGAAGTAAAGGGCGCTGAGCTTGAGTTAATGCGTTTTAGCCACCCATTTTATGCGTTCGATGTGCCAGCCATTTTAGGCGATCACGTTACGACTGACGCGGGTACCGGTATTGTACATACCGCACCAGGGCATGGTCAGGACGATTTTATTGTTGGTCAAAAATACGGTTTAGAAGTGGCAAACCCCGTTGGCGATAATGGGGTTTATAAAGCTGATACTGAATTTTTTGCCGGTCAGCATGTCTTTAAAGCCAACGCCAATGTGGTTGCGCTGTTAGAAGAAAAAGGCGCGTTATTGCTGCATGTTGCTTATCGTCATAGTTATCCACATTGCTGGCGCCACAAAACACCGATTATTTTCCGTGCTACGCCACAGTGGTTTATCTCTATGGATAACCATGGTTTACGCTCGCAAGCATTAAAAGAAATTGAGCAAACCAAGTGGATCCCTGATTGGGGTCAAAGCCGTATCGAAAAAATGGTTGAAAATCGTCCCGACTGGTGTATCTCTCGTCAGCGTACTTGGGGCGTACCGATCACCTTATTTGTTCACCGTGAAACCGATGAATTGCATCCAGACAGTGTTTCACTAATGGAACGTGTCGCGCATCGCATTGAACAACAGGGTATTCAAGCTTGGTGGGATTTAGATGCCAGTGAGTTACTCGGGGATGAAGCAGATCAGTATCGTAAAGTGACTGACACATTAGATGTATGGTTTGACTCAGGTTCATCATTCTCATCTGTTGTTGCTGCACGCCCAGAGTTTCATGGTCATGACGTTGATTTGTATTTAGAAGGGAGCGATCAGCATCGCGGTTGGTTTATGTCATCATTGATGATTTCAACGGCGATGAATGGTACAGCACCTTATAAGCAAGTGCTGACTCATGGTTTTACCGTTGATGGTAAAGGTCGTAAGATGTCAAAATCTGTTGGTAACGTGATAGCGCCACTACAAGTGATCAATAAGCTTGGGGCTGACATTTTACGCTTATGGGTTGCCGCGACTGATTACAGTGGCGAAATGACCGTATCTGATGAAATTTTAAATCGTAGTGCTGACGCATATCGTCGTATTCGTAATACAGCTCGTTTCTTGTTAGCGAATCTAAATGGTTTTAACCCAGAAACAGACATGATTGCCTCGGAAGACATGGTCGCATTAGATCGTTGGGTTGTTCGCCGTGCAGCGGTACTGCAACAAGAAATTATCGAAGCGTATGATCAATACAACTTCCACCAAGTGACCCAAAAATTGATGCAGTTCTGCTCTGTTGAGCTAGGCAGTTTTTATCTTGATATTATTAAAGATCGCCAGTACACCGCGAAGCAAGAAGGTCATGCTCGTCGTAGTTGTCAATCTGCGCTTTATCATATTGCCGAAGCTATGGTTCGTTGGATGACGCCAATCTTAAGCTTTACCGCCGACGAAGTTTGGCAGCAGCTACCAGGTAAGCGTGAAAAGTATGTGTTTACTCAAGAATGGTATCAAGGCCTAGAAGCGGTAACGCTTGACAGTGATTTAAGTGATGAGTACTGGGAAAAACTATTAACTGTCCGTAACGAAGTTAACAAAGTGCTTGAGCAAGCGCGTCGTGACAAGCGTATTGGTGGTTCATTAGAAGCTGAAGTTACATTGTTTGCTGATGCTGATTTAGCGGCTGAACTCGCCAAGGTGGGTGATGAGTTGCGTTTTATTCTTATTACTTCAAAAGCGGCCGTGGCGGATATGTCGCAAGCGGGTGATGACGCCATCGAAACAGAATTAAGCTCACTTAAGCTAGTGGTAGCCAAAAGTTCGGCAGAGAAGTGCGAGCGTTGCTGGCACTATCGTGAAGAAGTTGGCACCATTGAATCTCACCCAACATTGTGTCAACGCTGTGTGACCAATATTGAAGGTGAAGGCGAACAACGCAATTTTGCTTAAGGAAGTAACACAATGAGTACTGTGCCATTAACATGGAAAGACAGTGGCTTGCGTTGGTATTGGGTAGCTGCATTGGTGTTTTTAGCCGATCAGCTATCTAAACAATGGGTTTTGGCCAATTTTGAATTGTATGAGTCTATCAAGCTTCTGCCATTTTTTAATTTCACTTATGTGCGAAACTATGGCGCTGCGTTCAGTTTTTTAAGTGATGCAGGTGGCTGGCAACGTTGGTTCTTTACTATTATAGCCCTCGGCTTTAGTACTTTACTCACCGTATGGCTACGTAAACAGTCACACACGATATGGCGGAGTAATTTAGCCTTTACCTTAGTTATTGGTGGCGCATTGGGTAATTTAGTTGATCGTTTAATGCATGGCTTTGTCGTTGATTTTATCGATTTCTACTGGCAAACCAGCCATTATCCAGCGTTTAACATTGCCGATTCAGGTATATTTGTGGGTGCAGTACTGATCATTTGGGAATCATTTAGACCAGATGCAAAGTCACCAAAGGAGCAAGATTAACTGTGACAGATTTAACTAAACAAGATGGTCGCTCATTGGTGTGCCATATGAATATTGTATTAGAAGACGGATCGACCGCCGACAGTACTAAAGCATCGGGCAAACCGGCGCGTTTTAATATTGGTGACGGTAGCTTAAGTCCGGCTTTTGAAGATGAACTTAAAGACTTGAGTGAAGGTGATAAGCACAAGTTTACCTTAGCGGCAAAAGATGCTTTTGGTGAGTCAAATCCAGATGCAATCCATTATATGGACAGAAGCCGTTTTCCAGCTGATATGAAGCTTGAAGACGGTGTCATCGTCAGTTTTGCAGGCCCAGGTGGTAGTGAAATACCGGGTATTGTTCGTGATACGGCGGGTGACTCAATTACTGTCGATTTAAACCATCCACTTGCTGGACGCACGCTTACGTTTGAGCTTGAAGTGGTCAGTGTTATAACTGATTAAAAAGGTATCACATGTTAAAAGTTGATCCGACGTCTCCTGAACTGAGTATTTTGTTGGCTAATCCTCGCGGTTTTTGTGCTGGGGTTGATCGTGCAATCAGTATTGTTGAGCGTGCTTTAGAATTATTTGAACCGCCAATTTATGTTCGCCATGAAGTGGTACATAATCGCTATGTGGTTGAAAATCTAAAACAGCGTGGTGCGCTTTTTATCGATGAACTTGATCAGGTTCCAGATAACAGCATTGTTATTTTTAGTGCCCATGGTGTATCTCAGGCAGTAAGAAAAGAAGCCAAAGATCGCGGTCTAAAAGTATTTGATGCTACCTGTCCTTTAGTAACAAAGGTGCATTTGCAAGTTACTCGTGCAAGTCGTAAAGGTATCGAGTGCATTTTGATTGGCCATCAAGGGCACCCAGAAGTTGAAGGCACAATGGGACAATACGATAACCCTAAAGGTGGTGTTTATCTTATTGAATCACCTGAAGATGTTAATAATCTTCAGGTTAATAATCCTGATAAGTTATGTTTTGTTACTCAAACCACACTGTCTGTTGATGACACTTTAGATATCATTAGTGCATTACAGCAACGTTTTCCTTCAATTGAAGGACCACGTAAGGATGACATATGCTACGCAACTCAAAATCGTCAAGATGCAGTACGTAGTATGTCTGCAGAAGTGGACTTACTGATTGTTGTTGGTTCTAAAAACAGTTCTAATTCAAATCGTTTGCGTGAACTGGCTGAAAAAACCGGTACTCAATCTTATTTAGTTGATACCGCTGCTGATGTAGAAGCTGCATGGTTTAACGGCGTAAAGAAAGTCGCTGTCACAGCCGGTGCTTCAGCGCCTGAAGTGTTAGTTCAACAAGTTGTTAACGCGATAGCGACATTAGCGCCGAGTGTGATAACTGAAGTGGAAGGCCGTAAAGAAGATACCGTTTTCGCCGTACCTGCAGAATTACGTTAATTGTTACGTTCACAATCACGTTAGCTATATGTTTTATTTCAATATGTTAACTATATTAACCCGCAACTTAATTTAGGTTGCGGGTTTTTTGTACTTAAAAAATGAACCGAGTATAATAGCAATAATATCTTTCGAGCTATTAATCATGCTTAATATACAAAATTGATACTATCTGATTACATTTAACTCAGCTATCATCTATATATTAAGTAAAATTAGCTTGGCGCAACAAAATTTAAGGTCGTATTCTCTAATATTGATCTTTGCAGGAGGTTTGACGCTTATGTCACCTAAAAGGAATGGATTTTCCTTGATTGAAGTTATGGTCTCACTGGTTATTCTGGTGATAGGCCTTATTGGCATTTTTAATCTTCATATTATTTCTAAACAAGGCAGTTTTGAGTCTTTTCAGCAAACTCAAGCTTCGTATTATGCCAATGATATTATTAATCGAATGCGTATCAATAGTAGTCAATTAGCCACTTACAATGGTACCTATACTGGTAGTACGATTGCATCGGCAAAATCTTGTGATGTTGCTGTGGGTGCAAACGTTATTTGCACCAATATTGAAACTAGAAATTGGGACTTGTTTCAATGGGAGCGTGCATTTTTAGGCACAAGTGAAAAGTCGTCAGACAATACAAATGTCGGCGGTTTGGATTCACCTACAGCTTGCATCGCTGTTGATGGCGCGAATAATGTTATCGTTGCCATAACGTGGAAAGGCGTCCGAGCTTCATCTGATGGTGCTGAGGGGCAAACGAGTTTTGTTAAAGGATGTGGTTCTAGTAGTGATCGACGACGTACATTCGTCGTTAATACGGCGATTATAAGATGATAATTTTATTTGATAAGCAACGAGGTTTGTCGCTCGTTGAATTAATGGTCGCAATGTTGATTAGTCTATTTTTAACGGCTGGTCTTTTTACCATGTTTAGTATGTCTTCCAGTAATGTCACAACCACTAGTCAATTTAACCAACTGCAAGAAAATGGGCGTATCGCATTAGCTATATTGGAGCGAGACCTTAGCCAATTAGGTTTTATGGGCGACTTAACTGGAACTCCAGGTAATATTACTGTTAGTTCAACAGTCGTAACAAATGACTGTGTTGGCGCAGGTTTAAACAATGCTAGTTTTCCCAATGCTCAGCCTATAGGTTTTCGTTACCTATGGGGTTATGAACAGGGCGTGAGCCCTCAATCTTTAGCTTGTATCTCTCCTAATAGTAAAACCGATGTGATTCAAATTAAGCGTTTAATTGGCCCGCCAGCAACCTTTCTAACAGCTACTCGTTATTACGTAGCCTCTACTTTAAAAGCTATCGTTTTTTTTGATGGCAATGCTGCCGCGCCAGGGCTTGCAAATAGTCGGAATTGGGAATATCAACATCATGTCTATTTTATTCGTGATGATGGTGACATTCCGGTACTAAGACGACGTACATTGTCGATAAATAATGGTATGAATAATGAGGAGCAGCTAGTTGAAGGCATCGAAAATATGCGAGTACTGTATGGTGTCGATAACAATGCTGACGGAACTGCAGATAGCTATATGCCCGCAGAAAATGTGACCACATTAATGTGGGATAATGACAATGAAATCGTCTCTTTAAAAGTTTTTTTATTAGTTCGTTCAAGTGATAAAGATCGCAGTTATACCAATGACACAACGTATCAACTCGGTGATAAAAAAATTGGCCCATTAAAAGATAATTATCGTCGTAAAATTGTTTCAACAACGATTGTATTAGAAAACCGTATACTTAATAACTAGTAAAAATATGGATTCGGGCCAATATTATGGTCCAAATAGTGAAAAACCTTTAAGGTAACAATATGATAAAATCTTATCAAAAACAGCAAGGTATTGTGCTATTTTTCTCTTTAATTATATTGGTGTTGATGACAATTATTGGTGTCGCTTTAGCGGTTAATTCTACGCAGTCATTAAGAATGGCTGGTGCCGGAGCTGAACGTATAGATGCTATGGCATCAGCACAAGGTGCTCAAGACAAAGCTATTTTAGCCAATTCAGACGTTATGGCTACAATGACTGCGGTGTTAACCACTGTCGATAATGATTTAGGGGTGTCAAGTACATTAACTCCTTTGGCTGATGGTGATACAGATTGTCAACCAAGCATTACGCCTACTGTAGGTATCTTTTGTCGTCGAGTCGAAATATCAAGTGCCGCAACATTTGGCCGCAGTAATATGGGGCAAGTTATTGTGGTTGTCGGTGTAGAAAAAGAAGTTATGGGGGGGAGCTAGTCATGATTTTTAAACAATTACAGTCGGCATTACTATTTGCTATTTTGGTTTACTCATCAATCAGTTTTGCTGATGATACTGAGTTATATGTATTTGAAGCTTCAGCTAGATCAGGCGCGAGACCACAAGTGCTGATTATTTTCGATACATCAGGAAGTATGGGGAATAACTTTTATACTGAAGACTCTTATCCTCGAGGTAATGAGGATGTGAATAATAGTGGTACCAAACTGACCAATAATACCAATCTATTCTATACAAGAAGCAGTACAAACATACCAACTTCGGCAAGTAAACAAACATTTAAAAACTCGGTAAATATGTGCGCTACCTCTCAAGAGTATTTGATTAACTATGGGATGTTTACCGGCTTTCTACGCGAGCATCGATATACTGGTGAAAGTGGTGCTTGGGAAGAATTACCATTAACGGATGGTAGTGCTGTTTCTATCATAGACTGTTATGAGGATATAGCGGAACAAAGTTACAAAAATCCTGGGGTTCAAAATGGTTTTCCTGTTGATGGTTTAGGCACCAGTGCTGCACCGGTTATGTATACCCCAATTAATAACTCATCAACTCAGTCTGAAATCGATGACGCGATTGCTAAATCTAAATTGACCAATTTTGGTATTGGTCAGCCCATCACGATTTATACCGAAAAATATATAAATTGGTACAATTCGACGAAGAGTAAGCATAACTATTCTCGCATGTCGGTGGCACAACGAGTAATTGAAGATACTATTGTTACGACTCCTGGCGTTGATTTTGGGTTAAGTGTATTTAACTATAATAGTAATAATCGTAATGGTGGACGGATTGTTTATGGTATTTCAACCACCACTAATGCAACCAAAGAGCGGTTATTAACTACCATCTCGTCATTATCACCTGGCGGTAATACTCCGTTGTGTGAAAATCTGTATGAAGCCTATCGATATTTTGCTGGTGGAGGTGTTTATTATGGTAATGATGATCCAACTCGAATTCCGTTGAGAGATACCACGATAGAAGTGAATGGTAAATATACTTCACCTTTTGTGGGTAAACAATGTCAAAATGATGCTTATATTATCTATGTTACCGACGGTGAGCCGACATCTGATACCGATGCTGACAGTGAGGTGTTAAAACTATCTGGTTTGAAAACATCTGATAGGTACGCTAGTAACTATCTTCCCGCTTTAGCTGGTTGGATGCATAAAAATGATGTCAATCCAAATATAACGGGTGATCAGTTAATTACTACTTATACCATTGGTTTTAGTGATGGGGCTGATAGTGCCGCACCTATACTTAAAGAAACAGCTAAAAGAGGTGGCGGTGACTATTATTCTGCAAAAAGTGCTCAAGCGCTTCAAGGTGCATTACAAAAGATTTTCTCAAACATATTAGAAGTTAATTCAAGTTTTACCTCTCCCTCTATTGCCAGTAATAACTTTGACCGTACTCAGAGTTTAGACTCTGTTTACTATGCGATGTTTTTACCGAACAAGGGCCCCCGTTGGTTAGGCAACCTTAAAAAATTCAAAGTTACCAAGTCTGGAGATATTGTCGATAAAAATGGTAATCCAGCACTTGATGCCACAGGGAGCTTAAAAAATTCAGCATGCTCATATTGGACATTACAATCTATTTGTGATGCGACAAGCTCCGGCGGTGATGGTAATAATGTTGATATTGGTGGAGCGTCATCAGTGCTGCAAGTTACCGCGAATCGTAAGCTTTTGGGAAATTTTGGCAGTGGTGGAGCATTGACAGATTTCACAAAGAATACTGCCATAAACATTCCAAATATTGGTAACGAAGACAAATTAGCTTTATTTATGGGGGTAGATAAAACTGAGTTATCTGGTTTGTTTGATTGGGCTAAAGGTGTCGATGTCGATGATGAAGATTCCGATGGTTCAAAAATCGATAAGCGTGTTGATATTATGGGCGATCCTCTACATTCTAAGCCACTTGCTATCAATTATGGTACTGCAGGCTCACCTGATTTACGGATTATAGTTGGAACTAACGCTGGCTTTGTACACATGTTTAAGGATGCTGGTGATACCGTAACTGAGTCTTGGGGATTTATGCCCTATGAATTATTGCCCAATTTACGTGAGCTTAGGGCAAATGTGCCAACCGGGGTTCATTCTGTATATGGAATGGATACGCCACCTGTGACATATGTAAAACGGTCTGCTTCGGGCGCAATACAAAAAGCTTATTTATTTATCGGGATGAGACGTGGTGGTCAGTCATATTATGCACTTGATATTACTAATCCCGACTCACCTTCTTTTAAGTGGAAAATAGACTCAAGTTCTGCCGGTATGGCTGAGCTTGGTCAAACTTGGGCTGAGCCTATTGTTACTTTTATTCCAGGTGTGCCAAGTGGTAATACTTCAGCAAGCACAGCATCACCAGTGCTTATTTTCGGTGCAGGTTATTCTCCATCTACCAAAGATAGCTCTGCTGTTGGTTCTGATGATACAAAAGGTCGTGGAGTATTCATTGTCAATGCTGACACTGGCGCATTAGTGCATCAATTCGGTCCAGCAAGCGGGACTGGAATGACAAAAATGGCCGGTATTGTTGATAGTATCCCAAATAGTGTCGCAGTTCTTGATAGTAATAATGACAGATTGACTGATCGTATATACGCAACAGATACTGGAGCCAATATTTGGCGAATGGACTTACCGACAGCAAACCCAAGTGATTCAACTAATCCGTGGACAGCGTTTAAATTTGCCAGTTTAGGTGGTGATACTCCGGCAACTGATCGTCGTTTCTTTGCGGAACCGACGGTTGTGCAAACCTATTTTAATAATATATCAGAAGTAACATCAACCGTATCAGGGGTAACCACAAAAACAAATGCTTATCAAAAGATTGCATATGATGCTGTGGTTGTAGGCTCTGGTCACAGACCACATCCATTAGACAAAGCTCGAAATGATAAGTTTTTTGTGTTGCAAGATCGTAATATTCTTACAAAGTCATTTACGGGGGCAACGGGTAAAGAAATCCCCGCGGCATTAACCATTAATGATCTTTATGATGTAACAACCACTCCGCCAAGCACCGAAGCACAAAATATTGCTTTTGGTACTAAAAGAGGTTGGTATTATAGCTTTCCAGGTACCGGGGAAAAAAGCTTATCCGCAGGCACTATTATCCAAGGGCGGGTGTTTTTCACTTCTTATGAACCAGGTACAGCACAATCAACTAACCAATGTTTAGTTACTGGTCAGGGGCGTATTTATGGATTTGATTTACATAAAGGGACTCGTTCATACTCTCAGACAAGTTATGAAACTGGCTATACTATTCCAGATACTCCGCAGGTAATTATTCCGCCCCATAGTTCTAGTGAGGATGGATATATGTATCTGGTAGGTGCAGGCAGTGAGTTATTTGTTAAGCTTAAACCAGGTCCAGATGATGGATGTGCTGATGGTGACAATAAGTGTGTTCGTGGCGGTTTAAAAGTCAATAAAATTTATTATCATATAGATGAATAGAATGAGTAAAAATGTAATGAAATACCAGCAAGGATTCACATTAATTGAGGTGATGATTACCGTTGTTATCGTAGGTATTTTGGCTTCGATTGCTTACCCTAATTACACTCAATTTGTTGCTAAGGGGGCGCGTGCTGACGGTTTAGCTGGCGTTATGCATGTTGCTAATTTGCAAGAACAATACTATTTAGATCATCGAAGCTTTGCAACTGATATGACTAAACTTGGGCTGAAAGCAGATCCTTGGATTGTTGAAAATACCTATTATAAGGTTGATACAACTTTGAGTGGGGATGATTACACAGTGACAGCAACAGCTGTTGGTGTACAAGCAACACGTGATTCCGCTTGTGCAAAGATATCGTTAACCTCAACAGGTACCAAGTCACCTACGGAGTGTTGGTAATGAAAATAATTACAGGTTTAGTTGTTTTGTTAATATCGACTAGTTTTTACTCTACTGCTGAACAGAGTACTTATTCGTCACTGTCGACTTTTAAGTGCCATATTGAAACGGCTAATGGACCAAATGTTGCTGTATTTAGTTGGGATCCTAAATTGCTTATAGAAGAACAAAGCCGACTACTCGCAAATTCTGTTGCAACGGTAACTAATGAACGTTTAATGGTTAAGCGTATTATTGAATGCATTACAGAAGATAAAAAGTTTAAAGATAAGTTTGTTCGGCAACTTGATGAGCAAAGAACTGACTTAGACGATTGATTTTTTAGTTTTAAGGGGGCTTACGATTATAAGCCCTTTTTACTAGCTACAGGTTACGGTACCACTAATTTTAGAAATCCTACCTGAAGAGTTCATACTTATGGCCTCAGAAGAGCTGTTGTCTGCAGTGCTAGGGCAATAACGCAAAGTGCCGCTGTTGCCATTCGCCACCATACCATCAGGGTTAAAACTGTATCGTGATAAATCTGATTGAATAATATCGTTACTGTTAAATGCATCTACCTTGCGTAATACCACATCAGCAATACCATTGGTTGTATCCATAGTGCCAATTGTGCCATTATCAATGAATATGCTAAAACCCTTGGTCCAGTCACTGCCACATGATGTCGATGCCATTGGGCAGACTGAGACTCTACTGCCATAACTAACTGCTTGGCTACGAGCAAATACAAATGATGATTCAATTGTACTGATAGCGCTTCTTGCTCGAATACCTTCATAAAGGCTGGTCAGCGAAGGCACTCCAATTGCTAACAGTATTGCAGCAACTGCAACAGTGACCATCAATTCTACTAGGGTAAATCCAGATTGTATTTTTTTCATGCAAGAGTCCTCTGCCATATAAGCAGAGTATAACCAAGCACAACCTGAATAACAGTGTTTTATTGACTATTTACGGACATCTGTCGCAATCAATTTATTATGTGTAAAATTTGTCATTTTACGATTCGCTAAAGTTTACATGTTATATTTTTCTTCTTTGATATCCTTACCCTACCGGCTTGATTAACAATAACCGCTTTTGCATATTCACTATCAACCTTTCCAGGGCAATAAGTTAATGTGCCATTAGTGCCAGAAGCGAGTCCATCAGGTTGAAAGCGGATCGCCGGGCGGTTATATCTAATATAATCATTTTCATTAAACGGTGATGTCTGTTGGAGTAGTTGGTCATTCGCATCAAGTTGATTTTTTTCACCTTGGTCAATAAAAACACTTAGCCCAAGACTCCAATCCTCAGAACACATGTTTTCAACTAAAGGACAAACCGTTACCCTTGCGCCATAACTTATGGCCATATTTCGGCCTAATTGAATGGTTTGTTGAATAACTTGAATAGTACTTCTGGCTCTGATTTGTTCAATCACGTCATTTAATGGGGGGATAGCTATCAATGACATGATTGAAGCGACTAGCGTGGTGATAATAACTTCAATCAAACTGAAGCCATTTTCTTGAATAGAAAATCTCATAATTGTTCATCCTTAAACGTTGTCAGCTGCGTCCTGCAGCAAGATTAAGTTAGTATAGAAAATGAACAGTGAATTTGCTGCGAAATATCTTTTCATAAATACGTAAAATAGCCGCGACAATTAGCAGCGCTTTCAAGTAAGATATTTGAATGACGTTAGCAAGCATATAAACTGTAATTAGGACATATGCTTAATCATCCTCTGCAAAGGATAAAATAATTTTCAAACAGTCTTTGCCACGTATTAGCGTGCAAATACCTGTTGCAAC
The DNA here is from genome assembly GCF_014164545.1 of Shewanella sp. SG41-3. Taxonomy (NCBI): domain Bacteria; kingdom Pseudomonadati; phylum Pseudomonadota; class Gammaproteobacteria; order Alteromonadales; family Shewanellaceae; genus Shewanella; species Shewanella sp. SG41-3. The sequence continues at coordinate 310,855 of NZ_JACJFJ010000001.1, forward strand.
ACAAATAGTGATTTTTATATTGCAGACGTGAAGCGATCTTTATATCGATTTATCTCATCTCTTATACCGAGTAGGGTTAATCAACAAATTAGCGATGACAGGAGTATTTAATGAAAAAAGTCGAAGCGATTATTAAACCGTTTAAACTTGATGATGTGCGTGAGTCACTTGCTGAAATTGGCATTACGGGTATGACAGTATCTGAAGTTAAAGGTTTTGGCCGTCAAAAAGGTCATACAGAGCTCTATCGTGGTGCAGAATACATGGTGGATTTTTTACCTAAAGTAAAAATCGAGCTCGTTATTCAAGATGAGCTTTTAGAGCGTGCAATCGATGTCATCGTTGATACTGCTAGAACCGGAAAGATTGGTGATGGTAAAATTTTTGTAACAGATGTAGAGCGTGTTATTCGTATTCGTACCGGCGAAGAAAATGAAGAAGCAGTTTAAGGCCCATAAGGGCCTTTTTTTATACGTGTATATTTTTGTAGTTAAGTTGTTGGAATAAGGTATCTCTGAGGTAATGTATGGTTCAGCGAATTGTTATCGTAGGTGGTGGGGCTGCAGGGTTAGCGTTGGCTTCAAAATTGGGACGAAAATTTGGTAAAAACCCGTTAGTTGATATTAGTTTAATAGATAAAAATACCGTTCACATTTGGAAGCCAAAATTGCACGAAGTGGCAGTTGGTGTCATTGATCAATCAATTGAAGGGCTACAGTATCGAGATCACGGTTTAAAGAACGGTTACCGATATATTCGTGGCGCTATTGATCAATGTGATCCGAATACCAAACAAATCCAGCTGGCTCCAGTGTACAACGATGAAGGTGAGATCATTATTGCTGCGCGCTATATTGAATATGATACGCTTGTTTTAGCATTGGGAGGCGTTTCAAATAGCTTTAATACACCAGGCGCCGAAAAACATTGTATTTTCTTAGACAGCTTAGATAGTGCTAATCTGTTTCATCATAAGCTCATGGATGCACTATTACAGCTTAATGAAACCCAAGACCAGTTAGGTATAGGTATTGTAGGAGCTGGCGCCACAGGCGTTGAGCTTGCTGCTGAACTACATCATGTTATTGAATCTGTAAGAGAGTATGGCTACCAAAATATTTCTAAAGATCATTTAGACATAAACTTAATTGAGGCATCAAGCAAAATCCTCCCGCAATTGCCAGAGCAAGTCAGTACAAGAGCACAAACTGTACTGTCAAAGTTAGGCGTTAAATTGCATTTAGGTGTGCAGGTTAAAGAAGTCACTAAAGAAGGTTTCGTTACAGCTACTGGCGAGACTATCAAAGCCAACATTAAAGTATGGGCAGCAGGCGTAAAAGGTCCGAAAGTTTTTGAACACTTTACTCAACTTCCGGTCACTCCCCGTAATCAAATCGATGTAGATGATTGTATGCATGTTAAAGGCATTGATGATATTTACGCCTTAGGTGACTGTGCGCAACTTATTTTACCATCAGGTAAACCTGTGCCACCAAGGGCCCAAGCGGCAGCCCAAATGGCCGATTGCCTTTATGCCAATATTTGCTTAAAGATGAAACAACAACCAGAAAATCCTTTCGTGTATAAGGACTATGGTTCATTGGTTTCACTTAGTCGTTTTTCAGCAGTGGGTAATTTAATGGGCAGTCTACGTTCAGGAGACTTTTTTGTTGAAGGTCATATCGCGCGTTTGATGTATATTTCGCTTTATCAGCGTCATTTAGCCAGTTTATATGGCTGGTTCTCGGCTTCGGTATATCGTATTGCGCAAAAACTACTGCGCTGGCAACGTCCTAAACTTAAGTTGCATTAAACGAGTTTATGTTGATAAACACCAGAAAGCCTCTATTGATAGAGGCTTTCTGGTGTTATGTAGGCGAGGTTGTTGAGTTACGAATAACCGGTGTTGGAGTAAAGCATCTGAACGTTTCAGTTGTTTGATTTTTGCGTTTATCAATTAACAGTTGCGTCGCAATTTGAGCAATTTCGATATTGGGTTGATGGACTGTGGTTAATTTAGGCCATGTTTGACGAGAGAATGGGCTATCTTCAAAACCGACAATAGATAGTTCTGTTGGAATATCGAGTCCAGCTAAGCGCGCTGCAAATAATGCTCCAGCGGCGATCTCATCGTTACAGGCAACAATTGCAGTCGGCCGTTTAGCCATAGCAATGAGTTTATTTGCACCAGCTAAACCTGACTCGAATGAGTATTCCCCTTCAAGCACCCAATCAGTATTTAAAATTAGAGAGTTGTTTTTTAAAGCTTTCTTAAATCCAAGTAATCGCTCTTTTGTTGATTCATGTTGTAAATCACCACTAAGAAATGCAATGTGTTTATGGCCCAAATCAATAAGATGTTGAGTAATTTCAACCGCACCTCTTTGGTCATTAACCAATACCGTCAATCCGTTACTATTGATGATCTTTTCACCAGCAATAATTTTAACGTAATTAGCACCTATCTGGTCTAAGGCTGCCAAAATATTAGGGTCTTCGGACATCGGTGGTGTAAGTACCAACCCTGCCAATCTAGCATGCTTAACCATAGTGGTCAGCTCATCACAAATGGTCTCGGATTTTGCATTACATGGATGAATAAGTAATTCAAATCCTCTGTCTTTACAGGCAGATAAAATACCGTTTTGCATATCAATGACATAGTATGCATTGGGGTTATCGTAAATAAAACCAATAACATACGAGCTAGTGCTCGCTAAATTTCTTGCTGCTAAATTCGGTTGGTAATTTAATGCTGTTATCGCTTGGTTTACTTTATCAATGGTGGCTTGTTTTACTGAGGGTTCTTTATTTGTCACCCGTGAAACAGTTTTTATCGATACGCCGGCATATTTTGCGACGTCGTTAATCGTTACTTTCATGTCAGAAATGACTCTTCATTCAGGCGAAACACCACTCAACAAGGCAAATTGCCGCAACATTAAATGGGTTATTTGTCTGCTAATAGTGCGAGTTTTTGTATAAATTGGCAATCCTCAATTTCATTTCTACTCATATTACGCCATTTATTACAATTAAAAATACATACTGTCTAAAATCACTTTCCTATCTATATAAATGTTTTTTAATGATTTGTTATTTTTTTTAGGTTGTTTATCAAGCAAAAAAATTAATGAATTAGCAGGAGCGGTTATTTTTTTGTGGCGTCATTGTTAATTTTTGTGTAATGTTTGCTTCAGACATGACAGCGTTGTCATTCCTAGGGAATGGTTATGAACTCAAAAACGATAATAAAGTTATGGAAGGGGAAAAAGATGCGACCATCTATCTTTAAAAAAAATGTACTTGCTACTCAAATTGCGATTCTGTTTGGCAGTATAGTGTCAGTGGGTGCTATTGCAGCAGAAGAAATTACTGTTGATGATAACATTGAAAAAATTGAAGTTCGTGGGATGCGTGCCTCCATGAAAGCTTCAATTAACGAAAAACGTTTTGCTAATTCTGTAGTGGATTCAGTAACGGCAGAAGATATTGGTAAGTTTCCTGATGGCGATGTCGGTGAGTCATTAGGTCGTATCCCTGGGGTTGCAGTAAACCGCCAGTTTGGTCAAGGTCAGCAGGTGTCTATTCGTGGTGCCTCGAGCCAATTGACTAGCACATTGTTAAACGGACATTCAGTTGCATCTACTGGTTGGTTTGATCAGCAAGCCATTGACCGTAGTTTTAACTATTCGTTACTACCACCGCAAATGATCAGTGGTATCGAAGTGTATAAATCTTCGCAAGCTGATTTACCTGAAGGTGGTATCGGTGGCACGGTAATCGTTAAGACTCGTAAGCCATTAGACTTAGAGTCAAACACAGTATTTTTAAGTGCCAAAGGTGACTATGGCACGATTTCAGAAGAAACTGATCCTGAATTATCTGGCCTATATAGCTGGAAAAATGAAAACGAAAACTTCGGTTTCTTAATCTCTGGTGCTGGTGCGAACACCCAGTATCAGCGTAATGGTATTGAAACCTTGCTAGGTTGGGGTGAAATTGTTCCTTCTACCTTCCAACAAGACCGTGAACGCACTGCGTTAAACGTCGCCGCGCAATACCGTGCTAATGATGCATTAGAGTTTGGCTTAACCTACACAGGTTTAAGTCTAAAGGCTGATAATGCCAACACATCCATTTTCTTATTCCCAACTCAGCAAGGTGTTAGCACTTGTAATCAAACTAACGCTGCGGGTGTGTGTACAGATATTACTCATACTGGTGTGGATGCTTTCGCTTGGAACCAAACCTGGGCTCGAGAAGCTGAAATGACTTCTGATACCCTTGATTTCAATTTCGCTTATGATAATGAAAATTTCAAAATCGAAGGTAGTATCGGTAATACCAAGGCTGATGGTGGTACCAGTTTAACCTCTAACTACGGTAACTCAATCGGTAAGCCTTCAGATTTTGCTGGCCACTATGATGCAACGGGCAATATTATTGACATCGATATCGCTAATAAAAACTTTAGTGCTGAAGACTACAATGGCCAATTATCTGGCGCGGGTTGGGCATTAAAGAAACAGCCTAATACCGACGAAGAAACCTATGCCCAGTTTGATGTGACAGTGCCAACAGATTTAGGGGCCATTTCGTCAATCAAAACAGGTATTCGTTATGCTGACCACGATGTGACTCAACAAACTGATGCTGCAATCGTTGGTGATATCGCCGTTCATGATGCCTCTTATTATTTTGACGGCACAATGAGCTCGGGTGCTGGTTTTACTTTGCCTAAGCCAAACTTTGATAACATGATTAACGATGCTAAAGCGGCAATTAACGGTTTTACTCGTGACAAGTCTGGTTACGGTACATTGAACGAGAAAAACCTATCAGTGTATGCAATGGCTAACTTCGAGTCTGAAGGCATTCGTGGTAACTTTGGTTTACGTTATATCTCTACCGACATTGAATCTGACTACTATGCACTCAGTTCTACAGGTCAGTTTGCAGATGCAACATCAACAGATTCTGCTAGTTACAGTGATGTGTTACCAAGCTTAAATGTCGCGTTTGATTTAGCTCCAGATCTGATTTTACGTACTTCTGCATCACAGGTAATGTCTCGCCCTAACTATGCAGAGCTATTTGCTACGTCAACATTACCGGGTTTAAACGATGGTACTCCTGGTAACGAGAAGCTTAACCGTGGTTCTGTTTCATTAGACCCATTTAAAGCAACTCAAGTCGACTTAAGTTTAGAGTGGTATTTCAGCGATTCAGGTTTAGCTGCAGCAACTTACTTTATTAAAGATGTAAGTTCATTCATTTCAACTCGTCAAAAGTTAAACCAACAAATCGGTATTAACGATAATGACCTTGCTGCTCAAGGCCAAAGTGCTTGTGGAGTCGGTGTATATGATTGCTGGACGGTAAGTGAAAAATACAATGCTACCGGTGGTCGTATTGAAGGTCTTGAATTGCAACTTCAAGATTCATATGAAAACGGTTTAGGTTACTCTATTAACTATACTTATGCAGATGCAGGTTCTCCTGCTGAAAACTACCCTGATCAAGTGGGTGTGTTCTCTGACTCGTCTAAGCATACAGTTAACTTAGTCGGTTACTATGAGATGGATGCATTTTCAGCCCGCTTGGCCTATAACTGGCGCAGCGAATACATGATGCGTGAATTACCTGGATTCTATGGTAACCGTCAACATGAAGACTATGGCACACTTGATTTAAGCACAACATACAGCGTGACAGATTGGATGGATATAACGTTTGAAGCTGTTAACTTAACCGAAGAAGACAGCATCCAAACAGGTGTTGCACCACTAGACTCTGAAGTGATTGCTGAGTTTAAAGCAGACTACCCAGTGTGGAGCTTTGAAGGTGAAGCTCGCTATAAAGTGGGTGTCGCATTCCGTTTCTAATCTAATAGATTAATTGAGTCATATACTAAAAGCCCTGCATTTGCCGGGCTTTTTATTGGATTAAGAGGTGATATGAAAATTCAATCAGTTGCGATTGTTGGTGGCGGAACTGCGGGATGGTTGGCGGCCAATCATCTTGCAAAAGCGCTATTTAATCAAAATATTACTATTACTTTGATCGAGTCCCCTGATATTCCAACTATTGGTGTTGGTGAAGGAACCGTACCGACGATCCGTAAAACATTACAAAGTTTTGGCATCAGTGAAACCGAGTTTATTACCCGTTGTGATGTGACATTTAAGCAGTCGATTAAGTTTCAAAATTGGCTTGATAGTCATCGTCATGGCAGAGATAATTTTTATCATCACCTTTTTGACCCTCCGAGTTCAATGGGAGATGATCTATCTTCGTTATGGCTACAAAATCCCAGTGATGCTTACAGTCAGTTAGTCTCCAGTCAATTTGACGTTTGCGAAGCAAACCTTGCCCCTAAATTAATTACAACCCCGGAATATCAGGCCGTACAAGGTTATGCCTATCATTTAAATGCAGCAAAGTTTGCTTTGTTGTTAGCTGAAAATGCCAAACAGAAATTTGCGGTTAATCATGTTAAAGCCAATGTGATCGATACCCGTTTGCACCTCGATGGTAGTATTGCATCATTGGTTTTAGATAAATGTGGCGAGCAGGAATTTGATTTTTATATCGACTGCAGTGGTTTTGATTCAATCTTATTAGCAAAAGCACTGAAGGTTCCGTTTGTGGATAAATCTCAGGAGCTATTTGTGAACAAAGCCGTTGTTGTGCAAGTGCCAACTGATCCTGATGCCATTATTCCCCCTTATACTAAGGCAACGGCTCATCAAGCTGGTTGGATATGGGATATCGCTTTATCAAATCGCCGTGGGGTTGGGTTAGTGTATTCAAGTGCTCATCTCGATGATGAGCAAGCCGAACAAAAGCTTAATCGGTATCTCAGTGGCCAATTAGATCAATACTCGTATCGCACTATTCCAATGAAAGTGGGTTACCGTAAACAGTTTTGGGCTAAGAACTGTGTCGCTTTAGGATTGGCTCAAGGATTTTTAGAGCCCATAGAGGCAACATCAATCATGCTAACGGATTTTGCAGCAGGTTACTTGGCAAGTCGTTTTCCTAGTGATAGTCGTCAATGTGAAAGTTTATCCGAGCGATTTAATCAGACTATGTCGTATGCATGGGAACGGGTCGTTGAGTTTGCCAAAATGCATTATTGCCTTTCTGATCGTCATGATTCAGATTTTTGGATAGATAATCGCGACCCACAGACTATCCCGGCAGGATTAAGTAACAAACTGGCGTTATGGCAAGAGTATGTGCCCTTGAGTGAAGACCTATTTTCTAAATTTGAAGTGTTCAATGTAGAAAATTACCTGTATGTATTGTATGGCATGAAATTTTTGACATACAAGAAAACAATGTCTGAGTCCTCATTAGTGCTCGCTAAACAGCATGCAGCAAGGATTCGGCGGCACAGCGAACAGTTATGCCAACATTTACCTGCTCACCGAGAGTTACTCAGTAAAATACATCAATATGGTCTGCAGAAAATATGATGACAAATCTATTTGCTGGTGGATATTTAAGCAAGTGGTAAGTTAAAGCGCAAAATCGTTATATTCGTGCTTGTAAAAATTGGTTAACTTGGTAGTTTCAATACTAATTTATTGTAAACAGGTTATAACCAACCTGTGAACGTTTTATCTATCGTCGCGATTACCTGCACAGAGCCGCACCCAAAGGAGCCAAGATGTCCAACCAAATTACTCTACTCGACCCAGCTAAACACAGTGATCTCAAAATAGTTCCTAGTGATTACACACATATAGCAGAACAACATATTGTGCCTGTAACCTTGCATGAAATTGGCCGTGCTGCGACAGAGTACCCCATTGTATTTGTTAAAAATAGTGACACCGGTGAGTTTCAATCGGTGGCAATGCTCGGTCTTAAACCCGGCCAAAACCTAAGTGTAAAAGACGGTAAGTGGTTAGGCTTATATATTCCTGCCGTAATCCGTGACTATCCGCTTGGCTTAGTGTTGAATCCAGACGTAAAAGACAAAGTGTGGATTGGTATTCGTGAGCAGTCTAAAGATGTCAGCACTACTGAAGGCCAAGCGCTATTTGAAGCGGAAAAAGAGACCTCATTCTTAGAGGCTCGTAAGCAAGAGTTAATTAGCCATTATGAGCAAGACCAAGCGACAAGAGGCATTTTAGGCTTTTTAGCGGAGCAAGGATTACTCGTAAGTCAAACATTAACCGTAGATGTTGCAGGCGAAAAACGTAATATTAACGGCTTATATCTCATTGACGAGCAAAAATTAAATCAGCTATCCGATGAGGCATTTTTAGAACTAAAAAAACGTGGCATTTTAGGGCCTATTTTTGGCCATCTCGGCTCGTTAAATCAAGTTAATCGACTTGCGCGCATGGAAGTATTAGGTCGCTAGTCAACTGATTATAAAAATGGCGCCTAAATGGCGCCATTTTTAGATAACATGCTTAGTTAAGTCAGCATGATAATGCCTGTTAATATCATTCTAAACGAAATAGTTACTTAAGCTTATCGGATTAATAAAACTCCTCAATATCTACCATTGTTGCGGGTTCTAAAATCACTGACGATACGGTGCACATACTCACATACTCACATACTCACTATCATGCAGTTACAATGGATAACTTAGTCCAACATTCCGCCTCAATAACAGATAAATAGCCACTATTCATTAATGCCAACAAATAACAAAGCAGTCACTAGACTGCGATAAAATTCAGTACCATTAACATAGTATTGCTTAATAATGGGCTTTACTGAATGTTGTAACAGTTATTTATTATAATTTTTGAGTACTGTTATGAATAATAAAACTGCTGCATAAAATAGAAAACTCAATAAAACTTGCCATTTTGGTTTTATCTGTGCCGCTGAGCATAATGAACCCCTATCGAACTACACTAACCGACATTCAAAAACATTAGTTAAAAATAATATTCAGCAGGAGTAAAGGCCAAATCTACAAATTCGGCGGGGGATAACTTTAGTTTGATTATGAGTTTATGGGGATTTTACGATGTACAGAGCCTTATCTTATTTGTAACAAGCTTGTTTGTCATAAATCGAAGTTGAATTTTGTATATCAAGGCGCTCAGGTTTTTTGTTAAAGCATTGATATGTATGGTCGTTAATATAATTGTGTTTGTTTTTGTCGGCTAATGTAAAAAAGCTGGATCTCATTGGTTAAAATTGGTAACTTATGCATGACAGCGTTGTCATTGACGGTTGTAACGTTGTTACAGTTTAACGTGATGAGGAGTAGCTCTCCCATTCATGTTTGATAGTGGCACTTCAGGTTGAATCATCACTATCCCTTAAGATACTTTTTACTTTCTCCCAAGAAAAAAGTATGGGCTGGTGCATATCTTAAGCGATTTATGTTCCAGCTTTTTTACTGGTAATAAGCAAGTAACCTGATATTAAATAAAGGCTAATTGACACTAAAAATTATGTCAGTTAGCTAAACCGATAACGGTAAATTAGCTGTACTTCTACATGATAACGAGGACGCAATGAAAACAACTTGGACGTTTAGTGCCATAATTATGTCTTTCTACTTAGTCGCATGCACACCATCACAATCATCAGCGCCTATGTCGGAAATGGCTTTGCAGTCTTGGAGTCAAGATGATTTAGCCAAATTTGCAGATGACGTGAGCGTAACATATCGCTTAGTGTCTAATTTAACCGACGAAGCCTGTGCTGAAGGTGCCAAAGCGACTGAGCGTTGTTTTATTGCTGAGATTTATTTCACCAGTTCATACGATATGTTGCTAGCTGATTGGGCTATTTACTTTAGCCAAATGCGACCTGTACAAGCAGTATTAAGTGATGAGTTTACGATTGAGCAAATTAAAGGTGATCTTCATCGAATAACCCCTACTGCCGCTTTTACTGGTTTTCATGCAGGACAAGCCAACACACTGCGTTTTCGTGGCGAATTGTGGCAACTCTCTGAAACTGATGCCATGCCCAATTACTATATTGTGGCTAACGATGCTCAAGGTGTAGAGCTGACCCCGCAAGTGATTAATAGTACTCGTGTACAGCAAGACCCTGAAACCAATATGGAAGTTCGACCTTATGCTCAAGCATTTACCGATGCTAAAAGACAGTATCAGCGTAGCCCAACAGACAAATTAGTCTGGGCTAAGCCGGAAATACTGTTTACCCAAAATAATACGGTATCTGCCGATGCCAGTTTAAGCGTTGATTCATTACTACCGACTCCCAAATCGCAAGTTATTGTTGCTAATGGCAAGGCGATATCCTTGCATCAAGGTATTAATATTAGTCGCCAAAACCTGGTCGATGTGCAGCTTGAACTGCACGATATTCAAGCCGCATTAGCCCGCCTGGAGCGCATTGGTGTCAGGCAATCGAGTGCAGGCGTCCCGTTAGTATTCGAGCGATTATCTCAGGACAATAACCAAAGCACAGATCGCTATGAGTTAATTATTAATCAACAAAATATGATCATTAAAGCCGCTAATGCTAGTGGATTTAGTTATGGTATTTCATCGTTAAGTTCATTACTGAATATTGACTCGTTAACCGTTAACCCTATGCAGATAAAAGACAGTCCTCGATACGTTTATCGAGGGATGCACGTTGATGTGTCTCGTAATTTTCATAGTAAGCAGTTTATTTTAGATTTGCTAGATCAAATGGCAGCTTATAAATTAAACAAACTGCATTTACATATGGGCGATGATGAAGGATGGCGATTAGAAATTGACGGTTTACCGGAACTTACCGATGTTGGTAGTAAACGTTGTCACGACTTGTCTGAAACTCGTTGTATTTTACCACAGCTAGGCAGTGGGCCTTTTTCGGATACTAAGGTGAATGGTTTCTATAGCAAAGAGGATTATATTGATATTATTAAGTACGCCAATGCTCGACAAATTCAAGTGATCCCTTCAATGGACATGCCTGGTCATTCACGCGCAGCGATCAAATCTATGGAGGTTCGTTATCGAAATATGATGGCAAAAGCGGATAAACAGGCGGCAAATGAGTTCATATTAGCGGACTCAAACGATACAACACAGTATTCATCGGTACAGTATTACAACGACAACACATTAAACGTCTGTATGGAGTCAACTTACCGTTTTATAGATAAAGTGATTACTGAAATCGCTAAATTACATGAACAAGCGGGGCAGCCGTTAGAGACCTATCATATAGGTGCAGATGAAACCGCAGGCGCTTGGCTTGAGTCGCCTATTTGCCAAGCGTTTATAGCGAGCAACCAATACGGTGTCACTGACATCAATCATGTTGGCGCTTATTTCATTGAACGTGTCGCTAATATGTTAGCCAACAAAGGTATTCAACCAGCAGGTTGGAGTGATGGCATGAGCCACACTAATCCAGCCCGCATGCCTGCTCATTCTCAAAGTAATGTCTGGGATCTCGTATCACATAAAGGCTATCAACGCGCTCACCAACAAGCGAATAACGGTTGGACGACGGTATTGTCCAACCCTGAAGTGCTTTACTTTGATTTTCCCTATGAAGCAGACCCAAAGGAACATGGTTACTATTGGGGAACTCGAGCCTTGAATAGCCATCATGTTTTTAGCTTCATGCCAGGTAACTTACCCGCTAATGCCGAACAATGGTTCGATATAGAAGGGCAACCTTTTGAAGCCGATGACCGTCCTCAATTAGACGATACAGGCAAGCAAACTGCTGGCCCAATGAAGGCTGGTGAAACTGTTGACGGTATACAAGGGCAAATATGGAGTGAAACGTTACGCAGTGATCAAACCGTTGAGTATATGATTTATCCGCGACTATTAATGTTAGCAGAGCGAGCATGGTATAAACCTGAATGGGAAGTGCCATACCAATACGCAGGGGCTGTGTATAACCAAATAACAGATCATTTCACTACTACAATGCGTCAACAGCAAGCACGTCAATGGCAAAAAATCGCCAACCACCTAGGCAATAAAGAACTGGTAAAGTTAGATAATGCAGGTATTAATTATCGTGTTCCCACCGTTGGTGCAGTAATTAACGACGGCATATTAAGTGCGAATATTGCTTTTCCTGGCTTACAGATAGAATATCGGGAAGGTGATAAGCCTTGGCAAGTGTATACCTCGGCGGTGGCGGTGAAACGCCCTGTTGATGTTAGAGCAGTAGCCGCTAATGGTAAGCGAAAAGGCCGAACTCTGCGTGTAGACTAATTGTTAAACCAGTAGACACCCGCGTCGCCAGTATCATATGCGCTGGCGACGTGTTACCCCCTAATCTCAGCAGACAATTTAGTTATACAACCTCCTGTTAAATATGATGTAAATATCATTCTTGTTGATTATTAGTGTTTTTTGTTAAAAATTAAATGACAGCGTTGTCATTTCTGGTGTAACATGGCGTTAACTTATTAACAGGCTTGATGACTATCAAAAATAGTAGCGTTAAACAGAATACCAAGAGGACAGTCATGGGTAACAAACAGCCTAACGAACAGCAACTTTATATCGGTATTGATGGCGGTGGCAGTAAATGTCGTGCCACGATTTACTCCGATGACGGTCAACAACTAGGCACCGCAGTGGCTGGTCGTGCCAATCCACTACATGGTTTAGAGCAAACGTTTCAATCAATGATTGAGTCATCACATTTGGCTTTAGTCGATGCCGGTTTTGCACCTGACACTTGCCATCAGTTAGTCGCTGGTATTGGTTTAGCAGGAGTTAATGTTGGCCAGTTTTATCAGCAAATTATTCAGTGGCAACATCCATTTAAAGCCATGTATCTTACGACTGACTTGCATACAGCCTGTATTGGTGCTCATCACGGTGAAGATGGTGCGGTTATTATTACTGGTACTGGTTCATGTGGTTATGCGCATGTTGGTCAGCAAAGTATTATTTTAGGCGGGCATGGATTTGCATTAGGTGACAAAGGCAGTGGTGCATGGCTTGGTTTAAAAGCGGTTGAGCACGTGTTACTTGCTCTCGACGGTTTTGCATGTTCAAGCAAGCTGACTGAGAGCTTACTGAATTATTTTAACGCTAAAAATGCCATCGATATTGTTGAACATCTCGCCGGTCAATCATCTAGCGCTTATGCAAAGCTAGCTCGTATCGTATTGATGTGCGCACAGGATGGTGATGCTGTTGCAATCGCTATTGTACAAGATGGAGCAAATTACATAAGCGAGCTTGCTCGAAAGCTATTTGTTCTTAACCCAAGTCGTTTTTCTATTATTGGTGGATTAGCAGAACCACTAACACCTTGGTTAGACAATGAGATAGCAAGCAAGATTTCACCCTCTATTTCGCCACCAGAATATGGGGCGTATTTGTTCGGCAAAAAGCAATTTTTAACTCAACCAATAGCTAATGTAAATCATCAGTAGAGTGTTTGTTGACGTTAATTGACGTCAACTCAATACCTACAAGGTTACTGGTTAATTCAACATTATTTTATCAAGGTTTATTATGACAATTCTTACAGTTATGGAACAAGAAGCTCGTACCGCACCTCAGAAAATTGCCGAGCAATTGATTGCCAACCAGACTATTACTGACACATTGGGTCAGACCTTACGTGAACTTAAGCCTAAATTTGTCATGATTGTAGGTCGTGGTTCTTCTGATCATGCAGGTGTATTTGCTAAATACTTATTTGAAATCGAAGCGGGTGTTCCTACGTTTGCTGCTGCTCCTTCTGTTGCCAGCGTATACGGTAAGTCATTACAACTTGAGGGAGCATTAGTCATCGTGATTTCACAGTCTGGCCGAAGCCCTGACATTCTTGCACAAGCCAGAATGGCTAAAGCGGCGGGCGGATTTTGTGTGGCATTGGTCAATGATGAGTCAGCGCCTATTAAAGACATTGTTGATGTTGTTGTGCCATTACGTGCAGGCGAAGAAAAAGCCGTTGCTGCAACAAAAAGCTACCTAGCCACTCTATCTGCTATTTTACAAGTTGCCGCTAAGTGGACTCAAAGTGAATCATTAGCGCAAGCGGTAAACTCGTTACCCCAAGCTTTACAAACCGCAGTTGATGCTGAACCGCAACTCACTGCTGAGTCATTGGACGGCGTTAAAAACTTAGTGGTTCTTGGTCGCGGCTTAGGTTATGCAGTTTCAAAAGAAATTGCATTAAAAATGAAAGAGGTCTGTTCAATACACGCTGAAGCATTTAGTAGTGCAGAATTTTTACATGGCCCAGTGACATTAGTTGAAAAGAAATTAGCGATTGTTGATGTATGTATTAATGATGAGTCGTATGCCAGCCATGTAGAACAAATTGCTAATGTTAGGCAGCGAGGTGCTGATTTAGTGCATCTAAATCAAACGTCTGCAGATATTCATCCGCGAGTTGCGCCTTTAGCATTACTGCAGCGTTTTTACATTGATGTTGCCGCAGTCGCAATTGCCCGTGGCATTAATCCTGATCAACCCGCGGGCTTAAAGAAGGTCACTCAAACACTATAGTTGCTTCATTAAAATTGATATAGAGCAGAGAGTATTATGAAACAAATCCTGATTGTTGAGCGATTATTTGATGGTGAGTCATTTCATAAAAATATGGCCGTAACCATAGATGCAGGCAAGATCACTGCTGTCATACGTGCTGAAGATGTAATTGATGTCGAACACCATACCGTCACAAAATTAGCGGGTACGCTCACACCAGGGTTTGTCGATGTGCAAGTGAACGGTGGTGGCGGGGCGTTATTTAATGCTGAGCCTAGCACCGAGTGTATTGAAATTATTGGCCGTGCTCATGCACGATTTGGGACCACAGGTTTCTTACCCACATTAATTACTGATGATGTAAGTATCATGACAAAAGCAGCCGATACGGTTGCGGTGGCTATTGCAAATCAACAAGCTGGTGTTTTAGGTATTCATTTTGAAGGTCCACATTTAAGTGTGCCTAAAAAAGGTGTGCATCCACAGCGCTATATTCGGCAAATTAGTGAAAGAGAACTGAGTATTTTTAGTCGTCAAGACTTAGGCATTAAAGTGGTCACGCTGGCGCCTGAAAATGTGTCAACTCAGGTTATTAAGGCACTGGTGTCAGCAGGAGTCAAAGTCTGTTTAGGGCACTCAAATGCTGACTATGACACAGTGAATGCAGCATTAGAGGCTGGAGCTACAGGATTTACCCACTTATATAATGCGATGTCTGCTTTAGGTTCACGCGAACCTGGCATGGTCGGTGCTGCGCTGGAAAGTAAAGATGCCTGGTGTGGCTTAATTGTCGATGGACATCATGTTCATCCTGCGGCAGCAAAAATAGCCATAAATGCTAAGCCTAAAGGTAAAGTCATGCTGGTAACCGATGCTATGCCGCCTGTTGGTATGAGTGATGATGCCAGTTTCAAATTATTTGGTACTCAGGTTACTCGTCAGGGGGACAGGCTTAATGCAGCCACGGGAGAATTAGCCGGTTGTGTTTTAGACATGGTTGGGGCAGTGAATAATAGCGTTGCTATGCTTGGGTTATGTCATGAAGAAGCTTTACGAATGGCATCGTTATATCCCGCAACATTTCTCGGTTTAGAGCAACAACTAGGTTTAATTAAACCAGGTTATAGAGCAGATCTAGTGTTATTAAACCCGGCCAATAAAGTCAGTCGCACCTATATTGCTGGCAACGTCGTTTTTGCGCAGTAAAGCTTGCTGTCTAATTGTGTAAATATGAAAGAGACTATGATGTCAGTTAACCGCAAAATTGAGTCTAATACTCAACTTGATAAGCCCAGCAAACCCAGACTTATGTCACTTGACGCATTACGTGGCTTTGACATGTTTTGGATTATAGGTGGCGAAGGCGTTTTTGCCGCGTTATTTGCTTTAACGGGGTGGACGGGATGGCGTGTTGCTGAAGCTCAGACCCAACATAGTCAATGGCACGGCTTTACCTTTTATGACTTAATTTTCCCTTTGTTTATTTTCTTATCGGGTGTGACGCTCGGTCTATCACCTAAGCGTATCGACTTATTGGCTTTTCGTGAGCGAATTCCGCTATACCGTTATGCATTAACACGTTTACTGTTACTGATTGCATTGGGGGTGTTATATAACCATGGATGGGGGACTGGGATCCCTGTTGACCCTGAACACATTAGATTTTCAAGCGTACTAGCGCGTATTGGTTTTGCATGGTTTTTTGCGGCAATGGTGGTGTGGCACACCTCGCTGCGAGTTCAAATCTTAATCACCATATCGATGTTCATTTTTTATATTTTATTACAGTGTTTTGTTGGTTTTCCTGGCGGCCAAGCAGGAGTATTTACTGCAGATGGAAGTCTTAATACTTATATAGACAGTATATTACGACCGGGTATGGCTTATCAGCATCGCGCACTTGATCCTGAAGGCGTGCTATCGACATTCCCCGCTATCATTAACGCATTATGTGGTGTGTTTGTGGGCCAATACATTGTTAAGCCACACCCCAAAGGCGATTGGGCCAAAGTGAGCATTATGATGCTCTGTGCGCTACTTATGTGGTCCGGCGGGTGGTTACTCGACTTTATTATTCCTGTTAATAAAGATCTGTGGAGCAGTAGCTTTGTACTCGTGACATTAGGGTGGAGCTTACTATTTTTTAGCGTATTTTATGCCATTATCGATGTACTAAAATGGCAAAATTGGTCTTATGTATTTGTTATTATTGGTGTTAACTCCATTATTGTTTATTTAGGAACAAGTATCCTTGATTGGTCTTATATCACTCAAAGCTTGTTAGGTGGAGTGATACGTTCAGCACCAGCTTCCAGTCAGTTAATGATCAGTGTCATAGGTTTAGTCACAGTGCAATGGCTCGTACTGTGGTGGATGTACCGTCGAAAAATATTCATAAGAGTATAAGGTTAACTCAGCTATTAAAGTGAGTTGTTAGTTATGGATGACAAGGCTGTCTTAGTGGTGAGTGTGTATTAATATTCCTCAATTAATATTGATATTTCTAAACCACTAAGTCCTCCCTATAAATATAATAATGAGCAGGTTTATGGAAATGACAACAACAAAAACATCGGCAGAAAATAGTGTTGTACCAATGACAATTGTGGCAATTTTATTTTTTATTCTTGGCTTTGCTACCTGGTTAAATGGCTCCTTAATGCCTTACTTAAAGCAAATATTACAGCTAAGCCCTTTTCAAGCTTCGTTAATCCTCTTTTCATTTTATATTGCGGTAACGTTTACCGCATTACCCTCAGCCTGGGTTATTCGTAAAGTGGGTTATAAAAATGGTATGGCATTAGGCATGGGAATAATGATGTTGGCTGGTTTATTATTTATCCCAGCAGCCCAAACCCAAGTATTTATATTATTTCTAGTGGCTCAGCTTGTCATGGGGACAGGGCAGACACTATTACAAACAGCGGTTAATCCTTACGTGGTTCGCTTAGGTCCTGAAGAGTCAGCCGCAGCACGTGTAAGCGTAATGGGTATTTTGAATAAAGGCGCCGGCGTGATTGCACCTATGGTATTCACAGCACTTATTTTAGATAGTTTTAAAGAGCGAGTCGGTACTGAATTAACCTCTATTCAAATTGATGAAATGGCCAATAGCTTAATTTATCCTTATCTTGGCATGGCTATCTTTATTGGTGTTCTTGCTTTTGCAGTGAAAAAATCACCTCTGCCTGAATTGGAACAAGAGCAAGCAGAAATCGATTCAGAAAAAGGTCAGATCAAACAAGCTTTGTCTCATCCAAGTTTGGCATTAGGTGTTATTGCTTTATTTGTTTATGTGGCTGTTGAGGTTATTGCTGGCGACACGATTGGAACATTTGCATTGACGCTAGGTGTAGAGAATTACGGGGTAATGACATCCTATACCATGCTGTGCATGGTGCTAGGTTATACCTTAGGCATTATTTGTATTCCCCGTTTTATTTCCCAACCTAATGCATTAATGCTCAGTGCTATTTTAGGACTGATATTAACTGCCGGTATCGTGTTTGGTGATAGCCAGTCTTATGTCATAGCTAATGCTTTATTAGTTCCTTTTGGTGGTGCCCAACTTCCCGATACATTATTGATGATTGCATTTTTAGGCTTAGCCAATGCCATAGTGTGGCCAGCTGTGTGGCCATTGGCACTTTCAGGTATGGGTAAACTGACCAGCACAGGTTCTGCATTGTTAATCATGGGGATTGCCGGTGGCGCTTTTGGGCCACTATTTTGGGGACTAACCAGTTCAGCGACATCCTTAGGTATGCTGGGTGGGTATATGGTGATGTTTCCATGCTACTTATTCATTCTATTTTATGCCGTTAAAGGTCATAAGATGAGACGTTGGAAATAGCGTTTACCGTTTAAAGCGATTTTATCAACCGAAAAAGGGAGCCTAGGCTCTCTTTTTGCTTATAGTATGTCTCTGAAACGCTGCCGGGGATGCGGGTTAATCTAAGCTGGTTATATCTTTGATTGTTTATTTGAGGTTAAGTTAATCTGATAAGGCAAACTCTTAATCATTTATCCAGTAATATTGATATAGCTGAATTCGTTGTGCTTTATGGGCGAATACCGGGCTTAATGTGAGCTTGTATTATTTAGTAGGTGGGGATAATTAGATACAAAAAAGCCACTCATTGAGTGGCTTTTTTGTTTTTTATGGTGCCGGCACCAAGAGTCGAACTCGGGACCTACTGATTACAAGTCAGTTGCTCTACCAACTGAGCTATGCCGGCTAATTGTGGTGCCCGAACCCGGAATCGAACCAGGGACACGAGGATTTTCAATCCTCTGCTCTACCAACTGAGCTATTCGGGCAACTAACTAAGTGTTAGTTATCTACTGCAAACTAGGTATTAACTTGGTAATCAATGCCTGTCTCGTCTGGAGTGCGCACATAGTATAGTGATGGATTTTATCGTGCAAGTGGTTTTTTAAATGTTTTCACTCGTTCGGCTAGTTAATGTGCAAAATGATGCTTTTTTATCAATTATAAACCCAAAAAGTGGTTTATTAGCATTAATAGCCAAGAATAAAGTCATAGATGCTTGCTGACGATTCAATAAAATGTAATCAGAAAATTGCATTTGTCGTTTCTTGATCTGTATTAGGCCGATTTTTAACTAATAGTTAGAGTTTTGGCTTTAACGGCCAGCTCGAGTCGTTGATAGTTCACTTCTTTACATGTAAAGAAGTGAACTTTTTATAGCGCATTTTATCTTAATTTAGGTTCACTGAAATGCGAGGACATTTACTCAACGGGAGAGAAGTGATTCAGATAGGTCTGAATTATGCCTGCTAATCTAACAACATTAATTGTGCAGCTATGTATAGCCGTTTAATTCAAGGCTGTGTTTATGACATGTCGTTATGCTACATCACGATAACGCAGTTTACACTCACCACAAACGCTGCCCGAAGCTCTTTTAATCTTATAAATTTTTTACCAGACATTAGCGTAGCTAGAGAAAGAGTCTTTAACACTTGTGTCGCTTGGTTTCATAAAAATTAAACCGGTTAGTTTGAAGAATGTTAACGACGGACGAACAACCGGGCTTGATGATATTTGATCAGCAGTGACTACAATTGATATATGTTTAATTAGAGCTTGCTTAATTATGCGGTCATTCTCTATCTTAAAATCTATTAATTCTATTTTATAGAACGATTTTGGCTATTTTTACTGATTTTCTTTCCCAAAATTAACGTTAAAATGTTGTGACTTGTTTAGAGGAAAGTAAGACATGTTAAAAAACACTCCGACTGGCTATGGTTTAGTGACCATTATGATTCATTGGTTGTCCGCCATCGCTGTTATTGGTCTATTTAGCGTAGGCTATTGGATGGTAGATCTTACCTACTATAGTAGTTGGTACCAAACGGCACCACATCTTCATAAAAGTGTCGGTCTGCTTTTACTTGGACTAACACTATTGAGGTTTGTTTGGCGGACCATATCACATGCTCCTAGTCCATTATCGAACCATCAGCCATGGGAAAAACGTGCGGCTAAATGGGCGCATACTGCTCTTTATACGTTAATGTTACTCATTATGTGTTCAGGAATTATGATTTCGACAGCTGATGGTCGAGATATTTGGATTTTTGATTGGTTTGCCGTGCCATTTCCTGACGCTTTTATTGATGATCAAGCCGATACCGCTGGAGTGATACATCAATACCTTGCTTATAGCTTAATGGGGTTGGTTGTGTTGCATGCCGCAGGTGCGATTAAGCATCATGTTATTGATAAAGACAACACGCTTAAAAGAATGTTGCTGCCAAGTCGTTTCAGCAAATAATCGAATGGTTTAACCGTCGAACCGATTAACCGTTATGTTCGATGTATATCACTACCTATTTATCTACTTGTTATTAACTTAAAGGAATAAAAGTCATGAAAAAACACCTTATAGCAGCACTCATGGGTGCAACGTTTATGTTACCTGTTGCTGTTAACGCTGCCGACTATGTTATCGACACTCAAGGTGCACATGCATCAATTCAATTTAGTGTAAGCCATTTGGGTTATAGCTTTGTGGTGGGACGCTTTAATGAGTTCTCTGGTGACTTTAGTTTCGATGCTGCCAAAGTAGCAGACGGCAAAGTGAATGTTAAAATTAATACTAACAGTGTTGATTCTAATCATGCTGAACGTGACAAGCATTTGCGCAGCGCAGACTTCTTAAATACCAGCAAATTCCCAGAAGCCTCTTTCACATCAACATCGATTGTCGATAAAGGTAATAACCAGTTTGTGATTAATGGTGACTTTACCTTAAATGGTGTAACCAAACCGTTAACCATTGATGCTGTTGCTATTGGTGAAGGTAAAGATCCATGGGGTGGTTACCGTGCAGGTTTTACTGGCACAACCAGTTTTGCGATGAAAGATTTCGGTGTCAAAATGGATTTAGGTCCAGCTTCCGCTAATGTTGAATTAGCCTTGGTAGTAGAAGGCGTTAAACAATAATCTGTCTGATTAGTGATGAATAAAACAAAGCCGCTAAGTTAAGCGGCTTTGTTGTCTAATACTGTTATCGATTATATTGCTAGGTTATTCATCTTCCGCTGGTGGAACATAACCTTCGATTTCAACGTCTTTACCTTCAAATAAAAAGTGAGTCATTTGCTCTTCAAGAAACTTGCGGTCATCAACATTCATCATATTGAGTTTTTTCTCGTTAATGAGCATGGTTTGCTTCTTTTGCCATAAGCCCCAAGCTTCTTTACTGATATTGTCAAAAATGCGCTTACCCAATTCGCCAGGGTAAAGCTGAAAATCTAAGCCATCAGCTGATTTATTGAGATGTTGACAGTGAACTGTGCGAGCCATGATGATTCCTTACTAACTTTATTAATTACTGTAAACACTAATGTGTCGCGAAAAGTACGGCTAAATTAGCCAAAATGCGTTCTGTGGCTGCTGCCAAGCCGACTTTCGCAGGTTGCTCTATGTTATACCAGAGAGCCGAGGTTTGTTCCATGATGCCAGTAGCTTGAGCAACAGATAGTTCAACTAATACGGGTTGAATATCAAGATGGAAATGACTAAAGGTATGCCTAAACCCTGCAAGCCCTTGTTCAGATTGTGTCAAATTATGCAGGGTTAAATAATCATTTAATTCTGCTTGATGCTCAAATTGTGGAAAACACCATAACCCTCCCCATATACCTGCTGGTGGGCGCTGGATTAACTGAACTTTTATAGAATCTTCGCTGTTATCAACTAAAACCACCATAAAGGCTGATTTTTCGGGCGTCACTTTTTTAGGCTTTTTACCTGGATATAGGCTTTGATGGCCACTTTGTTGCGCTACACAATCAATTGCCACAGGACAGGCTGCGCAATTAGGTTTGCTGCGAGTACAAACACTTGAACCAATATCCATCATAGCTTGGTTAAACTTTTCAACATTTTTGGCAGGTGTTAACGCATCCGTTAATTGCCATAATTGCTGCTCAACGTTTTTTTGTCCTGGCCAACCTGCAATAGCACCATGTCTGGCCAATACTCGTTTAACATTTCCATCTAAAATAGGGTGGTGTTGACCAAGTGATAATGACAGTATCGCCCCAGCGGTAGATTTACCTATTCCAGATAAAGCCACAACATCTTCAAACTGAGTGGGGAACTTGCCATCAAAGGCATCACGTATATGCTGTGCTGCTTTATGTAGATTACGGGCTCTGGCGTAATAACCTAAGCCGGTCCACAAATGCAGCACTTCATCTTGATGCGCATTAGCAAGATCGACAACGCTTGGGAAGCGCGCCATAAATTTTTCATAATAGGGAATCACCGTCGCAACTTGAGTTTGCTGGAGCATGATCTCCGACACCCAAACACGGTAAGGCGTTTTATTGAGCTGCCAAGGCAGTGATTTGCGACCATGCAGGTCGTACCAAGCGATAATACGCTCAGAAAATGGGCTTAGATTTTTCATGGGCGCAGTGTAGCCATAGGCATTTTATTACACAAGTAGCCGCGCTATTTAAAAACATAAATTAGCATAAACATGTGCAATCAGTTTAGGTATAATGCGCAACTGACTTTATAAATGATCTATTACAGATAGCAATTGCGTAACGTGCTAGTTAAGAGTGGCTAAATGGCATATAGCCGCTAGCTGATTTTATCACTAGTTACACAGCACAACAGAATACGCAGACAACGAGGCAAAAATGAGCGACGTTACCACAGCTGAATTTAACGAAGAAGGTAAGTATATTCGTAAAATCAGAAGTTTTGTTTTACGCGAGGGCCGTTTAACTAAAGGTCAATCTCAAGCAATTGAAGCATATTGGCCAACAATGGGGCTTGATTACACTCCACAAGCGTTGGAGTTAACTCAAGTGTTTGGTCGCGATGCTGATACCGTGTTAGAAATCGGTTTTGGTATGGGCGCATCATTAGTGCAAATGGCAAAAGCTGCCCCAGAGCAAAACTTTATTGGCATAGAAGTTCATAAGCCAGGTATTGGTACGTGCCTTGCGGATGCTGGTGCTGCTGAAGTCACTAACTTACGAGTATATCATCACGATGCAATGGAAGTGTTAGAGCACAACATTGTTGATGGTTCACTTGAGCGCGTTCAATTATTTTTCCCAGATCCTTGGCATAAAAAGCGCCATCATAAGCGCCGCATTGTGCAAGCTGAGTTTGTACAGCTTATCCGCCGTAAGCTTAAGATTGGTGGCGTGTTTCACATGGCAACCGATTGGGAAAATTACAGCGAGCATATGTTAGAGATAATGAATGCAGCAGAAGGTTATAAAAATCAATCAACAACTGGTACAGTTGTCGAACGTCCAGACCATCGTCCGCTAACAAAGTTTGAAGCAAGGGGCCACAGACTTGGTCACGGCGTATGGGATATCATGTTTGAGCGTATCGCTTAATCACAACTACACTTTCAGCAATCGGAGAATACACCATGGCGCAAAATCGTAGTCGTCGTTTACGTAAAAAATTACGAGTTGATGAGTTTCAAGAGCTAGGTTTTGAAATTAACTGGACCTTTGATGAGCCAGTTTCTGAGCAAGATATTGATAACTTAGTCGATCAGTTTCTTATTGAAGTTATTGAACCTCGTCAATTAGGTTTCCACGGTGGTGGACACAAGCAATGGGAAGGTATTATTGCTACCCAAGCTATTGGTAAATGTACTGATGAAGATACTGCAGCAGTCAAAACATTCTGGAAAGATAAGCCTGTTTCTAACCTTGAAGTCAGTGATTTATATGATATTTGGTGGGGTTAAGCTAAATTGCCAGAGCAATTATTACTTCAGCAAGCTGTCGATAAAGTAAAATCGCTTTTGGGTAAAGGCAAGGTGGCAGGATATATTCCTGCTCTTGCCTGTGTTGACCCTAATAAAATAGGTATTGCAGTCACCACCATTGATGGTCAAACAATTGGTGCCGGTGATTACCTCGAACCTTTTTCAATTCAAAGTATTTCTAAAGTTTTTAGCTTAACTCTGGCACTGAATTTATATACCGAAGATGAAATCTGGAGTCGGGTAGGCAAAGAACCCTCAGGACACTCGTTTAATTCCCTCGTGCAGGTTGAATTAGAGCGCGGTAAACCTCGCAACCCTTTTATTAATGCTGGTGCACTGGTAATAGCCGACTTGCTGCAAGCGCGTCTTGGGGCACCTAAACATCGTATGTTGGAAGTGGTCCGCCAATTAAGCCAAAACCCAATACTCACTTACGATAAAGTCGTCGCGGATTCTGAGTTCCAGTTCAGCGCCCGCAATGCATCTATTGCTTATTTGATGAAGTCATTTGGTAATTTTGACGGCGACGTTAATACCGTGCTTAAAAGTTATTTTCATTATTGTGCATTAAGAATGAATTGCGCTGATTTGTCTCGGGCTATGTTCTATTTAGCTAATCGTGGTAAAACGCTCGATGGCGACAGTTTAGTATCGCCTGTGCAAACTCGGCAACTTAATGCATTACTGGCAACATCGGGACTATACGATGGTGCAGGTGAGTTTGCTTACCGCGTGGGTATGCCGGGTAAAAGTGGTGTGGGCGGCGGGATTATTGCGGTTATCCCTGGTGACATGTCAATTTGTGTCTGGTCACCTGAGCTTGATGTTAATGGCAACTCACTTGCCGGCACTGCGATGCTTGAGCACCTCAGTCAGCAACTCGGTCGATCTATTTTTTAGTTTGGTGCAGATAAATTAATTATTATTGAGATTCGTAAAATAGACTACTTTTTGGTTTATTTTACGAATACACTTCCGCTATTGTTTCTCTACTCGCCCATCTTTTTTGTTTCCAAGCTTTTAATTCAATATAAATCATAGCCTTATAGTTGTTGGCATAACTTATGCTTTATACCTTTCATATTCGACCTAATTATTGATATTCGTATACCAAAAGGATTTTTATCATGACTAAGCAAAAGTTGATTTGTGGTTTAGCGTTAACGAGTGTGTTATTCACCGCTGGGGCGTTAACACCTGCAATGGCAAAAATGTCATTGAATGATGAGAAGTGTAACGTAACCCTAAACTACGACGTAACGGTTGAGCCGACTACGCTACAAATTAGCGATAATGGAATCGAAAAGTATCGTGTTGAGTTAGGTCAGCTTTATGTTGAGGGTAAAAAAGTGACTCTTACTGATAAACAACAAAAATTACTCACCCAGTACTCTGAAGAACTTTCTCGCCAAGTGCCAGATGTGATAGACCTTGTTGGAGATGTTGTTTCTGTGGCTACTCAAGCGGTTAATATGGCGTTAACACCTATTTTTGGTGATGCAGCTAATGTTCATATCGATAAATTAATGGTCGGTATTCAAAAGCGTGTTGATACCATGGCATATCAACAAGGCGATAAATTTTATTTAGGCTCAACAGAAGCATCAATTGAGCAAGCTTTTAACAAAGAGTTTGAGCAAGAAATGGAACAAATGGTTACCAGTTCAATGGGATCATTAATGATGACACTTGGTAGCCAAATAATGTCTTCAGAAGGTGGGTCATTTGAAGAGAAAATGAATGCTTTTTCACAAAAGATGGACAACGTCGGTGCCGACATCGAAAAGCAACTTGAGTCGCAATCGCAAGGTCTTGAAGATCGTGCCGATAAAGTATGTGATAACTTTGCCACTTTATTAGTGCTTGAAAATCAAACCCGTCAGGCTATTCCTGAATTAGCTCCTTACACCTTAGCTAAGTTAGGTGAAGCAGCAAAGTAACCTATATCGATTTACTGTCAATATGTCTCCCCGACACCTGACCTTCCCCTGTGCTCTTATTAAGACACAGGGGCTTTTTTTTGCGCCTATTTTAACGATTATGCAGCTATAGCTGGTGTTGCTTTGTTCTGATAAAGAGATTGTCAATTATAAATATAGAACCATATAGGCTTTTTTTGCTATACTGGTGCCAATTATAACAAAGTTACACTCTACTTTAGATGTGGTTATATTTTAGAATCTTCAATTGTTGATGTTGATTGACAGTATTCATGTGTTTTGGTGCTTATTTAGCAGTAAAAACATAACAAGTGAATATTGATTTTGATGCTTGGCAAGGTTTAGTTACTAGAACAGATATCTGAAATTATTATTAATGTCGTAACCAGCTTAAGGCGACTTTCATGTTAGAACTGTTAGAACCTATCGCAATTTTTACTCACGTTGCACGAGCAGGAAGTTTTAGTGCTGCAGCCAGACGTCTTGGCATTTCTAAATCTAAAGTGAGCACTCAAGTTGCAGATCTTGAACATAAACTTGGTGTCCAGCTGATCCAGCGTACAACACGTAGTTTAAGTCTTACTGAAGCCGGTAATTTATTGTATCTTCAGGGTGAAGAATTACTTCGCGATGCAGAGCAGGCCGTATCGAGCGTGCACAACTTAAATGATGCAACTCGTGGAGTATTGAAGGTCGGGATCTCGCAATCATTTGGTACTATGCATATTATCCCTGCTCTACCAGAGTTTATGGCAAGACATCCTGATCTTGAGCTGCAAGTCAGTTTACTTGATCATAAAGTTGATGTTGTCAGCGAAGGCTTAGATTTATTGTTAACCATGTCTGAGCAATTGCCGCTAGGTATGGTGGCAAGGCCGCTAATGAAATGTCAATTTTTGTTAGTCGCATCACCGGGGTACATTGCCCAACATGGTAACATTAGCCGCCCTGAGCAATTAGTCGAACACAATTGTTTGGTGTACCAAGGCGAGTGGCATGAACACAGCATGTGGCAATTTAGAAAAGGTGATGATTATTGCGAAATTGGCGTGTCAGGCAATTTCCGTGTTGATAATGCTCCAGCATTAAAATCGGCAGCGGTGAGTGGTTTAGGCATTGTGTATTTAGCCAGTTATTTGATGGAAGATGAGATTGCTCAAGGGACTTTAGTACCTTTATTACCCGATTGGCAGTTGACACATAACCTTCCATTACAAGCTGTATATCCTCGTCGTAAACACTTGGCTCCTAAAGTCAGTGCATTTATTGATTTTATTAAAACGCATATTAGCAGCCCGCCATATTGGGACGCTAAGTTCGATCACCTGTATAAACTGCGTAAATAACATCAACGCCTGATAATAAGGGCTTATCAAATAGCCATTTTTCCGCGAGCAGGATGATATCTATTCACAATAGGCGTATTGATTTTTCAATAAGCCTATTGTGAAAAACATATGACAAGTTTGATGCTGCAAACTTAAAACAAATCGCTTTATTCATATTTACTCCCTCTCTTATTTAGCGTTAATGTTAAGCAAAGTGGAAACATTGTTTTATTTTTAAAACAAATCCTTGCTTGTAGGTTCTACTCTATTTTTATCCCTTTTATATCAAATATTTAAGCTATGTCTTTATTAGTTGATTCGTAACCTGCTAATCAAGGGGTTAGTGATTTACGCTGCTTTAGTGGTTGAAGTCTGTTCTGATATCAATACAATGGTAGTGTGTTGATTCGAAATGATTTGAAGCATGCGTTTGGTTGAGAAATGACCCCTTTTCAATTAAGCGTACAAATCTGCAAGGTAGCAAATTTTGGATCAGAGTTGGCAATGCTTTTCGAACTAAAACAATGCCGGCCTTAAAACCATCATCCTAGTTTATTTGGTTTACCCCAGACTTTGTTCTGGGGTTATTTTTTTGTGGTAATGGTGACATGAAAACGGCAACCTTAGGTTGCCGTTTTACGTTGGTGCAGATGACCCATTGTCAGTTACAGTGAGTTCACTTGTTTAATCCATTTGTTGACTTGCTCTTCAAGTATATCTAATGGCAATGGACCATTTTTCAAAATTAAAGTGTGGAACTCGCGAATATCAAACTTTGAGCCTAACTCTTTTTTGGCTTGTTCACGCAGCTGTAATATTTTTATCATACCGACTTTATATGCGGTAGCTTGTGATGGCATCACAATATGGCGCTCGACCATTTTAATCGCATCGGATTCAGCATTTGGCGTATTTTCAACATAATAGGCAATGCCTTGCTCACGAGTCCACTTTTTAGCGTGGATCCCTGTATCAACCACTAAACGGCATGCACGCCATAACTCCATCGATAGACGACCAAAGTCAGAGTATGGGTCAGCATATAAGCCCATTTCCTTAGGGAAATATTCTGAATAAAGTCCCCAACCTTCAATATAAGCAGTATAACCACCAAACTTGCGGAATTTTGGAATGCCTTGCAGTTCTTGTGCTATAGCAATTTGCATATGATGACCAGGGATCCCTTCATGATAAGCCAGCGCTTCCATTTGGTACTTTGGCATCGCATCCATTTTGTATAAGTTAGCGTAATAAGTCCCTGGGCGAGAGCCATCTGGTGCAGGTTGATCGTAAAATGCTTTACCTGCAGATTTTTCTCTAAATGCCTCAACTTTTTTAACAACTAAATCGGCTTTAGGTTGAATGGTAAACACTTCGTCTAATCGAGTCTTCATATTATCTATGATTGACTTAGCTTGAGCTAGATACTCTGCTTTACCAGCATCAGTATCAGGATAATAAAACTGTTTGTCATCACGCATGAAAGCAAAAAATTCTTTTAAGCTACCCGCAAATTGAACCTTTTTCATAATGACGCGCATTTCGTCATGAATACGCTTAACTTCAGTTAGACCGAGATCATGAATGGTGTCTGCACTCATGTTAGTGGTGGTAGTGCGGGCGAGGGCGTTATTATAAAACGCTTCTCCATTAGGTAGCTTCCATACTCCGTCTTTAGTATCGGCACGTGCTTCGAGCGTCTTGGTATAAGTGATTAACTTTTCATAAGCCGGTTTGACGTTAGTGAGCAGGGCTTGTTTTACTTCATTTAATAAGAGGTCTTTTTTATCATCAGTGATATCGAGTTTATTGATTTTGCGTTTAGCGTCAGCCCATAACGCACTGTCTTTACCTGTATCGCTAAAAGGAGCACCACTAATAATATTTTTGCTGTCGGAAATCACATAAGGGAAAACAAACTTTGGCGCTATGATGTGTTTTTGCGCTCGCGTTTCTAGTGATGTTTCTAATTGCGAGAATAGTGTCGGTACCGCGTTTAATCGGCTGATATAAGCTTTAGCATCACTTTCATCTGTTATTTGGTGTTGATTGATAAGAAATGATGCCACCATTGAATGAACACCGTACATTTGGTTCATTGGATAGTTGTAATAACGCCACTGATCGTCGCTTATGGTGTTTTCTAAATCGGCCTTTAATAGTTCATAACTTAGCAGTGCTTGCTGATCCAGTTTTGCTGTATCAAGCTGGGTTAGTCTGGTGAGTTGCTCTTTGTTGCGAGCGATGTCGGCATCGGCAGCAGCATCTGATAGGTCATTCCATTTACCGTAATCTTGTTTGATACCAAGGTAAGTTTGATTAATCGGATTTGCCATGACGTTTTCCATAAAAATGGCTTCAAACAATGCATTGGCTTTTTCAGATTCACTATGTTGTGTGGCTACAGCTGTACTTTCTTGTGGGCTAGACAGCGGCGCATTTTGTAATTGTGCAAGGGCCGATGTACTTAATAAGCTTGATAAAGCAACAGCAACCAGAGTTGTTTTTGTTTTTATAGACATGGATATCTTCCCAAAGTACCTAAATGTAGGAGCACATCCTAATAAAGCTTTGCCTAAAAGTGTGAATAGAAATGTTAGAGGATGTGTATTTGCGGTCGAAGATTTGTACATTAATGGATAAGGATTAACTCGCAGTTAACTGTTTATTAAAGTAAACCGCGAGTTATATTGTGCAGTTAAATAAATTGAGACAGTAAATCATTTACAAACATATGCCCTTTAGGCGTCAGCTGCCAGTGTGTTGCGGTCTCGGTTAGTAAGCCTCGTTCAATGGATTTTTGCATGCCTTGCTGAACCACTTCTGCCGCTTGCCCGGTGCGCTGTTCAAACTCAGCTTTAGGAATTGGGATCATCAATCTAAGGCGATTCATTAAATACTCTAATGGGCGGTCCTCTTCAATGACATCTGTGGTTTCAAAGGTATATTTATCCGCAGCAAGATAACCTTTTGGATGCTTTATTTTAACGGTACGCACAATCTGATTTGATTCGGGCAGGGTGATTTTGCCGTGAGCTCCACAGCCAATACCAAGGTAGTCGCCAAATTGCCAATAGTTAAGGTTATGACGGCATTGGTAACCAGGCTTTGCATAGGCCGATATTTCGTACTGCTCATAACCTAATGCCGCTAAGCGCTGTTGGCCTTGTTCATAAATTTGCCACAGGTTCTCATCGTCCGGTAATTGAGGCGGCTTTGAATGAAATAAGGTATTAGGTTCAATGGTAAGTTGATACCACGAAAGATGTGGCGGAGCTAATGCCGTGGCGGTATCGATATCATGCATGGCTTCATCAAAGCTTTGATTCGGTAAACCATGCATTAAGTCGAGATTAAAACTCAAATAATCTGCTTGCTTAGCTTTTTGTGCCGCTACTTTAGCTTCATCTTCATTATGGATCCGACCAAGTAAGTTAAGTTTTTCTTTAGAGAAGCTTTGCACCCCAATGGAAAGCCGCGTCACACCCGCTGCACGATAAGCACTAAAGTCATCATGCTCTAATGTGCCAGGATTAGCTTCCATAGTGACTTCTATATCATCTTCAAAAGGGATTAATGCTTGTGCACCATCAAGTATGCGTTGAATTTGGCTAGCATCAAATAACGATGGTGTGCCACCACCGATAAAAATAGTATGGATTTTTCGACCTTGAACATAAGCCAAGTCTTGTGTTAAGTCGTTTAATAACGCATCAACATATTGCTGCTGTGGCAACTCACCATTTTGGCCATGGGAGTTAAAATCACAATAAGGGCACTTTTGTACGCACCAAGGTATATGAATATATAAACTCAGTGGCGGTAATTGCAATGTCATTTATGATTGCTCATCCATTGTTATTGTATTGCTCGACGAACTGTTCGATGTGTTAGTCGATAAGATTATGCCTTGGGCTTGCATGGCGCTCACTAACAGTTTCAGTGCTTTACCTCGATGACTGTGAGCATTTTTCTGATCGCCAGTGAGTTCAGCTGCAGAGCAGTCAAAGCCTTGAGGAATAAAAACGGGGTCATATCCATGGCCTTGTTCACCTTGCGGGGCATGGTTAATGGTGCCTTCCCATGATGCTTGGCAAATAATGGGGGTCGGATCTTTTGCATGGCGCATGTATACCAGCACACATTGAAACCGAGCGCTGCGAAGCATTTCACCCTGGAGTGCATCAAGTAATTTAAGGTAATTACTGGTTTCAGTTGCCCCTTCACCCGAATAACGCGCGGAATATATGCCTGGTTGACCTTGTAGTGCATCAACTTCAATGCCTGAATCATCTGCAATAGCGGCTTTTCCGGTAATTTCAGCCGCATGACGCGCTTTAATAATGGCGTTCTCAACAAACGTTGTGCCTGTTTCAGCCACCTCAGAAACATTAAATTGGTTCTGCGGTAGTACTTCAATGTTAAATGCCGCAAGCATTTGATCAAATTCGGCAAGTTTGCCTTTGTTGCCACTGGCAAGAACAATTTGTTGTTTGATTGGAGTCTGCATAGGTTTGCTTTTGAAATGAAGAAAAATTTGTCGTTATTATACGCTAACAAAGCCGCGATGCGCTACGGCGCTAGGAACTCTCGGGCTCGCCAGAGGGCGGACTGCGTCCTGCTAGGTTGTAACTCTGTCACAGCTAAGGACATGCTTCGCTGCTAAGATTGAGTTGCTGCGCGACTAGGCTGTTGATTTTATAGCCTCTAGCCGCCAAGCGTCCTAGCAGCGCAGCGCTCTAGGCTCTTTCGCTTTTTATCGCTTGCTATCGAGATTTTAGGCCTTAATCGACATAAAACTTTTGTTTAAATTTCAATGAAGTGTTTAGTTGTTTGCCGTACTTAATGGCAATCGTAAAATTAACTTCTTGATCGTCACGATAAGGCACTTCTGCTATGTAATAGATTGAGTTTCCTTCACGGATCTCTTTAAAATCAAGCGTTATGCGTGCATCAAGTAGATTATTGGCGATACCCGATATTTCAACTGGCACTGCAGGGTGTCCATCTTGGCTGGTATTGAGAACGGTAATATTAACTAGACCATTATAACTACTGCGTTCAATACCATAGGTTTTGGCTATTTCTGGTGTAATAAAGGTGCTATTGAGCGCCATGTAGTGAATATCGAAATTACCGACTTGCTGTTTTTGTTCTGCCTGAGCTGTACTCGTCATTGCCATCAATGACAATAATAATATCGGTAAAAGTGAGCGAGATAAACGCAATGATTGAAACATGATCTTGTCCTTAGCGAGCTGAGCAATAGGGGTATTATAGATGAGTGAGCTTTAAAAGTGCGGCTATTTCTGCTGGAATAACTTGCGGCTGGCATATTTGTATTTGCTTATGACGGCTATGTTCACCTTTGAGGATATGCACCTGACTTTTTGCCACTTTACAGGCTTTTGCAAGATACTTAGATAAATGAGCATTGGCTTTACCGTCAATTGGAGGTGCAGTTATGGCTATTTTTAATTCGTTACCGTGTAAGCCGATAATTTGATCGCGGCTTGCTTTGGGTTGTAGATAAACAAAAAGCAGCAAGTCACCTTGCTGCTCATCGTTGGAATAGCTTATAGCCGTCATTATTTAGTGATGTCCAACAACTAAATAATCGCCCAAAAAGGGATGTACTGTGCACACAACATATTAATGAAGTTCATGGCAATAAATACTACCAACACAGATAAATCTAAGCCGCCAATTGCAGGCAGTACTTTGCGCACAGGGGCTAAAATTGGTTCTGTTAACTGAGTCATTACCATCACAATTGGGTTGTAACCTTGATTAAACCAACTCAACACCGCTCGAACAAGTAGCATCCAAAAAAGTAATACGCCGGCTTGTTTTACCACAGAAATCACTGAGAACAATACCAAGGTAAGAATATCTACCGCAGCGCCTGCCATGAAAGTAAGTACTAACATTTTTACCATTACGACGATAAAGGCCAGTAACATCGATGAAGTATCAATACGTCCTATCGAAGGCAATAGTCGGCGCATTGGGGCGATAATCGGTTGTGTCGCCTTAACCACAAATTGACTAAATGGATTGTAAAAATCCGCTCTTGCAAGTTGTAGCCAAAAACGAAGAATGACGATCATTAGGTATAAGTCAAACAGGGTGTTGACTAAAAAACTCATTGCATTCATGGATATTGCCTTACGTTTATGTAATTTAGTGCTTATGTTTATGCTATCTAGTATTTAACACATGCTAGGATCAATGCTTCAATTAACTGAGCTTATGTTTAGCAATACAGTACTAAGCTGCAAATATAATCACTCACCGCTCAGATCTGCGCTATTAAAGCTTAGTTTTACCTAAGCTATTTTACACCAAAGAGGTTAACTTTAAGTTAAATATTAGTTCATCTCATCGCGTTAAAATGTTTTAGCCATTTCTTGGGCGCGGGCAACACAGTTTGTCATTGCTTTATCGACTAATTCCACTAAACCGCCTTGCTGAAAAGTTTCAACGGCTCTGGCTGTAGTGCCGCCTTTTGACATCACATTTTGACGTAATTCTGTCACCGATAATTGCTGGTTTTGAATCACCATCTGCGCGGCGCCTAAGGCTGCTTGTTCTGCCAATAATCTTGCTTTGTCTTCTGCCATGCCCATGTTGACCCCAGAAGCGATCATTGACTCAATAAACAAAAAGAAATACGCAGGAGAACTGCCCGCGAGCGCGATAACCTGATCTAATTCAGCTTCATTATCAACCCAGGTCACTTTGCCGCCACTTTGCATCAAGGTTTCGCAAATCGCTTTATGCTCGGCAGAAATACTGTCATCGGCATAAATACCCGTCATGCCGTAACCAATTTGTGTCGGAGTATTAGGCATGGTGCGGATAAGTTTTATTGGCTGTTTAAAATAAACAGCATAACGTGATGCAGGAATACCAGCTGCGATAGTAATGATTAACTTATTGGTTAAATCCAGTGAGCAGAGGTCTTCGCAAACGGTGGCCATTAACTGCGGCTTTACGCTGAGTACAATGACATCAGCAGCTTGTGCTGTTGCATTATTATCATGAGAAACATGAATCGAAAAATCTTGCTGCAAAGCATCCAATTTACCTTTACTTGGATTGGTTGCATGAATAAGGTCACTAGGATAGCCATGTTTAACTAAGCCACTAATAATGCTACGAGTCATATTGCCCGCACCGATAAAACATACTTTTGCTTGAGTCATTGAGTCTGTATCCAATAAATGAGTGAATTTATGTCCAGTTCGTGTGTATGTTACCTAATTCAGTCCTAGGACGCCACGCTTCTGGGTTCTAGGGCTAGGCCGCTGCGCGGATAGAGCACTTCGCTTCTAGGGACAGCTTTGCTCTAGGCTATCAGCTTTATCTCTCGCCAAAGATCGCACTACCGATACGCACCATGGTCGAACCATTCGCGATGGCGATGTCCATGTCATTGCTCATGCCCATAGAAAGGGTATCAACGCTAGGATACTGTTGCTTGAGCTGATCAAATAGCTGCTTTAACTGCGCAAATTCTTGTTGTTGGATCTGCTCGTCATTAGTGGCGGTAGGAATCGCCATTAATCCACGTAATGTCAGCTTAGATAAAGAGTTGATAGTAAGCGCTAACGTGGCAACGTCTTCAGCATTGACGCCCGATTTAGACTCTTCTTGGCTAATATTAACTTGAATACACACGTTTAATGGCGGTTTGTTACTCGGGCGTTGTTCATGTAAACGCTGGGCAATTTTATCGCGACTTAAGGTGTGCATCCAATCAAAATGCTCGGAAACAATTTTGCTTTTGTTTGATTGCAATGGGCCAATAAAATGCCATTCGATATCTGGGTAATCTGCCTGTAAGGCGGTAATTTTAGTTTCGCCTTCTTGAACATAGTTTTCACCAAATAGACGCTGTCCAGCTTGATAAGCGGCAATGATGTCACTGATAGGTTTAGTTTTACTCACCGCCAGCAGGCTTATTTCAGCTGATGATCGTGAACAATTTTGCGCCGCTTGATTAATTCTACTCTGGGCGATTGATATTCTGTCTGCTATTGTTGTCATAATGTTGGTTAAATGGATGTCTCTACAATGGAAATCACTGAATTACTCGCCTTTAGTGTAAAACACAAAGCATCAGATCTACATCTTTCAGCTGGCGTATCTCCTATGATCCGCGTTGACGGTGAGGTAAGGAAAATCAATTTACCTGCGTTAGATCATCAAGGCGTCCATAGTCTTGTCTATGACATCATGAATGATAAACAACGTAAAGACTATGAAGAACATCTAGAAATCGATTTTTCATTTGAAGTGCCTAATTTAGCGCGTTTTCGTGTTAACGCATTTAATCAGTCCCGTGGCGCTGGCGCAGTATTTCGTACCATTCCCTCTGAAATTTTATCGCTTGAGCAACTTGGCGCACCAGAAATATTTAAAAAAATTGCCAGTTATCCACGTGGATTAGTATTAGTTACAGGGCCTACCGGCTCGGGTAAATCAACGACACTCGCTGCGATGGTCGATTACGTTAATGAAAATCGCCATGACCATATCTTAACCATCGAAGACCCAATAGAATTCGTCCATCAAAATAAGCAATGCTTAATCAACCAGCGTGAAGTTCATAAACATACCCATAGCTTTAATGCCGCATTAAGAAGTGCATTACGTGAAGATCCCGATGTGATTCTTGTGGGCGAGATGCGCGACCTTGAAACGATCCGCTTAGCTATGACAGCAGCCGAAACCGGTCACTTAGTGTTTGGTACTTTGCATACCACCTCAGCCGCCAAAACCATTGACCGTGTAGTCGACGTGTTTCCGGAAGGTGAAAAAAGTATGGTGCGCACAATGTTGTCTGAATCGCTTCAGGCGGTTATTTCGCAAACATTAATCAAGAAGATTGGCGGTGGCCGAGTTGCTGCTCACGAAATTATGATGGGTACTCCAGCAATTCGAAACCTGATTCGTGAAGACAAAGTGGCGCAGATGTACTCCGCTATTCAAACGGGTATGTCTCATGGCATGCAAACCCTTGATCAATGTCTGCAAAACTTGGTCAATAGAGGTCTAATTACTCGTGAAGATGCAATGCAGAAAAGCTCGAATAAACAAGCTAATTTCTAAGGAGCTGGGATCATGGATGTTCGTCCATTTTTAAATTTGATGGTGGAAAAAAAAGCGTCTGATTTATTCATCACTGCCGGTTTTCCACCCAGCGCCAAAATTGATGGTGAGTTACGTCAGTTATCTGAAGATAAATTAACCCCAGAGCAGTCGCTGGTGTTTGTTGAATCTTTAATGAGTGATGTACAAAAGAAAGAGTTTCACGATACTAGCGAGTGTAACTTTGCTTTTGCGGCAAAAGATTTAGGCCGTTTTCGTGTCAGCGCCTTCTGGCAACGCGAATCAGCCGGTTGTGTTATGCGCCGTATCGAAACCCAAATTCCTGAAGTTGACGACTTAAAACTGCCGGCGATTTTAAAAGATTTGGTGATGAGTAAGCGTGGTCTTATCATCATGGTAGGTGGCACCGGTACTGGTAAATCGACATCGTTAGCTGCATTGGTGGGGTACCGCAATGCACATGCTCGCGGACACATTCTGACCATTGAAGATCCTGTTGAGTTTGTCCATAACCACCGTAAAAGCATTATTACGCAACGTGAAGTGGGCATTGATACCGAATCATTCGATGCCGCGCTTAAAAGCTCATTGCGTCAAGCACCTGATGTGATTTTAATTGGTGAAATTCGTACTCAAGAAACCATGGAGTTTGCGTTGTCATTTGCTGAAACGGGCCACTTATGTATGGCGACTTTGCATGCCAACAATGCTAACCAAGCACTTGATCGTATTATGCATTTAGTACCAGAAAGTAAGCACAACCAACTACTATTTGATTTGTCATTAAATTTACGCGGTATTGTCGCGCAGCAGCTTATCCCTAAATCAGATGGAACCGGGCGTCGTGCAGCCATTGAAGTGTTAATCAATACTCCTCGAGTGGCCAGCTTGATCGCCAAAAACGAGTTACATTTACTTAAAGAAACTATGGGTAAGTCACGCGAACAAGGCATGCAAACATTCGACCAAGCCTTGCTCGATTTGTATGTAGAAGGCGAAATCAGTTATGCCGACGCATTACATCATGCCGATTCACCTAATGATTTACGCTTAATGATTAAATTACAAAATAATGAAGCCGCGTCGTCAGGGACAATGGAAGGCATTACTCTAGACATGGATTAGTGATTATCTTAGTCAGTCAATAAGCTGATAATTCATCAAGCTGTTTATTATTAAAGGCCGTAAGTCACATCTTACGGCCTTTTTTGTTACCATGGTCACCATTATTGTTATCATTACTGTGGTTATCATGACTATTGTTGTGAAAGTTGCGATAACAAAAATACATTAAAAATCTTTTTTTCAGTAACCTTATTCGTATTTTTACGTTGTCTGTTACACATTTTTTCACGTTATATAAAATTGTTTTTCAAGGATGTTTCATGCAGTTATGGCAAAAAGTCACCGTCTTATCTTCGCTAATCTTGTTTCCATTCGCGGCCTCAGCAGTACCAGTCACAGATGAAGTCGATATCGGCGGTGCAGTGCGCGTGAACTACGGTTGGAAAGATTACGACAATAACTCCAAACTTGAGTTTGAACTGTTCCGTGCCGATGTTAACTACAAGAGTAAAGATGGCTTATTCGCCTCTGCTCAGTATCGTTGGTATGAAAATATGGACGTAGTGCATCATGCATACATGGGTTATCAATTTGATGAAGCCCAATCAGTGCAAGTGGGTGTAACCCAAGTTCCATTTGGATTATTACCTTATGCCGCCCATTCATTTTGGTTCGGCGCAACCTATTATCTTGGTTTTGAAGATGATTATGATGCCGGTATCCATTACAAAAATGAACAAGATGGTTGGCGTTATGACTTAGCGTATTTTGCTAATGACGAAATTGGCGA
The DNA here is from genome assembly GCF_014164545.1 of Shewanella sp. SG41-3. Classification (NCBI taxonomy): domain Bacteria; kingdom Pseudomonadati; phylum Pseudomonadota; class Gammaproteobacteria; order Alteromonadales; family Shewanellaceae; genus Shewanella; species Shewanella sp. SG41-3. The sequence goes on from NZ_JACJFJ010000001.1 coordinate 348,817, forward strand.
CGGTTCTAATTATGATCGTTACTCATTTGATGCGGCCACAACAGCCGATTCACCATATGAAGAGGCAGGACAAATCAACGCCCGAGTTGAACGAGAATTTACCTCTGGTGAAGTGACTCATAAGTTAGGTGGTTCATTACAATACAGCCAATTAGATTTTATGGCTGATGCCGCTACCGTAGTAGGTGAAGACACCAATGGTCTTGCCGCTGCAGCGCATTGGCAACTTGACTGGAAACAATGGCAATTACAGTTACAGTATATTCATTATGACTATGATATAGACAACAGTGAACGTATTGCGCTGAGTGCATTTCAATACCCATTTGAAATTGCTGCTGAAGCCGATGTTGCTACCGTTAACATTGCTAAATCGTTTGACGTTGATTGGGGTCCAATCTCTAATGTAAATTTTTACAACGATTACAGCCAGGTAATGGCATCGGGTCAAGGGCTTGATGATTCTATCCAGAATGTGACTGGTGTTGCCATCACTGCAGGTAAATTTTATTCTTATGTAGATTGGATTGCCGGTAAAAATATGTGGTTTGTTGATGGTCCAGGCGTTGGTATCAATAATGGTGATACATCATGGCATTCTCGTTTAAACATCAATATTGGTTTCTATTTCTAAAAGGTTTTGATCTCAATAAAAAAGTATCGCGTATAATGTATTGATACTTCATTAGGCACCGATAAATTCATTTAGCGGTGCCTGTTCACTTTGAGAAAAGGACACTTAACATGATTAAATTTATTGCCGCAGCAGGCTTGTTTACCCTTAGTGCAGGGGCTTTCGCTGCAAGTTGTCCTGATTATCTCAATGTTGAAGCCCGCAAATTACATTCCGAAGAAAACGTCAATTTATGTGAACTCACCCAAGGTAAAGCAGTATTAATTGTTAATACCGCCTCCCATTGTGGCTTTACACCTCAATTTGAAGCACTTGAAGCCTTGCACAAGCAATATGCCGACAAAGGTTTAGTGGTCATTGGTTTTCCATCAGATGATTTTTTCCAAGAAGAAAAAGACGAAGCTAAAACCGCAGATGTATGTTTCATCAACTACGGTGTCACGTTTACCATGGTGTCAACATCACCCGTGAGAGGCAGTGAAGCCAATTCAGTGTTTAAATATTTAGGTGATAAAAGTGGCCAGCCAAAGTGGAACTTCTATAAATATGTTGTTTCAGGCGATGGCAAAACGGTAAAAGAATTTAGCTCTCGTGTTAAACCCGATAGCGATGAATTGATAAAAGCGATTGAGTCCGTTCTATAAGTGGTTAGCTTATCCAAATGAGTTAGCTAGGATAATTAGTTAACTTGGGATAGCGTTAACTAATATAGCTATTTAATCGAGATAATAGTTTAATTGAAATAGACGTTTTAGAGCGCCGATCGATTTGATCATCAAATCGATAACTAGCGCTCTTTTTGTGTTAATCGAAAGCGATATAATTATAATTTCATCTCACAAGTTACTCATACTGTGATGTATTTATAAATCCATACTAATAACGGAGAAGATACTTTGGCTAGATTTTCAGGGCTAGATAAAGAAACCGGTCACAAAGCGCGTGGCAAAACCGGTGTATTATTATTAAATCTAGGTACACCAGATGCACCAACCGCATCAGCTGTTCGCATCTATTTAGCTGAGTTTTTGGCCGATCCTCGAGTCGTCGAAATTCCAAAACTGATATGGATGATTATTCTTCATGGGATTATTCTACGTGTTCGTCCAGCTAAATCAGCAGCCTTATACAAACAAGTGTGGACCGAAGCCGGTTCGCCTCTACTCGACATTAGCCAACGTCAGCAAGCCAAACTAGCCAGTCATTTACACGCGCAAGGGCATGATGTGAGCGTCCATTTGGCTATGCGTTATGGTTCTCCATCAACGGCCAGTACCCTGCAAGCAATGCACAAGCAAGGTGTAGATAATTTAGTGGTTTTGCCTTTATACCCACAGTACGCGGCTCCAACAACGGGTTCGGCATTTGATGCTTTAGCCAAAGAATTAATGAAATGGCGTTATATCCCCGCACTGCACTTTATTAACACCTACCATGACAACCCTGATCTTATCGATGCGCTTGCTGCCTCGATTGAAAAAGATTTCGAACAACACGGAAAACCACAAAAACTGGTGATGTCTTATCATGGTATGCCTGAACGCAATTTGCATTTAGGCGATCCTTATTATTGTTTTTGTATGAAGACAACTCGCTTAGTGGTAGAAAAATTAGGCCTAACTGAAGATGAGTATGTGGCAACATTCCAGTCTCGCTTTGGTAAAGCTAAATGGTTACAACCATACACAGACGTAACCATTGGTAGTCTGCCTGAAAAAGGTGTTACCGATATCGCGGTTATCTGCCCAGCATTTAGTGCCGATTGTTTAGAAACCTTAGAAGAAATTAAGGGCGAAAATCGTCACGTATTTGAAGATGCAGGTGGCAAAAACTTTAGATACATCGAATGTTTAAATGACAATGATGATCATATCAATATGATGGCAAATCTTGTTAAACCTTTTCTATAATTATAGGGCGTGACTCCGTCACTGCTAGGGCGCTTCGCTTCTAGGGCGGACTGCGTCCTGCTAGGGACAGCTTCGCTGCTAAGATCCTTGGCCGCTATGCGGCTAGGCTGTTGATTTTATAGAATCTAGCCGCGTAGCGTCCTAGCAGCGCAGCGCTCTAGGCTGTTGCGTACCTAGGCTTTTAGCTTTATATCCTCGCCTCTGCTTTTATGATTTGTTAAACTCAAATAAAGTTTTATTGCTAAAGAAATAATATGAGAATAGATCCTAATATCGCATTAGTTTATAGCACTGATAAAGGTCGTATTGAACAACCTAAACCGCAAGTTGAAGTGCCAAGCGGTGATGGTATCGTGCGGATCCACAAAGACAGTAAAGGCCGAAAAGGTAAAGGCGTTAGTGTGATCAAAGGGCTCGAGTTAGATGAAAAAGCCTTAAAAGAGTTAGCGCAAAAACTGAAGAAACAATGTGGCTGCGGTGGTACAGTGAAAGACTTCTGCATTGAGGTACAAACCGACAATCGCGAACAAATAAAATCCATATTAGAAAAGTTGAGTTTCACCGTGAAATTGGCGGGTGGATAATACTAGGGCTTGTTGGTCTGTGGTGGTCAATATTTATTCGAACCCTTCGGGCAATCTTTTTAGCGGCTTTATACTGTGTTATAGCTTGTTGATCTAGCATAATTACATCAACAAGTTCTGCCTTGTATGACATGGCTACAAATCGCGGTAAAAATCATCTTGAAAGACCAACAAGCCCAAGGCTAACGCACTATTGGGGAGAGAATATGGATAGCTTAAAAGACCACTTTTTAATTGCCATGCCATCGTTAGATGATACATTTTTCGAACGCTCAGTGATCTACATTTGCGAGCATGATCAAAAGGGGGCGATGGGCATCATTGTTAACCGTCCAATAGGTTTGGAGATTGAAGAGCTGCTTGAGCAAATGGAGCTGTATTTATCGCCTGAGTTTTTATTCTCCCTCGACAGCCAAGTACTCATTGGTGGCCCTGTTGCTCCGGAGCGAGGCTTTGTACTGCATACGCCGCAAAAACATTGGCTCAATAGTACTGAAATCAGTGAGGAGACAATGCTAACATCTTCGCGAGATATATTGGCCTCGATTGGCTCAGACAAATCCCCAGAAAATTTTGTGGTTGCGCTTGGTTACGCGGGTTGGAGTAAAAATCAACTGGAACAAGAGATTGCCGACAATACCTGGTTAACGATCAAAGCTTCGGCCGAGATATTATTTAACGTAGAACCTGAACAAATGTGGCAGTCGGCCACCCAACAACTCGGTTTCGATATTTGGCAAATGTCGAGTCAAATAGGCCATGCTTAACAATAGTTCGCTGCGCTTCTAGGGCGGACTATGTCCTGCTAGGGGGCAGCTGCGCTGCTAAGATTTATAGAATCTAGCCGCGAAGCGTCCTAGCAGCGTAGCGCTCTAGGCTGTTACTTTTAAAGCGTCCTCTAAAGATTCAAACAAAGAGATATACATGCAACCACAAACCGTTTTAGGCTTCGACTATGGCACCAAAAGTATCGGTGTCGCTATCGGTCAAGCCATCACTGCCAGTGCCACGCCTTTATTATCGATCAAAGCGGTTGATGGCATCCCTAATTGGGATGATATCGACAAATTATTGAAAGAATGGCAACCTGATCTTGTGGTCGTTGGCTTGCCATTAAATATGGACGGCACTGAGCAAGAGATGACTCAACGAGCTCGAAAATTTGCTAATCGAATTAATGGTCGATTTGGTGTCAAGATTGCCACCCAAGATGAACGCCTAACCACTGCAGATGCTAAAGCGCGCTTATTCGAATTAGGTGGTTTTAAAGCATTAACCAAAGGCCAAGTGGATGCCGTGTCAGCAGTGTTAATTATCGAAAGTTATTTCGAAAACCAATTCTAAGTTAATGCCTAGATTCTAGGGTCGCTTCGCTGCTAGGACGTGACTACGTCACTGCTAGGGTCGCTTCGCTGCTAGGGCGTGACTACGTCACTGCTAGGGTCGCTTCGCTACTAGGGCGTGACTACGTCACTGCTAGGGTCGCTTCGATGCTAGGGCGTGACTGCGTCACTGCTAGTGTCGCTGCGCTGCTAGGATTTTATAGGATCTAGCAGCGTAGCGTTCTAGCATCTAGGCTCTATAGCTTGTCATCGCTTCATTTGCCCCAAAATGGTGCGATTTTTATTCATCGTTGCACATATCTTCTTATCCTGTTCAATACACCTTTCTACCTCACCTTTATTTTTAAAATAATAAAATCAACTATATCAATGATTAAAATCTATTTGTTCTATTAAGGTGCAAACTTATTACGTTTGGCACATATCCTGAATCTATCTTAAGTAAATCGGATTAGATTAAGCGCGATAATGACTCATTCGCTATATTTATTACTTGTATAGCACTTAGCCGCGTAGCGTTCCTAGCAGTGACGAAGTCACGCCCTAGCGCCTAGAACCTAGAACCTCGCAGCGCAGCGATCTAGCAGGACGCAGTCCGCTCTATGCTTAGTTTCGTTCAATGATTGAAAAGGACAGTATATGACAATACGACCACTTATCTTTACTGACATAGATGGCACTTTACTTGATCATTTTGACTACAGTTTTAGCCATGCGATTGAAGTGATTGAAGCATTGAATGAACGGAAAATTCCGATTATCGCCAATACCAGTAAAACCTTTGCCGAAATGGAAAAGCTGCAACAAACCATTGGTTTTAATTCACCGTTTATTTCAGAAAATGGTGCGGCAATATATATCCCTATTGGTTACTTTGACCAACAACCACCAGACACATTTAGCCAAGGGTATTATTGGGTAAAAGAGTTTTGTCAGCCGCGAGAATACTGGCTTGATTTGTTAAAACAACATGCGCAAGCATTTAACGATGACTTTATTGGTTTTTCATCTCTATCAGTTGAAGCATTATGTGAGATCACCGATTTATCGCCAGATAATGCCAGGTTGGCTTTGATTAGGAATTATGCTGAGCCAGTACTTTGGCAAGGCAGTGAAACCAATAAACAAGCCTTTATTGAATTAATGACCCGTGTTGGTGCACATACCCTACAAGGTGGACGCTTTCTTCATGTTGGCGGCGATACTGATAAAGGCAAAGCGATGCAATGGTTAGCGGATGTCTATTCTCAGCAATATAACACTCCCGTGACCACCATTGCACTCGGTGACAGTGGTAATGATAACGCCATGCTCGAAGCCGCTGATCTGGCAATCCAAATCAAATCCCCCGTTCATGAGTTTCCTTCATTAGCGACGAAAAATCCCAGTATCAAAAGTAGTGAATTTGGTCCTAAAGGTTGGGCTGAATGCATTAAGCAAACTCTGCTGTCGTCATCGGCTGAATCACCTGTAAAGCAACTATCATTAGGAGGGGCGTAATATGGCCGATTTTTACCAAAATGGCATAGTCACCACAATGCATAATTTAACCCGACGTAGCCATGAAGAGCTGGAGCAAGATTTAATAACGTTTTCAAAAACACGTCCGTTAGGACTCATTTTGCCATCCTTGTATTCAGAGCTAGAAGGTGATGCCCTTAAAGATATCGTCAGTAAATTAAAACAGGTGCCGTATTTATCCGAAATCGTCATTGGCTTAGATAGAGCCGATCTTAAGCAGTACAAACATGCGCTAAGCTTTTTTGGTGAATTACCACAGCATCACCGCATTTTGTGGAATGATGGCCCACGCTTACAAGCGCTGGATGCAAAATTACAGGCATTAGGATTAGCCCCCAAAGAGTTGGGTAAAGGTCGTAATGTATGGTACTGCATGGGCTATATTTTGGCTTCAGGCAAAACGGAATCGGTTGCGTTGCATGATTGCGATATTGTCACTTACGAAAAGTCGTTGCTGGCTCGTTTACTTTATCCTGTAGCCAATCCACAGTTTCATTACGAATTTAGTAAAGGTTATTACGCGCGAATTTCGAATGGGCAAGTTAATGGTCGAGTGTCACGCCTATTAGTTACGCCGTTGATTAAAGCGCTTAAAAAAGTAGTCGGTTATAACGAATATTTAGAATACATGGACAGTTTTCGTTATCCATTAGCGGGTGAGTTTTCATTTAGACGAGACGTGCTCAATGACCTGCGTATTCCAAGCGACTGGGGCTTAGAAATTGGTGTGCTATCAGAAATGCAGCGCAATTATTCCCATAACCGCATTTGTCAGGTCGACATTGCTGATAATTACGACCATAAACATCAAGACTTATCATTGGATAATGAAGAAGCTGGTTTGTCTAAAATGTCGATTGACATTACCAAAGCCTTTTTCCGTAAACTGGCGACGCAAGGACATACTTTCAGCAACGAATCGTTTCGAACAGTCAAGGCGACGTATTACCGTATTGCACTCGATTATGTCGAAACCTACCATAACGATGCCATCATGAATGGCCTGACCACGGACATTCATTTAGAAGAAAAAGCGGTAGAAATGTTTGCTCAAAATATCGTTACAGCAGGGCAACGCTTTTTAGATAATCCAATGGAAACTCCGTTTATGCCAACCTGGAGTCGAGTGGTCAGTGCCATGCCCGATGTACTTGAGCAGCTTAAAGACGCAGTTGAAGCCGACAACGCTGAGTTTAGTTAACGTAAACGATTAACGAGGACACTTTATGTCAGTAATGGATGGATTACAGCAAAAGCTGCAGCAACAACTTAGCTGCATTTATAATGATATCGACATTAATATCAGCCTGTCAGCATTGGCAACTCAGCTTATTGATATCATGCGTATTACAGAGTATTGCCAAGTACCTGAGCCTTTTGCAAATCATTGGTCTGAAAAAGACATCATAATGATCACTTATGGTGACAGTGTGATCCAACAAGGCGAGCGACCGCTCACCACACTGGCGCAATTTATCGACAGCTATCTAAGTTGCATCAATGCGGTGCATATTTTACCCTTTTTTCCTTACAGTTCAGACGATGGCTTCTCTGTTATTGATTATTCAAGCGTCAACGAAGGGCTAGGCTCGTGGGCAGACATTAGTGCTATTGCCAGTAAACGGAGGTTAATGTCAGATTTAGTGATCAATCATTGCTCTAGTCGGAGCTTATGGTTTGAGAATTTCTGTAAAGGTGAGGGTGTAGGTCATGATTACTTTTTTACTGCCAATCCAAATGATGACTTAAGCGCTGTCGTTCGGCCAAGAACCTCAGCCTTATTAAGACCAACAGAAACACCCAACGGCACGGAACATGTGTGGTGTACCTTTAGCCATGATCAAGTTGATTTTGACTTTCGCAATCCACAAGTATTAATCGAGTTTGTGCGCATCATTCGTCAATATTTAGATGCCGGCGTGAGTATTTTTCGCCTCGATGCGGTGGCGTTTTTATGGAAAATAGTCGGTAACAAATCCATCAACTTAGCGCAGACCCATGAGGTTGTGCGTTTATTGCGGACCCTGATCGAGCATGCGCAGCAAGATGCCATTATTATTACCGAAACCAATATCCCCAATACTCAAAACTTAACTTACTTTGGCAATGCTAACGAAGCACATTGCATATATAACTTTTCCTTGCCACCTTTGTTGATCAACAGCCTTATTACTGGTAGCTGTTTGTATTTAAAGCGTTGGCTTATGAGCATGCCGCCTGCTCAAGATGGCACTACTTACTTTAATTTTATTGCTTCTCATGATGGTATTGGTTTACGTCCAGCGGAAGGCTTACTTGAAGATGATGAGATTGATACTCTGGTCGAGACAATGAAACAGTTTGGCGGTCAAATTTCATCCAGAACCACAGAAGATGGCCAGCAAAAACCGTATGAAATGAACATCGCCCTATTTGATGCACTTCAAGGCACCACTAAAGGCAAAGACTCATGGGGGATGCAACGTTTTGTTTGCGCGCATAGCATTATGTTAGCCCTAGAAGGCATTCCAGGTATTTATATTCACAGTTTATTGGGAACTCGCAATGATTATGAAAAGCTGGCCAATACTTCGCATAATCGGGCTATCAATCGTCACCGTTGGGATCTCAATCAATTAACAGAGCAACTGAGTGATGCTAACAGCGACCACAGCCAAGTGTTAACGACGCTCACTCATTTAATCAATATTCGTACCCAGCAAATTGCATTTCATCCTAATGCGACTCAATTTACCTTGCACCTTGGGTTACAGCTATTTGGTTTCTGGCGTCAAAGTCGTAATCGTAAACAAAGTATCTTCTGCATCAGTAATGTATCGGACCAAATTACTGATCTGCCCATTAATGAACTTAACCTTATTATTGCAGAATACTGGGTCGACCTATTAACCGGGCAGCAAATAGAAGACATCACCCAACCCATGCCATTGCAACCATACCAAACAGTGTGGATTAGTAACTAGTGCGCTAGATTCTAGGAACTCGCAGGCTCGCTAGAGGATGGATTATGTCCTGCTAGGACAGCTTCGTCGCTGCGCGATTAGGCTGTTGATTTCTTAGTCTCTAGCCGCATAGCGTTCTAGCAGCGAAGCGCTCTAGGCTCTCCAACTATGAAATCTTGTTAACTTGACAACGCCTTTGCTCTCTATAAGCTAATAACAATTAACGTCTTGTTTTTTGGAGCCTGTATGAAAACCCTATTTATCGCTGCTGCAGTATTGGCATTGAGCGCATGTAGTACCTTAAAATCATCTTCAGACTTCGATCCGTCGGTATCATTTAATCAATATAAAACCTACTCATGGGTAGAGAAGAAGGTTGATGATGCGGGCTATCATCTCGATGGACTCATGGATCAACGTGTTCGTGCCGCAATCGAAACCCAATTGAGCCAAAAAGGTATCAGTAAAACAGACAAGCAAAATGCAGACTTGCTGGTCAACTACATCACCAAAGTAGACAAAAAGATCAATATCGACACCTTTAATAGCCACTTCGGTTATAACCCATATTATGGTCCACGCTGGGGATTAGGTGGCAGCCTGCAAACTGAGACCACAGTTCGTGAATACGATGTTGGTACCTTAATGGTCGACTTAGTCGACAACAAAACAGGTAAGCTTATTTGGCGTGGCACAGTAGCTGATACTGTTCGAGAGCAAAACACCCCTGAAGAGCGGATCCAGATTATCAATCATGCTATTGACACTGTTATGAAGGATTATCCACCTAAGCCGACACAGTAAACGTTGACGTTAAATAAACAACGCTAGTAAAAGCCTCGATTACCGAGGCTTTTTTGTTGCATAAACCCTTTGTTCATCAATGTTTGAGCATAAAAGACTTATTGTTATAAAGTGCTAAGGTTAACGATTTAGACTTCAAAACAAGATTATACTGTGAGCATGCATAGAGTCAGTTGACCTTCGCTGATTAAGTTTTGTTCGATGTAAGAGTGTTAATCGAGGTGTGTGGATGCCGCCTAGCAATTTAAGCAACTATCTCTTGGAGAAAATGCACTCAACAAAGAGTAAAACGTTTTAGCGGATCCTTCGAGCAGCGTTAGTTGGCGATTTCAAGGGGGTTATTGGCTTTTATGTGGCATCACGCCACAGCAAGGCCCAGTGTTATCATTTATTTTTTTCATAAACCACTAATGTGCAGCAACAAGCTTGGAAGACCAACAGACTCTAACTTAGTTGGATCCTTACACTCGCAATGATGACATTATCGACTCAAGCTATAGGCCGTAATAGTTAATACCCTAAATGACACTGGCGAATCTTTCATTCGCTGTCTTGATAGATTTATCACTTTGTTAATACCGCAGATGTTGTGACAAAAGTGGCTTTTTTGACTCTCAAGCGAATCTTTGATGTGAATTACTGTTAATTACCACTTTTTAGAACACATAAAACAAAATTAACCGAATAGCATATGTTAAAAATGTTTTTTCAACGTCGAATGATAAATCAATTAGTTACTCAATAACGACTTGTGTTTTTGATGAAAATAAAATCAGCTGATGATTTAAACGCTGTATTTATAGGCATTAAGGCTTAAATACCCATTCAAAAGGATAGGGAAGTTTGCTAGTATCCTAAGCCGTGAATGGGACGTCACTTGTTCAGACTGATGAGCAAATATAAAAAGAGAGAGATAATGAAATCTTGGTATTTACTGTATTGCAAGCCACGGCATGAAGTCCGTGCTCAGCAAAATTTGGCTTTGCAAGAGGTCGAAAGCTACTTACCAATGATCACCCAACAAAAAACAGTGCGTAACAAACCGCAACTGGTTACCGCGCCTCTGTTTCCTAGCTATCTGTTTATTTATTTCGATCCTCAAATCACTAGTGTCAGCAAAATCCACAATACCCGTGGTGCTAACCGCATTGTGGGTTGTCGAGAAGACATGACTCCCATTGACGATAGAATTATTTCGGCACTTAAAAGACGTGTCCAAGGCTATGTGCCAGAAGAGAGCAAGCCGTTAGACAAAGGCGATAAGGTCAAATTTATCGACGGACCGTTTAAAGATCTTGAAGCCATATTTGACGAAAACAATCCTGATAAGCGTTGCCATGTGTTGTTTAACATTATGGGACAGCAGAAACGAATTCTGGTTGAATTGACAAGTTTACAAGCAATATCAGCAACCGATAAACCGACTTAAATAAACTGTTTGTCAGAGAATAGCTGTTTTTGTTGTAGGAAATTGTCCATTTGTAAATTTAGGGCTAAGGTTTAAAAAGACTTTTTTACTCTTAAACGGTTAAATATTGTCCGTTTGAATGGTGTTTTTACTCTTTTGTAACATTATACAAACGTTTAGGTATTTTTTACTTGAGCATCCTAGTCTGTTTTTGAGTATAATTCCGCGCTTGATTAGCGCTTGATTAGCGCTTGATTAGCGCTTGTTTCAGTTTAAAGCTAATAGAAAAATTAAAAATTCGTACAGCGAAGGGCATGTTGGAAGCCGTAATCCATGGGCGGTAGCGTGTCTTAAATAGGCCGCTTCGCTGCTAGAACCTAGAAGTGACGAAGTCACGCTCTCTGGCGAGCCTGCGAGCTCCTACAACCTTTTTATAAAAAATAATATTGGAGATATCTGGTGCTACATAAAACCAAAAACGTGTTACTAGCTGGCTTATCGGCCTTTATTATTTTAACCACCCAAGTGCAGGCTATTACCCCAACACCGCAAATGATTGAGCAGTTTAAACAATTGCCTAAATCTGAGCAGGAAAGAGTTGCGCGTCAGTATGGAATAGATCCTTCAATGTTATCAGGCAGTGCCAATAACACTGTTAAGGTAAGCAATCCTACTGTTGTTGAACCTCGTCAAAATCAATCAAATGAACAGCAAGAAAGCGCTAAAAAGAGTGAGTTTGATTTCAACCAAGACAGTGATAAAAACCAATTAAAACGTTTCGGCTACGAAATGTTTGCTGGTGAGCCAACCACCTTTGCACCTGTCACAGACGTACCTGTACCAAGCGACTATATGGTCGGTCCTGGCGATGTGATTAAAGTTCAACTTTATGGTAAAGAAAGCAACGAATACAGTTTAACCATTAATCGTGATGGTACAGTACAAATTCCCGATTTAGGCCCAGTATCTGTTGCTGGACTAAGCTTTGCCGATTTACGTCAAGAATTGTCTAAGCGCATAAAGCAGCAAACGATTGGTATCGAATCTAATATCACCATGGGTGAATTACGTTCAATTCGCATTTTCATTGCTGGCGATGCCTACAAACCAGGCTCATATACTGTATCGAGTTTATCAACCATTACTCAGGCGTTGTTTGTGGCTGGCGGTGTTAACGAAATCGGTAGTCTTCGTAGTGTGCAAGTTAAGCGTGGCGGTAAGTTAGTCGGCTCATTTGATTTATACGATTTACTGCTGCGAGGCGATGCTTCTGGAGACATCAATCTTCGTTCTGGTGATGTAGTGTTCATTCCATCGATTGGCGGGTTAGTCAGTGTCGCTGGTGAAGTGCAACGTCCTGCTATTTACGAGTTGAAAAAGCATGAAACTATTGCCGATGTCATCAATATGGCTGCCGGTATCAAGCAAGATGCCTACCCTAAAAATAGCAGTATCGAACGTTATAATGCTAATGGCTTAAAAACGATTATTAATGTTGATTTAACCTCAGATAAAGGTAACAACACGATAGCCAAAGCTGGTGATTACATTCGTGTTAAAAGTGCTTCAAATCAATATGAAGACGCTATCACTGTGGTCGGTGCCGTGGTTCGCCCGGGTAAATACCAATGGAAGCAACAACGTATTAGCGATGTATTACCTTCAATTTGGGGCGATTTATTATTATCTGCTGACCTAGACTACGGTTTAGTGGTTCGTGAAATCAACAAACATGGTGACATCGAAACCTTACAGTTTGCTCCAGGTGAAGCGATTACATCACCTAATTCTATTCAAAACATTGCTTTACAGCCTCGTGATAAAATAATCATATTTAATTTCAGTGACGATACTCAAAACCGTTTTGAATTGAATTCATTAGTTAAGCAGCGTGTCAGCAAAGTTAAATCACTGAAAAGTGACTCACTACTGGATGCCGATCTGTTTAAAGCTGGATTTGAGACCTTAGACAATACCGTAGCAAGCAAATACACCAATCAAATAGCTGGTGTCGCATTAAATGAGCAAACATCTGAAGAGCAAACGCTGGTAAGCAGCGAAGTGGCTAAAATGCTGTCTAATTTATTCGAAGACCGTGACTTAATCAAACTCAGTAATGTTATGTCACGTAAAGAACTGCTGTATCCCATTGTGACCAAGCTAACCCAGCAAGGTAATTCACAACATGGCATTTTGATCGTGGCTATCGCGGGAAAAGTTCGCCATCCAGGCGTTTACCCATTAACAAATTCAGCAAAAGTGACCGACTTAGTTAAAGCGGCTGGCGGCCTACTTGAAGGTGCTTATATTGAACGAGCTGAACTGACACGCACTCATACCACCTCTGTAGTATCCGATATTATTCACCAACAAGTTAACCTTTCTTCTGCGCTTAATGGTAACCAACAAGACAATATCGAGCTGAAAGGGCGCGATATGATGACTATTTTGACCACGCCAGACTGGCAAGAAAGAAAAGTAGTCGAGGTTAAAGGGGAAGTTAAGTTCCCTGGTACTTATAACATCAGGCGTGGTGAGACATTATCAGACGTTATCGCTAGAGCGGGTGGCTTCACTGAGTTCGCTTATCCTTCCGCGGCAGTATTTGTCCGTGAGTCAGTTCGGATGCAAGAACAGCTTGAAATTAAAAAGTTAGCCGATCAACTGCGCCGAGACATCGCTACTCGTGGGGTATCAAAAGATGGCTTAAGCATTAATTATTCCGAAGCACAATTAATGTTAACTGACTTAGAAAACATCAAAGCCGTTGGCCGATTAGTTATAGACTTAAATGCGCTTGAGTTAGGTATTAAAGAAGCTGATGTTCAACTTGAAGACAGCGACGTATTGTACGTGCCAACCATTAAGCAAACAGTTGCAGTTATGGGTGAGGTTCAACATCCTTCAACCCACCGATTTAAAGATGGCTTAACCCTTGGCGACTATCTAGATATGTCTGGTGGCGCAAGAGAGCGCGGTGATGAAGACAGAGTTTATGTTATCAAGGCTGATGGTTCAGTGATGATGCCAACTCAAAGTATTTGGTTTAATACCGACTCGCAAATTTCGGCCGGCGATACTGTGATTGTACCGCTAGACACTGAGTACAAAGATAACTTAACCCTTTGGTCGCAAGTCACGCAGATTCTTTATAATACCGCGGTAGCATTTGCAGCTGTGTCAGGTATCTAAGAACTGGAGGTTCTAGAAACTCGCAGGCTCGCCAGAGGGCGGACTACGTCCTGCTAGGACGCTACGCTTCTAGGGTTTTATCGCAGGCCGTAGGCCGCTCTAGCAGCGAAGCGCTCTAAGATTCTAGATACAAGATACTCAATGTCAGAAGGAACTGATATGCGTTTCGAGCAATTGGATGTGTGGAAAAGAGCTTCTAGATTGTCTTGTGAAATTTATCGGTTGACTGAGTCAGTCAGTAACTGGGGCTTCAAAGATCAAATTACACGTTCAGGATTATCTGTTCCCTCAAACATAGCGGAGGGAGAGGAACGTGAAACCCTGAAAGAAAAGATAAGGTTTTTGTATTACGCAAAAGGGTCTCTAGGTGAGCTTGTAACTCAGTTATATATCGGAGCAGAAATCGAATACCTTGATAAACAAATAGCTATGTCGATGGTAAAAGAAGCCAAAGAGTTAGCTAAAATATTAGGTGCTCTTATTAAACAAAAACAAGCACAGATTAAAGAAGATAATGCCGATTACCAAACAAAGTGACTAATACGCAAGCTTGTGATTTCCGCTTGTATAGCAGCGAAGCGCTCTAACCAGTAATAAACTTAACATTTAGCAGATTTCTGCTGGTATCTTTTGACCTTATAGCAGCGCAGCGCTCTAGCCGCAAAGCGTCCTAGAATCTAGAAGCGAAGCGCACTGCTACCCAAACAAAAAAGACTTATGACTAAACAAAACCTGCAACCTACTTATGACGCCAACTTTGCATCATCACAACCAATGGTCAGCGCTGAAAACGACGAAATTGATTTGCGCGAGCTTTTTGCTGTTATTAGGCAAGGAAAATGGCTAATCATCGCCATCACAGCAGTGTTTGCTGTCGGTGCAGTTATTTTTGCGATTAATCAGCCTAATATCTACAAATCAGAAGCGCTATTAGCCCCAGCAGATGTTGAGCAAGGTGGCGGTGGTTTAGCTGCACTTGCAGGGCAGTTTGGTGGTTTAGCTAGCATGGCTGGGATCAATTTAGGCGGTGGCGGCGGTGTTGATAAAACCCAAATGGCTATCGAGGTGATGAAGTCTCGTCAATTTACCAGCAACTTTATTCAAAAACATAATATTTTGCCTGACTTAATGGCGGCTAAAAAATGGAATATGGCCGATAACTCAATTAGCTACGATGACGAAATATATAACCAAGCCGATAAAAAATGGCTTCGTATAGTTGATGCACCGTTTAAGCCAGAACCGTCAATGCAAGAAGCGTATAAAGAATTCAGTAAAATCATTGCCGTTAATGCTGCCAAAGAAACTGGCATGGTAACCGTCTCTGTCGAACACATTTCACCAGCAGTGGCTCATCAATGGGTTAATTGGTTAGTGCAAGACATTAATAAAGAAATGAAAGACCGTGATGTTGCAGAAGCGACTCGTAGCACCACATTTTTGAAATCTCAAATAGAACAAACAAATATTGCCGATATTCGCTCAATTTTATATAAATTAATTGAAGAACAAGCGAAAACGATTATGTTTGCCGAAGTTCGCGATGAGTACGTATTTAAAACCATCGATCCAGCATTAATACCAGAAGAAAAATCAAAGCCTAAGAGGGCATTAATTTGTGTTTTAGGCACTATGCTCGGTGGTATGTTAGGCGTCATGTTGGTATTAATTAGATATTTTGTTAAAAAAGAAGATTAAAAAAAGAGCCTATTGGGACTGTTTTCAAGAAAACTGTAAAACCTAGGCTCTTTAAGGGATAACGAGAAGTCGACTGTCTCAAAATGGATGAAAACTGTCTCAGCTTAATTAAAAATGCTGAGTTTAAGAGCGACGATTTCACTTTTACTTGACTGAAGTAGTACTTAATTTTGAATTTAGCAAAGACATCTATACTTAGTTTTATAGCTACAGCGATAAAAATTTTAGCTGGTTTAGTAATCAATAAAGCAGTATCAATATATATAGGTCCATCAGGTTTAGCTGTAATAGGGCAGTTTCAAAATGCTCTTGGTTTGATTCAGACTATCGCGAAAGGGGGGATTAACTCTGGAGTTACTAAGTATACTGCAGAGTATCACGATGACCCTCACCTCCGAAGTATTTTATGGAGTACTTCATTAAAGTTAACTATGTATTGTTCATTAGCATTTAGTATTTTTTTGATTTTTGGTGCTTCCTATTTTTCAGAGTATATATTTAAAACTAATGATTATAATTATGTATTTATAACTTTTGGTTTTACTTTAACCATTTTTTCAGTTAATCAGCTGCTACTTTCTATTTTGAACGGTTTAAAAGAAATTAAAACGTTTATTTCAATCAATATAATACAAAGTATTTACAGCCTTTTTTTTACAACACTACTGATTTTATATTTTGAACTTGATGGTGCTTTATTTGCAATGGTTACTAATCAGTCTGTTGTTTTTTTTATCGTGCTATGGAAGTTAAGAAGGCACAATACAATAATTTTTGAAAACTTCAATAAGCGCTTTAACAACGAAGAATTTAAAAAGTTGTTAAAATACTCTTTGATGGCATTAGTTTCAGCTTTTACAGTTCCAGTCTCTTTGATGATCATTCGGGAATATATTGGGGGGGAGTTATCTTGGGATGATGCTGGTTATTGGCAAGCAATGATGTATATTTCGACTATGTACTTGATGGTCGTAACAACAGCACTTTCAACATACTATCTACCGAGGCTTTCTGAAATAAAAGAAAAAAAAGAGCTTAGGAATGAATTGAAACAAGGTTACTTACTCATCATTCCAATAGTTTTAATTTTATCACTTGGTGTTTATCTTTTAAAAGATATAGTTGTATGGCTCCTTTTTACTGAAGACTTTAATAAAATGTTGATACTTTTTAAATATCAATTAATTGGAGATATTTTTAAAATTGCAGCTTGGTTGCTTGCTTATGTAATGCTTGCTAGAGCCATGACTAAGGTTTTCATTATTACTGAAATCTTATTTTCGATAAGTCTAGTTGTGTTATCAATTACCCTTGCAGACCAATTCGGTTTGATCGGCTTATCATATGCTTATGCTATAAACTATGGTTTATATTTAATTTGTATGATTTTTATTATGAAAAAATCACTTTACTAAAAGATAATTTTTATGAAATATTTAATTACTGGTGGTGCTGGATTTATTGGTTCAGCTGTTATTCGTCATATTATCAAAAACACAAGTGATCAAGTTGTTAACGTCGATTGCTTAACTTATGCTGGAAACCTAGAATCATTAAGTGAAATTGAAAAAAATGAAAGGTATGTCTTTGAAAATGTGAATATTTGTAATCGAACAGAATTGGACCGTGTATTCAAAATGTATCAGCCTGATGCTGTAATGCATCTTGCGGCAGAATCACATGTAGATCGCTCAATTACAGGCCCGTCGGATTTTATTCAAACTAATATTGTCGGCACTTATACTTTACTTGAAGCCACCCGTGCATATTGGAACGAATTGTCTGACGAATTAAAGGACGTCTTTCGTTTTCATCATATTTCTACTGATGAAGTATATGGAGACTTACCTCATCCAGATGAGCTGGATGAACAGAGTCTAAATCAAGAATTACCATTATTTACTGAAACCACAGCTTATGCACCTAGTAGTCCTTACTCTGCATCTAAGGCGTCTAGTGACCACTTAGTTCGTTCTTGGTTACGCACTTATGGTTTACCAACAATCGTAACTAATTGTTCGAACAACTACGGCCCATATCACTTCCCTGAAAAACTTATTCCATTGGTTATTCTGAATGCATTAGAAGGTAAAAAATTGCCTATTTATGGTAAAGGCGATCAAATTCGCGATTGGCTCTATGTTGAAGACCATGCTCGGGCACTCTATAAAGTCGTCACAAGCGGCAAAGTCGGTGAGACCTACAATATTGGCGGCCATAACGAAAAGCAGAATCTTGAAGTGGTACAGACCATTTGCAGTATTTTAGATGCCCTAGTGCCTAAAGATACTCCTTACGCTGAGCAAATCACTTATGTCACCGACAGACCTGGTCATGATCGTCGTTATGCCATTGATGCCAGTAAAATCAGCAATGAATTGCACTGGCAACCACAAGAAACCTTTGAGACTGGTTTACGTAAAACCATCGAGTGGTATTTAACGAATCAAACATGGTGTCAACATGTACAAGATGGTAGCTATCAAGGTGAGCGTTTAGGCATTAATTCTTGATAGAGATTTTTAATACTTGGCATGTGTAACGAATAAAATTAGAGGGTTTATGAAGGGAATTATTTTAGCTGGCGGTTCAGGGACTCGTTTATACCCACTTACAAGAGGTGTATCAAAACAGTTATTACCAGTGTATGACAAACCAATGATCTACTATCCACTATCAACATTAATGCTTGCAGGCATTAGAGACATATTGGTTATTACCACGCCAGAAGACAATGAAGGTTTTAAGCGGTTATTAGGTGATGGTTCTGATTTTGGTATCAATTTAACATATGCAGCGCAACCTTCACCAGATGGCCTCGCGCAAGCTTTTTTGATTGGTGAAGAGTTTATCGGTAACGACAGTGTTTGTTTGGTCTTGGGTGATAATATTTTTTATGGTCAATCTTTTAGTACAACATTGAAGAATGCGGCGAATAGAGAAGAGGGTGCCACAGTATTTGGTTATCAAGTCAAAGATCCAGAAAGATTTGGTGTGGTTGAGTTTGATAAAGATATGAAAGCCGTATCGATAGAAGAAAAACCAACGAAGCCAAAATCAAATTATGCTGTCACCGGTTTGTACTTCTACGACAACAATGTTGTCGAAATGGCAAAGCAAGTTAAACCGTCACATCGCGGTGAATTAGAAATCACCACGTTAAATGAAATGTATTTGAACCAAGGTAACTTGAATGTTGAGTTGCTCGGTCGCGGTTTTGCTTGGCTTGATACCGGTACCCATGAAAGCTTACATGAAGCGTCATCATTTGTGCAGACTATTGAGAATGTGCAAGGTCTTAAGGTCGCTTGTTTAGAAGAAATAGCCTGGCGTCATGGATGGTTAAGTTCCGAACAACTCGCTGAATTGGCAAAGCCAATGATGAAAAATAACTACGGTCAATACTTGGAGCGTTTAGCTAGCGAAACTTCAGTATGAAAATATTAATTGCGGGTAAAAATGGTCAAGTAGGGAGTTGTTTAGTCGATCTCCTTGAAGCACAGGCTGAGCTAACGTTCTTAGCATTAGCCAGTGAAGAACTTGATATCACCGACCCAGTCCAAGTTGATAAAATAGTTACCGAGTTTAGGCCTAATATCATCGTTAATGCCGCTGCATATACAGCTGTAGATAAAGCGGAACAAGAATGTGAATTAGCCAACGCTATCAATAGAGACGGTCCACAACATCTTGCGCTAGCGGCAAATAAAATCAATGCAGTCATCATTCATATATCTACCGATTATGTGTTCGATGGCGATAGCGCAGAGAGTTACACTGAGTCAGATGTAACTGCACCTCAAGGTGAGTACGGCCGTAGTAAGTTAGCGGGTGAACAAGCGGTTGCTCAGGCTTGTCCTAAACATATTATATTAAGAACAGCATGGGTCTTTGGTGAACACGGTAATAACTTTGTTAAAACCATGCTAGGCCTTGCTAAAACAAGAGATACGTTAGGTGTTGTTGCTGATCAGTTTGGCGGCCCTACTTATGCAGGTGATTTAGCTAACGCTATACTCACAATCTCAAAGCTGATTGCGCCAGAAAATCATGTTTATGGTATATATCATTTCTCTGGTTTTCCACATGTCAGTTGGCATACTTTTGCTGAAAAAATATTTGAAATAGCATTGAAACAAGACGTACTCGTCCAGCCTATTCAAGTTAATCCAATAACAACACTAGACTATCCAACCCCAGCTAAACGCCCTGCAAACTCGCGTTTAAATTGTGACAAAATAAATAATGAATTTGGTATTAAACAGAGTGACTGGCAAGCAGCCTTAGAGCGAATTGAAGAGTATTCCTAAATGAAAGTAATTGATACGACAATCCCTGATGTAAAAATCATTGAACCAACTATCTTTGGTGATGCTCGTGGTTTTTTTATGGAAACATGGAATCAACAAAAATTCGAAGAGCTTGTAACAGGAAAACCTACGACCTTTGTTCAAGATAATCACTCAAAGTCAAAGAAAGGTATTTTACGCGGTTTACATTATCAAACTGAAAATACCCAAGGTAAATTAGTTCGTGTCGTGTCTGGCGAAGTATTTGACGTTGCGGTAGATATCAGAAAAAGCTCGGCCACTTTTGGTCTCTGGGTGGGGGCGTATTTGTCAGCAGAAAACAAACGTCAGCTGTGGGTTCCTGAAGGTTTTGCACACGGTTTTTACGTTACAAGTGAAGAAGCTGAATTTGTATATAAGTGTACCAATTACTACCATCCTAAATCAGAAGTTAGTATAGCATGGAATGATGCTGATATAGGTATTGAATGGCCGCTGGATGGAGCACCGATACTGTCAGATAAAGATGAAAATGGTTTACGCTTAAAAGAAATCGAGGCGATTTAATGGATATCAAATTTATACAGTTTCAAAATCATGGAGATGACCGAGGGTCATTAGTTGCTCTAGAAGATCACAAAAATATCCCTTTTACGATTAAGCGTGTTTATTACCTTTTCAACACCCAAGCACAAGTAAGGCGTGGATTTCATGCTCATAAACAGCTGAAGCAATTAGCTGTTGTATTAAAAGGCTCATGTCGTTTTTTATTAGATGATGGTAAAGAAAAAATAGATATATTGCTTGATAATCCAGCGCAAGGTTTATTCATTGAATCCTTTGTATGGAGAGAAATGTATGATTTTTCGGAAGATTGCGTTCTATTGGTATTAGCTGATTCTTTTTACGATGAATTAGATTATATTCGTGATTACGATAAATTTTTGGAGGAGGTTAAATGAGTATTCATTCGACAGCAATTGTTTCGGAAAAAGCTAAAATTGGTGAGAATGTAACTATTGGTGCATATACAATTGTCCATGATAATGTTGTTATTCATTCAAATACTATTATCGAATCATATTGTGAATTAGGTGTATCTAATCAATTATCTCAAGGTGCAAAGCTCATTATAGGTGCAGAGTCACATATTCGGTCTAGAAGTACTTTTTATGAGGCATCTACCTTCGGCAGAGGTCTTGTTACTGGCCACAACGTCACAGTTAGAGAAAAAACCATTGTTGGTGTTAACTTTCAACTAGGCACTCTGAGTGATGTTCAAGGGCATTGTAAAATAGGAGACTTTGTTCGAACTCATAGTAATGTTCATATTGGTCAACATAGCAATATAGGTAACTTTGTTTGGATTTTTCCTTATGTTGTACTTACTAATGATCCTCACCCACCAAGTAGTGTTATGCAAGGTGTTACTATAGAGGATTATGCTGTTATCGCTACTATGTCTGTTGTGCTTCCCGGTTCTAAAATAGCCGAAGGTGTATTTATTGGCGCTCATTCATGCATTGGAGGTAGTACTGAAAAAGATATGCTTTATTCTGGATCACCAGCGAAGAAAATAGGCCTTGCATCTAAAATAAAACTCAAAGATGGAACAAAAAAACCAGCTTATCCTTGGAGAAAACATTTCCATAGAGGGTACCCCCAAGAAGTTATTGAACAATGGAATAATGAGCAACTGAATAATGTATGACATTGACGATTTAGAAGTTGGAATGTTCGCTTCATATTCACAAACAATATCAGAAGCGGATATAAAAAGTTTTGCAGGGATTTCTGGCGATAGAAATCCAGTTCATTTAGATTCTGAATATGCTGAAAAATCGATGTTTAAGAAACGGATTGCGCATGGAATGATAAGTTCTAGTTTTTTCTCAGCTTTATTTGGTACAAAATTACCTGGCGAAGGTTGTGTTTATGTTTCACAGTCTTTGAAATTTAGAAAGCCAGTTTATATAGACGATACAGTTGTGGCTACGGTAATGGTAGAGCGTATAGAAAAAGAGAAAAGGAGAGTTTACTTTAATACATATTGTAAAGTGGGTAAGCAAAAAGTAATAACTGGTCAGGCTGAGATTTATATACCTGAGAAAAAATAAAGCCATTTTTTGAATTAATATTTATAAAAGCTAAAGTTAATAATAATTGTCATATTGCAAATTTACATTAGAGGTATGATTGAACATTTACATCAATGAAATAGCATCGTATATTCCAGATGAATATATTGATAATTACGAAAAAGCTAAACTATTTGGTAAAGATAATGATTTTATAGATAAAAGAATAGGTATTTCAAAATTATCGCGAATTGGGGAAGGTTATAAAACTTCAGACTTAGCAGTGGAAGCTGTTAGAAAACTAATAGACAAAGCAAACCTTAATATCGAAGAAGTTGAAACTATTGTTTTGGTAACTCAAAATGGAGATTACCCCAATCTTCCTCATACTGCCTCGGTAATTCAACATAAGCTGGGCCTAAAACATAGCGTATCAACATTTGACATAGCATTGGGTTGTTCTGGTTATGTTTACGGTTTGACAATATTAAAGTCACATATGATCGAAATGGGCTTTAGCAAAGGAATTCTTGTAACAGCGGACCCTTATTCCAAAATTATTGATCCTAAGGATAAAAACACAAGCCTTATATTTGGCGATGCCGCTACAGCTACTTTGTTGTCTACAGTTGGCGCTCTATCTATTGGGCGACCAACATTGTGTACAGATGGCTCTGGTAGTGACTCTTTGTATAATGATGAATATCTACATATGGATGGTAGAAGAGTTTATAACTTTGCATTAAAAGAAGTTCCAGAGCAAATCAATAAACATATAGAAAAGAACAATCATCAAATCGAAGATATTGATGTATTACTATTACATCAAGGTAGTGCTGCAATCATCAATGCAATAAGAAAAAAAATGAGATTGTCATCAAATAAATTACCTTTTATGATAAATGAATACGGAAATACCGTTTCATCTAGTATACCTATCATGCTTGAAGATTATCTAACCAGAGGCGACTGTACTAAAATATTGATCTCTGGTTTTGGGGTCGGCTTGTCATGGGCAACGAATATTTTGACAAGAAATTAATTTATTAACATGAGTAACATAAAATGATCCCTTTCTTAGACTTAAAAGCAATTAACCAACAGTATCAAGCAGAACTAAAAGAAGCATGTGCGCGCGTTATCGACTCGGGTTGGTACATTATGGGCAAAGAGTTAGAAGCATTCGAAAAAGAATTTGCTAGTTACTGTGGCAGCAGCAAAGCGATTGGTGTGGCTAATGGACTAGATGCCTTAATTCTAACTTTTCGTGCGTGGAAAGAGCTGGGTAAATTAAAAGACGGTGATGAAGTAATTGTTCCTGCTAATACATACATAGCTTCTATACTCGCCATCTCAGAAAATAAATTGATTCCTGTTCTTGTAGAACCAGATCCTGCAACTTTCAATCTAACTGCCAAAAACATCGCTAAAAGTATTACCCCTAAAACTAAGGTGATATTACCTGTTCATCTTTATGGACAAATATCACCAATGGAAGAAATTATGCAGTTGGCAAAGCAGCATAAATTATTGGTTTTAGAAGACTGTGCCCAAGCGCATGGTGCAATGATTGAAGGGAAAAAGGCAGGTACTTGGGGTGATGCAGGAGCATTCAGTTTTTACCCGGGGAAAAACCTTGGTGCCCTAGGTGACGCTGGGGCTGTTACCACTGATGACGAGGAGCTTATCGATGTTATCAGCGCATTACGTAACTATGGTTCTCACGAAAAATACAAAAATAAGTACAAAGGCGTTAATAGCCGATTAGATGAAATACAAGCGGCTATGCTACGAGTCAAACTGCAGCATTTAGACCGCGAAACAGAAATTCGTAAGCAAGTAGCTCTGAAATATCTGCAAGGTATCAATAACCCTTTACTTGTACTCCCTGAGATAAGTAATTCAGAAGGTCATGTTTGGCATTTATTTGTAATCAAAACTCCCAAGCGGGAACAACTGAGCAAATATTTGAGTGAAAATGGTGTTCAATCATTAATTCATTACCCGACTCCACCACATAAGCAATTGGCTTATAAAGAATTACAGGATATTTCATATCCTATTGCAGAGACTATCCATGATCAGGTTTTGAGTATACCGCTTAGCTCGACTATATCAGAAGTAGAAATTGAGATTGTAATAAATATATTGAATTCATTTAAGTGATTTTTAACTCATGTTTTATATTTATTCATAATTAATTACCTATTTAACGCAATAAAATATAAATTTTAAACTTGTAATTGTTTTGTCAAATTAGTAAAAACATGGGCAGAGTTAAAAATCGAGAAAAGAAGTAGTTATGCAATTTAGAAAGGATATAAATGGGTTAAGAGCAATTGCTGTAGTGGCGGTAGTTGTTTTTCATTTTAATGCATCGTGGATGCCTGGTGGCTTTGCTGGTGTTGACGTATTCTTTGTTATTTCAGGTTTTCTAATGACTGGAATAATTTTCCGTGGTGTAGATAGGAGGGAGTTTTCACTTATAAAGTTTTATATTGCTAGAGCTAACAGAATCATTCCCGCGTTAGCCTTTCTTTGTTTGGTGTTACTTGCCTTCGGTTGGTATTTTCTTACATCAACTGATTATATGAATTTAGGTAAGCATGTTGCTAGTAGTATAGCATTTATATCTAATGTGACTTATTGGACTGAATCTAGTTACTTTGATTCCTCTTCGCAAGAAAAATGGCTTTTGCATACTTGGTCTTTATCCGCCGAATGGCAATTCTATATTATTTATCCATTGGCTATTGTTGTTCTAAGAAAAATGTTGTCGGATAATGTATTAAAAATAGGTATTGTTCTTGGGACTGTGATAGGTTTTTTGTTTTGCGTAGTCGCTACCTACAAATGGCCCAGTTCGGCCTATTACCTTCTTCCTACCAGAACATGGGAAATGATGATTGGTGGTGTGGCTTACCTTTATCCATTCTCTTTACCACAGAAAAGAAAAAAATGGTTAGAATGGGGGGGCTTAGTTTTAATTGTCGGTTCTTACTTACTAATCACAAAAGATAGCCCTTGGCCTGGTTATTTGGCAATTTTTCCAGTTTTAGGCTCCTTTTTAATTATTCAAGCACAACGAAACAATAGTTTTATTACTAGTAATATAATTTCTCAGAAGTTAGGGGCTTGGTCTTATTCAATTTATTTATGGCACTGGCCTATAGTTGTATTGATTTATTATTTTTCTTTAAAAATCTATTTTGTTTATATAGGTATATTGTTGTCAATATTTATTGGTTTTCTTAGCCATAAATATATTGAAAAACAAAATTTTAAAAAAGACTATCATCGTTTATTAGATTATTTATATTGTCTTCCTATACAAATGCTATTGGTTGTTATGCTTTTAAGTGGTTATATATATATAAGTGGGGGGATCGATACATCATTTCGGAGAGGGGCATCTACTCCGCAAGCTGTTTTCCTTGAAAAATATGAACAACAACACCGTAACTTAGATGATACTTACTGGCTTAAATGTAATTCTTATACATCACTAACGGAAAAAAATGAGCTATCCATAGACGATTCTTGTTTAAATGAAAATAACTTAGGAGGCGTGCTATTGTGGGGAGACTCTCATGCAGAAGCACTATCACTTGGCCTTAGAACAATACTGCAACCTTTGAATATTTCATTTAACCAAGTAACATCAGCAAGTTGTCGAGTTTCATTAAATAAAGCGGATAATTTAAAAGGGAACATTAAAAAAGCTTGCGACTTTTCTAATCAATTAGCTCTAAATAGTATCTCGGAACTTAAACCTCGCTTGGTAATTATTGCTCAACAGAAAGAGCATGAAAAAACAGATTGGATTGAAGTTTTCGATGCTTTAAAAAGTCGTGGTGTTGAAAATGTTATTTTGGTTGGTCCAGTGTCACAGTGGAAGCCTTCCTTACCTAAAGTTATGATAAAATCACAAAATTGGCTTAAGAATGAAATCTTTATTACTGATGACGGTTTGGACCTTTCTATTATTGAAACTGATAATGTTATGAAAAAACATTCATATCCAAAAGGCTTAAAATATGTTTCTTTAGTAGATGATGTATGTATGAAAAAAGAAGGTGTATTTTACTGTAGAGTAATATTGGATAATAATGAGCTTATTCAAGTGGATTATGGACATTTATCTAAAGATGGTTCGATATTTGTTGTCAAAAGCATTTTATCAGGTCATATTTTACCAATCTTTAATGAAGGTTCTGATTATATAACTTTTAATTAGTAGGTTTGTCATTGAAGCTGTTGTTAGCTTTTTTATTCAATGCAAAGTTTTACTTAGCATGTGGCTTGGTATAAATACTTATTGTTGACTGAGCGACACAGGTTTAAAAGTATTTAAGATGGAAACGTTTATGAGTATAGCCCATTTAAAGCAACTGACTCTCCAATGCAATAACGAAGATGATGCGATTTTATATGCTAAAATATATGCTAAAATTGTAACTGGTCATAGAAGTTTGATTTATTCTGATAATGAGTTTGAACTTTTACTGCGTAATAAGTTCGATTTTTTGTTACATCAAGTTAAAAAATGTCATCTCAGTACCATAAATGAAAATCTTCATATTATATCAACGCCCTATAATAGAGGTGGCCATACAAGGCTATGTGAGCGACTATCGTTAATGGAAGATGATGATTCACACCTTTTAATTACGCAAGAGTTTGATAAATCAGCTTTACCAAGGCTTCAACTCCATTTTAAATCTATTTTAGCTGTATGCCATTCGACTATTACCGATAGAATCTTATTCATTACGAATAAGATTATTAAATATAATAAAATTATTTTGCATATTCATCCTGATGATATAGTTTCAGTTATAGCTGTTGGTTTAGCAAAGAAGGTATCTCCTAAATTATTAGTTCTCTTTGTAAATCATGCTGATCACCTATTTACTTACGGTCGCACAGTTATAGATGTGATGTTGCAAATTTCTTTTAGGGGATATGAAATAGACAAGACTATTTTCGATAAAAAATATCTTACTAGTTTTTTAGGTATACCATTAGACATTAAGAATAAGCCCAAATTTACTTATGCATCTAAGAATATGATAATAGCTGGCAATTCATTTAAAATGAAACCTAATAAGTGTTTCTCAATACAAAAAAAACTTTTTTATTTTTTACATGAAAATCCTGAATCTACTCTTAGTGTAGTTGGTATCAATTATAGTGATTACTGGTGGTGGAAGGCTAAAGTTTGTTTTCCTGGACGCGTCCATTTGATTAAAACACTTCCTTACGAGCAGTATTTTTCAGTAGTTAAAGGGTGTAATATTTGTATAGATACGGCCCCTGTAACAGGTGGAACAGCTTTTACAGAAATGTACCTTAATTCTTTAATTCCTGTTTGTTTCTTTACTGGGATATATGGGTATAGCCCATTAGATAGACTTCGATTACCTTCAGGTTCAAGTATTCGATTGTGTGATGAAAAGGATTTGGATATAATTTTTGAAGATGTATTTCGTGTTCATGATATTAGCTCAGTTAAAAATAGGTATACAGAGGCATTGAATTTGAAATTAAGCGAGATTGATAGTTCATTAACAATGTTTCCGAATGATCCATTTTGTTTGTCAAGGAAAGGTAAACTAGAGTTAGATTTTACTTCGCTTAATCTTATTACTAAGTTAAAAGGAATGTCATGGCGTGATAAGACCAATTTAGTTTTACTAAATTTCAAAATAACTAATTTTTTATTGATGCTTGTACCTAAAGTTTCTTTTAAAATTTTAGTTTTTTTAAATTTAAAATTTCTTTGGAGTAAGAAGCCTAAGGGGTAAGCTAGTTTTGGATTACTTTAATTTGTTTTCTTTGCTTAAAGAGGTGTTTCTATTATTAATAATAATAAAATAAACTTATTTTTAGCTTACGTCTTAGCATTCATAATGTTATTTGAACAAAATATTATAACGGTCAGTTACTTATCAAAGTTTATTGTACATTTGTTTTGCTGTTTTATTTTTGTTGTGGTTACTATTGCTAATAAAGATATAACCAATAGACTAAAAAATTATACTATTTTAGCTGTTTTGTTTATTACTACGTTAAATTTAATACTATCAAATGTAAATGGACAGCTAATGTTTGTCGGGCCTGCATTTATAGTTTTTGCTTTGCTCGTTTTATATCCACCAGATTTTCATAAGAAAACATTGAATTGCTTTATAAATATATATGTTATTGTCATTAGTGTTGGTCTACTTTTACATATGTTATCATTATTTGATTTGATACAACCGACTTCTCAGCAACTACCGATGAATCAACTGAAGTTGAATAGTCAGTTAATTTATGATGTATATTATGGATTTTACTCTACGTCAAGTTCAATTTACGGTAATTCAATAAGGTTTTCTTCAGTATTTGATGAGGCCGGAGTGGTTGGAACTTTATCGGGCTTGCTTTTATTGACACCTCAATTAACTAAATCTAAGTTTAATTTATGTGTAGTATTAGTTTCTGGCTTCTTGTCACTATCTACCTTCTTTTTTATTTTGTTCGTGTTTTTTATACTTCGAAATAAAAAGTGGCTTTTAATATCTACTTTTATATTACCACTTATATTATTTTTATGGTATGTATTGAACATTCAATCATTTGATTTGTTTTATGACTTTGTATCATGGAAAGTTAGTGCTGGTGACAATAGGATTTCGGATTGCTTTTATTCTCATTTTACACAAGATATAAATAACTTTCTATATTTTGGTGCAGGAGCTGGTATGTCTCAATCTTTAGGGTGCGATGTATCATCAGGAATAACACTTTTTTACGATTATGGCTATGCCGGTGGTGTGTTATTAATATTGGGAACTCTTTTAATTATTGGTTTTTCTGTTTATAAATTTACGCCTATAAGAAATTTGTTAACTAAAGTTACTTTTTTCATATTAATATTTTCCATTTGCTTTTATCAAAGACCATCATTGTACTCAATATTCTATTTTCAAATATATTTGTCAATTTTTTACTTTGTATATAGCGTTAATGATGGTAAGTCAAAATGCAATTGATGCGAATAATTTTTTAATTTAGGAGATACATCTTGAGATATAATTTCATCTGCGTTAACTACAATGGATGTTTGTTTACAAAATCGCTTTGTGACAGTTTAGAAAATATGACTGTTCCTGACAATTGCTCAATTCGATTAGTAGTTGTTGATAATAATTCGAATGTTGATGATAAAGTTGAGTTGCGGAAAATAAACAGTGAGTCGTTCCATTTAGAACTTATTGAGCTTGAACAAAATATTGGTTATTTTCCAGCTTTGAATGTAGGTATAGATTTTTGCCGGACGGGAATAGATGAGCAGATAATTATAGGTAACAACGATCTAAAATATAGGTACGATTTCATTCTAAAGTTAGAGAGTCTTAATGTTGATAATAATGTATTAGTTATTTCTCCAGACGTCGTTACCACTGACGGTGTGCATCAGAATCCATTATCAACTAGAAAGCTGAGTAGATTAGAGCTTTTAAAAGAAGATGTTTATTATTCTAATTATTATTTATCTAGATTTTTAATTTTAACTAAAGGAATTTTTTTAAAACTTTATAGTAAAGAAAATTTAGATACTAAATTAAAAAATCATTGTGATATTCAAATGGTGATAAATAGAGGGATAGGAGCATGTTATTGTCTAACAAATACTTTTTTCAAACACTATAGTAAACTTGATGACAGAGTTTTTTTATGGGGTGAAGAAGCTCTTTTGTCAAATCAAGTAGAACAGGTTAATGGGTGTATCCTATATGCACCTAGTTTAGTTGTTGAGCATGCTGAAAGTGGCACAGTAAAGAAAATGCTTACTAGAGATAGGTATGAGCGTGTAAAACAATCTTACAAAATTTACAGAGAGTATTTGTAACATGGAATTAAATTTTTTTACTGGAAAGGTACTAATGATTACCGGTGGTACCGGTTCTTTTGGTAATGCTGTATTAAATCGTTTTCTAGATACAGATATTGCTGAAATTCGAATCTTTAGCCGGGATGAAAAAAAACAAGATGATATGCGCAAAAACTTCAACTCTAACAAGCTGAAGTTTTATATTGGTGATGTTCGTGACTACCAAAGTGTTTCAAATGCTATGCGCGGTGTTAATTATATTTTTCATGCTGCAGCACTTAAACAGGTACCATCTTGTGAGTTTTACCCTCTAGAGGCTGTTAAAACCAATGTGATGGGTACTGAAAACGTGCTTGAAGCAGCTATTAATCATGGTGTTAATAAAGTTGTTTGCTTAAGTACTGATAAAGCCGTTTACCCTATAAATGCAATGGGAATATCCAAGGCTATGATGGAGAAAGTGATAGTCGCTAAATCTCGTAATGTTCCTGACGGTATGACAATTTGCACAACACGTTACGGTAATGTAATGGCTTCTCGTGGCAGTGTTATACCACTATTTTGTCGTCAAATTATTGAAGGCAAAGCTTTGACAGTTACTGATCCTAATATGACTCGATTTATGATGACGCTCGACGACGCAGTTGATTTAGTGTTGCACGCTTTCGAAAATGGCAATAATGGTGATATCTTTGTGCAAAAAGCACCTGGCGCAACCATCGATGTACTTACCAAGGCCATTTTTAACATAATGGGTAAGCCTAGGCATACAGTAAACGTTATTGGTACACGTCATGGTGAAAAATTATTCGAAGCGCTTTGTAGCCGAGAAGAAATGTTTGTAGCCGAAGACCAAGGCGATTACTTTCGCGTTCCTGCTGATAACCGTGATTTAAATTATGCTCAATTTACAGATGAAGGTGAACAAGACCTCTCTAAAGTCGAAGACTATAATTCCCATAATACACAGGGTCTTGATGTTGCAGGTATGGAAAAACTGCTGCTTAAACTTGATTTTATGAGAGAGATAAAAGCGGGCAATTTAGTGGTTCCAGAGGGCGTATAAATGAATATTGTTGTAACGGGAGCAAATGGTTTTATTGGCAAGAATTTACGTGTCTTTTTAGAAGAAGCAGGTTTTGACTCTATAACCACTATTACCAGCGCTGATAATAAAGACGATATTTTATCAAAAGTTGCCACTGCAGACTTTATTTATCATTTAGCTGGCATAAATCGTCCTGTTAATGAAGATGATTTTAAAACTGGCAATACGGATTTGACTGCATTAATAGTCAATCATCTGATTAAATTAGATAAAAAAACTCCTGTTGTTTTAACTTCTTCTATACAAGCTGAACGAGATAATCCCTATGGTGTCAGTAAAGCTGCTGCCGAGAATGTTGTTATTTCATATCAAAAGCTTACAGGTGCTCCGGTTTACATATACAGATTACCTAATGTTTTTGGTAAATGGTGTAAGCCTAATTACAATTCTGCAATTGCTACATTTTGTCATAATACGGTTAATGATTTACCCATAAACATTCACGATGCTAACGCTCAACTTTCTCTTGTTTATATTGATGATGTTTGCGAAGCGTTTATTAGATTAATGCCAAATGATGATTCCGTGTTGCAAGATGTAGGCTATAAAGACATATCACCCGTTTACCAAACTACTGTTGGTGCGGTCGTCGATTTACTGCAAAAATTTAAAGTAAGCAGGGACTCCTTAGTCACGGAGGAGGTTGGTGTTGGGTTTACTCGGGCTTTGTATTCAACTTACTTAAGCTACTTTCACCCAGAACACTTTGCCTATACTGTGCCTGGTTATACAGATCCCCGTGGCACTTTTGTGGAAATGTTGAAGACTCACTCTGCTGGGCAGTTTTCATTTTTTACCGCGCACCCAGGAATTACTCGTGGTGGGCATTATCATCATACAAAAAATGAAAAGTTCCTTGTGATAAAAGGTAAAGCCTGTTATCGATTTAAACATATTGGTACAGATGAACAGTATGAGCTCATTACAGATGCGAGTGACTATAAAATTGTAGAAACAGTCCCTGGTTGGACACATGATATTACTAATATTGGCGAAGATGAGCTAATTGTAATGTTGTGGGCAAATGAAATTTTTGATCGAAATAAACCTGATACGATAGCGAGACCACTAGTATGACCCAGAATACGATAGCT
This sequence comes from Shewanella sp. SG41-3, assembly GCF_014164545.1. NCBI lineage: Bacteria > Pseudomonadati > Pseudomonadota > Gammaproteobacteria > Alteromonadales > Shewanellaceae > Shewanella > Shewanella sp. SG41-3. The sequence goes on from NZ_JACJFJ010000001.1 coordinate 381,304, forward strand.
AAAATGAAAGTAATGACTGTCGTTGGAACCCGTCCTGAAATTATTCGTTTATCACGGGTTATTGCTAAGTTGGATGAACATTGTGAGCATATTTTAGTTCACACAGGGCAGAATTATGATTTTGAATTAAATCAAGTTTTTTTTGATGATCTTGGTGTTAGAAAACCTGATTACTTTTTAAATGCAGCAGGTAAAAATGCCGCAGAAACAATTGGTCAGGTCATTATAAAAGTTGATCAAGTGTTGGAAGAGATTACGCCTGATGCCATGCTGGTTTTAGGTGATACAAACTCTTGTTTGTCTGCTATACCTGCGAAGCGACGTAAAGTCCCTATTTTTCATATGGAAGCCGGTAATCGTTGTTTCGACATGCGTGTGCCTGAAGAGATAAATAGAAGAATCGTTGATCACACATCAGATATTAACCTTACATACAGCTCTATCGCGCGTGATTATTTGTTAGCTGAAGGTTTGCCTGCAGATAGAGTTATTAAAACGGGTAGTCCAATGTTTGAGGTGTTATCTCATTACATGCCCCAGATTGAGTCATCAGATGTTTTAACTCGCTTAAATTTACAAAAAGGTCAATTCTTTGTAGTGAGTGCTCATCGCGAAGAAAATGTTGATTCACCAAAGCACCTTGCTCAACTTGCTGAAACGTTAAATACAGTGGCTGAGCATTATGGTTTACCTGTTATTGTATCGACTCACCCTCGTACAAGAAACCGTATTGAGGCTCAAGGAATTGAATTTCATACAAATATTCAATTATTAAAGCCTTTAGGTTTTCATGATTATAATAATTTGCAGAAATACGCTAAAGCAGTGTTATCTGACAGTGGCACTATTAATGAGGAGTCTTCGATCATGAATTTCCCTGCGCTGAATTTGCGTGAGGCACATGAGCGACCAGAAGGAATGGAAGAAGCATCTGTAATGATGGTAGGCCTGGGTGTTGAACGAGTTATGCAAGCACTTCAAATTTTGGAAAGTCAGCCTAGTGGTGATACTCGTATGTTAAGGCAAGTTTATGATTACAGTATGCCTAATGTTTCGGATAAGATTGTCAGAATTATTCACTCTTATACCGATTATGTTAATAGAGTAGTTTGGAAGAAGTATGAATAATAAAGGTTATTACATAGCTCCATTTTTTTTTAAAAAAGGCGGTGCAGCAACAAGGCGAATTATTGGTAATATAAAAACTCTAGGTTCTATGGGGTATGATATTGACGTCATTGATGGGGATAGTTGCTATCAAAAAACTAAACTTGAAGGTGTTGATGTAATAAGCTTAGATGAGCGCCCAGGAAATATGCTACCATTATTTAACAGAGTGCTTAAGTTTTTACTAATAGGTGATAATACATTAAGATTCTTAAAAGAACTTAATGAAAAACCTGTCTTTATAATATTGTATAGTGGTTATAGTCCTTACTTATTAAAATTGCTCCCTTTTTGTAAGAAACACAATATAAAGATATTCTTTGACTGTGTCGAATGGTATCAACCAAAGTCATCATTTGAGTATTTGTATAAGCCTTATTATTGGAATATTGAACTGGCAATGAGGTTTTTAATATCTAAATGTACAGCGGTTATATGCATAAGTAGTTTTCTTAAGGAATATTACAAAAAATCAGGTGTTAAGTGTATTCTAGTTCCACCGACTTTAGATATTCATGCTTTAATGAATATTAAGAAACCGAAAGATATATTAGATATAAAAGTAAAGTTAGTATATGCAGGAACCCCAGGTCATAAAGACCTTTTAGCCGAAATTATAGAGATAGCTAAACTTTTTGAAAGTAGGCTTGAGCTTCATATTGCTGGTGTTGAAGGTGAATCTATAGGAAATGTAAAATTCTATGGCGTATTAAGTCATGAAAAAACATTATCACTGGTAAGTAATAGTGATTATTCAGTTCTGCTTAGGCCGAACAATAAAGTATCTAGAGCTGGTTTTTCTACTAAGGTTGTTGAAAGCATGGCGCTCGGCACTCCAATGATTACTAATAACACTAGTGATTTATCCGATTATATTAATGATGGAGTTAATGGCTTTATTTTTAATGGATATGATGTTAAAAGTCTTAAAGCTAAATTGACTGAAGTGCTAAGTCTTCATAATATGGATTCTTATAATTTAATGAGTGAGACGTGCATTTTAGATTCAATTGGTTACTTTGACTGTAAAAATAAAGTTGATGTTTTTGAATCGATCATCCCAGTTATTAATAGAAGTGTTGTGTAATAAGAGCTTGGTCTTTATGGTTGCTAATTACCTTGCAACTATTTTTGAGTCGTTTTTACATGGTTATTTTTAATAACATATAAATGTATCTATATGAGTTTATTACAACCTTGGTTTGTAATGTCTAAGTTTACATTCTATTTAAAGTGGTGTTTTTTGTTGAATCGTACTTATAAATACGGGTAAAATATGAAAATTGCAATCGCTGGCACAGGCTATGTAGGTCTATCTAATGCAATGTTATTAGCACAGAATCATAAAGTTACAGCTGTAGATATCATCCCAGAGAAAATTGAGTTACTTAATAATCACCAATCCCCAATAGTTGATGTTGAAATAACAGATTTTTTAAAAAATAAGCCATTAAATTTCACTGCTACTTTAGACAAAGTTGAAGCTTATTCTGATGCTGATTACGTAATTATTGCGACACCGACGGACTATGACCCGATAACTAATTACTTCAACACATCTTCAGTAGAAGCTGTTATTAAAGATGTCATGGCAATCAACACTAACGCCGTTATGGTAATTAAGTCTACAGTGCCTGTAGGTTACACTGCTCGCATTAAAAGTGAGTTTGGGTGTGATAATTTAATTTTCTCACCAGAATTTCTACGTGAAGGAAAAGCATTATATGACAATCTTTATCCTTCACGGGTCATAGTGGGTGAACAGAGTGAGCGCGCAAAAGTGTTTGCAAATTTGCTAGTAGAAGGTGCAATAAAAAATGATATTGACGTTTTATTTACTGATTCTACTGAAGCTGAAGCAATAAAGTTGTTTTCTAATACTTATTTAGCACTACGTGTTGCATACTTCAATGAGTTAGATACTTATGCAGAATCACACGGTTTGAATGCTCGTCAGATCATTGAAGGTGTGAGTTTAGACCCTCGTATTGGTAAGCATTACAATAATCCATCATTTGGATATGGTGGTTATTGCCTACCAAAAGATACTAAACAACTCCGTGCAAATTATGCTGATGTACCAAATAATATTATTGGCGCTATTGTTGATTCTAATACTACTCGTAAAGACTTTATTGCTGACTCAATCTTAAAACGTAACCCGCAAGTAGTGGGGATCTACAGGTTAATTATGAAGGCGGGTTCTGATAACTTCCGCGCATCAAGTATTCAAGGGATTATGAAGCGTTTGAAGGCTAAAGGTATTGAGGTAGTTGTTTACGAACCAGTGCTTGAAGAAACAGAATTTTTTCATTCTAAAGTAATCAAGTCACTTGAAGAATTTAAAGCCATCTCTGATGTTATTGTCTCAAACCGCATGGTTGACGATATAAAGGATGTTGAAAGTAAAGTTTACACCCGTGACCTGTTTGGTTCTGATTAAACCTGTTATGAACTAAAAATGTAACAGTTATATATGGCAAGTAGTTTAAGAGTAAAGAATTATGAAATATTTGGTAACAGGTGTAGCAGGCTTTATAGGTAGTAGAGTAGTTGAGTCTTTATGTGCTCAAGGTCATAGCGTTATTGGTATTGATAATGTGAATGACTACTATGATACCAACTTAAAAGATGCACGCTTAGCTCGTATTGAAAATCAACTTTTTAGATTTATCAGAATGGATATAGCTGATCGTGCTGCAATCGCAGCTTTGTTTGAAAAAGAACAATTTCAGCGAGTAATTCATTTAGCGGCACAAGCTGGAGTTCGTTATTCAATAGAAAACCCAATGGCTTATGCTGATAGTAACCTCATTGGTCATTTGAATATTCTAGAAGGATGTCGAAATGAAAAAGTTGAGCATTTAGTTTATGCATCTTCAAGCTCCGTGTACGGCTTAAATGAAAAAACACCATTTGAAACAGCTGACTCGGTTGACCACCCTGTATCGCTGTATGCAGCAACAAAAAAGTCAAATGAGTTGATGTCTCATTCTTACTCACATTTGTATAACTTGCCAACTACCGGTTTGCGTTTCTTCACTGTATACGGCCCTTGGGGGCGGCCAGATATGGCACCGTTTATCTTTACCAAAAAGATCATAGCTGGTGAAGCCATAGATGTAAATAATAATGGTGATATGTGGCGTGACTTTACCCATGTTGATGACATTGTTGAAGGCGTTGTGCGCATTGCTGATGTAGTGCCTAGACGAGATGACACTTGGAAAGTTGAGACTGGTACACCAGCGTCAAGTTCTGCTCCTTATAAAGTATATAATATTGGTCATGGTAGCCCGATTAGCTTAATGACTTTCATTGAGGAGATTGAACGAGCCTGTGGGAAAATGGCTACGAAGAATTTTCGTGAAATGCAAGCCGGGGACGTATACAAAACATTTGCGGACACTCAAGACCTTTTCGAAGCTACTGGTTATAAACCGCAAGTTGGTGTCAGGGAAGGGGTAGAGGGCTTTGTACAGTGGTATAGAGAGTTTTATGCAAAATAAAAAGATATTATTTGTTGTTAATGTTGATTGGTTTTTTATTTCTCATCGCTTACCTATTGCGATAAAGGCAATAGCTGAAGGTTATGAAGTGCACTTAGCTTGCACTGATACTGGGAAGCTTCAAGAGTTAACAAGTCTTGGTATTAATGTTCATGAGCTTTCATTTTCTCGCAGTGGGAATGGTTTGTTGAGTGAGTTAAGAACAGTAAAACAGCTTCGCAAAGTGATAACTAAGATTCAACCTGATATACTTCACGCCGTGACTATTAAACCTGTAATATATTCTGGAATTGTATTACATACTATTACTAACAAACCAAAGTTTGTAGCTGCTATTTCCGGTTTAGGTTACGTATTCTCCGCGGATAATGTAAGGGCAAAACTCACTAGGCTAATCGTTAGCCTTTTATATAAATTGGCTTTTAAACATAAAGCCAAGAAAATTATTTTTCAGAATACAACAGATGAAAGTATTCTTTCTAATGTAACTAGATTAAAGGCTATTGATAAATCATTAATAAAAGGTTCTGGTGCTGATTTAAATGTTTATACTCATACTGCAGAGCCTGAAGCTGAATCTATTAAGATCTCAATGGCATGCCGGTTATTGAAAGAGAAAGGGGTTTATGAGTTTGTTGAAGGCGCAAAAATTGTTAAATCTAAGTATGCGAATGTAGAGTTTGTACTTGCTGGTACTCCTGATCCAGATAACCCCAATACTATTTCGCAACAAGAATTAGATAAATGGCAGGCTAGTGGACTTATCACTGCTGTGGGACATTGTGATGACATTCCACAACTTTTTTCCCAATCACACATAGTTACAATGCCTTCATATTATGGTGAAGGTGTACCTAAAGTCCTTATCGAAGCTGCTGCATGTGGTAGACCAATAGTGACAACAGATAATCCTGGTTGCCGTGATGCCATAATTCCAGAAAAAACTGGAATATTAGTACCCATCAAAGATGCTGAATCCTTATCTAATGCACTCATTCGCTTAATTGAGTGTTCAAGTTTGAGGCAAGATATGGGAATAAAAGCACGAGAGTATGCAATTAATGAATTTGATGTTGAGAACGTAGTGAAAAAGCATTTAGATATATATAAAACACTACTAACTAGGTGATACAAATGCATAATATTTTGTTGACAGGGGGGAGTGGCTTTTTAGGAAAGCACTTGCTTAACAATTTAAACAAATACCAGGTTAGAGTATTAGATAGAAGCCATACTAAGAAACATAACCAAGTAACTTATTTTAAATCTTCGATCGATAGTCTAAGTAAATATTCATTGTTGTTAGAGAATGTTGATACGGTAATCCACTGTGCCGCCCGTGTTCATGTAATGAATGACCAATCATCAAATCCATTAAATGAGTTTCGTGAAGTTAATACAGCTGGAACCATGAATCTTGCTCGCCAGGCTGCAGAAGTAGGTGTTAAGAGGTTTATTTTTGTCAGTTCAATTAAGGTTAATGGGGAGTCAACTAAGATAGGCAAACCTTTTACTGAAATGGATCCTAGAAGACCAGAAGACTTTTATGGACAATCTAAAGCTGAAGCGGAAGTGCAATTGTCGGAACTTGCTACAGAAACTGGATTAGAAGTAGTTATTATTCGACCTACATTGGTATATGGGCCCGGTGTTAAAGCTAATTTTGCATCGTTACTGAATTTAGTTTCAAAAGGTCTACCACTACCATTTGGCCGTATAAATGATAACAAACGTAGTTTGGTTTCAGTAAAAAACCTTGTAGATCTTATTGTTACTTGTATTGACCATCCAAAAGCAGTTAATCAGGTATTCTTGGTTTCTGATGATAATGATGTCTCAACAGCCTCAATGGTACAGCATATGTCACAAGCTCTTGGAAAATCGAGTAGATTACTACCAGTGCCTTTATGGTGCTATCGCTTAGTTGGTAAGTTAACTGGTAAGACCGATGTAGTAGATAGGCTTATAGGATCTTTACAGGTCGATATATCACATACCAAAGATACGTTAGGCTGGGTTCCTCCACAAACGCTTGAAGAAGGTTTTAAAGAAACCGCAGAAGCTTTTATTCTTAATAAAAATAAATAGAGTATTTACATGATTCGTCTTATCGATTTTTTAGCTGCTTTCTTTGGCTTGTTGTTGCTTTGGCCGATATTACTTATCGTCACAATTATTGGCATGTTTGATACGGGTTCACCAATCTTTGTTCAGACTCGTGTAGGCCGAGATAAAAAACCATTTAAATTGATTAAGTTTCGAACTATGTCTGTTGAAACCAAATCAGTGGCTAGTCACTTAGCTAGTAACGCTTCAATTACAAAGTTAGGTAATTTTCTGCGTAAAACAAAGATTGATGAATTGCCTCAACTAATTAATGTGGTTAAAGGTGAAATGAGCTTAGTAGGACCTCGTCCAAATTTATTTAACCAAGAAGAGTTGATTAAAGAACGTGATGCTTTAGGTGTTTATGGTGTGCTACCCGGTGTTACGGGTTTAGCTCAAGTGCAAAATATCGATATGTCGACTCCAGTATTGTTAGCTGAAACAGATAAGCAAATGATAGATACGCTGAATATAAAAAATTATTTTAAGTACATTATTATGACGGTCACAGGTAGTGGTTCTGGCGATGCTGTTAAATAGATCTATCTATTCGGATCTATCCCTTAGTGAATTGATTTCAAGTCTACGATTATAATTTCATTGTCTCAATGTATCTTGTTTACAAGGTAAATTGTCTCAGGTTTCTTGCTTTTCATGATCAAGCCTATATCAGCCAATGTCTTATTGAATATTGTGCTTATATTGTCTTTTCACTATCACATAACTTTTATCAATAATGTACACTCGTGTTAAACTCGATGTTTTGGCTGGTTATACAAGCTTTTATGTAGATAAGATTTTTTATTATTATGAATGTTATTAATTTGGAGCGCGAAATGGATTTTTTGCAACGTATTTTCTCTTTACCTCGTCCTCAAAAACGTATGGTAAGTCTTTTTGTTGATTCATTTTTTTTAGTTTTTGCTTTTTGGACTGCAGTCTTGGTTCGACTTGATGATATTAGTGTGTTGAGCAATAACACTTTTTGGATGGTCATTTCAACCGTTCTTCCTATAAGTTTACTTCTATTTGCCAAATTAGGCCTTTACCGAGCTGTGCTGCGTTACATGGGGTTACAAGCTCTTGTTGCCATTGTCATTGGGGTTACGGTTTCAACCATTACATTAGTGTTAGTCTCTTTTTATGCTGAAGCTAACATTCCTCGCACAGTCCCGCTAATATATGCCGCATTTTCATTAGTTTTTATTGGTGGTTCTCGAACGATAATTCGCTCTATTGTCGGTTCTGGAATGAAACGTACTGGTGAGCCGGTGATCATTTATGGTGCTGGCGTGAGTGGCCGCCAATTATTAACTTCGTTGGTTCAAAGCCATGAATACCATCCATTTGCTTTTGTCGATGATGACGTGTCATTGCATGGTACGGTTATTCAAGGGGTTCATGTTCATTCTCCTTCAATTATTCGTAAGTTGATTAAGCAAAAATCAGTCACAAAAGTGTTACTTGCAATGCCAAGTGCAACTCGTGCTAAACGTCAGGCGATATTGACTCGTCTTGAACCTTTAGCCGTTCAAGTTCTCACTATTCCTGCAATGTCTGATCTTGTTAACGGTACCAAACTTTATAGTGATATCAAGGAAGTTGAAATTGATGACTTACTTGGCCGTGATGCTGTTAATCCTCGCGAAGACCTTTTGTCAGCCAATATTAAAGACAAAGTGGTTATGGTCACTGGTGCTGGAGGCTCTATAGGTTCGGAGTTATGTCGACAGATTTTGAAACAGTCACCTAAAAAGTTAGTCCTTTTTGAGTTATCTGAGTTTGCTTTGTACGCCATAGAACGTGAATTAAATGCAACAGCTAAAGAGCTCGGTTTAGCTGTCAGAATTCTACCTATGATGGGTTCAGTACAGCGTGAAAACCGTGTGCAAGCGGTTATGGAATCGTTCGGCGTTCAAACAGTTTACCATGCAGCTGCTTATAAACATGTGCCTTTAGTCGAGCATAATGTCGTTGAAGGCGTTCGCAATAATGTATTTGGCACTCTTTATACTGCTAGGGCAGCTATAGCTGCAAAGGTTGAAACATTTGTGTTGGTTTCAACAGACAAAGCGGTTCGTCCAACGAATGTAATGGGTACGACAAAGCGTATGGCAGAGCTCGTTTTACAGGCATTGTCACGAGAGAATAATAAAACCCGTTTTTGCATGGTTAGATTTGGTAATGTGCTCGGTTCATCTGGCTCGGTTGTGCCTTTGTTTAGAACTCAAATTGCTAATGGTGGCCCAGTAACTGTTACCCACCCCGAAATTACCCGTTTTTTTATGACGATACCAGAAGCATCCCAGTTAGTTATTCAAGCTGGTGCTATGGGTAAGGGCGGTGATGTATTTGTACTGGATATGGGTAAGTCGGTAAAGATTGTTGATTTAGCTAAAAAAATGATTCGTTTAAGTGGTTATGAAGTCAGAAGTGAGAAAAATCCTGAGGGCGATATCGCTATCGAGTTTAGTGGATTACGCCCAGGCGAGAAATTATACGAAGAATTACTTATTGGCGATGATGTCACAGGTACTGAACATGAACGCATCATGACAGCAAATGAGTTGTATTTAACATGGGCTGAGTATTCTGTGATTTTAGACCGTTTAGATTTGGCTTGCCATCAGTTTAACCATGAAGCCATTCGTGATATTTTACTTAAAACGCCTACAGGTTTTGCGCCGACAGATGGTATTTGCGATTTGGTTTATCAACAAAAAGCTAAAAACTCTGAGGCTGCTAAGAAAGTCATTAACCTTGTATCTTGATTTTTTGATTAACTAAACTTCTTAGTTAATTAATTTATTTTTACTCACTCATGTTTTGCCTGAGTCTGATAACCTGATATTTGGCTCATTTTGACAAGGATTTAAAATGAAAGTAGTTATCCCTGTTGCCGGTCTTGGTACCCGCATGTTGCCGGCAACCAAAGCCATTCCGAAAGAGATGTTGCCTTTAGTTGATAAACCATTAATTCAATATATCGTCAATGAGTGTGTGGCTGCCGGTGTTAAAGAAATTGTGCTCGTCACTCATGCCAGTAAAAATGCGATTGAAAACCACTTTGATAAATCCTATGAGCTTGAATCAACTTTAGAAAAACGCGTAAAACGTCAGCTTCTTGAAGAGGTCCAAGCGATTTGTCCTAAAGATGTGACCATTATGCATGTGCGTCAAGGCGAAGCCAAAGGCTTAGGTCATGCGGTATTATGTGCTTACCCTTGTATCGGTAATAACCCATTTGCGGTTGTGCTTCCTGATGTTGTGTTAGATGAATATACTGCTAATCAAAAAACTGAAAACCTAGCCGCAATGATAGCGCGTTACAAAGCTACATTTGCTAGCCAAATTATGGTGGCTCCTGTACCTGAATCTGACGTCAATAAATACGGCATAGCCGATTGTAATGGTGTTGAGATAACTCCTGGTGATTCTGCTAAAATCAAGAGGGTGGTTGAAAAACCTGCTGTTGGTGAAGCCCCGTCTAATCTAGCTGTTGTTGGCCGTTATGTATTATCAGAAAAGATCTGGCGATTACTGGCTAAAACACCTGCTGGTGCAGGAGACGAGATTCAGCTAACTGACGCGATTGATATGCTGATTGAACAAGATACCGTTGAAGCCTTTAACATGACTGGTAAATCGCATGATTGTGGCGATAAACTGGGATACATGAACGCTTTTGTTGAGTATGGACTGCGCGATGCTAAATTGGGTGCAGATTTCAAAAAAAGCGTTGAAAAGATTCTGCTTGAACAGTAACACTTAATTATCATGTGCTTTTAAACCAACTATCGTTTAGTTGGTTTTTTGCTTTTTGGAATTGGCTAAAAGCCTAGAGCGCCTGCTAGGACGCTACACTGCTAGATGTTAGGAATAGGGCACCTGCGGTTGTTAGATGCTATACAATCAACAGACTAGTCGCACTGTGACTCAATGTTAGCAGCGAAGCTGTCCCTAGAAGCGAAGCGATCCTAGCAGGACGCTCTCCGCTCTCTGGCGAGCCTGCGAATTCCTAGAACCTAGCAAGACTAGGTACTTAAATTTTTTATATTGGAGTTTTTATGTCTCGTAAGTATTTTGGCACCGATGGTGTCCGTGGAAAGGTGGGGACATTTCCTATTACGCCTGATTTTGCTATGAAGTTAGGTTGGGCTGCCGGTAAAGTATTAGCATCCACCGGCACCCAGGAAGTATTGATTGGTAAAGATACTCGTAGCAGTGGTTATATGTTGGAGTCTGCTATTGAGGCTGGTTTGTCTGCTGCTGGTGTGAATGTAGCTTTAATTGGCCCTATGCCTACGCCTGCAGTGGCATATTTAGCGTCAACCTTTCGAGCAGATGCCGGGGTAGTGATCAGTGCATCCCATAATCCTTTTTATGATAATGGCATTAAGTTTTTCTCAAATTCTGGCACTAAGCTTAATGACGAGCAAGAGCTTGAAATTGAAGCATTGTTAGATCAAGCCCTTAATCATAATGCGATGGAATGTGTTTCATCTGAATTGTTAGGTAAAGTACGCCGTATTACTGATGCTGCTGGTCGTTATATTGAGTTTTGCAAAGGTGTTTTTGCTAAAGACTTAACTTTAGCTGGCCTTAAAATTGTCGTCGATAGTGCCAATGGCGCTGCTTATCATATTGCACCCAATGTATACCGTGAGTTAGGTGCTGAAGTCATTAGTATTAATGACAAACCTAATGGCACCAATATTAACGACCATTGCGGCGCGACACATTTAGACAGCTTGCAAACTGCAGTCATGGTGCACGAAGCTGACTTAGGTATTGCGATGGACGGTGATGCTGACCGAGTGATGTTTGTTGACCATAATGGCCACGTAGTGGATGGTGACCAAATTTTATATATTCTGGCTAAAACAGCCAAGCAGCAAGGCACATTAAGTGGCGGTATTGTTGGCACATTAATGTCAAACCTTGGTCTCGAGATCGCGTTAAAAGAAATGGATATTCCATTTAAGCGTGCCAAAGTGGGCGACCGTTATGTGGTTGAGCAATTAACAGCCACTGGCTGGCGCATTGGTGGCGAAGGTTCTGGTCATATTTTGCACCTTGACCATGCCTCTACTGGTGATGCTGTTGTGGCGTCATTATTAGTATTACAAGCGGTATTACAATCTGGCCAGTCATTAGCTGAGATAGTATCGGGTATGAAAAAGTTACCGCAAGTACTGCTTAATGTCCGCTTAACCGCTAACAATGCTGATGAAATCTTAGCGTCAGCAGCCGTAAAGCAAGCTGTGATAGAAGCCGAAGCCGTACTCGCTGATAACGGCCGTGTGCTACTGAGAAAGTCGGGTACCGAGCCTCTTATCCGCGTAATGGTTGAATCAACCGATATTGAAATGTCGCAAGCCCAAGCTGAACATATAGCAAAAGCAGTTCGGGCATAACGTTTAGGTAATGACCTGAAGACTAGCTTGTTCGCCACAGTCTAAAAGTGGCGAACCTAAATTTATCTAACTGCTATGTTGAGGTTTATCAAAGCAGTAAATTTAATACTTACTCGATACAGTGAAGATAAAGCTGCCTAAAAGTTGAGTGAAATTATTTAAGATGCGTCATTAGATTGAAAGTAATAGTCGCTGTTATTGATGATTAAATCTAAGTAGAACCTACTTTTAGACAATTTCAGATACTTTGGAAACACAAGTATAAAAATGAATATTTTAGTCACCGGTGGTGCAGGTTTTATTGGCTCAGCATTAGTACGCCATATCATCAATAACACTCAAGATAGCGTCATTAATGTTGATAAATTGACCTATGCTGGTAATCTTGAATCGTTAGCGAATATAGCGTCAAGTGATCGATATGTGTTCGAACAAGTCGACATTTGTGACCGTGCAGAATTAGATAGAGTGTTTACACAACACAAACCTGATGCAGTGATGCACTTAGCGGCAGAGTCTCACGTTGATCGGTCAATTACCGGACCAACAGACTTTATTCAAACCAACATTGTGGGTACATATACACTTCTTGAAGCGACGAGAGAATATTGGAATTCCTTATCAGTCGATGCCAAGAAAGCATTTCGCTTTCATCATATCTCTACAGATGAAGTATACGGCGATTTACCTCACCCGGATGAGCAAGAAGGCCTAGCGATAAATCAAGAGTTACCTTTATTTACGGAAGGCACTGCTTATGCGCCAAGTAGCCCTTATTCGGCATCCAAAGCTTCAAGTGATCATTTAGTCAGAGCGTGGTTACGCACATACGGTTTACCAACCATTATCACTAACTGCTCAAATAACTACGGTCCATACCAGTTTCCAGAGAAGTTGATCCCATTAATTATTATAAATGCGTTAGAGGGTAAATTATTGCCCATTTATGGTAAAGGTGATCAAATTCGTGATTGGCTCTATGTAGAAGACCATGCTCGTGCACTTTATAAAGTGGTAACACAAGGTAAAGTCGGTGAGACTTATAATATCGGCGGACATAACGAAAAACGAAATATTGAAGTGGTACAGGCTATTTGCAGTATTTTAGACACCCTAGTGCCTACAGATACTTTATACGCTGAGCAAATCACTTATGTTACAGACCGTCCTGGACATGACCGTCGTTATGCAATTGATGCAAGTAAAATGAGCAATGAGCTTAACTGGCAACCACAAGAAACATTTGAGACAGGCTTACGTAAAACCATTGAGTGGTATTTAATAAACCCAGCTTGGTGCCAACATGTACAGGATGGTTCATACCAACACGAACGTTTATGCATAGATGCTTGATGTATTTTTTAACTTTTTTGCTAGAACCTAGAACCTAGAACCTAGAACCTAGAACAGGACATTTATGAAAGGAATTATTTTAGCGGGTGGTTCTGGGAGTCGTTTATACCCACTTACGCGAGGTGTATCAAAACAGTTATTGCCTGTTTACGATAAACCAATGATATATTATCCCTTGTCAACATTAATGCTTGCAGGAATAAGCGACATATTGATAATTACCACGCCAGAAGACAGAGAAAATTTTAAACGTTTACTCGGTGATGGAGCTGATTTTGGTATCAATCTAGATTATGCAGTTCAAGCATCACCAGATGGTTTAGCTCAAGCCTTTTTAATTGGTGAGACGTTTATTGGTAACGATAGTGTCTGTTTAGTGCTGGGTGATAATATTTTCTATGGTCAATCTTTTAGTAAAACACTTAAGAGTGCGGCTAATAAAACACACGGAGCAACCATTTTTGGCTATCAAGTCAAAGATCCAGAAAGATTTGGTGTAGTTGAATTTGATGAAAATATGAAAGCCATATCAATTGAGGAAAAACCTACCAAGCCTAAATCAAATTATGCAGTTACAGGCTTATATTTCTATGATAACAAGGTTGTTGAAATGGCAAAGCAAGTTAAGCCATCACTCCGTGGAGAATTAGAAATAACGACGCTAAACGATATGTATTTAAATCAAGGTAATTTGAACGTTGAGCTACTCGGCCGAGGCTTTGCATGGTTAGATACTGGCACTCATGAAAGTTTACACGAGGCCTCTTCTTTTGTGCAGACCATTGAGAATGTTCAAGGGTTAAAAATTGCTTGTTTAGAAGAAATAGCTTGGCGTAATGGTTGGTTAAATTCAGAGCAGCTTGCTGAAATAGCGATACCGTTAATGAATAATCGTTATGGTCAATATTTAAATCGTTTAATTAACGAGGCTTAAGCATGAGAATATTGGTCACAGGTAAAAATGGCCAAATTGGGATGTGCTTAGTTGAGCAACTTAGCACTATGCCTGATGTCACCTTGTTGGCATTAGATCGTGATCAGCTTGATATTACAGACCCTATTAACATCAATAAGGTTGTTGCTGAGTTCATTCCGAATATCATTATCAATGCTGCTGCCTATACTGCGGTTGATAAAGCCGAACAAGAGTGCGAATTGGCTTATGCAGTTAATCGTGATGGACCCTATAACCTTGCCGTTGCCGCGAATAGTATCAATGCCACTATTATTCATATTTCGACCGATTATGTTTTTGCTGGCGATAGTCTTGCCGCGTATGTTGAGTCTGATAACACCGAACCTCAAAGTGAGTATGGCCGAAGTAAACTCGCTGGTGAACAAGCCGTTGAACGAGCGTATTCGCGGCATATTATATTAAGGACCGGGTGGGCATTTTCTGAGCAAGGCCATAATTTTGTCAACACCATGCTGCGCCTTACTAAAACCACAGATACCTTAGATGTTGTAGCTGATCAGTTTGGTGGCCCAACCTATGCCGGTGATATTGCTAAAGCGATAGTGACAATCTCGAAACAGCTGGCTGATGGTAATCAAGCTTATGGGCTATATCATTATTCAGGTTTTCCTTATGTAAGCTGGCATGCTTTTGCTGAAAAGATATTCGAACTGGCGTTAGCGCAAGGTGTGTTGAAGCAATCAATTCAAGTTAACCCGATAACAACTCCAGATTATCCAACCCCCGCAAAGCGCCCGGCAAACTCACGCTTAAATTGTCATAAAATTAAGCAAGAGTTTGGTATCGTTCAAAGTGATTGGCAAGCAGCGTTAGTCAGAATTGAAGAGTATTCACGATGAAAGTCATTCCTACAAAAATTCCAGATGTGAAGATAATAGAGCCAACAGTGTTTGGTGATGATCGTGGTTTTTTTATGGAGACTTGGAGTCAGCAACAGTTTGAACAACTCGTGACAGGCAAGCCTACCATTTTTGTCCAGGATAACCATTCAAAGTCAAACAAGGGAATATTACGCGGTTTACATTATCAAACAAAACACACTCAAGCAAAACTGGTACGTGTCGTGAGCGGTGAAGTGTTTGATGTGAGCGTCGATATTCGTAAAGGCTCACCTACCTTTGGTCAATGGAGCGGTGTTTATTTATCTGCCGCCAATAAACGCCAATTGTGGATCCCTGAAGGCTTTGCGCATGGTTTTTATGTCACAAGCGACCAGGCTGAATTTATTTATAAATGTACTGATTACTATTGCCCTGAATCTGAAGTGAGTATTGCCTGGAATGATCCCGCTATTGGCATTAAATGGCCGTTAGATAAGCCACCTTTATTATCAAATAAAGATGCTCATCAAAGTATATTGCTCAAGCACGCACAGTGTTTATAACATTTAGCAGCCTTTATTGGTTTACCATGTTTAAAAGAGCTGTTAACTGAGCCATTAGCATGATTATTCACTCAGTCACTAATGTTACAAACTAACCTCTGGCTATTTATATCAACTGTATATTGGCTTTGTTACTCTGCTTTTTAATATCTTCTTCGCTATAGCCACTATCCATCTGGTTTACCTCTCTAATGCATAGCATCGTTCAACCCTTGCTTATGTACTTTTACCGATAATATTTTCATCGAGCAGATAAGCCTGAACGAGTTATCTGATCTTCGAAGCGCCAATTATCAACCTTTTCAAACCTCATATTTTCTCCATTATTTTCGTGTCGCTTCGCTGCTAAGATTCTAGGTCGCTATGCGGATAGTGCGCTTCGCTTCTAGAACGGACTTCGTCCTGCTAGGGACAGATTCGTTGTGCGATTTGCTTTTGTAGAATCTAGCCGCGTAGCGTACTAGCAGTGCTCTAGGCTGTTGCTAAGATTTTGTCGCATCTAGCAGCCTTTGGGCTTTATCATTCCTTACCGATAACAATATCTGCCGTGGGTATGAGTTTTCTATATTCCTGAGCTAGTGCCTGTTTGGCTTCTTCGTCGCCGTGGACGATTCTGATGTGGCTGGGTTTGTGGAGCATGCGTTTGACGAAGTTGATGAGGTTGTGTTGGTCGGCGTGGGCGGAGTAACCACTGATAGTGTGAATAGTGGCTTTAATATTAATTTTTAGTTCGTTGATATAAACGTATCCGCCTTGTGGGCCGTAGGTTTGTATATCTCTGCCTGTGGTGCCTTTAGCTTGATAGCCAACAAACAGAACATCTGTGGTTGGTTTTGATAAAAAGCGGGCGAGGTAGTTGCTGATCCGTCCTCCTGTGCACATGCCTGATGCGGCGATAATAATGGCGGGTTTATTGACTGAATCTAAATAATTGATCACCGCGAGATGGTCTTGATGGCTGTCGATAGTCGTTAGTTGATTAAAGTCGAGTGGATGGCGTCCTTGGGCCAGTTTTCGTTTGGCTTCGTTATCCCATAGCATTTTGAATTGACGATACTTTTGGGTAAAGTTAGCCGCCATAGGTGAGTCGACGATAATGTCGATGTCTTGCCATATTGGGTTGTTTTTATTGCGATAAATGATGTGTTCAAATTCGTAGAGTAACTCTTGAGTTCTGCCGATGCTGAAGGCGGGAATGAGCACTACGCCATTATCTTTTACGGTTTTTTCAATAATGTTTTTAAGCTGCTTGCTACGATCTTTACGGCCTTGATGATTTTTATCTCCATAGGTCGATTCAATCACTAAGGTATCTGCTCTGTATGGGCTTTTGGGGCTCGCAAGTAAAGGTGCATAGCTAGCGCCTAAGTCACCGGAAAACACCACTCTATGGCTTGTCTTAGCACTAGTTTCAGCATTAGATGTCGAGCTGGCATTAGGGCCACTTAAGTCTATTTCCACATAAGCTGAGCCGAGTATATGTCCTGCTGGCTTAAATTTAAGTTTGGCTTTGGTGTACCTTGGTGGGTTTTCTAATGTATTGGTAACTGCGGTTGTTGACGTCGATCTTGAAGGTGATGATATCTCATGGTTTATTGGTAGTGTTATCCACTGACCGTAATCTACTGCAACAAGCAGTTTGTTGAGTCTATTAATACAAGCTTGTATAAGTGTGGTATCGCGAGTGACGCCGACTTTTAAAGCATCTTCTATGACCAAAGGTAATAATGCTGCCGTTGCCGTTGTGGCATAAATCGGTTGGTTAAAGCCTGCTGCGAGTAAGTAAGGAATACGCCCGACGTGGTCGATATGGCAATGAGTAATAATCAGCGCTTTGATATTGTTGATATCGAAAGTGATTTGTAGCTGTTCTGCTGAACTTTGCCCGGCGGTTTCTGCCCCTTGAAATAAACCACAATCGATAAGATAGCTGCTGATATGCTTGCTGTGGTGATTCACATCCAGTTGGTGACATGATCCTGTTACGCCGTTTACCGCTCCGTGGTGAATGATCTGCATGTTAGTCCTTTAATGCTTAGTGAGTCATTGTTAACTTAGCAGCCGATCCGTTATTTTGCTAGCTGCAGGTTGTCTATGAAGCGAGTACCTTAGGCGACGACAAGCTCAGTCCACTTTCTAAATAGCAGTAATGCTGGCCTTAGCCGCTAGGGCTACTGACTGTTTAGATGTTAGGTCTTTTTTCTGCTTAGATGCTGATAGCGGGTGACAAAACTAGATGCATTTATTAGCCATTTTTGTCACACTGTGGCAAATAAAAATACTAACAATTAACAATGGAAACGATAACAAGGACTCTTCATGAAAGCTTTTACTCTGGTATTAACCAGTTTAGCCATGGCTCTATCTGGCATGGCTCACGGGGCAGATATAGATGCCAAATACATTCAACGCTTAGGCCCAGTTAACCAACCGTCAACGCCATTATCAAAAAGTGCTCATGCAGATGCGCTACGAGCTAACCTAGTCGCTAACTTAGTTGCTAAGTCTGGACAAACCCAGGCAAAAACGGTTCAAATATTTAATCAACAACTCACTTGGCAAGCAGCCTCAGCAAAGATTGAAGGGGAAGGTTGGTTAGCCTATAAGCTGCCGTTATCGACTCAGCGATTTACCCAAGGCACGTTAACTGTTAAAGGGCTTGAAAATCCGCAAGTGTATTTGAATGGGCAGTTGCTTAAATCTGCTGATAAAGTCGAACTTGAGCTGGCTAATGCTGACTATCAGTTGCTGGTGTTGGCTGATGGCCAAACGCAAGATGCGCCATTTAGCCTTGATTGGCAGGGTAAAAGTGAGGTTGATACCCTCGACTTTTCGGCCCAGAAATCACAGCGTGTATCTGCGCAGCAATTGTTCGACTCAAAAGTTATCAGTGGCTTAACCTTATCCCCAAATGGTAAGTACCTACTGCAATCGACCATTGAATATCAAGCTAGCCAGGGTGACTCGGCTATTCAAGTGACCGAGTTACGCAAATTATCGGACAACAGTGTGATGTATCGCTGGCAAGATAATCGCCCAAGCAGCGCAGTATGGTCGAACGACAGTAAACAGTTAGCCTTTGTGGCCAATAAACAAATTCAATTACTCAAGGTGGCAGATTTAACCATCAATATTGCCGCCACTGATATTGATAATGTGTCGGGTTTGCAGTGGTACGCTGACAGCCTGTTATTTAGTTGGCAAAAACCGTTTAAGGCCGATGAAAAAGCGACCTCAAAACGTTTTCGTGCATTAGAAGACCGCTGGAGTTATTGGCGTGATAATAGCCAAATATATCAATTAGATGTGGCTTCCGGTTTTATTCGCCAGTTAACCGATAACCCAATCAGCACAGACTTAGTTGACAGTAATCTTGATAAGAATACTGTGCTATTAACACGATCTCCGGTTGATTATTCTGAGCCTGCGCATTCATTAACCCAACTGATAGAGTTGAGCTTAAATGACTTAACAGAAACTGTGATAGGTGAATACCGAAGCTTTAACGGTGCCTTATATGCCGATGATGGTATGTATATCACTGCTGGGCCGCGTTTTATGGACGGCACAGGAATACAAGATCCCAGCATTGAAGTTAATGATTATGATGGGCAATTATATTGGCGTGATGCTAACGGTAATGTCAGTGCGTTAAGTAAAGAATTTGATCCTGCGATTGGCAGTATGACTAAGCTTGAAAATGATGATCTGATATTGACGGTAACCGAAGGCGATCGCGCACCTCTGTATCTATTTGATAAAAGTAACCGCCGTTTTACTAAAATAGATAGCGGCGTGGATATGGTCGACAGCTTTAGTGTCGCCATTGAACAATCAAGCCCAACCATAGTCTTCGCCGGTACATCTGCTACCGTGCCACAAAAAGCCTATAAAATGACCTTGAACTCAAGTCGCAAACAGATGTTGTTTGATAGTCAACAGCTAAACTATGCCAATACCCGTTTGGGCGAGATTGAAGATTTTGATTTCACTAATCAGCATGGTCACAATATTGATGGTCGAGTGTATTTACCCGCAGACTTTGATGCTAGTAAAAAATACCCTGCATTAGTGTATTACTATGGCGGGACTTCTCCGGTTGGACGCCACTTTACTGGGCGTTGGCCATTTAATTTATGGGCGGCCGAAGGGTATGTGGTGTACGTGCTGCAACCTAATGGGGCCATTGGTTATGGTCAAGCATTCAGCGGTCGTCATGTGAATGCATGGGGCAAATACAGCGCAGATGACATTATTGAAGGCACTAAAGCGTTTTTAAAGGCGCATAGCTATGTCGACCCTAAACGAGTGGGGAATATGGGCGCATCGTACGGTGGCTTTATGACTCTATATTTAGCCACCAAAACGGATATTTTTGCCGCGTCAATGTCGCATGCTGGGATCAGTAATTTATCATCTTATTGGGGACATGGCTGGTGGGGTTATGGTTATTCTGGTGTTGCCAGCCGTGGCAGTTTTCCGTGGAATAACCCTGAACTCTACGTTGAGCACAGTCCGTTATACCATGCCGACAAGATAACCACGCCGCTATTGCTGATCCATGGTAATGCCGATACTAACGTGCCAGTGGGTGAAAGCCATTATATGTACACTGCACTTAAACTATTAGGCAAAGAGGTTGAATTAGTTGAGTTTAATGGACAAGACCATCACATCAATACGCGCCAAGCACGTTTTGACTGGTGGAATACTACTATGGCCTGGTTTGACTTAAAGCTAAAAGATGAGCCTGAGTGGTGGAATAGTCTTTACCCTGAGACAAAAGAGCAACAGTAAAAGTAAGTGTAAAATAGCCTCGCATTGCGGGGCTATTTTTATCTAATTTGTCGAGAACGCCTCATGATCAGAGTGAAGCTAAGTCGCGGGGTGATTCACTGCGCGAGTAAGCTATTCAGATTGATGCCAGTCACACCCTGGATGCTATATTGCTATCATGTTACGGATGGACTCTATTTCTTCCTAGCGTTTTCGCTTGATAGAGGCACTTATCAGCATTGTTGATCAGTTCATCGATAGTTTCATCTTCAGTGAGCTGAGATATGCCAATACTGATGGTGACTTGGATTTGATGTTTGAGAAAATGGATGGTGTGGTTTTGCACACTGAGGCGAATTTTTTCAGCGATGATGCCTGCTTGCTCTGCCGATGTTTGTGGCAATATCACTAGAAACTCTTCACCGCCCCAACGGGCAATGCAGTCCTGTTGCCTGACATTGTCCGTAAATACTTTGGCCAATTCCATTAGCACCATATCACCTGCGTTATGGCCGTATTTGTCGTTGACGCTTTTAAAATGGTCGAGATCGCACAGCAATACTGAGAGCGGTTCATGATTACGATCAATACGTGCTTTTTCTTGCTGTAATACCGCAGATGCATTGCGTCTGTTAGCGAGTTTTGTCAGCGGGTCGCTCATGGCTAATTGTTGATATTTTGCGCTTAATTCGAGCACATTGCGGTAAAACTGCATGCTTGAATATTCGTATAATGCAGATAAAAATGTCATGGTTAAAAATGACAGTATCAGGCGAAGTTTAAATTCTGGGGTATAAGCTTCATGTGCAACAAGATGCTGCGGTAAAAACATGATGATGCAGACGATGCAGAGAAATATAGCCAGGTTAATTAAGCCTAAACGAAAGCCTAAAACATAAACTGAAACGGGTGCCACAATAAAAATCCATAAAGGACCCGTTTGTGCGACTCCGCCACTAAAGACTAAGTAGAACATTAATAAATACAGTGAGTAAATGATGATAATCGCACTGACTTTAATATTGAATTTTTTTAACGAAAACAAGGCGATTAGATAGGTGGTACAGGCAACAAGGAGGATGAGGGTTAAGGTGTTGTTGTTACCCAATAAGCTAAGTAAGCACATACCGCCTGTGATAGAGGCTCCTACCAATGAAAATAACTTAATCACCCTAGCATGCAGTAGGTTACCGTTACTTTTACTTTGATCATTGATGGATGCAAGCAATTGTTAATCCTTAATCTCATTGAATTATTAGTTCAGTCGCAAACCATTTTGGGGATGCTGAAACAATACAAGGTTATGATCAATGGGTATGCATTTGGATTGCACTAACGGGTTATTTATCTTAAGACACCTTGTAATTAAAGTGTACCTTAATTGTTAATTAAGGTGTATTTATATTGTGTGGTCATACGGATAAAAACATGATAATTAACTAGGTTTCCTCTAATATCATGCTCATTGAATATTCTCTTCAGCCATTCTTTATCATTATTGCTTGCGGTAATATTTCAATTACAACATATGAGATAACCTTTTAGTGAGGGACAACTAAATGCACACTTTTCAAACGGTATATCAAGATAGTCACTGGGTTACTCCTTTGCCGCAACATGCTGACACAACTCTGGTGTTGGCCTTTGGTTCGCCTGAGCTCATGTTAGACAATAAGCTTAATGATGAGCTATCAAGCGCTTTCCCAAATGCACAGATAGTCGGCTGCAGCACTAGTGGTGAAATCCAAGATGATTGTCTGTACGACAACAGTATATGTGTTACTGCGATTGATTTTGAGCATACCCAAGTGCACGTCGTCAGCCATTCGATAAATCAATTTGAGCATTGCGCTGAATTGGCAAAGCAGTTGGTAAGCCAATTACCTCTTGAAGGACTCAAACATGTTTTGGTTATCTCTGATGGCCATTTAGTGAATGGTTCTGAACTGGTTGATGGTTTACAGCAATACTTGCCTCAAGGCGTCATGGCAACGGGTGGCTTAGCTGGCGATGGTGAGCGTTTTAGCCAAACCACGGTATGGCACAATAAACGCATAGAAAGTGGCCTGATTGTGCTGGTTGGACTGTATGGTGAACGGTTATCTGTTGGTTGTGGCAGTTTAGGCGGATGGCGTCCATTTGGGCCTAAGCGCCTGATCACTAAATCGACAAATAATGTACTCTATGAACTTGATGGTCGACCAGCATTAGATTTGTATAAAGAATTTTTAGGTGAGTTTGCCAGTGATTTACCTGCATCTGCTTTGTTATACCCGTTGGCGTTACAACAATACGGTGAGCAAGAACATGTAGTTCGGACCATATTATCAATTGATGAATTACAAAAAAGTATGTTGTTCGCTGGTAACATGCCCGAAGGTGCAACCTGCCAGTTAATGCATTCTAACTACGAAGACTTACTCGATGGTGCTCAACTTGCGGCAGATCAAGCTGGAGCGTGTTTTAAAGGAACGCCGCCAGAATTAGCCATATTAATCAGTTGTGTCGGTCGCAGATTAGTTTTAGGGCAGCATGTTGAAGAGGAATTAGAAATTATTAAAGAAGGCTTACCAGCAAAATGCGCTATATCAGGCTTTTACTCGTATGGTGAAATATCGCCTATTCAATCTATTGGTCGGTGTGGTTTACATAATCAGACCATGGCTGTGACGTTACTTTCTGAGAAATAGTGATATTAACCATGCATAAACTGCTATTACGCCAGCTTAAGCGTAACCCAAGAGACGAGTTATTTATTTCAGAAAATGATGCTCTTTTGAATTCAATATCCGATGCTTATACGCAACATGATCAAAGCGTAAAAATGTTAGAGCGTTCTTTATATCTTATTTCCAATGAGTTAAACGATCGTAACCAAACCTTGAAAGACCAGCTAGCCATGATGAAACAGGTTCAAGACAAGCTTGAACATTCTATTGGCTTATTAAATGCTACCGTTAATTCCACCGGTGAAATTTTATTTGTCTATGGATTAAATGGCGAGCTGATGTCATTTAATACTATGGGGCAGGATTTTATTGACGAACTCGGTTTTACATTAGAGTCACATTGGGAGGATCTTCTTGGCATTTTCAAAGATAAAAATCATATGTTGTCGATTATTGATAATCTCAACCGAGACCCATTTCAATACTTAAGTGGCACCATTGAGTTGCTCGATAAACGCTTCTTTGACTTTAGGTCTCTCCCACAAATTCAAGACGATCAAATTTATGGTCGAGTGTGGTGCTTTCGCGATGTGACAACGCAAAAGCAGTATGAGGCGACAATTGAATATCATGCTTTTCATGATTCGCTTACCGGGTTACCAAATCGTGCATTGTTATTGGACAGAATTAGTCATTCAATTGCCACCAGTAAAAGAGAACATAAAAAGCTTGCGGTATTATTTTTAGATTTAGATGACTTTAAAAAGATTAATGATACAGAAGGTCATGACGCTGGTGATTTATTGTTGAAAGAAGTGGTAAGACGACTGCAAACACGCTTACGAGAATTTGATACTTTATCCCGCCAAGGCGGTGATGAATTTATTATTGTATTAGAACAAATAGAGTCTGAAATGACTATAAAACAGGTCTGCCAAGACTTGTTAGCACTGATTAAACAGCCTTTTACTATCGGTTCGCGTCAGTTCGTTGTGACATCGAGTATCGGCATATCACTGTTTCCTAATGATGATGACAATGCAAACGCGCTGATCCGCAAGGCGGATTTAGCCATGTATGAGTCAAAGTCATTAGGTAAAAATAGCTTCCATTTTTACAGTCAGGCGCTTGAGAAAGAAGCTTTAACCCAACTTGCTATTGAGCAAGAGCTGCGTAAGGCCATTGAAGATAATGCCCTGCATTTAGTGTATCAACCTAAAGTTGATTTACGCACAATGAAGATTGTAAGTGTTGAGGCACTATGTCGCTGGACGCAGCAAGATGGCACTGTTGTACCACCCGATGTGTTTATTACAATCGCAGAGCAAACTGGGTTAATTATTGATATTGGTTGTGTGGTGATTTCTAAAGCCTGTTTACAGTTAGCAAAGTGGCGAGATGCAGGTATCACTGAGTTAGCTATTTCCATTAATTTAAGCTGTATTGAGTTTCAAAATGAAGCGCTCATTGCACACCTCATTGATTGCTTAAATCATCATCAATTAGAAGGTAAATATCTGATTATTGAATTAACGGAATCGATTTTTATGGAAGATAAATTCAATGTCAAAGACATTATGCTTAGGCTTAATCAGTATGGCATTACTTTCGCGCTTGATGATTTCGGTAAAGGTTATTCATCATTTAGTTACCTACAGTTTTTACCGTTGCATTATCTGAAAATTGATAAAGCTTTTTTACAATACGTTGAGAGCAGCAGTTCATCGGCAGCCATTGCCAAGACCATTATCGATATTGGTCATAATCTCGGTTTAAAAGTTATCGCAGAAGGGGTAGAGGGCCAGTTTATGCTGGATTACATTAAGACCTATAAATGCGATTTAGCTCAGGGGTTTTATCTGTACAAGCCAATGTTACCCGACGCTATCGCATCCATATATCTTGCCAATCATGCTTCTGTTGATGCTTAAAAGTGACAGTAAGCTATGACGGATCAGGTTGATTACCAACACAATCTCACCGCGCAATCACTCAGCACTTAAGCGTGGTTACTTTTGAGTTTATTTGCGGGTCATTTTCACTGCTTATTATTAGCTGTTATCGTCTTCGGATAGCGTTGCTAACCAGGGCAGCAGGGCGTTAATAGTGTTGATTTGAGTTGTGGCAGATTCGGCTTGGTAACCATAAATACGAATGCCAAATATTACCGTCATTAACTGGGCTGCGTAGGCTTTTGCTTGTATCTGGGGATAATATTCACTGAGGTAATCAAGGTAAATATGTTCAATTTTAGTCAGTTGGGCGCTGGCAAATTGATAAAGTTGATTCCCTTGTGATGCCAGCTCTAGCTGGGTTTTTATCAAAAAGCAGCCGCAATAATCACATGACTTTGATTGTTCAATTAGAGTATTTAACATCTGCTTAATTGCGTTGTTTACGCTGCTGGCATTGGCCATCGATAAGTGTATCGCTTCAACGGAAAAGGTGGCATAACGCGCTAGCGCAGCTTGGAATAAACCTTCTTTACTCTCAAATTCATAATATAAGCTGCCGGGCTTTAATCCGGTGGCTTTGGTTATTTGCTGAATACTTGTTGCGGCATAGCCATTTTGCCAAAACAAGGTAATCACCTTGTCTAATACGTCTTCTCTTGCAAAATTTTTCTTAGCCATGACATCGTTCCTCAACCATTTCTTGGTTGATAATATCACTACTTGAATGGTTGTTCAAAAACTGCTTGTGTCTTCAGTGGAAAATGTCTATCTTGAATGCCTGTTCAGAAAAGAGTTTATGCAGATTATCTTGGTTAGCTTAAGTCCGTTACATGATGACGGTATCAATCTGCCCTTTAAGGAATCCTAATTATGTTAAGGCAAGTCTTTGTTGTGTCATTGTTGGCACTACTTAGTGTTATTACATTCACTACTCGCGCAGGCGAATTTTCAGTTTTTCGTGAGTTAGATAAGCAACATCCACCCGGCAATGTTGCTGTATCAGCTAATGGCCGGGTGTTTATGAGTAATCATCACTTTTACGGTGTAGATTCGAGAATAGTGGAGCTTAACAAAGATGGTTCGATAGTCGATTATCCTGATACTGAGTTTAATCAGCATCTTAATCCTGTTTTGGGTGTAGTCGTTGATGAACAGGGGATTTTATGGATGCTCGAAACGGCGTCTGCTGAAGGGGTTGGCCGACTTATTGGTTGGGATATTCAACAAAACAGCTTATACAAAATGATTACTTTAAAGGCTCCTGTATTGCCTGAAAACTCATTTTTAAATGATCTTGCGGTAGATAGAAAACATGAAGCGGTATACATCACAGATCCCGCTGGTGGCAGTAATGCAGGAATAATCGTGGTTAACTTAACAACAGGCTCTGCAAAACGAGTGCTCGATGGCAGTATTTATACCCGCCCAGAAGATGTTGATACTGTGATTAATGGCAACACCTTGTCTATTGGCGGTCAACCGATCCGCATTGGAGTTGATGCATTAACTATAGATCCAGCTAATGAGTGGGTTTACTTTGGTGCCTTAAGTGGTGAAAAGTTATATCGGGTACACACTCAATATCTGCTTGATGCCAAATTGTCGCCTAATATGTTGCGCAGTAAAGTTGAGTTCTATGCCAACAAGCCTATTAGCGACGGGATCACCATTGATAATGGCGGCAATATTTATGTTACCGACATAGGCAATAATGCCGTGGGGTATATCGACACCGAGCGTCAATATCATATCTTGCATCAAGATGATGACAAGTTCAGTTGGTCTGATGGCTTTTCAACTACGGCCGATGGTAAGTTGTTAGTCACTGTGAATAAATTACATCAGTCTCCTGCGGTGAATAACCAGCAAGACAAAAGTGATGGTCGCTACTATATCATTCAATTTGATGCGTTAACTGATACGACAGTTGGGCGTTAAAGCTTGATAACTTGGAATTGGAACCTAGATGACGAGAGTGCTTCGCTGCTAGATGCTATAAAAGCAAAGCCTAGATGACTAGATTCTAGCTGACTCGGTTCTATAACGTCTTAACAGCGCAGCTGTCCCTAGCAGGACGTAGTCCGCCCTAGAAGCGCAGCGCACTATTCGCATAGAGGTCTAGATTAGTCATCAAATTTCAAAACACGATATATTTCAATGTCTAGTTGTAAAAAACTCGTTTATCGTCCAAAGTTAAGCTCTGTGACTCTTAACTAATAATAAAATGGTCAGACTATCTAGTTATAAAAATGCGCTTAAATTGGGTATTGGAATATTTGCTTTCGGGTTAACCATTAGTTTTGTGACTGCTGTTAGCGTTAAGAATCAAAATAGTACTATCATTACTAAAGCACTTGATGAATTGTCAGAGCAAGTTGCTAATACGATTATTGATCGTATTGTATTGTATCAATATGGTTTGCGAGGTGCTCGAGGCGCTGTTGCGACTTCAGGCGAAGACCGAATTTCTCGTAAAATCTTTAGAAAATACAGCTTAACCCGTGATATTGAAACTGAATTCCCAGGGGCGCGAGGCTTTGGTTATATCCGACGTGTGCCCGCAGCTGATGAGGCTTCTTTTGTCGTCAAAGCGAAACTTGATGACTGGCCCGATTACAGTGTTCGTCAGCTAACCCCTCATAATGATGAACGTTATTTGATTGATTATATCGAACCCGTTGAGCGCAACCTTGCGGCGATCGGTTTAGATATTGCCTCTGAGCCAAACCGTAAAAATGCCGCCCAACAAGCGTATTTAACCGGTGAAGTACGCTTAACTGGCCCTATCACCTTAGTACAAGCTACAGGCCATCCGTTACAAGCCTTTCTTATTTTGATGCCTATCTACCGCACAGGTTTTATACCAGCAACTGCCGAGTTGAGGGAGCAAAATGCTTATGGTTGGAGTTATGCGCCATTAGTGGCCAATGAAGTGTTTGACCAAATCAATTTATCTCGCAAAACGACCAAGATATTGATTAATGATGTGACTGATAATCAAAAAAATGTCATGTTTTATGAGACCCATATTGATGATGCGAGCCCGTTATCGTCTTTTTCTGTTGTCGTCGATCGTGAGATATTTGGCCGTAAATGGCAAATATCTTTAGTGGCTTACCCTGAATTTGTCAGTGGTTTACATTTAACTTCGCCTAATATTGTTTTTACTTATGGTGTGATTGTCAGTTTATTGTTGGGGGGCCTTATTGGCTTTTACAGCTTTGCGTTAGGTCGTAAACGCCTTATTTTGGAAGACAATGAAAGACGGGCTAATATTTTAGAGCATTCGCTGGATGCGATTATTAGTTTAGATTGTGATGGGGTTATCACCAGTTGGAATGAGGGCGCGGTAACCATTTTTGGTTATGAAAAGCAGGAAGTCGTAGGCCTTAAAAAAACCTCATTTATTGTTCCTAGTGATGATTATGCCGCTGAAATTGAAAAATTTAATCAGGTATTGAACGGCAAATCATTGTTAAATTTTACCAGCCAACATAAACGCAAAGACAATCAGCTATTGTCTACATCGATGACCTCTTTGGCTATTTACAATGAGTTCGGCAAAATTATTGGTGTCAGTCAGACCATTAGAGACATCACGATACAACAGCATGCTGAAAAGCAAATTTTAAGCATTAATGCCAGCCTTGAACGAAAAGTGACTGAGCGAACCCACGCGTTACAACAAGCTCTGTCAGAAAATAAGACCCTACTGGATAACATTAATCAGCAGCTGCTTTATTCTGAAACCGATAAAAATGGCACTATTTTAGCGGTAAATGATTATTTTTGTTCGATATCTGGTTTGACTCGAGAGCAGATGATTGGTCACAAGCATTCAATTGTAAAATCGAATCAACATGACGATGCATTTTGGAAAAAAATGTGGCAAACCATTCATGCAGGTCAGACTTGGCATGATGAAGTTTGTAATCATGATAGCCAAGGTAACGCTAAATGGTTTGATACTGTTATTGCGCCAATAATGGATGATAACGGTGAGCTTGAGCGCTGTTTGGCGTTGAGAATTGATATTACTGAACGTAAAAATACTCAATTAGAAAAAGATACTCTTAGTTCTTTACTCACAAATGTGCTTGCTGCTGCATCAGAAATTGCCATTATTTCAACGGATAATGACGGTATGATTAGCATGTTTAATCGTGGTGCAGAATTATTGTTAGGGTATCAGGCTGAAGAGGTTGTTGGTAAGCAAAGCCCTGCAATGCTGCATCTTGCAGCTGAAGTTAGCCAGCGCAGTGTCGAATTAACGGAAGAGTTTGGTGAAGACATCAGTGCTTTTGATGTGTTTACTTACAAGCCAAGAGTCAAAGGGCCTGAAACGCGTACCTGGACCTATATTCGTAAAGATGGCTCTGAATGCCAAGTCTCATTGTCGGTATCGGCTATGCGTGATAATCGTGGGGAGATCATTGGCTATTTAGGCGTTGCAGTTAATATTGATACTATGCTGAAGCAACAAGAAGAGTTGTTATCTGCTAGCTATCAGTTATCCAAAGCGGCTGAAGTGGCAGAGTTAGGGATCTGGAACTTTGACATAAAAACCAACGAGCTACAGTGGAATGATCGTATGTTTAGTATTTATGATTATTCATTAGACATCAGAGGCCAAGGAGTAAATTATCAGCATTGGCGTAACAGACTTCATCCTGATGACATTGAAATGGCTGAAAAGGCTCTACAAGATTCGATTACTTTCAACATCCCTTATGCCCCCTTGTTTAGAATTATTACCAGCTCGGATCAGGTACGCTATATTCAGGCAGGAGGACAAATTAGTTTCGACAAGTCAGGCGCGGCAGTGCGCATTGTTGGGATTAATCGTGACATTACCGAGCAACGCGAATTAGAGCAAACGTTACGTTTAGCCAAGGCGTCAGCAGATGCGGCTAATGCGGCTAAATCTGCCTTCTTAGCTAATATGAGTCATGAAATACGTACCCCAATGAATGCTGTGTTAGGTATGCTTCAGCTTATTCAGCATTCTGAGATGACTCGTCAACAGGCTGATTATGTTAGTAAGGCTGAGATTGCTGCCAAATCTTTATTGGGATTGTTAAATGATATTTTAGATTTTTCAAAAATTGATGCCGGTAAGTTAGAACTTGATTTGCACTCATTTGAACTTGAAACATTAATGCGTGAATTAGCAGTAATGCTAGCCACCAACGTGCATAACCAAAATGTTGAAGTGATTTTTGATTTAGACCCAAGCATTCCCTATCTTATTGAGGGCGATGAGCTTCGTTTGCGCCAAGTCCTGTTAAATCTGGCGGGTAATGCGATTAAATTTACGGCTGAAGGCCATGTCATCGTCGGTGTGCGTTGCAACACTATTGATGAAAAGCAAGTTAACTTAACCATCTCTGTTACAGATACCGGTATTGGTATTAGTAAAGAGCAAGAAACTAAGATTTTCCAAGGTTTTGTACAAGCAGAGTCATCAACGTCAAGACGATTTGGCGGCACAGGATTAGGATTAGCGATTACTAAACGTTTAGTTGATTTAATGGGCGGAGAATTAGCATTAACCAGCCGTCTTGGTGAGGGCAGTCGTTTCTGGTTTGATTTGAGCTTTAATATCATTGAATTGGATAATAATGATATTTTTATCGATTTACAGGGTAAGCATATTCTGGTTGTTGATGACAGTAAGATGAGCCGTAAGCTTGTAGCAAAAAACTTAGCCGCCCACGGTGCTAATGTTAATGAAGCACATAATAGCCATGAGGCGATTAAGCTTATTGGAGAAAGTATCTCTGCCAATAACCATTACGATGTGATTATTATGGATTGGTATATGCCAGATGGTAATGGCATAGAAACCGCTAATCATATTCAAGCTATGTTTTCCCCAGCAACTGCGCCAGCCATTATTATGTTAACCGCCTATGGTGCTGAGGTGATGGAACAAACTAAGCATTATAGCCAACAGCCTTTTGTCAGTATGCTGACCAAACCTGTCACCGCCAATTTAATGCTTGAGGCTGTTTACCAAGCGATGAATGGCGAAGATAACGCGCCTCAAACGAGAAAGATTAGCAGTTTGGCCTTAAACGGCATTAAGGTATTAGTGGTTGAAGATAATGCACTTAATCGTCAAGTGATTGATGAGTTATTGCGACTTCAAGGTGCTGAAGTTACATTGGCCAAAAACGGTACAGAGGGAGTAGAGTGGGTGACTCAGTCAAATAATCAATTTGATATTGTGATTATGGACATGCAGATGCCTGTTATGGATGGACTTGAAGCCACGCGCCTTATTCGTGCAGATGGTCGGTTTAATGAGTTATCGATTTTAGCCATGACGGCTAACGCATCTGCGGCAGATAAAACATTGTGCCTGGCTGCAGGTATGGACGATCATATTGGTAAGCCAATTGACATGACGCTTTTAATACCTTGTATGCTTAAGTTGATAAATAAAGCCGATGTTACTCAATATCGTTTAACTGCAAATAATCTTGATGCGAGCTTGCTTGACGTGGTTAACGATAGCGATGATGATTTGATTATAGAAAACCCTGAGTCTATTTTACGTCGTTTTGGTGGTGAACTGGCATTTTTTATTGATGTTAAACATCATTTTGCCACCGAAATGAAACAACAATTATTGTTACTGACTCAAGCGTTTGCACAGCAAGATAGCGAGATTATTTGTCGTATTGCCCATACAATCAAAGGAACTGCGAGTAATATGGGCGCTAAGCGACTGGCTGCTTTTGCTGCCACGCTAGAAAAAAATATAAACAATGCGACCGCTGATTCAAATAGCGACTTCAATAAAAAAGTAGTCATTGATTCAGAGACTTGTTTAACAGAAATGCAAGATCATATAGACGATAGTATTCGTATGCTGGATTCGTATTTTCCTGATGAAAGCGCAGAATCAACCGTTGCTATTGTTGATAAAGTGGGCTTTTTCCCCACAGCAATCGTAAATTTGGATAAGATAGATCGTTTGATGGCGTTGTTAGTAGAGCAAAATCTAGATGCCATAGACTATCTTGAGCAGCTGCTTAGCAGTGGTGTGCCTAATGAACAGTGGTTAAGGTTGAAAACTCAAGTCAGTCAACTTGAGTTTTTGGATGCAGTCGATACATTAAAATCGATATTGAAGGAGTGATACTTGTTCATAGATAAGTATATTTCTGGCGCAGAGCCAGTTAGAGGTAAAATACTGTTAGTTGATGATCAGGTTGTCAATATCAAGATATTGCATCAACTCTTACAAGATGATTACGACATTTATATGGCTCGTGATGGTAATCAAGCCATTGAGATGTGTAAAAAAGTCAACCCGGACCTTGTGTTGTTAGATATTGAAATGCCAATATTAAATGGCTTCGATGTGTGTGCGCATTTAAAAAATGATCCCGACACACAAGAGGTGGCGGTTATTTTTGTCTCTGGTCATTTTGATGAAGATAAAGAAGTTAGGGGCTTTCAGTTAGGGGCGGTTGATTTTATTCATAAACCCATTAACCCCGTTATTACCAAAGCACGAATTAAAAATCAGATTAGCTTGAAATTAAACACCGATTTATTGCGCACTATAGCGTTAATCGATGGATTAACGGGGGTGGCCAATCGACGTCAGTTTGAGCAAGTTTTACCGGTAAGCTGGTCGCAATGTGCGCGTGAAAAACAGCCATTAACCGTTATTTTATTGGATATCGATTTCTTTAAGCACTTTAATGATACCTATGGTCATACCGAGGGAGATGTGTGTTTACGTTTAGTCGCGCAGAAGATACACGACACAGTAAATCGCCCTTATGATCTCGTGGCACGTTTTGGTGGTGAAGAGTTTATCTGTATTTTACCTAATACCGATTTAATTGGCGGGACTTATGTGGCTCAGCAAATTGTCGACAGTATTGTGTCTTTGAAAATCCCCCATATAAACTCATCTATATCTGCTTTTGTGACCATTAGTGCTGGCGTTTCAAGTGTCGTGCCTGAGTATGATATGTCGAGTACAACCCTGATTGAAGAAGCTGATAAACAATTGTATATAGCCAAGGACCGTGGCAGAAACAGAGTATTAGGGAGCCAAATACAAGCGACTCTGAATGAGTAGGACTTTTTAGATACTAAGCGGTTAAATATAAGCTGTTAGAGGTTACAGCGTGTGGCTTAGTACTGAGCAGTATTGCGGCTTAGTAGCGAGAAAATACTTTACACTTGAGCCACAATTTTTTGATGCAGATTATTCCATTGCTCAGGAAATTTTCCATCTAGCATATAAACAAATGCGATTAACTCTGCAATTAATAGGTACAGTTCTTTAGGCACTTCGTCGCCTAGTTCCAGAAGTTGTAAGAATTCACTCAAATGTGGGTCCTGGTGGATATGGATCCCTGCTTCTTTAGCAATCAAAATTATCTCTTCGGCAACTAAATCCTTACCCGTAGCGGTAATTTTGGGCGCGCTTTTACCATCAAAACTGAGTGCAACGGCCTGTTGTATTTTTTTCGGTTCTTGTGTCATTGTGCCCTCTGTTATGCCCTTGTTTTAACTAAATAGTGATCGCCTGGCAATAAGGTCGCCGGAATTGGCGCTAGCTGTGTCGTCAGCTTACCTGGGGTAAAGCCTATTTGAGTGATTTTATCTGATAGTGCTTGGTTAAAGCGCTCTACTTTTGTGAGCAGCATTTGGTTGTTGCCTTTGAATTGAATATCCAGCACATCGCCTTGTTTATTAGCACAAATTAATAATGAACCTTGTGCTAAGTTAAATTTGAGTTGTAACTTCCAGCCTGCTTTTTTGTCTTTATCTTGATCATTTTCTTGTTCGAATTTGCCCTCAAATTGCTCATCACGTTGATTAATAGAATAGGGCAAAGCAAAGTACCATGTCATGGCTTGATTAGGATCAGTACTTGCGTGTTGGTACAGCGCAATACTGCTGGCTAATTGTGCTAAAGAGTCTGCACCGCCTAATTTATCCAGCGCTGCTAATAAACCTGAATTGGCGCTGAGTTTACTTAAGGTTCGTTGTTGTAATTGTGCCAGATGGGCTTGAAGTTTGTCGCTGATCGCAGCACCGGTGGATTTGGTTTTGACCCCGAGTAATAGCTGGAATAGGGTGGTGATTGCACTGCCTGAAAACAGCGCTGAGGGCTGTGAAGCGCTTGAGTGACTTATCTGAGGGTTCGCTAGGTTAAGTGCTGCTAAACTGTATAGCTCACTGCTCAGCAAGGCAGGGTCGCTTAATACACTTAATGGGTGTGGACTGATTTGGGGTAAATGTTTAAACAGTTCACTGGCGAGATTATTAGCCACTTGTTGCGTTAGCTGCTGCTTTATCGGCATTGCCCCTGCTTTTGATAAGGCCTTATTCAGTACCTCGATTGGGGCCGGGTCGCTGGTTAACTTATTGGTGGCCTCGTGATTGGCACTAACCGTTGTAGGATTTGCTTTAAGTATTCTTTGTTCCGTTGTGTTGCTTGGCTGAGCTTGTTGGTTTGTCTGTGACGACAGGGGTTGCTGTGTTAGCGCTGCCGTCGTTTTTACTGTATTGCTATCTTGAGCTGTTTTTAGGCTAAGGTTGCTAGAACTGGCATTGATGTTTAGTTGATTAGCGTCAGTTTTTGCAGGAGCGACATTGGGTTGACTAGCATCTGTTTTTGCCGGAGTGATATTGAGCTGACTACCTTCTGTTTTTGTAGGAGCGGCATTGAGTTGACTAGCATCTGTTTTCGCCGCAGTGATATTAGTCGGTAACGGAGTCGATTCGAGTTTTTTTAGAAACTGGCTAAGAATTTGCCCTGGTTCATTTTTGGTTATGATGATGTTGGCCGTTTGCAGTGGCTCGGTAATTTGAGGCGCGGTCAGTTTGGTTAAATTAACGCTCAGTTCTGCTATTACAGGCGTTAGTGCAAGTTGTAGTTGCTGATTTTGTAGCACGACTTTGGCTAAATATTGCCCTGAACTTAACGCGGAATTTGGCGCTAATGTAATGCTTGTGCCACTGGCAAACGTCAGTTGTCCTTGGTCTATTACTGCTGTAGGCAGAGGATAGCCCTGAGGCCTTGTCGCCAATGTTGCCAACTGTTGTGTTGATACGCCATTTTGTTTTGCAAGTGCTTCAAGGGCTTGCGGTAGTGCCAGCTGAATGGCTTGCGCCAACAGTATTAGCTGGGTGGAGACTGTTTGTGTTGGTAATGGGGGCGCTGAAACTGTAGACCCAGGAACAAGGGTTACTGGTGCAACGGAATTATTGATGAGTTCGGCTTGAACTTGTGGTTGATTAATGCTGGCTACGGCACGAGTTACAAGTTTGGCTTGGTCGCTCGCGATGACCACTTGTGCAGTTTGTTGTAATAATTTTTGCAGTTCAGCTGTCTTACTCAGTTGATACTGCTGATTTTCAATGGTGACATCGAGTTGTGCACTTGTTGGCGGTTGCGACACTTTTACAGGCAGTAATACCGAAGATAAATCTGATTTTGAAGGTGCTGAAGTCGACGAAGATGAAACCGATTTATCATTTGATGTTTTTGTGGGTACAGCATCACTATTACTTTGAGTTGGCTTGCGTTCTGCCACCGATGACTGACTTGCATCAGCAGGTTTAAATGTGACGTTATTGACCGCTTTTGGAGTCAGCGTTGTTGGCACAGCCATAGAAATCCTATCAAACAATGATGTTTATCTATCGAAATCAATCAATCTGTTAGTGAACAATATCAGCTTCATTTACAATTTTTTGATTGATATTGTAAAAAGGCGCAGTATCCTTAGCCCTCTGTTACCTTTATTGGGCAACTCATTATGGTTTTATGACCATTTGCTGATCGATTGCGGCTAACAAACACGTACAAGCAAGGCCTAGTTATTGAATATTGTAAAATATTAGCCTAATACTAGCTTGCTAAATTATATCGACTTGAACAAAAATTGCTTTAATAAAAAGACAGAGTTAGCAGTTTATTGAGCAGGACCTTTTGTCATTTTAAAGAGAATTATATGAAGTATAAATGGATATTACTTCAGGTGTTTGTGATTAGCATACCTATGTATGCCCAAGCCGAAGCACCTCAAGTTGTCGCTGCGCCAGTACCTGCGGTTGAAATTAAATATAATGATCCTCTTGATCCATTTGAGGAGATTAACCGCACTATGTGGGATTTTAATTATCTGTTTTTAGACAGATATATTATTCGCCCAGTCGCTCATGGCTATAAAGATTATGTGCCTAATCCGCTAAGAACTGGGGTTAATAATTTTGTTTATAACTTAGAAGAGCCCAGCTCCCTAGTCAATAATACTCTGCAAGGAAAGTGGAAATGGGCAGCTAATGCTGGTGGGCGTTTTACCGTTAACACCACCATTGGTTTATTGGGCTTGGTAGATGTAGCCGACATGATGGGGATGCACCGTAAACAGGACGACTTTAACGAAGTTTTAGGTTATTACGGTACGCCCAATGGTCCTTACTTTATGGCGCCATTTTATGGTCCAATTGTGACAAGAGAATTAGCCTCTGATTGGGTGGATGGTCTATACTTTCCCTTATCGGAGTTAACTTTTTGGCAATCAGTATTAAAATGGGGCTTAAAAGGCTTAGATGCTCGTTCTAAGGCCATTGATCAAGAACGATTATTAGACAATGCTCTCGATCCTTATGCTTTTGTAAAAGATGCCTATTTACAGCATATGGATTACAAAGTGTTTGATGGTGATGTGCCATCAAGTCAAGCAGACGATGAGTTACTTGATGAGTATTTAGATGAGCTAGAATAGTCGAGGCATACAGGCACCTCGACAGTGAATGTCTGTGAGGTTGTTGTATGGCGCTAACTGATGTCGAGATCCTCTTTGTTGAAGATGACCCGATATTTCGCCATGTCGTTGCTAGTTTTTTGCAAGGACAAGGTGCTCGGGTTACTCAAGCTTGTAATGGCTATGAAGGTATAGCCCTTTTTTCTGATTCTATTTTTGATATTGTTATTGCAGATTTAAGCATGCCAGGCCTTGATGGCTTATCTATGCTTAAGCAAATGCAAGATATTAATCCTGCTATACCTGCTATTGTTATTTCTGGTAACGATGTGATGTCTGATGTTGTAGAGGCATTGCGCATCGGTGCCAGTGATTATCTGACTAAGCCGATTGCAGATTTACTTATTATTGAACAAGCTATCATTCAAGCTATGATGTCAGCTGCGACGCCTATGAATGTGTCTGGGCAATTTCATTTACAAGAAATGAATGAGCTTTCATATCAAGAACTCACTGATAATTTATCGCTGCTTGAGCAAAATGCTCAAGCTGCCAAAAGTGTTCAGCAGCAATTATTTCCGGCTTCACATATCTATTATCCTAAAGCGGATATCAATTATAGTCTGTTTAAAAATAATGATATAAGTGCCTATTTTATTGACTCTACTATGGTGGGCGATCATCATTTAGTTATGTATATGGCCCACTTTTCGCCAGAGGATAATAGTGCTGCTTTTGGCTGTGTATTACTCCGCAGTTTTATCAATCAAAAACTTAAGCTGTTTAGAAATGGCCTAAGTAATACCTTAATTGAACCCAAGAATATGCTGACGTATCTTAA
This sequence comes from Shewanella sp. SG41-3, assembly GCF_014164545.1. Classification (NCBI taxonomy): domain Bacteria; kingdom Pseudomonadati; phylum Pseudomonadota; class Gammaproteobacteria; order Alteromonadales; family Shewanellaceae; genus Shewanella; species Shewanella sp. SG41-3. Next base: position 419,207 of record NZ_JACJFJ010000001.1, read on the forward strand.
TGAACGTATGGTTAAGTCAGGGTTACATATTCATACCGATATTATTTATGTGTGTATCGATTTGAGCCAGTATTTGTTATCAATAGGCCAATCAGGTAAGGGCCTGCGGTGTTATTTACGCAATGGCAATATACTCACACCCTTAGCTTTGCCCGAATCAGCGCCGCTTGGTAGCGCGATGTGGGATAAGCCCAGTATGCAAGTTAGAACTTTACTAAGAGATGAACAGATTTGTATTGGTACACATTTTTATGAGCATAAACAACAATTGCTTGATAATCGATTTACAGGCTTAGTGTATCAGTCAGATATTAAAGCGGGTGGCTTTATGCAGTTAGCCTGTCGCTGATCATTATTAGAGGCTATCTAGACACTAGAAACCTAGAGCCTAGGACGCTTCGCGGCTAGATGCTATAAAAGCAAACAGCATAGCGAAGTGATCCTAGCATGACGGAGTCCGTTCTAGCAGCCCTTGATGTGGATGTATAAAAAATCCCCTCACAAGAAAACTTGGAGGGGATGATATTAAGAGTAACAATTACGTCAACACGAATTAACGTTGAATACCTTCGTGTTCAGCTGTGACTGCAATCTCTTCTTCTAACACTTCTTCTTCAGTGTCATTTTTGCTTTCAGCACCGTGCATCCAGTCAACCAATTTGTTTGACATGAAGTACAAAATAATCCCTGAAATAACCGCAGTAATACCGATACCAGCAAAAATAGCCATCGCGTTTGCTAGCTGCTCTTCTACTTCACCGCCATGACCAATCAATGAACCGACTAGGCCACCAATTTTATTGGCTGCAGCGATAAATAGGAACCATGCACCCATCATTAACGAAGCGATGCGCAGTGGAGCCAGTTTGGTTACCATTGATAAACCAATAGGTGATAAACATAATTCACCCATGGTGTGGAAGAAGTAAGCTCCAACTAACCACCACATGCTTGATTTAACCGAAGCGTCGCCACCCATTTCGAATACAGCGCCCATCATAAATAGGAAACCAATCGCCAATAAGAATAAGCCTATAGCAAACTTAATTGGTGAGTTGGGTTCACTTTTACCAAGACGAATCCAAATTGAGGCAATCACGGGAGCAAAAACAACAATGAAAATAGCATTGAGTGATTGGAAATAAGTGGTAGGCACTTCCCATGAGCCAATCATACGGTCGGTGAAATTGTTGGTGAACAAGTTCATTAAACCGCCAGCTTGCTCGAATCCCGCCCAGAAGATGATGGTAAATAAACCCATTACCATAATCACTTTAATGCGGTCACGTTCAATCTTGGTGAGTGGCTCACTTCTGATCTCACCTTTGGCTTCATTTTTTCTTTGTTCTACTCTTGCTGCCGGTTCAGTACCGATATCGCCAAGTAATTTTTGAGCAAAGAAAAATTGAATAATTAAGGATAAAATCATACCAACACCAGCGCAGAAGAAGCCTGCTTGCCAGTTGTTGATGAACACGTCTTTACCATCGATAACAACGTCATGACCAAATGAAGTGTAAGCCCAGGCAACGATAAAGCCTGATAAGGCCGCACCTAGGTTGATCCCCATGTAAAATATCGTAAATGCACCGTCACGACGGTGATCACCAGCAGGATATAAATCACCTACCATGGTAGAGATATTGGGTTTAAATAGACCGTTACCTAAAATTAGCGTTCCTAAACCAATATAAAACACAGTGGTTTCTAAGCCTGGCATCCAGCTATGCGGTGCTGCAAGTGTAAATTGACCTGCTGCCATTAAGAAGCCACCAATATAAATGGCTTTACGTTGACCTAATACGTTATCAGCTAGCCAGCCACCAATTAATGGTGTCAAGTAAACTAAACCAGTAAAAGTACCATATAGTGATAGTGCGTCTGCTTGGGTCCAGCCTAAACCGCCACCTGCTTGATCGCTTTGCACTTTATCGACGAGATAAAGTACTAAAATTGCACGCATGGCGTAATAACTAAAACGTTCCCATAGTTCTGTTGTAAAAAGTAAGAACAACCCCTTAGGGTGCCCAAACAATGTACCTTGAGGTTTTGCGTCACTCATTAAGTCTTCCACCTTAAGCTTGTGATTGCCTGTGAGAAAAATATCGTCACAGAAATAATTGTTTGCAAGAGTTGTCTATGACTGACTTTTCCACGAACACCTGAAATAGCGGGTATTTGAATGTGATAAAGCAATACTGAGCAACTTTATTGTCTATTTTTTATAATAAATAATGTCATTTTGATGCTAAAAGCTGACCAAACATCAAAAAGCTAACCTTATATACCCTTTAAGAGGCGACAAAGTCAATGTTAATGCGGGGAACAGAGAGGTTAAGCTTGTTATCAATTGTGTCCAAGTAGACTGTTAACGTGCTTGAATGTTAAGGGATTGTTTTTAAGCTTGCGCGATAATAGCACCTAGGCTGATAAGGTTTTCTAAGCTGGCGCCGATATCCCTATCATGCTTAAGTGACATTAGCGTGAAGCCTGTCTAGCAAGGTATTGATTATAAAGTGTTGTCTTTTAATTTAACTTATAAACAGGTAAAATACGCCTCATTAACATATTTCGATGTCATGTCGAAGGGGTATTTATGGCTATCATTCGTACGTTGACATTGATCTTAATGGGGTGTTTTATCTTCACAGCCCATGCTTGGGTTGATACTGATTTTGACGGGGTTCCAGACAAAAAAGATGCATGTAATGATACACCTGCTAATAGTGTTGTTATGGCAAATGGCTGTATTGATACTGAGTTGTTGATTGTCGATGAAGATGCCGAAGATGATAGCACTTTTGATGCGGAGCTAGGGGCAACAGTTACTAATAATGCTGCTCTTATCGCTGAACAATGCCGTCAACAGCGAGATCTCTCTGTGGCTGTTGATTGTTTTGGGTCTATTCTTCAACCAGTATATTTTGATTTCGATAAATCAAAGGTATTGTTAACTCAACGACCAACCTTAGTGAGAGTGCAACAATATATTGAGCAACACCCTGAGGTTGTCATCCGTTTAGAAGGGCATACCGATAGTATTGGTAGTGATGCTGTCAACCAGGCGCTGTCACTTAAACGTGCTGCCACGATTAAAAATTTGCTGGTTAATGAATACCAATTTCAGCCAACGTCGATTGGGATTGTTGGAATGAGTAACAAAAATCCGGTCGCTGATAACGCCACTGTAGAAGGGCGGCAGCGTAATCGACGTGTAGAGTTTATTATATCGGCAGAATAATACTGCTATTTAAAGGGAGAAGGGAATGGAAAACATAGAAGGTTTAGATGCTTTAGTGGAGCAGGCACCTGAGTTTTTGATGACTTATGGTCTTAAAGCGCTAGCTGCTATTGTTATTTTTGTCATCGGTAAGTATTTTTCCGGTGTAGCAAAACGCATAACAACCAAATTACTGACAAGCCGCAAAGTGGATGCAACAGTTGTTTCGTTTGTGGCAAACTTAGCGTGGATGTTGGTCTTTGTATTTACAATTGTCGCTACACTTGGTCAGGTTGGCGTGCAAACCGCTTCACTCGTTGCGGTTATCGGTGCTGCGGGTTTAGCGGTTGGTTTAGCATTACAAGGTTCTCTTTCAAACTTTGCATCAGGCGTATTAATGGTGCTTTTCCGCCCATGTCGTGTTGGTGACTTTATTGAAGCGGCTGGTGTTGCTGGCGTAGTTGATGAGATAACGATTTTTTCTACCCGTTTACGTACTGGTGATAACAAAGTTATCATCGCGCCTAACTCTTCGATTATGAACGGCACGATTACCAATTACTCGGCATTAGAAAAGCGTCGTATCGATTTAATTATCGGTGTTTCGTATACTGCTGATATCGCTAAAACTAAGAAAGTATTAGCAGATATTCTTGATAACAATCCACTGGTATTAAAAGATCCAGCTTATACCATCGGCCTAGCAGAACTCGCTGACAGTTCAATTAACTTTGTGGTTCGTCCATGGGTTAAAACATCAGACTATTGGCCTGTACGTTTTGAATTGCTTGAGCAAATCAAGAATGCACTAGATGCAGCTGAAATTGAAATTCCATTTCCACAAATGGATTTACATGTCAAAGAAGTTCCAGCAAAATAACATTGCAGGCAATTTAATATTTTAAAAACCAGCATTTGCTGGTTTTTTTATACAAGGAGTTTTCCATGAAGCTATTTTCAACCTTTGCAGCGATCACACTATTATCCTCATCTGTTATAAGCGCTCACAGTTTTGCTGGCGAAAAAACCATGATTACCATGGGCGGTAACCCGGTTGCATTAGAGGGTAAGATGCCGAGCTTAAATAAGACTGCACCATCATTTACAGTGGTTGATGATAAGTTTAACCCAGTAAGCTTAAGTGATTTTAAAGGTAAAACAGTACTGATTAGTGCTGTACCAAGCTTAGACACAGGCGTATGTGCGTTGCAAACCAAGCGGTTTAACAAAGAGTTTTCTCAATATGATGCTGATGTTGTCATGCTAACCATTAGTGAAGACTTACCATTTGCCCAAAAGCGTTTTTGCCAAACTGAAAATGTAGATAAAATTAAAGTGTTATCAGATTCAGTATGGCGTGACTTTGGTGATAAATATGGTTTGTTAATTAAAGACCATGGTTTATTGGCTCGTTCTATTTTTATTATTGATCCTCAGGGTATTTTAAAGTACCAAGAGCTAGTAACAGAAGTCAGCGAGCACCCAAACTATGATGCAGCTTTAGCGGCATTAACAGAAATATCGTCACTCGCTAAGTAATGGCTGAGTGAATGAGGATAGAGACGCAGTATGATTGATTTTCGAAGTGATACAGTGACTAAACCGACACAAGCAATGCGCTTAGCTATGTCGAATGCTGAAGTTGGTGACGATGTTTATGGTGATGATCCGACCGTGAATAGTTTACAAGACATGGCAGCCGAGATGTTTGGTTTTGATGGTGCCTTGTTTGTGAGCTCTGGTACCCAAGCTAATTTATTAGCTTTAATGTCCCATTGTGAACGTGGCGATGAGTATCTTTGCGGTCAACAAGCTCATAACTATAAGTTTGAAGGTGGAGGAGCGGCAGTATTAGGTAGTATTCAACCTCAGCCGCTGAATAATCAAGCCGATGGCAGTATTTTATTGCAAGATATTGAAGCCGCAATTAAGCCTGATGATGTTCATTTTGCTCAAACTCGATTATTGAGTTTAGAAAACACTATTGGCGGTAAGATATTAAGCCAAGACTATTTAGCCCAAGCACAAAGCTTGGCGTTTAATCGCGGTCTTAAAATTCATTTAGATGGTGCTCGTGTGGCCAATGCTGCGGTTGCACAAGGCATTGGTATTGCCGATATTACCCAATACTTTGACTCTGTATCGATTTGTTTATCAAAAGGCTTGTGTGCGCCGATAGGCTCGATTCTGTTGGGTGATGAGCGCTTAATCAGTAAAGCGACACGCTGGCGTAAAATGCTCGGCGGCGGAATGCGACAAGCAGGTATTATTGCGGCAGCGGCTAAGCTAGCGTTAACTGAGCAAGTTGACCGTTTAGCGGATGATCATCACAACGCGAGTACTTTAGCTTTATTGTTGGCAGACATGGATGAATTTACTGTTGATGTGAGCGCTGTGCAGACCAATATTGTCTTTGCTACATTGGCTGAACATATCGATCCTAAAGCGCTTGCGCTAAAACTCGCTAATAAAGGTATTATCATTAGCCCGAACAGGCAGTTACGCCTAGTGACTCATAAAGACATCAGCGCGAATGACATTAGTGTTTTTGTGAACACGCTAAAGCAAATTATTCGTTAATCATTAGTCGTTAATCATCTGCGGTTCATTATCAGGCAAAGGTCACACTCAGTGTGGCCTTTACCTTTTTTGGTGCGTGGTTGCATTTATTTTGGGCATTTTAATCATATATTTATTAAGGTTATATTTTATCTGTATGATTTTTATATAATAATATACTTGGCTTAATCATTGCTAATTGTTTAAGGGTATGCGCCTAACGACGCAAAATTAATCAGTTAGATAATGAGGTCACTATGAAATATTTCTCACGTCATATCATCATGCCTGTCCATCTCAATAGCACTAAAAGCTTGTGCTGTGGTCAATTGTTAAGTTGGGTCAACGAGGAAGCGACTATTTTTGCCAGTTGCCAAATGCGCAGTCAATTCCACATCGCTAAAGTTATCTCGGAAATTAGTTTTATGGCGCCAGCACAAACTGGTGACATCATTGAGTTTGGTTTTGAGTTAGTGAGTTTAGGTCAAAGTTCAGTGACTGTGCGTTGTAAAATACGCAATAAAGTGAATCATGCACCGATTGCCTTTATTGATAAAATGGTATTTGTTAACGTAAATGAAAATGGTTTGCCTATTCCACACGGTATGCGAGCCAATGCGGCTTAGTTGTTCTATTACTCACAGTAGGGTTGCGTTTATGTTGATTGAGCTGAAGATAAACAGCAAAAAATAAGGAGCTATGATAGCTCCTTAATATTGATGGTAAATAGACTTAGTGTATTACTCGACTTTAGCGATACGCTGTTGATAATCATTGATTAAATGCTCCATTATTTGATTTGGAGAAGCATCTTGGCAGCAGTTGTCTAAATAGATTTTAAATGTAACAAGGGCATGGCCATCATGCTTAAGGCGGCTACTTTGCATGGCAAAATAGGCTTCTTCATTATCGGCTTTTCGAACCACAAAATCGTCTAGTTCAAATGATTTGGTGCCTGAGAGGTTGTGCCATTTAGTGATACGGTCTAGAGCAATTTCACAAGATTGGTTTACTTCGATATGGTTGAGCCATGTTGCCGTTTGTTCGTTTTCTTTATAGTGCGGGCATCGAACGGTGTAATTATATATATGAGTAATCGCTGTCATTGTTTACCTACCTATTCGCTATCTAAGTGTTTTCATCATAGACCTTATTTTTTGTATTGGTCAATCCTTATTTCAAGAACTTAGATCTAAGCATCACTTTTTACTAAATTAAAAATAAGCTGTTGTCATTGTTGGTTTTTTACATTAAACACCAGCTAAATAAGCCCGTAAATAAATACGGGCTTGGGGCTGCTTAACTAAACGAATTAACCTTAATTCGACCTCAGAGATAAGTTAGCTAAAGTTGACATACTCATCCCTTTATATTGGTTTATGTTCTGTTATTGAATTTTATAACGCGTTAGTGAAAATTTGGCAAATTTCTGCGTGTGTAGCCTGTTTTGGATTTGTAAAACCACAAGCATCCTTAAGGGCATTATCTGCTAGGGTAGGAATGTCTTCAGCTTTAACACCTAATTCAGTTAAATTTGCAGGGATGTTTACTGCTGTAGACAGTTGCTTAATGGCATCGATTGCTGCTTTAGCGCCTTGATCGTCTGACATTGCTGTGATGTCGATGCCCATTGCTTTGGCTACGTCAGCTAAGCGTGCAGGTACGACTTGAGCGTTATATGTTTGAACATGCGGCAGAAGCAATGCGTTACATACGCCGTGTGGTAAATCATAAAAACCACCCAGTTGATGTGCCATCGCATGCACATAACCTAGGCTGGCATTATTAAATGCCATACCCGCGAGAAATTGGGCATAAGCCATATTTTCACGAGCTTGGATGTCATCGCCGTGTTTTACAGCATTGATTAAGTTAGCTTGAATAAGCTCAATGGCTTTTATTGCACATGCATCGGTGATCGGATTGGCAGCAATAGAAACATAGGCTTCAATGGCATGCGTTAATGCATCCATACCTGTGGCTGCTGTGAGTGATGCAGGCTTTTCAAGCATCAGTTCTGGATCATTTACAGAAAGTATTGGGGTGGTATTTTTATCGACAATGGCCATTTTAATGTGCCTTGCTTCATCGGTAATAATACAAAAACGGGTCATTTCGCTTGCCGTGCCGGCAGTGGTATTAATGGCCACTAATGGCATTTGTGCCTTAATTGAGACATCTACACCTTCATAATCTTTAATGTTGCCGCCATTAGTGGCAACAAGCGCTATGCCTTTAGCGCAATCATGAGGCGAACCACCGCCTAATGAAATAATAAAATCACACTTATGACTTGTTAATAGCTCAAGGCCAGCGGCAACATTACCTGTAGTAGGGTTGGGTTGAACACCATCAAAAATAACCACTTCAATCCCATTAGCATTGAGCTTTTTAGTCACCTTAGCCACTAAACCAATACTCACTAGTGGTTTGTCGGTAACAATTAGTGCTTTGGTAAATCCAAATGCGTTGATGTCTTTAATGGCTTCATCTACGCTACCTTGACCCAGAATGTTGACGCTTGGAATAAAAAATTTAGTCGCCATATTGATTGTCCTTTATATAAGATTGAATATTCTCTGTGGTAAACGTAGCAATAACACCAACAATATTATGTGATCTGAATCTGATTAACGGCGATTAAAAACAATTATTGATCTGATTTTTCTTACTGTTTATATCAAGAGTTGCAGAAAATTTTAGATGAATATTATCTTGTTTATATATAGAATGATTCACGGTAAAACATGAAGGGACCATGGTTTTAGATTGTTTTTACATGACTAGATCGAGATAGCTTGGATGCTAATGTGCTTATTAAGGATAGATAAGGGAAATATATAGATGTTGAATCTAAATGTTTTTTTCTCAATTTTAGAAAATTCAGCGCTACTTCTGGCGCTAGTTTATGTTTGCTCACTCTCTCCTTTGTATCAACGTAAAGTGGATCCTGCCCTGTGGCCATTTTATATTGGTGCACTTGTCGGTGTTATTGGCATCATTATCATGATGTTTCCACTGGTTGAACAACAGCCTATATTGTTTAATGCAAGCTCAGTAGCGATCAGTTTAAGCGGATTATTCTTTGGTGCTATTCCTACTGCTATCGCCATCATTATTATGGCGCTATACCGCTATTTCTTGGGCGGTGAAGCGGTCGCGGTGGGCATATTTATCTTGATCAGCAGCGCTATGATAGGGCTAATTTGGCGCCGATTTCGGATGGATAAATTAGATCAAATTAGCTATGTTGAGTTTTACCTTTTCGGTGTAGCAGTGCATGCGGTATTACTGAATTGGTTATTTTTATTACCTTCCGAACAAGCGTTAGCCATTTTCACTCTTATGTCATTGCCTATCATGACGGTATTACCGTTACTGACGCTGATCATTGGTCATTTTCTTAGCCAAATAGTATCCAGTAAAAACGATATACAAGTTAAACTTCAAGACGATTTTCTATTTAAAAATCAATTTGATATTGGCAATATTGGTATTTCCATTAGTACAAAAAATAAATATTGGCTGCGAGTTAATCCTTATTTATGTCGTATGTTTGGTTACAGCGAAAAAGAATTAACATCGCTAACCTGGCAAGCATTAACTCATCCAGATGATTTGAATAAAGATTTATTACTCTATGAGGAAATGCTTAAAGGCCAACTCAACGAATACGAAATTGATAAACGTTTTATCGCCAAAGATGGTTCGGTTGTTTATACCCATATGACCATTACATGTCGTCGTCATATTGAAGACGATACTTTTTTGGTGATTGCAGCTTTTCTAGACATCACCGAACGAAAGCAAGCGGAGCAAGCTTTATTACACAGTAAAGAACAACTCGCTTTGGTACTCGATAGTAGTGAATTAGGCGTCTGGGACTGGGATGTCGTTAGTCATCGTATTAGCACTAATCGATACAGTGCTGAGATTTTGGGCTGTACCATGGACGAGCTTAATTTGCAGCCAGAGCGATGGATAGATGCAATACATGCAAAAGATAAATTTAAGTTTTTGCGCAGTATTAATGAAATTATAACAGGCCGCAGCATTAGTCAGCGTGTGGAATATCAATTAATTGATTCTCAAGGTGTGTGGCGCTGGATTTTACAAACCGGCAGCGTTGTTGATGTTGATGCTAAAGGTAAACCTCTAAGAGTGTTTGGCACTCATAGTGATATTACTGATATTAAACAGGTTGAAGATTCGTTAAGTATTGCCTCATCTGTGTATCAAAACTCCAGTGAAGCCATGAGTGTATTTACTGCTAATGGTATTATTATTGATTCAAATCCGGCATTTTCTTTTATCACAGGATTTACTCAGGAAGATATACAAAATCAGCATTTGAGTATGTTTGAAACAGATCTGCAGCCTAAACACTTTTATCAGCAGTTAACACAGCAGCTTAGCCAACAGGGGCATTGGCATGGTGAAGTGTGGATGCGGCGTAAAAATGGTGAAAGTTACCTTATCTTGTTAACGATTAATTCAATCGTGAGCAAGAAGTCGCAGGCAGATCGATTTGTTGCGTTATTTTCTGATGTTACTGAGAAAAAACAAACGGAAGAGTTGATATGGCGCCAGGCCAATTATGATGCACTCACCGGATTACCTAATCGGAGGATGTTACTAACATTTTTGAATCAAGAGGTTTTATTAAGTGACCGTAAGCATAATCATTTTGCATTGATGTTTTTAGATTTAGATTATTTTAAAGAGATTAACGACACATTGGGCCATGATATGGGCGATGTATTGTTGCTTGAAACGGCGGCTCGTCTAAAGCAATGCATTCGAGAGACTGATGTTGTTGCTCGTCTTGGTGGCGATGAATTTACTATAGTACTGGCCAATCTTGAAGATACTCATGGTGTCGATCGCGTCGCACAGCAAATACTCAAACAACTGTCAAAACCTTATTTATTAGGTGAGCAAACGGCTTATATTAGTGCCAGTATTGGTATCACTCTATTTCCTGACGACGCAAAAACAACGGAAGGATTGTTAAAGAATGCCGATCAAGCTATGTATTCAGCTAAAAAGCTTGGGCGTAATCGATTTAATTATTTTACCTCGGCAATGCAAGATAGTGCCCAAAAGCGGATGCTACTGATCCGGGATCTGAAAGTTGCCATCACTCAACAGCAATTTGAACTGTATTACCAACCCATTGTTGATTTAAGTTGTCAGCAGGTGATCAAAGCTGAAGCGTTAATTCGTTGGCATCATCCTACCGTTGGCGTTATTCCGCCGGCAGACTTTATCTCTATTGCCGAAGAGACTGGCATGGTAGTCGATATTGGTAATTGGGTCTTTTATCAGGCTTGTGAGCAAGTAAAGAAATGGAAGGCACAGTTTAATGCTGACGTTCAAATCAGTATTAATATGTCTTCAGTGCAGTTTAAAGATGAGTCGACTCAGGTTGAAGATTGGCTTAACTACATGCATTCGCTCTCATTACCGACCAATAGTATCTGCATTGAAATCATTGAAAGCTTATTGCTTGAAATTGAACCTAATGTTGAGGCTAAATTATTAGCTTATGCTAATGCTGGTATACAAATCTCGCTTGATGATTTTGGCTCAGGTTATTCATCGTTGGCCTATTTAAAGAAATTTAACATTAATTACCTTAAAATTGACAAAGGTTTAGTCAATAGTTTGTCTGCAGAAAGTAATGAAAAGTATTTGTGCGAAGCGATTATTGCCATGGCCCATAAGCTTGGCATTGAAGTGATTGCCGAAGGTATTGAAACTGAAAATCAACGACAGTTAATGGAGCTTGCTGGTTGTGATTATGCTCAAGGATATATTTTCTCGCATGCCTTGTGTCGACACGATTTTGAGCAAAAGTATTTAGTTAATAAAGTAACACAACTAAAATTGACTAAGGTCATGTCACGTTAATGTCATCGCGACACACTCAACACCTGCATCATCCACCGTGATAAATGGTTGCTAACACCATTAATGTAATAGTTAATGGTGTTTAGATTAGTATACAATAGCGACCTATTTTTATTTGTTTTTACTGAGTCTGTTATGTCATTTACGTCGCTAGGGTTATCGCCACTATTATTAGATGCGGTGAATCAATCTGGGTATCAAACTGCTACTCCTGTCCAACAAGCTGTGATCCCACTAGCGCTAGATGGCCGAGATGTGTTGGCCAGTGCCGAAACCGGTACCGGAAAAACAGCCGCTTTTGCTTTACCGTTACTCAGCCATTTAATGGCCCAAGATGATGCGGATTTACCATCATCACATCGTTTACGTGCATTAATCATGACACCGACTCGTGAGTTAGCGATTCAGATTGAACAAAATTTAGTTAAATACAGCCAATTTATTAACCTGATTAGCTTAGCTGTGTATGGCGGCGCGAGTATAAATCCTCAGCGCAAAGCATTAGAGCAAGGTGTCGACATATTGGTCGCTACCCCAGGGCGTTTGTTTGACATTATTGGTCAACATGAATTGGATTTATCTTTTGTCACTCATTTAGTGATTGATGAAGCAGACCGTATGCTCGATCTTGGCTTTGTGAAAGATATTGAAAAAGTGAAGCGCTTAATTGCCAGACAACATCAAACCATGATGTTTTCTGCTACTTTTTCTGAAGAAGTTAAAACCCTAGCAGCTAAAATGTTAAACAATCCTGAATATGTTCATGTTGAAACCCAAACCACAGCGGCTAATGTTGTCCAGCAGGTGTATCAAGTCGACACCCGTCGTAAAGCCGAGTTGTTATCTGAATTGATTGGCAAGCATAACTGGCAGCAAGTGATGGTGTTTACCAGCCGCAAAGAAACCGCCGATCATTTATATCGCGAGTTAAGCCTAGACGGTATTAAGTCATCGGTATTTCACGGTGATAAAAGTCAAGGCGCACGCAACCGCGCTTTAGAAGAGTTTAAAACAGGTCAATTACGCGTGTTAATCGCTACCGACTTGGCCGCTCGAGGACTTGATATTCAAGCGTTACCAAGAGTGATTAACTTTGAATTGCCTGAAGAATGTGAAGATTATGTTCATCGTATAGGGCGTACTGGCCGTGCGGGATTAGGCGGTGAAGCGATTTCGCTGGTCAGTCCGCAAGAGCTTGAGTTACTTGCCGCAATTGAACTGCTTATTGGACAGTCTTTACCGTTACAGGTGCCAGTAGGATATGAAGAAGGGGCGCCACTACCTGCTAGATATCGGGATGTGGCGATTGAGAAACCTAAAAAAGTACTTAAGTATAAACGGGGCAAGCCATCGCAAACCGATGCTAAGCCGACTCGTAAAGGTAAATATTCTAAAGCGAAAAAATGATCACTAAACCGATTAATACCAATATCATTACCGGTTTTCTGGGCGTGGGTAAAACCACGCTCATTAGCCAGTTATTAGCGCATAAACCCAAAGATGAAGTGTGGGCTGTGTTGGTGAATGAGTTTGGCGAAATAGGCATAGATGGTGGATTGTTAAATGCCACTGTCGGTGACAGTCACGCATCTGAATCATCAAAAAAACAGCCTGCTGTGGTGATAAAAGAAGTACCCGGTGGTTGTCTTTGTTGCGTGTCAGGCTTGCCAACACAAGTGGCGATAAATCAGCTTATCCAACAAACAAAACCGGATCGATTACTCATAGAACCCACAGGGTTAGGTCATCCAGCCGAAATTGCTAAGTTGTTAACATCTGAATATTATCAGCATGTTATTAAGCTACAAACCAGCATCTGCCTAGTGGATGCCCGCAAAGTTGGCGATCCACGCTATCAAAATCATGATACGTTTACACAGCAATTACAGCTGGCAGATGTACTGCTTGCTAACAAAGCGCAGCATTACACGGCAAACGATCATCTGCAACTGCAGCAATTCCTCAGCAAGTTACACTTACAACAGACGCCACTTATCACAGTCGCTAATCACTTCACTGATATTGACTTGATTCCGCAGATTTTAGCGCACTTAAATGTTCCGACAAAGTATCGTTGTTCAACAACGGCACAATGCTTATTGGGCCGAAAATCGCTTGCAGATAATTGGTTTTCGAGCGAGCCACCACTGAGTGATATTGATGCCTCAGAGGTTTCTGCTAGTGGTTTTATCCACAAAACCAATCAAGGTGAGGGCTGCTACAGCAGTGGGTGGATATTCTCCGCGGTGCATTGTTTTCAGTTTGAGCGCTTTATGGCCTGGATTGACACGGTTAAAATAGATAATGTGTTAAGGTTAAAAGCGATAGTGATCACTAGCGACGGAGTATTAGGGGTCAATATGGTTGATGGCTTGTTAGCGCTAAATGAGCTTGATGATACTCTAGACTCAAGGGTAGAAATTATTAGTGATATACCACTTGAACATGAAAAGTTGCAGCAACAATTACTGGCGTGTTTATTAAATTAGTGTTGATAGGACAACTTGATTGGGGCGGATAATTCGTTTCATGACGCCAATTAACCTTGAGTTCGAAAATTAGCGTTAAGTATGGTAACAAAAATTAAGGGCATTGATATAATATCAATGCCCTTATTATTTTCGCTATTTACTCTGATGGCCAGTTAATTTAACGGGTACATTCTTCTAGTAAATACGCTAAATGGCGGTATGAAATACCACTATGTTGGGTTAAGCCTACCTCACACATTCTGTTGGCGTAGTAACCTTCTTTAGTTTCAGCAGGAATAAGCTTTTTAATGTTACGCAATGCGCTGGCATTAATTTCAGGCTTATAAAGCCCTTTCTCACCAGCATAACCACAACAAGTAATGTCTGCTGGTAACACGACGTGGTTAGCACACGCATCAGCAATTGCCTGTTGTTTAGGTTCTAATTTCATCTTACGGGCACTACAGCCTTGGTGTAAAGTGACATTCGATTTCTTGGTTATGGTCATCTTAGGTAGCATCTCGTCGTGCATAAACTCGACTAAATCGGTTATTTTGACCTTAGGATTACCGGTTAGGGTACGATAAGTACAAGACAAGGCATCAACAATAATAGGCACCTTGCCATTATCAGACTGTTTGCTCAGTGCATCAATTAGTTCATCACGCTTAGCATCGGCGTTTTTAAAATCACCTTTTGATTCCCACATCTGACCGCAACATAAATGGCGGGTGTTTTCTGGGATGATCACATTGTAACCAGCCCGTTCGAGCAAAGTGATAACGACTTCAGGTAAGGTGCGGTTATCAGGATCTTTTGGTGTTGGACCAAAGGTTCTGCCACCGCATGCTGGGAAGTATAAAACTGTTTTCTGACCTGGTTTGTGAGCCGATGGTTTTGTAACTTTACCGCCTTTAGGGAAGTCAGGGTTCCAATATGGCACTTCTTTGGAAATCAAGCGTCCTGCTTTCATCAAGGAGTTAGTAATGCTATCGCCGGTTATTTTGTGCACAATGCCTAAAATATCGAAACCTGTACTGATCACTTGGTTTACTGCGCCAAAATGTTTGGCTTGGAAGTCGAGTACTTTTTGCTCTGTGGTAGTGATGTAGGGGGTACGCAGTTTACGTACTAACTGACCCATACTGTTATCAACTGGGCAGGCAATAGTACATAACTGACATGCTGCACACGTATCAACAACATCATATTTAGCACTGGCACGCATTTCGGCTGCGGCTTTTTTATCACCAGATTGCTCTAAACGTTCAATTTCACGTAGTACCGCAATACGTTGTCGTGGAGAGAAGTTGAGTGCCGAAGTCGGACATGTTTTCTCGCAAAAACCACACTCAATACATTTGTCGACGAAATCATCAACAATAGGGCAAGGTTTGATGTTTTTAACATGTACCAAGCTATCATCGTTAAGGATAACTCCTGGATTTAACAGTTTACTTGGGTCGAATATTTGTTTAATTTGCTTCATTAACGTGTAAGCGTCAGTACCCCATTCCATTTCAACAAACGGGGCTACAGCGCGACCGGTACCGTGTTCTGCTTTCATCGAACCGTCGTACTTATTGATGACCATGTCAGCGACATCTTTCATAAAGCCTTGGAAGCGATTGATGTCATCTTGTGAGGCAAATGTAGGCGTGATAATAAAGTGGAAGTTACCGGCTAAGGCATGACCATAAATTACCCCTTCAGGGTAACCGTGCTTATGGAACAAGGCGGTTAAGTCTGACGCTGCACTGGCTAAATGCTGTAATTCGAATGCTACATCTTCAATAATGACGGATGTACCTTTTGGCCTTGCACCGCCAATAATAGGGAATAAACCTGAGCGCATTGCCCAATACTGGCCAAATACCACTGGATCATTACTAAATTCTGTTGGGCGTTCGGTGTCAATATGGGCAATTTTTTGAATAACATCTTCAGTGTATTTCACTAATGTTTGTGGATCATTAGCGCGACACTCAATCAATAAAATAGCCGAACCTTCAGGTAAATCACTTAACCACTTCGGCATACCGGTTTTACCGGTAACCGACTTAATTGAGGCCCAGTCAAGCAATTCTGCTGCGGCAACACTATCGCCTTTAATAGGGGGAACCGCTCTGGCGGCATCTTCCATATTAAAAAATACTGCCATGGCAGAAGCCTTAAATTGCGCTTCTTCAACTGTGTGATAAGTCACTTCATTGACAAACGCGAGTGTACCTTCCGAGCCAACAATTAAGTGATTAATTAAATCGAATGGGTCACTAAAATCCACCAGTGCGTTAATGCTGTAACCCGTGGTATTTTTAATTGAGAACTTCTTACGGATTCTGGCTGATAAGGTTGGATTATTCTGTGTTAGTTGTGCTAAATCGGTTAATGCTGCAAGTAACATTGAATGCGATTGACTAAATGCCGCTTTAGAATCTGGACAACCCGTATCGAGTTCAGTCCCATCGGCGAACATTAACTTAGCAGACTTAATTGTTTGATAACTGTTTTGAGCCGTACCACAACACATACCAGATGCGTTGTTTGCTACCATACCCGCAATTTGAGCCGAGGCTAATGTTGCTGGATCTGGGCCAATTTTTTTATTGAAGGGTTTTAATGCCATGTTGGCATCAGAACCAATGACTGCAGCACCTAGAGTGATCGATGTTTTATCTTCACTAATGTCTATGTTTCTAAAACCATCATGACCCAAAATAAGTAAAATGCCTTCACCAATAGCCTGGCCAGACAAACTGGTGCCCGCAGCGCGGAAGGTCACTGGGACATTATGTGCATTGGCAATATTGAGGGTTATTTTAACTTGTTCTGGAGTATCAGCATGTACCACAATTTCAGGCACAATCCGAAAATAACTGGCATCTGTAGACCAAGCAAAACGACGCACTGGATCGTTAGATACGGCCTGGCTTCCCAGTTGTGACGTTAACGTGTCCATCACTACTTGATAATTAATCGTCATAATATGCTCTCTTAATATTTGAATATACAGCAGGAATAGTGTGCCTGCTGTATTGTTATCGTTAGAATAGAAGCCACTTTACAGTGAATTAAAATCCACCCCAGAGAACGGCAATGGTACCTGCGACTAAGGCATATCCAATTGCGATAGGCATTGTTTTACGAATAATTTCAGATTCACGTCCAGCCATACCCACAACTGTTGCAGCAGCAACAACGTTCATGACACACATCATGTTACCCGCATTTGCCCCAATACCTTGAAGTGCGAGTGCGATGGCGTGATTCATACCAATATTGTCGGCAACAGAATACTGTAGGCCTGAAAACATCATGTTGGAGAAGGTTGCAGAACCAGACAAAAAGGCACCAAAAATACCGACGATAGGCGAAACCCAAGCCCATACTGAGCCCATGCTATTCGCCAATAAGTCTGCTAAGGCCACAGGCATTGAAGCCAGACCAGCACCATTTTCACCTGAGTTAAGAAATATTTTCACCATAGGTACAGATGCACCGAGTGAAATAATAGTAGGCAACATCGATTTGCACGATACGGTAATTGATTGCTTCATCGTGGCAGGTTTCATTTTAAATAACATAAAACCGAATAAACAGACGACGACAAAGAAAATACCAGGCGCATACAAGGTTGCAAAACCTGCTTTAAGCTCGGTACCTAATAAACCCGTCCAACTGATATTAAAGCCGAGTAGCCAGGTTTTAAATGGAACAACCACGCGAGATAAGACTAGTAACGCGGCCATAATGATGTATGGAGACCAAGCGGCAATTTGTGAAAATTTAACCGGTGTTTGGTTTAGGGCTATTTCTTCATCTGATTTATGATCGTTTTCGCTAAAGTCACACCAAGGTTTTGCCGGCAGTAACCAGCCTTTTCTAGCGACAGGGATAACTAATGCCATGCCCACAAGAGCACCAATAACGGATGGGAATTCAGGGCCTGCAAAATAGTTAATTAACCATGCTGGTATCGTAAAGGCAAAACCTGCAAATATGGCGAATTTCCAAACTTGTAAGCCTTCTTTGATTGATTTGTTACGACCAAAAAAGCCAGTTAACACACACACCATCACTAACGGAATTAATGTACCCGTAAATAAGTCAATGGTGATCATATGTTTAGCGATAAACTGTGCGTAACCTGCAAAAGTGCCACCATGTTCAGCAATTTGCGCTGCTGCCATGTTAACGCCGCCTTCAGTTAGACCTTGTTCCATCCCAAATAGAACTGGTAAGCCAATTGCACCAAATGATACCGATGTTGAATCCGCAATCAAGGCGACTACTGCTGCTGCAATAGGGGGAATACCGAGTAACACTAGCAGCGGTGCACCGATTGCTGCAGGTGTGCCAAAGCCAGCTGAACCTTCAATAAACGAACCAAACAACCAGGAAATAATAATGACCTGAACACGTGCATCGGCACTAATGTTAGTAAAGCCTGAACGAATAGTGTCCATGGCGCCAGAATATTTAAGGGTATTTAATAAAAACACCGCGCCAAAAATAATGGTTAGCGGTGTTAGTGCAGCAAGAAGACCTTCAACAACCGAAGCGGCAAGAAGTTGTGTATCCATTTGCCATATAAACATTGCTACAAGGCCTGTAGCAACCATTGATATGGGCATTGCTTTGGACGCTGGTAAGCGCATAAGCACCAAAAATACCATTACGCTAATAATGGGGGTTAAGCTTGCTAGTATCTGTAATATTGTCATGCATACCTCGAATCACTATAAGTGGGTATTGAGTTGTTATTATTTGTTAGCATTTGGCTAACTAGGGCGTAATAGACGTTATTTAAGTGTTAAGGATGTTGATCGAGATCATCTAATACACGAGAAAGTGTAATCGTCGACAGAACTGTGAGGCGAGTCAGTATGAGGTTATTAAGTGCGTGTTTGAGATCACGCTTTTTAAGGATGCAACAGGTCATATAGAGTAAACCAAACGAGTTTTCGATTGGCTTTACAATATAATTAATTAGTATTTGGTAATGTGAAGAAGCTCACTGGAAAGGGAGGTTGGCTGTGACTTAGATCAAACTGTTAGAAAAGTTTACTGCCCCAGCCTAATTTATTACGCAATACGTGAAAATAATTATGTCCTTTGGGATGAATAAGTCTTAGGCGTTCATTTGAACGGCGAATTAAGATTTCATCACCAGGTAATACCGCTAAATGGACGTGGCCATCACAACTGACCTCAAGGTTTTCACCGTTATCAGGTGACACGACTAATTTAATCGTGCTGCATGCATCGACGACTATAGGGCGGCAAGACAAGGTGTGCGGGAACATAGGCACTAAAATCAGGGCTTGTAGATTAGGGGTTAAAATTGACCCACCTGCTGATAATGAATATGCCGTAGAACCAGTTGGTGTCGAGACAATCATGCCATCTGCGCGTTGGCTATACATAAATTGGTCGTCAATATACACTTCAAACTGGATCATATGAGCAATTTTGCCCGGATGGAGCACTGCTTCGTTCACCGCGGTATTACTTGCGGTTATTTTTCCGTGGCGATGAACTTCGGCCTCGAGTAAAAAACGGTTTTCGGTTTCAAATTCGCCGCCAAGTACTTTGGATAAAGCTTCTTCGAAATTATCAGGTGGCAAATCGGTTAAAAAGCCTAAATTACCTCGGTTTACCCCAATAACTGCCACGTTGAAACGTGCTAATACCCTTGCGGCACCCAGCATATTGCCATCACCGCCAACGACGATAGCTAGATCACAATGCTCACCCATTTCAAGCAGGTCCATTGAACAAACATCAGGTCCCAGCTCTGAAGATACTCGTCCTTCAACGATAACTTTAAAGCCCTGCATGCTCAACCAATGATGCAATCGGGTTAACGTTAGGTTAGTCCCTTGATGATGTGGTTTGCCGATGAGTCCGATAGTCTGGAACAATTTAGTCATATTCGCGTTTGTTATGCCTTTAGGCCTTGAAACATAAGAATTGATCCCCATAATATACTCAAACTTATTAGAAGTGTGAGATTTGCTGTTAATTTTCAGCAAATGGCCACTTTATTTATTGTCGTAGAATACGAAATAACGCATTTATGAGCTGGAGCGAACATGAGCAACGAATCGAACAATACATCGCAAGATCAAGTAGAAGATCAAATTACTTCTGAAGTCGCGGCTGATGAAGTTAGTTTGATGGATGAATTAACCCAAGCAAATTTTCGTATTGAAGAATTAGAGCAACTACTGGCTGAATCTGAAGCTGCGTTAGCTGAGCGTAAAGATGTTGAAATGCGTGCAGCAGCAGAAACACAGAACATCCGTACTCGCGCGGCAAAAGATGTCGAGCAAGCGCGTAAGTTTGCCTTAGAGAAGTTTGCTAACGAACTGTTACCTGTCATCGATAATATGGAACGTGCCTTACAGGGAACCAATCCTGAAGATGAAGCCACCAAGGCGATTTATGAAGGTGTTGACCTGACAATGAAAGGCTTTTTAACGTCAGTGGCTAAGTTCGGCGTAACCCAAGTTAATCCTCAGGGTCAAGCATTTAACCCAGAACATCATCAAGCTATCGGTATGCAGCCTAGTGCTGAGTTTCCAGCTAACACTGTGATGATGGTCATGCAGAAAGGGTATTTACTGAACGACCGTTTATTGCGACCTGCTATGGTAATGGTATCTCAAGGCGGTGCAAGTGTGGATGTTGAAGCTTAACGTTTAAGCTGATACAAGGTCGAAAGACTGAATCAATAGACACAAAAAAGGACTGAATTTTCAGTCCTTTTTTATTAGCATCATCAGCGAGTCATGCTCATAGCACACTTAACCGCCGTTAAACCTTAGGCCATAAAGGCTTGGATTTGGGCTAAAATACCTGCTGCATCGAGTTGCAGATCTGCGATTATCTCATCTGGCGCACCGTGCTCAATAAACTCATCAGGTAAGCCAATTTGTAACACGGGTTTCACAATCCGCATTTTATGTAATGCTTCAATCACTCCTGAGCCTGCACCACCCATAATCGCATTTTCTTCTACCGTCACAATAACATCATGGCTGTTGGCGAGTTGTTCAAGCAAGCTTAGATCCAGTGGTTTAACAAAGCGCATATCAGCAACCGTGGCATCCAGCTTTTCAGCCGCATCAGTCGCTGCTTCAAGTGTGGTACCAAAGTTAACAATCGCAATTTTTTGACCTTGGCGGGTTAATACCCCTTTACCGATAGGCAATGCCATCATACTCTCTACTTGTTCAGCACCTGTGGCAAAACCGCGTGGATAACGCACCGCCGTTGGACCATCTTGGTAACAATACCCGGTATAGAGCATTTGGCGACATTCATTTTCATCTGATGGCGCCATAATGATCATATTCGGAATACAGCGCATAAAGCTTAAATCGAATGCACCTTGATGGGTAGGGCCATCGGCTCCCACAATACCGCCGCGATCAATAGCAAATAATACCGGTAAACGTTGCAAAGCTACGTCGTGAATAAGTTGATCGTATCCGCGCTGCAGGAAGGTCGAATATATGGCGACCACAGGCTTTAGTCCTGCACAGGCAAATCCTGCGGATAAGGTGACCGCATGTTGCTCGGCAATCGCAGCATCAAAATATTGGCTTGGGAAGCGTTGTGAAAACTCAACCATGCCAGAACCTTCGCGCATAGCAGGAGTGATAGCCACTAACTTCTCGTCTGTGGCAGCCATGTCGCATAACCATTTACCAAACACTTGTGAAAACGTAGGTAAACCAGGTTTAGTGGTCGGTTTCTTAAACAGGCTTGGATCAAATTTAGGCACTGCGTGCCAGCCGATAGGATCTTTTTCAGCAGGTTCATAACCACGACCTTTTTTAGTCATGATATGCAGTATCTGTGGACCTTTGAGGTTACGCATATTACGCATGGTTTCAACGAGCGAATCGACATCGTGACCATCTATAGGGCCAATATAATTAAACCCTAGTTCTTCAAATAGCGTTGCAGGCACAACCATGCCTTTAAGGTGTTCTTCAGTACGCTTAGCCATTTCTTTAATGACTGGCATCCCTTTAAGGACCTTTTTACTGTTCTCTCTAATGGTGGTATAAAAGCGTCCTGACATCAGTTGTGCTAAGTGGTTATTCAGTGCACCAACGTTTTCAGAAATCGACATTTCGTTGTCATTAAGTACCACCAGCATGTCATTGTGCAAGTCGCCCGCATGATTAAGTGCTTCAAACACCATACCGCCTGTCATGGCGCCATCACCAATGACGGCAACCACTTTACGACCCACAGCTTCTTTTTCAGCAGCGATCGCCATACCTAATGCTGCACTCACAGAAGTGCCTGAGTGGCCTACGCTAAAGGTATCGTATGGGCTTTCTTCACGCCATGGGAAAGGATGTAAGCCATTTTTTTGGCGAATAGTGTGCATCTGTTCGCGACGATCAGTGAGTATTTTATGTGGATAAGCTTGATGGCCTACGTCCCAAATTAATCGATCGAATGGGGTATCGTAGACGTAATGAAGTGCCACAGTTAATTCAACTGTGCCTAAGCCAGAAGCGAAATGTCCGCTAGAAATACCAACAGACTGAAGTAAGAACTGTCTGAGTTCATCAGACACTTGTGGAAGTAAACCTTGAGGTAACTTCCTCAATTCTTCTGGTGTATTAGCTTTTGCTAGTACTGGGAATTTAGAAATATCGAAGCTCATAGCGAGATTGTCTGACTCTTTATTATAATCTTCGCTCAATAATGTAGTGGGCGAAGTCTGCAATTAACTGGCTATTGTATGGTAATTTAGTCAGCGCTGATAGTGCATCTTGTATTAGTTGTTCTGCACAGGCTTTGGCACCATCGAGACCAAGTAGTTTCGGAAAAGTGCTTTTATTCGATTGCTGATCGCTGCCTTGGGGTTTTCCTAGCTCTTCAGTGCTTGCGGTGATATCTAAAATATCATCCTGAACTTGAAAAGCTAATCCAAGCGTGTGAGCGTATTTCATCATGAGTTGATAGTGCTCATCGGGTATATCTGCAGCAATCAACGCGAGCTCTACGGCACAAGTAATCAAAGCACCGGTTTTTTTATTATGTAATTCGGTTAATCTTTCTATATTGATACTGTGATCGGTAGCACTAAGATCAATTGCTTGTCCACCACACATGCCCTGGTACCCAGAAGCTTTGGCAAGTGCTCTCACCATGGCGATTTGCTGCTTTGGGTGTAAGTCATTGCTCGGAGCGGTGATAATTTCAAACGCTAATGTTTGAAGTGCGTCTCCAGCAAGAATTGCAGTGGCTTCATTAAAGGCAACATGTACCGTGGGTTGACCACGACGAAGTGCGTCGTTGTCCATAGCCGGTAAGTCATCATGTATTAAAGAATATGCATGAATACATTCAATGGCTGCGGCAGCTTTATCCAGCGCATTGATATTGACACCCAGCATATCACCGACACTATAGACCAAAAATGGTCTAATGCGTTTACCGCCTAATAATGCCCCATGCAGCATGGCTGCTTTTAAATCTGGGGCGGCATCATCAAGCAAAGTTAAATGCTCGTTAAGAGTAACATTAACGCGCTTTTGGTATGTTGTTATCGCTTCAGCTAACACGTATCAAGACCTATTATTTAATACACACTCTGTGACGATTATTCACTTTCAACAGTGAATGGCACAAATTCAGCATCATCTTCATTTAGTAATATAGAGACTTTTTGCTGTGCTTGTTCAAGTTTTGCTTGGCTTTGTCTGACTAACTTAATACCACGCTCAAATTGTTTAAGCGCGTCATCCAGAGACACTTCGCCTTGCTCTAAATGAGCAACAATGGTTTCAAGTTCAGTTAATGATTGTTCAAAACTGAGGTTTTCTGGTTTTTTTGCCACAATTAATATTCCTTTCATTACGCGAGTGACAAGGTATATCAGCCCAGCGTATCGGTCAAATACAGTCGCTGGATATTTGCTCAACAGCACGCTTTGTTATTGAATTTTGTTTAGAATGTGCAAAAACAAGCTAAACTTGAGCCGAGTTTGTCCGATAACAAGTCATAATTTAAAATTGATAGCATAAAATAGTATTGAAACTGTTGCTGTAATACATAACGATGGGCAATATAGTTAAGCAACAATATGCCCCGTTGTTCAGGTTATACAGTATGTGCTCACAGCACGATAAAGCGGCACAAATAGGCAGCGCAATGACTGCGATTGAGGAGAGGTTGTGGATTTAGCTACCCTAATAGGTATTATTGGTGCTTTTGCATTTATTATTGGTGCGATGGTGACTAGTGGTGGTATCGGATTATTTATCGATGTACCGTCAATTTTGATTGTTGTTGCTGGCTCATTATTTGTTGTGATGATGAAATTTAACCTAAAACAATTTTTAGGTTCGATAAAGATTGGCATGAAAGCCTTCATGTTCAAATTAGACAAACCTGAAGATTTAATCGAACAAGCTGTCACCATGGCTGATGCAGCCCGTAAAGGGGGCTTCTTAGCATTAGAAGAGGCGGTTATAACTAACAGCTTTATGCAGAAAGCTGTCGATATGTTGGTTGATGGCCATGATGGCGATGTCGTGCGTAATGCGCTAGAAAAAGACATTACCTTGACAGAAGAGCGGCATAAAACCGGTATTGGCATTTTTAAAGCTATGGGTGATGTAGCCCCTGCAATGGGAATGATTGGTACACTTGTCGGCTTGGTGGCGATGTTATCTAACATGGATGATCCTAAATCCATTGGGCCATCAATGGCGGTCGCTTTGCTAACGACACTTTATGGCGCAGTGATCGCCAACATGATCGCTATCCCAATGGCGGATAAATTATCATTACGTATGAACGAAGAATTGCTTAATCGTAATCTTATTATGGATGCGGTATTAGCTATTCAAGATGGACAAAATCCACGGGTGATCGAAGGCTTCCTGAAGAATTATTTGGCTGAAAAATTAAGAAAAATTGATACAACGGACGGAGAGTAACTCATGGCTAAGGCCAAGTGTGATTGTCCACCAGCAGGCGCCCCCATGTGGCTTGCCACCTTTGCAGACTTAATGTCATTGCTTATGTGCTTCTTCGTGTTGTTATTAGCGTTCTCTGAAATGGACGTGATGAAATTTAAGCAAATTGCCGGTTCAATGAAGTATGCATTTGGGGTACAAAACAAAGTTGAAGTAAAAGATATCCCCAAAGGCACCTCTGTTATTGCATTGGAATTTCGCCCTGGTCGACCCGATCCCACGCCTATTGAGATCATTAATCAACAGACTAATGAAATGACTCAACCGACCATAGAATATCAGGCCGGCGAAGATGACAATGCTGGCGGAACCCAAAAACAAAGCGGTGAACAGCGTGGCGGTAATGCCGCAGCAACAGCGCAGCAAGAAGCTGAAGCGGTTAAAAAAGATGCTTCATCTTCACAAGAAAATATTAACGAGCAAGTTAAGAAAATGGCTGAAAAGCTTAATGAAGAAATCGTTGATGGTGCGATTGAAATTGAGTCTTTAGGTCAGCAAATTATTATCCGTATTCGTGAAAAAGGCTCGTTTGCATCTGGTTCTGGCTTTTTACAACCTAAGTTCAAACCCATAGTGCGATCGATTGGTGAATTATTAAAAGATGTTCCCGGCGTGATTACGGTATCCGGTCACACTGACGGGGCCGACATTAGTAATGAGCTGTACAGTTCAAACTGGGAGCTATCAAGTCAACGTGCTGTTTCCGTAGCTCATGAGTTAAGAAAAGTCCCCGGCTTTGATGAGACACGAATGAAAGTGGTTGGAGAGGCATCTAATCGGCCATTAGTGGCTAATGATTCTAATGAGAATAGAGCAAGAAATCGTCGCGTTGAAATTTCTATCGAGCAAGGTAAGCCTAAAGAGTCGAATGAAATTGTAGTCTCGCAATAGTAACAACTCATCAGTTTACATCATTATTAGCGCAGTCTATGAAGGTTAAATAGATTGCGCTTTTTTGTGTCAAAAATGTGCTTTAACAGCCGTTTCATTTACAAAAAACAGATAAAAAAGTGAATATGTTTGGTTAATAGACATCATTTGGTATAATTGGCAGATTATTGCATAAGTTATGCTATTTACTGGATTATCTACACATCTAGCAAATAGATCTGTGTTGTTTTTTAATTTATTATCAAGGCATTACTGTCCTTTTTACTTAGCAAAACCGAGTGTGGTGCTATTTGATGGTGATACCTGTGGAACCCTGATGAAGTTTATTGTAAAGCTGTACCCTGAAATCATGATGAAGAGCAAGTCTGTAAGAGTGCGCTTTACTAAGATGCTCGAAACCAATATCCGTAATGTACTAAAAAACGTCGATGAAGGTGCCAAAGTTCTGCGTCAATACGATCGTATTGTAGTCAAGGTGCCAATTGATAAACCGGAATTGTGTGATGCATTTGCAGACCGATTATCTTGCATTCCAGGTATTGCTCATATCGTACAGGTCAGTGAATACAGCTTTGATTCTATTGATCATATTTACCAACAAACATTACCAATATACCGTGACGAAATTGCCGGTAAAACATTTTGTGTTCGCGTAAAACGTTCTGGTAAACATGATTTTAATTCAATCGATGTTGAGCGATATGTGGGTGGCGGATTAAATCAGCATACGGATGCACTAGGGGTAAAACTTAAAAATCCAGATGTGACTGTTAATCTTGAAATCGATCAAGATAAGCTTTACATGGTCGAGCGCCGTATAGAAGGTTTGGGTGGTTTCCCAATGGCAACCCAAGAAGATGTGTTGTCGCTTATTTCGGGGGGGTTCGATTCTGGTGTATCAAGTTTTCAGTTTATTAAGAAAGGTGCGCGTACCCATTATTGTTTCTTTAATCTAGGTGGCGCTCAGCACGAGATAGGTGTTAAGCAGGTGGCTTATCATTTATGGAAAAAATATGGTGAGTCGCATAAAGTACGTTTTATCTCTGTGCCATTTGAGCCTGTTGTTGAAGAGATTCTTGAGCGCATTGATAATGGTCAAATGGGCGTAGTACTTAAGCGTGTAATGATGCGAGCAGCTACTCGAATCGCTGACAAATTTGGTATTCAAGCCTTAGTTACCGGAGAAAGCTTAGGACAAGTTTCTAGCCAAACACTGACTAACTTAAATGTGATTGATCGGAGTACTGAGTTACTGATTTTACGCCCGCTGATCACAATGGATAAACAAGATATTATTAATCAGAGCCGTATTATTGGCACTGAAGATTTTGCGAAGTCGATTCCTGAGTATTGTGGGGTTATTTCACAAAAGCCTACGGTTAAAGCGATATTGTCTAAGGTTGAAGCCGAAGAGAAGAAATTCTCCGAAGACTTAATCGAACGGGTGGTTGCATCTGCTGTCGTGATGGATATTCGTGATATAGAGGCTGAAATGAATCAACAAGTTACCGAGACCGAAACGGTTAACAATGTGGCATCAGATGAGATCATCATTGATGTTCGCGCTCCAGAAGAAGAAGAGCGAAGCCCATTATTGATCGATAATGTGATGATTAAAGCGATTCCATTCTTTAAATTAGCGACACAATTTGCTGACTTAGATAAGTCTAAAACGTATTTATTGTATTGTGACCGTGGGGTTATGAGTAAACTGCAGGCTTTATACCTTGTTGAGCAAGGCTATACGAACGTTAAAGTGTATCGCCCTTAACCACAGGAGCGGTTTGCGCGTGTGTTGGCCGCTTTTATCTGCATGAGTATTTAGGTCATAGCAAGTTGAATCAGCATACTTTTTAAGTTTGCATGTAACAGACGTAAAAAAACCGCATTGAATGCGGTTTTTTTATTGTTTGGATAACAGGCTAAATCACAATCGTATTAGTTTGCTTGGACCACTTGTGAAGTTTTTTGTTGTTGTTCATTGTCAGCAACAAGAATGCTGTTAACATCGTTATTAATATCGATTTGCATGGCTTCAATACTTTGCGATAGTTCAGCATGTAAATCGGCCATATCGATAGGTTCTAGTTCAGTTGCTTGGGCTGTTGATAATCCGATGATGGATGTCAGCGCAACTGCAAACAGAGTATTTAGGTTGAACATAGGGGTGAGCCTCCAGGCTAATGAATCACATTTGGCGGACCATCCCAGTTACGTCGTAGAGAGTGTCCAACGGTATTTTTAATGCTGCTAATTTAACCAAACACAGTGTTCTTTACAAACGACAAAAAATAACCATAATCATTAGAAAAACTAATTATAAACCGAGAGATTGATCACTATGTCTAGACGATTACCTCCTTTGAATGCAGTTAAAGCATTTGAAGCTGCAGCAAGACATTTGAGCTTTACCCGCGCTGCAGAAGAGTTGTTTGTCACTCAAGCTGCTGTGAGTCATCAAATTAAGGCGTTAGAAGATTTTTTAGGGCTAAAGCTGTTTAGACGTAAAAATAGATCATTATTGTTAACAGAAGAGGGCCAAAGCTATTTTCTGGACATTAAAGATATTTTTATTGAGCTAGGAGAAGCGACTAATCGCTTGCTTGCTCGTAGTGCCGTCGGTTCGTTAACTGTGAGTATGTCACCGAGTTTTGCTATCCAATGGTTAGTGCCGCGTTTAGCTAAATTTAGTGAAAAAAATCCTGATATTGATGTGCGTATTAAAGCGGTAGACAGTGATGCAAGTTCGTTAACTGATGATGTTGATGTCGCTATCTATTATGGTCAAGGAAATTGGCCGGGTTTACGTGCAGACAAATTGCGTAATGAAGTGCTTATTCCGGTATGTTCGCCACTCTTACTCAATGGTCCTAAGCCACTAACCCTACCGAGCGATTTGAAGTTTCATACCCTACTGCACGACTCTAACCGTCAGGATTGGCAGGCATGGTTTAGGCAATGTGGCGTGACAGATATTAATGTCAATCAAGGGCCGATATTTAGCCATTCTTCATTGGTATTGCAAGCTGCAGCGCATGGTCAAGGGGTTGCTTTAGGTTATAGCGTACTTGCTCGGCCAGACATTAAAGCGGGGCGCTTAGTGTGTCCGTTTTCTGAAGTATTGGTTAGCAAAGATGCCTATTACTTAGTCTGCCAACAAAACCATTCTGAAATAGGCAAAATTTCAGCCTTTAGAGAGTGGATGGTGGACATGTTTGCAGAGGAGTCTCGAAGTGAGCTGCTTACCGGATAATACCAGGATGTTGGTCCACGACTCCCTATTACAAGGCCCTAAAAGTGATACTTTGATTGTTTTTGCTCATGGTGCGGGTGCCAATATGCATCATGAGTATATGGCGACGATGACGGATAAGTTAATCGCGCAAGGCTATCAAGTGTATCGATTTAATTTTTTGTATATGCAAGCCAATATGCAAGATGGAAAACGACGTCCGCCTGATAGAGCGCCTAAACTCCTCGCGCACTATGAACAAGTGCTACAGGACATTAAGCAAAAAATCGCCCTTGGTCAGATCAACTGTCAGCGAATCATCCTGGTGGGTAAGTCTATGGGCGGGCGGATGTCAGCGACATTGACCAGTACCGATTATCAACGACAACAGCCCGGACTTGATGATGTCATGAGTAAAGTGGCAGCCATAGTCTGTTTAGGTTACCCGTTTATTCCCCTCAAAGGTGGCGAACCGCGTCTTGATCCTATTGTGCATAATGCTCTACCGATGTTAATTGTGCAGGGTGAGCGAGATAAGTTTGGCGATGTTCAGCAAGTGCCTACATGGACGTTAGGCGAGCATACTCAAGTGTGTTGGATTGGTGATGGTGATCATAGTTTGCAACCGCGAAAATCGTCAGGTTTTACCCTCGATGGCAATCTTAATCATGCTATTGAGTATATTCGGCAGTTTATTTCGCAATTAGGCTAAGGCTTAAGTGCTATATGCTGTGTCTGTTATGCTGATATCGGTATCAACGCCAGTAGCAACTTAATTAAAGCTCTGATACTCATGGTGATGGCTTAAGTCTCGAAAATGAGCTTGCTTCGGTAGTATGATGGATGATTAGTTTATGTTGTAT
Source organism: Shewanella sp. SG41-3 (assembly GCF_014164545.1). Lineage (NCBI taxonomy): Bacteria > Pseudomonadati > Pseudomonadota > Gammaproteobacteria > Alteromonadales > Shewanellaceae > Shewanella > Shewanella sp. SG41-3. The sequence goes on from NZ_JACJFJ010000001.1 coordinate 449,371, forward strand.
GAGGTTAAGTAAGATGAATAAAGGTCTATTACTCTTTGCCACTTTTAGTGGTTTTCTGGCCGTAGCACTGGGGGCTTTTGCTGCTCACGGACTTAAAACTATCGCCCCACCAGAGCTGGTGAACATTTTCAAACTCGGAGTCGACTATCAGTTTTATCATACCTTCGGATTGATTGCATTGGCTTTTTCTGCCCATTGGATCCCATCTAAGCTGATCAATTGGGCTGCTTATAGCTTTATTGCTGGGATAATATTTTTTTCAGGTTCGTTATACCTTTATGCTTTTACGGGCGCTAAATGGATTGGTCCAATTACGCCAATCGGAGGATTATGCTTCTTAGTCGGTTGGTTGTTATTTGCCGCGGCAATTTGGCATACAAAATCGCCTGAATAATGGCTTGGGTAAATTCTCCCACCTCGAGTATTTTTGGGTATAATGGCGGGATTACTATCTCGCGGTTATGCGAATATCCTTACGCTAAGGCTCCAAATGAAAAACCTATTCCTATTTTGTCGCTCAGGCTATGAAAAAGATTGTGCGGCAGAAATTCAACAACGTGCTGCAGAATTAAACGTCGGTGGCTTTGTAAAAACAAATCTCAACGATGCTTATGTTATCTATCAATGTTTTGATGATAATGGTGCCGATACGTTAGCCAAGGATTTAGCGCTTAGTTCATTAGTGTTTGCGCGACAAATGTTTGCTGCCGGTGAATTGTTGACTGATTTACCTGAACAAGATCGCGTTGGGCCTATTGTGGCTTCACTTGCCCAATTGTCAAAGTGTGGCGAGCTGCGTGTTGAAACACCTGATACAAATGAAGCTAAAGAATTATCGGCATTTTGTCGTAAATTGACCGTACCGCTTCGCCAAGGGCTAAAAAAGAGTGGCGCATTGCTCAATGCTGAAAATGACCGTCGTCCAATTATTCATGTGTGTTTCATTGGACCTGGTAAAGCGTATGCGGGTTATTCCTTAAGCCATAATAGTTCACCACATTTTATGGGGATCCCGCGCTTAAGAATGGCTACGGATGCGCCGAGTCGCTCAAGCCTTAAGTTAGATGAAGCCTTCGGTGCTTTTTTAACTAAAGAAGAACAAGAAACTCGCTGTCGCAGTGGCCTAAATGCAGTTGACTTAGGGGCTTGCCCTGGTGGTTGGACCTACCAATTAGTTCGCCGTGGCATGATGGTTGCGGCCATTGACAATGGTCCTATGGATCCAAAATTGATGGAAACCGGCCAAGTGAAGCATTACCGTGCCGATGGCTTTCGTTTTGAGCCGCCACGTAAAAATATTTATTGGTTAGTGTGTGACATGGTTGAAAAGCCTGCTCGTGTTGCTGAGTTAATGGAAGCATGGGCAATTAATGGCTGGTTTAAAGAAGCTATTTTTAATCTTAAATTACCAATGAAGAGCCGCTATAAAGAAGTGAGCACTATCTTAGAAACCATGGCCACCATTTTAACTGAAAATGAAATCGATTTTAAAATGCAGTGTAAACACCTTTACCATGATCGTGATGAAGTGACGGTACATTTATGGATTTTCCCTGAAAAGGGTGTGAGCTACGCATAAGCATGCAATAGTATCGCTAACAAAAAGCCCCTTATGCAGTAGTGCATAAGGGGCTTTTTGGTGAATGGCTGAGCAGATTAATCGCTGATGAGCTGAGTAAACCGTCAGCCGTACGCTTAGTTCTAGACTAAACGATCCAGTACAGCTTGAGTAAAATCGGTCGTGCCGTGAGTACCGCCTAAATCGCGAGTCGTACGATCGCCTTCTTCTATCACTGCCGATACTGCACTGCGGATCATTTCAGCTTTATCAGACATGCCTAAGTATTCTAGCATTTGAATCGAGGCTAAAATAACGGATGTAGGATTGGCTAAGTTTTTGCCTGCAATATCAGGAGCACTGCCGTGTACCGCTTCAAAAATCGCAGCATCGCGACCAATATTTGCGCCCGGTGCCATGCCTAAACCGCCCACAAGACCTGCACATAGGTCTGACAAGATGTCACCAAATAGGTTTGTCGTCACGATAACATCAAAGTTTTCAGGATTCATAACCAGTTTCATGCAAGTAGCATCAACAATCATTTCTTCAGTGGTAATGTCTGGGTAACGTAAACTCACTTCACGTGCCACTTTCAAGAATAAACCTGAGGTTGATTTCATGATGTTAGCTTTGTGAACGATAGTCACTTTTTTACGATTTTCTTTACGTGCAAGCTCGTAAGCAAAGGTGGTGATTTGTTCTGCGCCTTGACGGGTAATAATACTCGTCGCTTCTGCAGTTTGACCATCATCAGAGATTTTTTGTCCTAAACCTGAGTACATACCTTCGGTGTTTTCACGCACGGTAATAATATCAATGTTTTCATAACGCGCCTGAGTGCCTTTAAATGAAATCACTGGGCGCACGTTGGCATAAAGGGCAAACTTCTTACGTAAGCTCACATTAATAGAGGTAAAACCTTCTCCCACAGGAGTGGTTAACGGACCTTTAAGAGTAATCCGGTTTTTCTCGATAAGATCTAAAGTACGTTGTGGTACTAATTCACCGTGCTTTTCTAACGCCGTTAACCCTGCATCTGCAAATTCATATTCAAAGTTACATCCTGCTTTGTCGAGGATTTTTAATGCTGAATCGATAATGCTTGGGCCAATCCCATCACCTGGGATCACGGTTATTGTACGTTTTGACATGAATAGTCCTTCCACGGTTGTGGTTACTGCAATTGATAGACCGTATACATGACACGGCTAGGTGACGATAAAAAGCGTCGTTTTTCTGCGGCGTATTTTAACGACTTTTAATGTTTATTTACAGAAAATAGTGAGTATTATCACATTAATTCCGTTATTTTTAAGTCAATTCTAATTTGATTGTTTTACTATGAACCTTTATTACAAATTGTTTACGTGTAAAGCATCTCAAGGCTGAATGATGTTGGTCGGTTTATGTTTTATTGTCGTGCATTAGCTTATTCGGTGAGCTTTTTTTATATAGACGACCTTGGTCGAATGCAATGCGTTAAATCGATTACAGACTGCTTAAGTCAACTGTTGACTCGTTAAGATTAAAGATGATCTATTTACGAGCCCATTACGATAATCTGTTCCAGTTATGGATTATGGGAACTATTAGAGGAAAACTGTGAAATTATTTAATTTAATTCCATTGGCAGTCTGTCTGTCATTGAGCGCCCATGCGGCGCCGCAACGTGCATTGTCTCTCGATGACATTATGCATTTTGAAACCCTTCAACAGCCGGTTATTTCTGATAATGGCGCAGTGATTGCTGTACAGGCTACTCCTGATAGAGGCGATAGTCGTGCATTAATTCGTTTTAGTGATAATCGTAAACAATATGAAATTGCCAATGGCACCAATGTCCAAGTCAGTGCTGATGGTAAATTTGTTGTGGCGACAATTGAAGCGAGCTTATTTGACCGAGAAACGAAAAAGAAAGACGACTTGCCTCATCAAGTGGTGTTACTGAATACCGAAAATGGCAAGCAGCAGCAATTTGATAAGGTCGACTCCGCAGTATTTAGCGATGACGGTCATTTTCTGGTGTTAAAGTTTGACGTGGCTAAAGCTGAATCGACAGAGACTAAAACAACATCTCCAGCAGCTCAGTCCGTTTCATCAGCGCTTGAAGCGAGTATTGTTGAACATAGCGCCAAGACTGATTCTGCTCAATCTCAAACTGAAAAAGCCGATAAAGGCGCTGATATTCAGCTGATTAATTTAGCCACTGAGCAACAAACATTATTATCGAATGTGACTCAATTTGCCTTTGATAAAGTTGCGCAACATTTGGTTGCGGTAGTCAACCAAGATAATAGTCAACTACACCAAGTCGTGTTAGTCACGCTCGATAATCAACAACAGCGTCCGCTTTACAGCAGTAAAAATGAACATATTGAAGCATTAGCTATCAGCGACAATGGCCAATATGTTGCGGTAACTAAAGGCACGGCAAGTGCTTTACGTTATGGCCGAGAGCATAATTTGTTGTTACTCGATGTACAAAATAATCAACAACAGCAGTTTGCTCCGACCAAGAAGTGGACATATAACCAATATTCAAGCTTACAGTTTTCAAAAGATGGTCAGCGTTTATTTGTTGGTCGAGTGCCAACAGTAGGGCAGCAAGCTGAATTAGCTGATTATCAAAATCCAAATGATGTCTTTAATCCTGAGATTATTACCGCCAAAAAACAGCTACGTATTTGGCATGGTGATGATGCCAAAATTAAGCCTCAAGAAGTTAAAGAATATGAGCAAGAATTAAAACGCACTTATCTAGCGGTTTTACACCTTGACTCAAATAAGGTTGTCCAATTAGCAGACCAAGTTGTGCCTGATGTGACCTATGGCGAGCAAGCACGTTTCTTGTTAGCCAGCTCAGATGTGCCATATCAGAAGATGGTGACTTGGGCAGGCTTTTATCGCGATGTCTATTTAGTGGACGTTAACAACGGTAACAAAACGCTAGTGTTAACTCAGCAACCCAGTGATGCGATGCCGACGTTATCACCCAATGCCAAGTTCTTAGCTTATTACCAACAAGGTAACGTATTTTTATTTGATGTTGCCTCTCAGCGTCGGGTTAATTTAAGCGCAAATATTACTACTCCTTTTGCTGATGAAGACCATGATTATCCCAGCGCAGCTCCCGGTTACGGCTTTGGTCCTTGGTTGGCCGACGATAGTGCGATAACGGTATATGACAAATATGATGTCTGGCAGTTTAATACTGTATCAAAACAAGGCTTTATGTTGACCAATGGGGAAGGGCGTAAACAGAAAACTCAATTTAGGCTAGTCGGCCTAGTCAAAAAAGATGAATTATTACCTGCGGTCGTTAACAATGCTGAGACTGTGTTGTTGCAAGGCTATAATCATCTATCAAAAGCGGATGGGTTTTTTAGCGCTAAAATCGGCGTGGCTGGTGTGAGTCGTTTAACTGAAAGTAATAGTAAATTAACCTTACTGGCTAGAGCGAATAAAGCCGCTACAGTGGTATTTACAAAGCAGCGCTATGACTTATATCCAGACTTGTATGTTGCCGATAATACCTCGCCACAGAAAGCCGTTCAGTTAACTACGCTTGATAAACAACGTGAACCATTTAACTGGGGCAATGCAGAATTAGTCCATTGGCGAGATGGCGATGGTGTCAAAATGGACGGGGTGTTAATTAAGCCAGCAAATTATCAAGCAGGCAAACAGTATCCCACGCTGGTGTATTTTTACCGCTTTATGAGTGACAGGTTATATGCTTTTCCTGATATGAAGCTCAATCACCGACCAAACTTTGCATGGTATGCAGACAATGGTTACGCTATTTTCTTACCCGATATCCGTTTTGAAATTGGTTATCCAGGCATTTCGTCAGTAAAAGCATTGACTGCAGGAGTGCAAAAGCTAATTGAAATGGGCGTGACTGATCCAGATGCCGTGGGTATTCAGGGGCATTCATGGGGTGGGTATCAAAGCGCTTTTGCGGTAACACAAACCAATATCTTTAAAGCGGTTGTGACTGGTGCACCAGTGTCGAATATGACCAGTGCTTATAGTGGTATTCGTCATGGGTCAGGCTTAGCAAGACAGTTTCAATACGAAACTGGCCAGAGCCGAATCGGAGAAAGTTTATTTGCAGCGCCACAAAAATACATAGAAAACTCGCCTATTTTTTATGTAGACCGTATTCAAACTCCAATGATGATCATGTTTGGTGATAAAGATGATGCTGTGCCTTGGGAACAAGGCGTTGAGTTATATCTGGCTATGCGCCGCGCTGGGAAGGATGTGGTGTTTTTACAATATCAAGATGAGCCACACCATTTGAAAAAGTATCCTAATAAGCTTGATTACAGTATTAAGATGAAGCAGTACTTTGATCATTATTTGAAAGGCACACCTGCTCCAGATTGGCTGCGCCAAGGCGAAGCTTATCAGGAGTACAAACCCAAGCCACTTAGCTCCTAGGTTCTAGGGCATGACTTCGTCACAGCTAGGGCGCTTCGCTGCTAGATCCTAAAACCTAGGATCTAGCAGGACAAAGTCCGCCCTCTAGCGAGCCTGCGAGTTCCTAGATGAGTTGAAAACAGATTTATAGCGGGGCTTTACCTGCGATAGGCACATCAAAATATTGTTGCTGAGTATCTTGTCCCCATGCCACTAAAAGATTATCTCTGAACAACAATGGCGTACATTCTTCTTTAGTGGTTTCGCCATCTGACTTTACATGATGGGTGCGGTAATACATCACTTGATATTGACCATCAACACCCGTTTTAGCTTCGACAAAATCTGCGCTGCCTAGTAAGGTTCGGATCTCATCAAGACTTTGGCCAAAGTGAATGTCACTCATTTTTTGTAAATTAAATGCTTGGCGATCGTCCCAAGCTCGGTCTTCTGGTTGAGGTTCATAAACAAAAATGACGACAGCGACAAACAACAAATAGGCTGTGAAAATGCCACCTATGATATAGCTTACTTTTGAGTTCATAATGCGTTTAATCCGTTATGCTATGAAGATCGTTTTTATTATTGGATGATTTATTATTACACTAGTTTGATATTGGTTTAGTTCTAAATTGTTTCAAATTAATATTCAACGGGATATTGCATTGTAACTGCGCTAATTTGTAGCTAATGCGGGCGATTTCTTTTCCTTCCGCTATCTTAAGTGCTTGTTTAGCCCCAAGGTTGTCTAGCGAACGATATAAATTAGCTAAGGTTCTGAACTTGTTGAGCAAGTCGGCTGCTGATTTTGGACCTATCCCCATAATGCCGGGAATTTTATTACCACTGTCTCCGGCCAATGCAATAAAGTCGAGCATTTGATATTGCTCTATTCCGAGTTTTTTCCCGTATTCTGTAACATCAAAAAACTGTTGATTAAAGTGATCCCATAAGGTGAGATTTTTGCTGGGTAATTGACTAAAGCCTTTGTCGGTTGACACTATGATAACCTCACCACTGTTACTGATCATCTTCATCGCGAGAGTTGCGATGACATCGTCAGCTTCTGATGGCGCATCGAAAGAGTTAATGTCTTGCTCGGCTAAAGTCGCTTTTATATTTACCAGGCCATCACTTAATGCTGTTGGCATTGGTTTGCGACCTTTTTTATAATCGTTATACAGTGTTTTGCGCCAAGAGGGCTCATTGCCGTCCCAGACAACAATACAATGAGTGGGTTGATGCTGTAGCAACATTTTTTTAGATGCGGCCAGCACACGTTCTTGTACGCTGGCTATATCGTTTTCATCTGGCAACACCGCATGAATACGGCGCACCAGATTAAGTCCATCGATAATGAGTAATTTATTCATTGGTTTTTATTATGTTGTAGCAGGGCACGTAAGCACTTCCTGGCAGTTTCATTCGTTGTTGTTTAACAAAAGCGTTTAATAGCTTATCCATCATCAGCATGAGTTTAGGATCACCTTTAATCTTAAAGGGGCCGAACTGTTGGATCAACTTGATTGTGTCACCTTTTACGTTACCGGCAACAATTCCTGAAAATGCTTTACGCAAGTTGGCGGCAAGTTCTGCTTTGTTATCTTGAAAGTAGAGATTTAAATTTGCCATAACCTCATGGGTTGGTGCAAAGGGTAATTGAAATTCGGGTTCAATTTTTAATGACCATTGATATTGGTAAGCATCACATTTTTGTTTGCGATAGGCTTTGACTTGCTCCATACCCTGTTTCATTACTTGAGCCACTTTGACGGGATCATCAATAATAATTTGATATTTGCTTTGTGCTTCAATGCCTAACGTGGCACCAATAAATTCATCAATAACAGTAAAGTAGTCAGCACTTTCAGCTGGTCCCGTTAGCACCAGTGGAAAACATGAATCGCTATTGTCTTTATTTAATAAGATACCCAGAAAATAGAGTAATTCTTCTGCCGTTCCGGCTCCGCCAGGAAAAATAACAATCCCATGGCCTAAACGAACAAAGGCTTCGAGGCGTTTTTCGATGTCGGGTAAAATGACCAATTCATTGACGATTTGATTGGGTGGTTCAGCGGCAATAATACTTGGCTCGGTTAAACCGATATAGCGGGCGTTGTGTACTCTTTGTTTGGCATGTGCAATAGCGGCACCTTTCATTGGGCCTTCCATTGCGCCTGGTCCGCAACCGGTACAAATATCTAATCGGCGTAGCCCCAGTTGGTAACCCACATCACGTGTATATTGATGCTCAACTGCGTTGATACTGTGTCCTCCCCAACAGACCACAACATTAGGATCTTTCATTGGTGAGATTGCCTGAGCATTGCGTAAAATATCAAACACTACATTAGTAATGTGAGTCGCATTGCTTAAATCTATGTGTTTTAAATTCTCGTATTTATTGCTGATATAAATAATATCGCGCAGCACAGCAAATAAGTGCTCTTGAATACCAGTGATAATTTCACCGTCGACGAAGGCTTTCATCGGCGGATCAATGAGCTCAATCTGTATGCCTCTTTCGCGTTGTAATATATTGATGCTGAAGGATTCGTAACGATGAAATAGTGCTTCAGAGCTATCGCTGATCAGGCCTGAAGCTAATACTGCTAGTGAGCAGTTTCGGTATAATTGATAAAGGTCGCTTTTTGCACCTTGTTTTAGTCGCTCTACTTCTAATTGAGAAAGCTGATCTAGGCTACCATTTGGACTAATCTTTACTATCATAAGCAACTCCTTTGGACTCGAGTAATTGATGCCGAGTCCAAAGAGAACTGTCTTAGGATGGGCTAGATATCAATAACGACTCGGTCCCTGCCGTTGTTTTTTGCTTGGTATAATGCAGCATCTGCTCTTTCGAAAGCTTCTTCAAGCGTTTCGTTTTCCATGACTTGTGCTGCACCTATAGATAATGTAACTGTAATTCTCTGATTTTTAAACTTAAATGGAATATTTTTGATTTTATCTTTAACGCGATTCAATAATTGAGAGATATTTTCATCAGTAATATCAGGTAATAGTAATACAAATTCTTCGCCACCATAACGGGCAACAAACTCACTATCTCGTAATGAGTTTTTTAAGGCCATAGCAATAACTTGCAGGGTTTTATCTCCGGTGCTGTGACCAAAGGTGTCGTTAATCACTTTAAAATGGTCTATGTCAGTAATGGCTATCCATAATGGCGTTTTAAAGCGGACATGGTTGCGATAGTCTTGCTCCATTCTATCTTCTAATGCTGTCCTGTTTGCCAGTTGAGTCAGCGGATCGAGTAGGTTGAGCTTTTGATGTTCAAACAGTTTTTCTTTGTAATTGTTGGCTTCTTGACTCATCGAGTTGAGTTCTTTACGCATAGATTCAATCGACTTACGTAACAGTGTTTGTTCACGCTGCTCTAGGGCTTCTTTACGAGTAAGAGCATCACGAAGAGAGGATAACTGTATCGTTAGTTGGGTCTTTAATTCGTTAAGACTATCAGCATCAGCGACTAACTCGTCAGCGTTGTTAACGCGTAAATTAATCTCTTTATTTAATTGACCTTTAAGCTGCTCACTACGTTGGTTATTGTTATAGCTGTTATTGACGACATCGCGGACTATGGACAAGGCATCGTTAAGTGCAAATAAAAAGTCTTGTGATGCGCTTTTTTCACGTGCAATATTTTCTAACAGTAAACTCAATATTGATTGGTAAGAGTCGAGCAAACTGCTCAAGCTAATATCACCAAGTAATATTTCTTTTATGACTAGAATTTGGTCGCGTTGATCTTTTCTAAACTCAATTTCGGCAATCTTAGCAGCAAGCTCTTTGGCAAGTTGAACGTGCTGAGGCAAAATCTGGTAATCGTCTGCATCGGCAAATTCGTTTTTTAAAATTTCTTCATAGAAAAATATCAGCTTTTCGACTTTTGGGATGTATTCCCATACTGTATGAAATGGCTTGCCGAGTTCTTGTTTAAAATAAGTCAGTTCTTTTTTGAGTTTTTCTGGGGCTGAATCAATGCGTTGGATCTGACGGATAACTCGATTAAGACCGTTACGGCTGTCTTCTAAACGCGTCATTGTTTGGTTGTATTGAGATTTTAACAAGCGTTCAATGTCGACTAGTTCTGGCAGCGCTTCGTCAATTTGTTCAAAATTGTGCATATGATGGCGCAATTTTGCCAGTTTATTGTCGAGTTCAATACATTGTCCTTTGCAGGCAAGACTGAGATGGGAGATAAATTGAATCAGTGTTTTCAATTTACCATTGCGATCGACGTTTATCTCTTCGAGAGCAAGTTTGGCTGCGTGGAGCTTTTGCTTCATCAACGAAATTTGTGTTATCGCTGTATTTGACTCTTTCATGTTGCAGTGCCTACTCTCATTTTTCATCTAAAGGCATAGGTTGCCGTGATTGTTGCCATATTGAAGACATAATTTCGTTTTTCATTAACTAATCTCTGATCAGTTAACACTATAGTAATATTATCTCAATAATGTTGTGCAGCAAATCCAATTACCGTACAAAACAGTATAAATAACTATAATTGCCAGTTTATTACGCGATTAATTATTTGGCCAATTTATACTTTGGGCATGACGATTACTTTCTGCACGAATGATGCCGCGGTTAAGTGCTTGAGTCAGATTTAAATAAAGTGGCCGCATAAAAATAGCCGCTGGTGCAAAATTAAGCGGCCTCAATGAGACATAAGCTGGTTGCTCGGCAATATCCATTGCCGCGGCAAGCGCATATTGTAATGTCTCAAATTGTAATTCTGCACTAATACTCACATCAGGGTTGGCGAGCAAGGGTAAACTAATGTGGCCAATGCTGGCATAGTGTTCGGCCGATTTTTGCGCAAAATTTGGAATCGTAAACTGCGTTGTTTTTAATTGCTTAAGACTCTCAATAACGGCATTTAATATAACATCAGCATCATACTGTTGATTAAAATAGCATCCAATCAGTCCTGAGCGTATGGTAAATACTTGAGTATCTAAGTGCTTACTGAATTGAATATTAAATTGTTGCATCAATGCCGTTGATTCTGTGAGTCCAAGTTGAATATCAATATTATTTAATTCGTTGATATTTACCAAAGCTAATGTTTTAGGTTCGGTATTTTTCAGCGTGCTGATCAGTTGAATAAATGCTCGGTAACCTTGTGCTTGTGTTATGGGATCGATTGTATTTAAACGCTGTGCGTTAAGGTACAAGGTATTGCGCTGTTGAAATTTTCTGTAGATAAAAATCAATAAGATAATCGCAATACTAAAAATAAGTACTAATACTAAAATGATAAATTGGTTGTATTTATTTTTAGTCGTTTGCAGTTCCAGTTTATTGCGCATTAAACCCAGTTCAAATTTTAATTTCTGTTCTGTTAGCTCTGAAAAGTCATTGGGTTGTTCAGTTTTACTCTGTGAATTATTGACTAATTCGACTATCTCATCGACAGTTTTAAGCGCTGCATTAATGTTGTTAGTTTTGCGATATGCGGTAGATAAATACCCTAAAGCCTCGGTTTGCACCTCGGTTAAATGTTTCTTTTTAGCCAGCTTAATCGCTTTATTTGCATGCTCAATCGCGTTTGTCCACATGCCTTCGCTGGTTGTTATTTGAGCAAAGAGGAGTTCATTATGGACTAAGTAATGATCTACTTTTCGAGCTCTAAATATTTCATTTGCTCGTTGCATTACATCCAATGACGCCTGAATATTATGCAATTTAAAATAAGCCTCACCTAAATTGTGATATGTGAGCCCAATTGCAATTTGGTTCCCCATCCGCTCATTTACTTGCTGGACATTTAAATAATAATCGATGGCTTTATTCCATTCCCCTTTGCCTGCGTAAATCATTGCCATAACAGTTAATGATTCTGACAAGTAGACATCTTGGCCGATTACTTGAAATATTTCCGCCGCATTGTGGGCATATTTGAGTGCATCATCCCATTGTTCTAAATCACGGTAGGTCCGCGCGAGATTGAGCTGTGTTTGGGCTTTAATGCCAGGGTAATCTAAGATGTTGGCTAAACGAAATGCTTCACTGTAATGCTGCAGTGACTTTGCTTGATCGCCATTCAGATTGTAATAACGGCCTAATTGCGATTCCGCATCGGCGATAAAATAATTATTGTGTAACTGATAAGCCATTTCACGATAACGATTTAAATGAGACAAGGCTGGCGTAGGTTGAAGTAACAATGAATGTAACATGTTCAATTGTTCATGCAGTGTTAACTTGAACAGGGTGCTTTCTAAGCTGATATCGGCGTTAACCATATTCAACGCATCATTGAATTCAACGATCACTTGATTATATTCTTGGTTTTTACGTCCCTTTATCCGTGCTTTAAGCATAATCACCATGGCTTTTTCAAGCGTTGTTGATGCAATGCTGTCTAACTGCGATATGAGTAATTCTGCATCTTGGTACTTAGTTGGCGATGTGAGTTTTGCTTGTAAATTAAGGCGAGCTAATAGCTCTAAATCACGATGGAGTTCATTTGGTTGAAAACCTAAATTTTCAGCGACTTGGTCGAATTCCGCTTTGTTTGAAAAGTGCAAAGGAAACTCGGTCGTTCTCAATAACTTGGTATAAATTTTTTGAGGATTTTCTTTGAACAATATTTCTTGCTGTTCAATATCTCTTGCGCACACTGCTGAACTTAATAGTATTGAACATAATATGATCAGAGGAAAACATCGCAGCATAGTAAAAGATACCTTTTTAGGATTAAAAAATGTGGACGTCATTATCAGCTGGTATCGATGAATAAATTAACATTGGTTTGTCATTGATACTAAGTATTCTCACTCAGTTACAAATTGCCACTGTGTTAATGAGTCTAGATCGTTATAATTGTTCGGAATTTAAAATAAAAACAATAGAATCATACCAGAAGGAACCTAGAGTGAAACCTACTTCTCTTGCAATTTTAGCTAGCAGTGCCATTTTTTTGATGACTTGGGCCATGCCAGCCCTTGCTGATGTTGATTACCATATTGATATTAATCAACCCGCACACCATTTAGCTCAGGTGAGTGTGTCATTTCCTCAAACTGATTCGCAGGTGCTAACGGTTAATTTACCAGTATGGCGAACCGGCCGTTATCAAGTATTGCCTATTGCTGATGGGGTTAGATTGTTTAATGCGACCGACAGCAAGGGTCAGTCGCTACCTTGGAAACGCACTGCCAGTGGTGAATGGCAAATAACCTTAACTCAACCTACATCGGTTAAGGTGACATATCAGTTGCATGCTAATGAGCTTGGTGACCGATTACGTCACATTGATAGTAGCCATGCTTTCTTAGATGCCAGTGGTGTGTTTATGTATAGCCCTGCGTTTCGCCAGCAACCTATTACGGTCAATATGCAAGTGCCAAAAGGCTGGAAAAGTTATTCTGGAATGGACAGAGACGGCAAGTCACATTCATTTAAAGCCGCTAATTATGATGTCTTAGTTGACTCACCGATTGAGACGGGAATAAGCCAGCACTTTAGTTTCGATGCCGATAATCGCCAATATGAGGTGGTTTTTTGGGGGGAGGGGAACTACGACACCACGCAAATTATTGCTGATTTAGGTAAAATAAGCGCTCAAGCGTCAGCTATTTGGAATGGTTACCCGTTTAAACGTTATGTGTATATGGTGCATGCCACTAGCGGTGCACGCGGAGCCACAGAGCACCTGAACTCAACCGTTATTCAATTACCGCGATTTAACTTTCGTGAGCGTGAAGATTATTTACGCTTTATTAGTACCGCATCGCATGAGTTTATCCATACTTGGAATGTAAAATCGTATCGTCCTCAAGGATTGGTGCCTTACGATTATCAGTCTGAGAATATGACTGATTTATTGTGGGTCGCAGAAGGTTCAACCAGCTATTTTCAAAATCAGTTGTTGTTACGTGCTGGGGTGATGACGGCAAAAGAATTCTTTGATGATTTAAGCTTACGGATAGTACTTAATCAGCATAATCCTGGGCGTGAAACTCAATCGGTTGCAGAAGCCAGTTTAGGTCAATGGAGTAGCACTTGGGGCGATTATGCGGTTAACCACAGTGTGAATATTTATTCTGAGGGATATTTAGCTTCACTGGCATTAGATTTCAGTGTGTTAACTGACAGTAAGCTAGCGCATTCTTATCGTGATGTGCACAAGGAGTTATATGAAAACTTTAAAATTCCAATGGGCTACACTGTGGCAGATGTGCAAAACATATTAACAGCACTCACCGGCAAAGATTATCAACCTTGGTGGCAGAAATTTGTGAATCAGCCAGTTAGTTTAGAGTTTAATGATCTATTAGCTCAAGCCGGTTTGGTAACCACTTATGGTGATAAGCCCAAAATACAAGTTGATACAGGCATGGGCTTATCCGGCTTATATGCTGATTTAGTATTAGCAACTGTGGCTAAAAATAGCCCAGCTTGGAAAGCTGGTTTAACGGCTGGTGATGAGTTAGTGGCGGTCAATGGTTTAAAAGTCACCGCAGACGGTTTTGCTAAACGCTTTAACGATTTTAGCCCTGGTGACACTGTTAAGGTGACGGTATTTAGTAATGATCAACTAAAAGATGTGAACTTAGTGTTGGCAGAACAACCGAAAGATAAGTTAGCGATTACTGCGGTTGATAATGTTACTGCTGAGCAAAAAGCTTTCTTTAAAGCATGGTTAGGTATTGATTGGCCTTTTGATACCGAAGGTAAATGGATTAACGCTGACGGCGAATAAGCTCTTACATATGATTGAGTTATTTTGTTGTAGATAAAAAAATGCCCTGAAATTCAGGGCATTTTTTATCGTGTTAACTTATGCCTGCGGGGCGGTTTCAATAAAAAATGGCTCTTTTTCAACTGCCGCTAAAAACAGTTTTAGCTTAGGGTAGTTAGCGATATGTATACGTTGGCGGAATATCGCCCAACTGAGGTAACAGGCTAGTCTTAGCTGCACATCATTAAAAGGGCCATGCAAAGGCAATTCAAATGTTTCAAGCTGCATTAATGTCGACTCAATTCGCTGCGCCTGTCTGATGGTGTAATCAAAGCGCTCAATATCGACCCCATCACGAGACAAGAAGAATAAATTGATTGTGCTGTCCAATGCTGTATTGATCATACAATATTGATCAAGCTCGACAGTGCTTTCAAGGAATGGCTTGTCCGACTTGCTGCGGATATATCGCAATATGGCACTAGAATCGGTTAGCGTTAACTCACCATCTTGTAAAAAAGGCACCCGTTTAGTCGGCGATAACGTCGCGCTGGTGGCGTGATCGGTTTCAATGAATTGGTAATCGAGCGTTGACTCAAGTAGCGCAATTCTACAATGGCGAACAAAAGGTGACGTATAACTTCCGTATAGTTTCATATTGTGTCCTTAGTTGGATTACACGCTTTGCTCTAGCGGACCAAAAGCTTGATTAACCGCACTAATAAACGCGACTAATTCACTGCCCATTAAGGCAAAATCTGCATCTAAACGGGCTAATGGGTCTTCTGTACCGACTTCATCATTACCTGCTCTAAACTCTTCAGAAAACTTAAGACGTTTAATCGTGGCATCAGACTGCATTAAAAAGGCAATCGACTGGCCAAAATGTAAGGCTAGTTTGTGTACTTGCTTGCCTGTTGCAATATGAGCGAGCACTTCATCTTCTTGGAGCACTTGTTGCTTAAAGCGTACGATACCGCCTTCATCAGAGTCAGACTTAAGTTCGGCTTCATCTTGCATCTTAAATGGTGCAGGAGCTTCACCCGCTTGTAACCACTGGGTTAACGTTGACTCGATTGGAGTTGCATAACTTAACGGGATCACAGGTAAGCTGCCTAAGGCTTTACGCAGTAATGCTAATAACTCTTCCGCTTTAGTCGCACTAGAGCTATCGACTAGAATCATTTCCAGTTCAGGCATGATAAGTGCGTGTGTCTGGCTACGACGAGAAAATGCCCGAGGCAACAACGTCGTGGTGATTTCATCTTTAATGGTGTCTTTTTCTTTTTTAGTGACTTTACGGTTCTCTTGATCTTCAATCTCCGCCACTTTTTCATCTAAGGCTTCTTTAATCACTTGGCCTGGGAGAATTTTTTCTTCTTTAGTGACACAAATTAAATGACGGTTTTCAGCACTGTGCACTAATGCTTGGCCTTTTTTACCTAAAGCATTTGAAAAACCAAACTTGCTGATGTCCTGGCTCGAACAAGGAGAAAAAGTGAAGTCAGCTAAGGCATTCTCTAATGTTTCGGTATCTGTCGTAAACGGTTTGTTGAAACGGTACAAGGTGAGATTTTTAAACCACATAGAAGGCTCTCATTAATTAACAGGAAAATTCAGTGACAGCAGTTTACGGTATAGAGGCAAAGTGGTAAACCATCAAAAAAACATCAGTCGCAACACAGGTTCAGTCATCAGGATTAGAATTCATCAAACTGTCACATTACAACAACTCAGCTTGAAACCCTTGCTGTACGGAGGTTTCCTATAGGGTTAAATAGTTTGAAACAGTCAGAATGGGGATTTCATCTATCAGTGAAATATTTCTGAAACATTTGCAAGGCAGAATTCATCTCGTTCCGATACAACTAACCCAGAATAACCATGACGATATATGCGTCGAAAGGATGAAATGATGAACGTTTTTTGCAAAACACTATTAGCCTCTGCAATCGCAGCCTCAGTAGCTTCAAGTGCATACGCCGCAGATCCTCTTCAAGTTTACGGTAAGTTAAACGTAACAGCACAATCAAATGATGTTGCTGATGTCACTGAAACGACAATTCAAAGTAATGCATCACGTTTTGGTGTAACCGGTGCGTTTGAGTTAAGCAAATCATTAGAAGCTTTCTATACCATCGAATATGAAGTCAACACAGGTGATGCAAACAAAGAAAACTTTTTAGCTCGTAACCAATTTGTTGGTTTAAAAGGTAACTTCGGTGCTGTATCTGTTGGTCGTAACGACACAATCCTTAAAGTATCTCAAGGTAAAATTGATCAATTCAACGACCTTTCTGGCGATATGAAAACCATGTTTAAAGGTGAAAACCGCATGGCTCAAACCGCAACTTACTACACGCCAGTATTTGGTGATTTCCAAGCGGGTGTGACTTATGTTGCCTCTGGTGATGCAGATCAAGTTGTTGGTAGTAACGTAGAAGGTGAAGATGGCGTGAGTATGGCGCTAATGTACGGTGATGCTGGATTAAAAAGCACACCAATCTACGCTGCAATTGCTTACGATTCAAAAGTAAAAGGTTATGACACTGCACGTGCTACTGTTCAAGGTAAAGTGGCCGGTTTAGTGATTGGTGGTATGTATCAGCAGCAAGAAAAACTAGACAGCGGTATTAAAGACAATGGCTACTTATTAAGCTCAGCATATGACATCAATGATGTTACTTTGAAAGCACAGTACTTAGACATGGAAAATAAAGGTAATTCATGGTCTGTTGGCGCTGACTACAAGTTAGGTAAGCCAACCAAGTTATTTGCTTTTTACACTGCAAACTCATTTGATTCAAACGATCAAGATGACAGCTACGTTGGTGTAGGTATCGAACATAAGTTCTAAATCTGTCGTTATTTGACGGTTAAATCTGCAATCAATAAAAAAGGGCTTTAAGCCCTTTTTTGTTATATCTAAATAACAGTAATGAATTTTTTATGACAAAATGGCGTATTTAATGCCAGAATCAAGCGTTATATCATAAATCTGTAACAAAAATGTCCAATAATAGTCCCGTGGCAAATTAACGTAGAAACCCAATATGACAGCTAGGATTTTAATAGTAGAAGATGAATCAGCAATCCGTGAGATGCTGACATTTGTGATGGATCAACATGGTTTTACGACAGCTGCTGCTGAAGATTTTGATTCGGCGATTGAGTTGCTTAAAGAGCCATACCCAGATTTAATTTTATTAGACTGGATGTTCCCTGGTGGCAGTGGCATTCAATTAGCTAAACGTTTAAAGCAAGATGAATTTACTCGTCAGATCCCAATTATTATGCTGACAGCACGTGGAGAAGAGGAAGATAAAGTCAAAGGCCTTGAAGTCGGCGCTGATGACTATATAACTAAACCTTTTTCACCTAAAGAACTCGTCGCTCGGATTAAAGCCGTTTTGCGAAGAAGTGCACCAACTCGGTTAGAAGAGACTATTGATGTGCAAGGACTGCAACTTGATCCTGTCAGTCATAGGGTGACTGTCGGTGATGCTGTGCTCGATATGGGGCCGACTGAGTTTCGTTTATTGCATTTCTTTATGACCCATCCAGAGCGAGTTTACAGCAGAGAGCAGTTACTCGATAACGTGTGGGGCACCAACGTGTATGTTGAAGATCGCACTGTCGATGTTCACATCAGACGCTTACGAAAAGCGGTCGAAGAGGGTGGACACGATAAATTGATCCAAACTGTTCGCGGTGCAGGTTACCGATTTTCAACCAGAATGTAATTCGTATTGGCAGCGCTAAAAGTTTTGTCATGCTAGACAGAGCTTTTAGAAACGCTTTTTTTGCTGTCTAGCCATAATAGCCTTTTTAGGCTATCTTGTGCTTCGTTGTTAGCCCTAATAATCAGTAACGGCACTGAATGTGTTGGCGGCGTTACTTTCGAATTTAGGTAGCCTATGTTTATCTCGTATTCTGGATATCGCTTATTTTTTCGCTTAGCGATGTTGCTTGTTCTATTTATGCTGGTCGGGGCTTTATTTGACCATGTTGTCGGCGTTATGCTTACGGGGACAATTGTATTGCTCGTGTGGCACTATCGCCAAATCGCTCGGTTAAACTTCTGGTTATGGAAAGATAAAAAGCTTACACCTCCTCAAGGTAGAGGAAGTTGGGAAGGGGTGTTTAATGGTCTTTATCGTTTACAAGGAAAAAATCGTCGTCGTGTAGGTCAACTTGCTACCTTATTGGGCCGCTTTCGCCAAGGAGCAGAAGCATTACCTGATGCTGCCGTTGTTCTGGATGCCGAGCACAATATTTTATGGTGCAACAAATTGGCTCAGCTAATCTTAGGATTTGTTTGGCCTCAAGATAATGGCCAGAGAATAGATAACCTTATCCGCCATCCTGATTTTTCAGTTTATTTAAAAGATGCCCAATATAACGAACCATTAGAAATTCCGTCTCCTGTCTCAGATAAGCGTTTACTTGAAATTCGAGTCATGAGCTATGGTGATCGTCAGTTGCTGCTAATCGCTCGAGACGTTACCCGAATACATCAATTAGAAGGCATGCGTAAAGATTTTGTGGCTAACGTGTCCCATGAATTGAAAACGCCATTAACGGTATTGCAAGGTTATTTAGAAATCATGCAAAGCATGGAGGATGCAAATTCACCTAACCAAAAACCATTATCACTAATGCAACAACAAACGACTCGAATGCAGTCGATGGTTGAGCAGTTGTTGGCATTGTCACGTATTGAAGATGCTGTCGATCTCGATTTATCGAAAATCGTCAATATGACGTTGATGATGGATATTCTTAAAGAAGAAGCTAAAGCTCTTGCTGGTACCGAATATACCTTAGTGTTTAATTGTGAAGCGGGGTTGAATACTCATGGTAATGAGTTGCAATTACGCAGTGCTTGCTCAAATTTAATTTCAAATGCAATTCGCTACACCTCTCCTGGGGGGACGATTGCGGTATCGTGGCGAAGTGTGGCAACTGGCGCACTTTTTTCGGTTAAAGATTCCGGTGTTGGCATCGCGCCGCAACATATTAATCGCTTAACTGAACGCTTTTATCGAGTCGATAATGCTCGCTCGAGTAAAACCGGTGGCACAGGCTTGGGGTTAGCTATTGCTAAGCACGCTTTAAACCATCATCACACCGAGCTTAACGTTACCAGCGAGTATGGCAAAGGCAGTATCTTCAGTTTTATCATTCCATCTCATTTGTTAGTGCGACAATAGTTGCAGTTATTAATAAAAAAACAGCATTTATGCTGTTTTTTTATGACTTAATTTTGGCTAATCTTAGTTGAGATTGACTGATATGACTCAGGCACACTTGTGTTGCGAAAGACCGCTTACCAAGTAGGCTTGAGCTAAGCTGAACACATATATCTATCTCGTTTATCTTTGCATTATGCATAGGCTTAAGCTGTTGGTTTTCGTTAGGCTAAACTTTGCATTATCAAACATGTTAGCTTTCTGTGTGGCATTAGCTATCACTAAGCGCTAACAACAAGGGATAACAATCGCTAACAACCGACAACAAGAATACCCGTCATAATGCTGTGACATATAGGTTATAAACCTTGCCAGTAAGTGATTAAGGTTTAATTTATTATTTTAAGCTCGCTAAAGTGTATCAATCGACTCAGCGTTTGCCTTCCTCGGTGAGCTTAGGCCGTTATACACATCTTAAGTGCGATAAACTTATACGGGGTAATTTTGTGTCATAAGCTTGTCTTGTCAGCATTATTGTGACAAGTAGTTAATTTAGTTAAGCTGGAATTGGCTATTGTTTATTATTTTACAGGCAAATTTATATTCGCATTGATTTTAAGTGTTTGATATTAATTGTGTTATTTTTTGTATTTGTTCATGTAATACTTTTGAACCTTGTGTCATCTAACTGTCACATCAACGTCATAGACTTGTCATCAATGAGGTCGATACTGACTACGTTTTAAAAACTTAGTACGCTTAATTCTGGAGCATTACAATGAAACTGAAAAAACTTGTCGGCGCAATTACTCTTACAGCCGCTGGCGTATTCTCAGCAGCATCTATGGCTGCTATAGATCCAACTTTACCATCATATGAAAAAACAAGTGGTGTTTCTGGTAACTTGTCTTCTGTTGGCTCTGATACATTAGCAAACATGATGACGTTATGGGCTGAAGAGTTTAAACACATCTATCCAAACGTTAATATCCAAATCCAAGCAGCGGGTTCTTCAACTGCGCCACCAGCATTAACTGAAGGTACTTCTCAATTCGGTCCTATGAGCCGCAAAATGAAGCCTAACGAAGTTGAAGCATTTGAAAAGCATTTCGGTTATAAGCCAACAGCGGTTCGTGTTGCTATCGATGCTTTAGCTGTATTCGTACACAAAGATAACCCAATTACAGGTTTAAGCATTGAACAAATTGATGCAATCTTCTCTTCTACACACAAGTGTGGCGGTAAAGAAATCAACCGTTGGGGCGATGCTGGTTTAGACGGCAACTGGGCAGCTAAAGACGTTCAGCTTTACGGTCGTAACTCAGTATCTGGTACTTACGGTTACTTTAAAGAAAAAGCATTATGTAAAGGTGACTTCCGTGCAAACGTGAACGAGCAACCAGGTTCTGCTTCTGTAGTTCAGTCTGTTTCTCAGTCACTTAATGCCATTGGTTACTCTGGTATTGGTTATAAAACAGCGGGCGTAAAAGCGGTAGCTATCTCTAAGAAAGGTGATAAGTTTATCGAAGCATCAGCAGCAAATGCAGCAGATGGTACTTACCCACTATCACGTTACTTATATGTTTACGTGAACAAGCATCCTAATAAAGACCTATCGCCAATGGATCGTGAATTCTTACGCTTCGTATTGTCTAAGCAAGGTCAGCAAATTGTTGAGAAAGATGGTTATGTTCCATTACCAACATCTGTGATTTCAAAAGATTTAGAGAAAGTCGGTATTACGCTTTAGTTAACTCACTTTCAGTAAACTAAAAAAGGCCTCTTTGAGGCCTTTTTTGTTTTTTAACGTTAAAAAAATATAAAAAAAAGCAACCTAACTAAGAGGTTGCTGCTATTGCTAAGGGCAATGCTGTTGATAGATTTTTACAACTATCGAATAGGAGAATGATGATGAACAATAAGAAGCTACTTGGTACATAAAAAGTAATTCAAATTCGGTTCATATAATATGACTCATCATTTCTGAGTTAGTTCCCGATGATACTAAAAAAATGCATTTTTATATAAAAATAAGATTGGCAAAATAAGATGTGAGATTAAAACGTTTTATTTTTTAATGATTTGCATTCATTATAATCTAGATAGATTTTTCTGGTTTCTGGCGCTTTATTCGTCTTTTACCCGAAATACATTAAGGCATACATTGTGAATGTGTTCTACTTCGCGTTATGTTTTAGGTTTATGCCATTAGTCGCATGGCAAACATCAAGTCTAAATTGATGGCTTATTATTTTGCTTTTCCTGTGATCGATATTCCTCTCTGACCCAATACGGCACATTTTGATGATGCTAATGCTATTATCGTTACTGGATTTGATGTTTCTCTGCCAAGTGAGGGTTTTTTGTGACTGCAAAATGGAACGTACAACACGATTACCATTCAAGCGCCAATACGGATGCTTTATGTGTGCATCATCTTGATCTTAATCTCGTGGTTGATTTTGACTTACAGCAACTTATCGGCGTTGCCCGATTGCAATTTACGCGCACCATATCGGCAGTCTCATTAGTGTTAGATTGCCGAGATTTACTCATACATGGTATCACCGACAGTCAGGCTAATCCGTTGTCGTATACTATGAGTGATGTGAGTGACATACTCGGTCAAAAGCTGGTGATAGATGTTGGGGAGCAAGTCGATGAGGTGGTGATTGATTATCGTACATCCACAAACGCTCAAGGGCTTCAATGGCTTACACCGCAACAAACATTAGGTAAAAAATTACCTTACCTATTTAGCCAATCACAGCCCATCAACGCGCGTAGCTGGATACCTTTGCAAGATACCCCAAAAGCACGAATAACCTTTAATGCAACCATCAATGTGCCCCAGGGTTTACGTGCGGTAATGAGTGCCGAAAATATCCCTGACATGCCAGATGATGGTGTATTTACATTTTGTATGAATAAACCGATCCCGACACATTTACTCGCGATAGCGGTTGGAGAGCTAAGCTTTCAAGCAACAGGTCCCAGAAGTGGTATTTATACTGAACCCGGCATGCTTGCTGCGGCTGTCAAAGAATTTGAAGATACCGAGTCCATGATCCAAATCGCTGAGTCCATATTAGGACCTTATGCTTGGGGCCGCTTTGACATGATTATTTTGCCACCAAGCTTTCCATTTGGTGGCATGGAAAATCCCATGTTAGCGTTTATGACCCCGACATTAATTGCTGGTGATAAAAGTCTTGTTTCAACTGTTGCTCACGAATTAGCTCATTCTTGGACGGGTAATTTAGTCAGTAATGCAACTTGGCGAGATTTATGGCTCAATGAGGGATTTACCACTTATTTTACTAATCGTATTGTAGAAGCGGTTTATGGCGAAGAGCAGGCAGAACTCGAATGGGTTATCGAGTACGGACGTTTGCAAGAGGAAATGGGATCTACTCCCTTAGTCAGTCAAACCTTACCAGCCAATGTGCAAGATCGCGATCCTAATCTGGCATTTAATCGCTTTACCTACGATAAAGCATCGATGTTTGTGCATGAGCTTGAAAGTCGATTAGGCCGAGCGGGATTTGATAAGTTCCTATTTCAATATGTCGATTATTTTTCGTTTAGCGCCATTACCACTGAAACATTTATTGATTATGCCAAGCAAACGCTGTTGGTGGAACATCATGATAAGTTAACGTTATCAGAGCTTAACGAGTGGGTGTATGGACAAGGATTACCTCAATGGTTTATCGGTCCAACCTCAAGCAGTTTAGATAAAGTTGAGTTAGCAGTAGAGGCTGTTATTAAAGGTACTCCAGCAATTGAGTTACAGGTCGATGGGTGGCGAGTTCACCACTGGCAGTATTTCCTCACCCAATTACCTTTAGTTGTAAGCCAAGCGGTATTATTAGATTTAGACGCTACATTTACGTTAACAAATAGCCTGAATGCAGAAATAGCCTGTGATTGGTATCGAGTTGCCATCCGTAATCATTTTGATCCTGTGTTACCTGCATTAAGTGGCTACCTATGCCGTATAGGTCGAGGCAAATTTGTTAGACCCTTGTTTGTTGAGTTACAAATAGCCGGTTACCAACAAGAATTACTCGATATTTATGCAAAAGCGCGCCCTGGCTATCATCCTTCTCTTCAAGTACAGCTAGACAAACTACTGATAATTTAAGTATTAACCTTTTTATTGCGTTGTTTTTGTCAAAAAATGATAAAAAAAATGGCAGCCATATTGGCTGCCAAAATAATGTTTTGCGGGTTGTTATTAACGGTGCGCTAGCGTGTTAATACTTCCCAATAGGGATGATGATGAACAATAAACTGTGTTGCAATAACTTAATCTAAACTGGCGTATGGCATAAGCCGCGTGAATCATTTAGCCGTATAATCAATTAACTCGGGGGATGAAGATTAACTCATTATATGGCAATCATTTGAAACTACATTTTATCCGTACAATTAATAAGACTGGGCATAATCAGGAAAGTTCACTGAAAAAATGATTTTTTTGAATTTATTTTGCGTGTGATAAATCGCTTCAGTTATCGATGGACTTTTGCACAGATGCTGATCTCTTTTGAGTGAGCCTTTATCGGAGTGAAGCCAGTATTTTGATAATAACTGCGCCATTAGAGATCAAAATTTAACCTAACTCGTTTGGGATTATTGAGCTATTAGCATTATTGATGCTGCTCAATTCTTTGGGCGGATGATCAATACCATGTGTAAAAGGATTTCACACACTAATGGCAAAAAAATGGCAACCAATGTGGTTGCCTAAGTCGTTCTTTGTAGGTCGTAATTAACGGTGCGCTAGCGTGTTAATACTGCCTAAATAGGGATGATGATGAACATAAAACGGTATAGCAGTAATAATCCTAACTAAAAACTTGTGATAAGTGATGTCAATAATTTAGCAATAATCAATTAACGCTGATGAAGAAGCTAACTCATTATGCTGCACTTACTTAAACTATATCTTACTCCGTACAATTAATAAGACTGGCTGTCATCAGGAAAGTTCACTGAAAAACCGATTTTTTTGAATTTAATTCATCAGAGTCATATTTTCGGTCTCTTCAGCGTATATCTTTGGGGATAATAGCCAAAGATCATGAGTATATAGGGTTTATATTATGCAATGAGTGATTTTTTTATTTAGTTTATCAATAGGTTGGTTTTTAGCGCTTTAGCTGGGTCTGGTCTCATAAGCTACTTTTAAACTATTGTGTATGCTCAGGAAGGTGTCGATGTGATGCCAACAGATAAAGATTATTGGCAAATATAAGCTAAAAAAATGGCAACCAATATGGTTGCCTAAGTCGTTCTTTGTGGGTTGTGATTAACGGTGCGCTAGCGTGTTAATACTCGCCAAATAGGGATGATGATGAACAATACACATAAAGCTGTTGTAACAAGTAAATACAAACTAAACATTGGAGAACGGTTTAACGAGTTTGTCTCCTTACTGGTTACATATATTCTGACTAGGGGGATTTGTAAAAGTTCACTCAGTAATGAAAAAATTTAAAAATAATTGCTGAGTAAGATTTCGTTAACGTTTACCGCGCAAAGCCGGTAACTAAGATTCAGCGGCAAATAAGCTTATATCAGGATAATGAGGTCATGTAATCCAGAGTGAATGAAGTGTTTAACAACCATAAAAAAAGGCAATCAAATGATTGCCTATCGATCGACTTAGCGATCAAGGGGACCGCGCTAGAAGTCCCAGGGAGATGATGAACAAAAGTGAATATCACTGTTACTAAGTTTGAGTACCTGATGGTTAAAAAGTTCAATCTAGATACAAATTTTTATCGAAATAAAGATATAAATTTTATATTTGATAACTATCAGTAGCTTAGGTTTGTATTATTTTGCTGTTTTTGAGATTTAAATTTGATGGTTAAATTTAAACATTGCAAAGTGATCTAACGCGTCAATTTATCTCTGTCTTCTTGGTAACAGTAAGGCGATTAATATGATATTAATCGCCTAGCGTAAACACCTATTGCACACGCAATGATAATATTCGAGCATCTGTGGTGCTGATTAACTGAGTAGCTTTTCAATAATAGTATTAAGCTCTTCTGGCTTTGTGGTTGGCGCATAGCGCTCAAGGATATTTCCTTGTTTATCAACTAAAAACTTAGTGAAGTTCCATTTAATAGATTCACTCCCTAAAAGACCTTTGGCAGACTTTTTAAGATGTTGGTACAAAGGATGACTGTTATTACCATTAACTTCAATTTTGCTAAACAGTGGAAATGTTACGCCAAAATTTAGTTGGCAAAATTGGCTGATTTCATCTTCGTTACCTTGCTCTTGTTTACCAAATTGATTACAAGGAAAGCCTAAGATAACTAAACCTTTATCTTTATATTGCTGATATAAATCCTCAAGTGCTTTGTATTGCGGAGTAAATCCACATTTACTTGCCGTGTTAACAATAAGCAAGACCTTATCTTTAAACTGCTCCATGACAAGGTCTTTGCCTTGAATATCTTTTACGCTAATAGAATAAATTGCTGCAGTCATCTGATGCTCCTTTATATGAAAGATAGACTATATTATAAACATGATTAGTTGGCAATTAAGTTGTGGGCAATTTAATTTATCTGTTTGCTTATCAATACTAATTTCAATATAGTTTGCGCATATTTTACTACTAAGAATTAAGGACGGGCTTATGAATGATGTAAAGAACGAACTTAACTCTGAAGATGAAATCGACACCAGTTCGCAACCACAAGCAGATGTCAGCCAAGTGGTACATTTGTTAACTGAAGCAGAAGGTGATGAGCAGGCTGAAATGTTCAGTGAGATCTTAACTGAAGCCGAGCCGGGCACCATTGCTCTATTACTCGAATCGTTACCACTTGATGAGCGTTATGAACGCTGGCAGCAAGTTGATGTTGAAGAACGTGTCGACGTTTTAAACTTAATGCGCGCCGATCCTCGTTTAGGCATTGTAAAGAAAATGCCCGACGAGGAATTAGACTTACTCTTTTCTCAATTAAGTCCTGAAGATCTTATTGAGTGGAGTGATTCGTTACCTGACAATATTACTGATCGTGCATTGGCTCAGATGGGCGAGCGTCAGCGTAAGCACTTCGAACTGTATGATCAATATTCTGAAAATGAAATCGGTCGTTATGCCGATCACCAGATGCTGGCATTAAGTCTTAATTCTACCGTCGCACAAGGACAACGTTTTTTTCGTCGAATCGATTTAGATTGTAATGACCACCTATTTTTGGTCGATAGTAACGATAAATATTTAGGAACCGTGCGGCGTTATGACGTATTCAGAACGGCAGATCTTGACACTCAACTGCACGTCTTAAAATGGGATGACAGCCGAGTTATCTCCGCTGATTCATCTTTAATTGAAGCCGCCGAAGCGATTGAGCATAGTCGTGAGCTTGAATTACCGGTTGTTGATGAAGACGGTATACTGATTGGCCGCATGACATTGCGAACAGCGACAGCCTTAGTGCGTGAACATTATGAAGCACAACTAATGGCAACCGCAGGTATGGATGAACACGACGATTTATTTGCTCCAATTATCATTGGTGCCAAACGTCGTGCCGTGTGGCTAGGGATTAACTTACTTACCGCATTTTTAGCTTCTGCTACCATTGGTTTATTTGAGAATGTATTGTCGCAGGTTGTTGCATTAGCGGTATTAATGCCTATTGTTGCATCAATGGGGGGGATTGCGGGGAGCCAATCATTAACGCTGATGATCCGTGGTATGGCAATGGGTCAAATTTCAGCTGGTAACGTCATGTCGTTGATGAAAAATGAGCTAGGGATCGGTGCGCTTAATGGCATGCTATGGTCAATTGTCATTGGTATTATTGCAGGGTGGTGGTTTGACGATACGATCATGGGTATTGTTATTGCTTGTGCAATTTTAATCAATATGGCGGTTGCTGCTATTGCCGGGGTGATGGTACCGATGATTTTACAGCGTTTTAATCAAGATGCGGCTTTATCGGGATCGGTTATTCTTACCACAGTGACCGACGTGGTAGGTTTTTTTACCTTCTTGGGATTAGCGACCATACTGTATCTGTAAACAGAAAGACTCTAATCACTGATTGCTCACGTTTTACAGCATGAACATCCACAATAAATTAGTTTGTCTAAATGGTCTTGAATTGCTCAAGGCCATTTTTTTAGCCAATAAAAAAGCAAGTTTCAGGCAACTTGCTTTTTAAACTTGATGAGAAAATCCTGATAAATTACTTCCACTTAGCAGGTGCAAACTCCGTTTCAGCATTATCGTCAAAGTAACGTCGTTTAGTATCTCGGCGGCGCTGTTTTACTTTTTTCGACTTCGGTTTTCCCTTGATGTTATCGCCCCATGGCGCATCATCTTCATCAAATTCAAATGAGTGTGACATTTTCAACATTCCAGATAACTGTACCTCTGTTGGTACAGCCTCTTTTTACCTAAAGTTAATAATAAGCTAAAGCGAAATATTTCATCCTTGATGGTAAAAATTATTGCACGTGAAAATGACATTGAGATGACAATTGAATCTTTGCTAAAAATAAATCATCTTTCTTTGTACGAGTTCATGCTGACATAGTGTTAATTACAGTTACTAAGTTTTGCTATAGCAATGATCAGTGATACATGGCTGTCTAGCGCGCTAAATGGAGGTCTTGTGATGATTAATACACATTGTTTTGATGTTATAGGCGAGAGTCAATCAGCCGATGCAAAAAAGCTTATTACTGATGCTGCTGTTGTTATTGCTTGGGTAAACGCTTATCAAGTGCATTACGCCAATAGTAAATAGCATTTTGTGAACACTGTTTTCATAGATTGTGCGCAACAGCGTCAATCATTATTGAATGCCAAATTAAGCCTAATCACGCTGAGTATCACAAGCGTTATGAAATTATTCTGTGGTTGTTGTTTGCAGATCTAATGCTTGAATTTTATTAACTCTATATCGCTGTGCATCAGCTCCTTTAATCCGCCGGGATTTAACATCTAATAGGTATAAGTGATCTGAATAAATATGGTAAATATGACCACGATCTAAGATAATAATATTACCGGTTTTATCCCATTTAAAGGTACCGCTTCCTTGAAAGGGAATGTTATCAGTGCCTAAACGGACGGTATAGATGGTGTATTTGTTTGGTTTGATAAGTTCTAGTGTGGTGTCCATACCATCACAGCTTGGGCATGGAAATATTCCATGGTATACACCTTGCCATTGCAAGTCTGTTTTACTGCTTGTTGTGGTATCAATATTAGAAGTGTCTTGTTGGCCGCAGCCAAGTATTATTAGTATGAATATCAACCATACATTTTTCATCTAAAATCCTTTTAGATACAAAATTGTCGTGCATATGACGCTCGGCAGTTCTGGGGTGATTCTTGTTAAGTTAAAAATAAGCCATCTACAAGAGTACTATTTACCATCATGAATATTGCAATATTCACGATTTAATTTATGTTCAATCGGTATCTCAAGACCCATTTTAGCAGTGGTGCACAGAGTATAGTTCTCGTTTTACCATCAACCGATATGGTGAGCTTATCTATAGATATATCATAAATTTTGAGCCCTAACGTTAAATTTATGTTTTGATGTCAAAAAATTGTTTTATCTCGTCAATTCTGTCCATTGCATCTTGATAGCCTAAGTCTATCAAGGTACTAGTATAGGTTTTTTCGAATAACAGGTATGACACAATACTTGAATCTGATTGTCGATTAATGCCGAAAAATTTTAATAACGTTTTGATGGCAAACGGCATGTCATCATAAAATCGCTCTGCAATGCGACTTAAATCTTGGCTTGGTTTAATTACTAAGGTATCAATATGGCGTAAGTTTAATGTCTCACGATCTGTGGCGGATATCATTGATAAGGTGTTATTGACCCGCTGTAAACGTTCTAAGTCACTGTTTAAGGTGTCCGAGAAAATCGTATCTAACAAATGACCAGCAATGGTTGCCGTTTTTGGATGATATTCAAATTCGATGGGGAAGTGTTTGTGAGGACTGTCTAAATTAATCACAAATATTTTACTCGCACCAAGGTGGATCGGACTTGATAATGGCGATAATTGATGGACAGAACCATCACCATAATAGGCCTGATTAAGTTTAATTGATGGAAATACCATTGGGATTGCTGAGCTTGCTAGTAGGTGTTCAGTGTGCAATAAACTTCGGATACCAACGCGTCTAGCACGTTGCCAATCGTCAATGTGATCATTACCTTGATAGAAGCTATATGAGCGTGAATTGTTGTAGCACGAGCAATCGATACTGACAGCTTTGAGTGCTTTATTACCGATATTGCGATCAATTCTTTTAAAATCAATCAGTTTATTCAACAAATGTCGTAATGGCTGATTATCGAGTAGGCTGCCAGCATCCGGGTTTACTTTATCGTCTTGGAGGCCTTTAATTGCCATTTTCCCCAAATGCCTCAACACTTGCGCAATAGATGCCCGATAAACCTGATGGGTTTCAAAATGGCGCCACACCCAATCCAGTTTTTTTATGCCTAAATGGAAGCAAGATGCGTGGGTGGCCAGGGACGTTGCATTAATGGCTCCAGCGGATGTACCGCAAATTATATCAAATGGAACATTATGGTTGCGGGGATAAAACTGTACTAGGGCTTTTAATACCCCTATTTGATATGCCGCTCTAGCACCACCACCACCTAATACCAATGCTGTTGATATTGACAAGCTTTATCCCTTAATCTTTTTGATGGACGAATTTCTAGTATGAGTGGTTTTAATGTTATATACCAGTTGTCAATAAGTCGACTATGCTATTTATTGTCTATACTTTAATCTGCTTAAAACATTCGCCATAAGACATAACGATGAGTATTTATTGCATAAAAAAATATCCAGATTAATACTAGATAAGATCTAAGGTGTTTTTTTGCTCGTATATGTATTATTAATGTTAACTACACGTCATGATTAATGATGTTTTTATGGTCTAAGATGTTGATTTTGAAAATGGCCACTCGTTGATTTTTAGCTAGTATTCAATTGGTAATTCAATTTTAAGGATGGCATGTGGCACTGTTTAAGACAAAATCAGAAGTATCGGTTGATAACGATTCAATCAATAAGGCTATCAGACTTTCGCCTTGGAAAATTGCTATTATCGATGATGAAATTGGCATCCATGATGTGACTAAGTTTGCCTTGGGTCATTTCGAATTTGACGGTAAAAAGCTCGCTTTCTACTCCAGCTTTACTGCTAAAGAGGGCTTTGCTTTACTACGTGATGAGCCTGATATCGCACTCGCATTTATCGATGTGGTGATGGAAAATGACCATGCGGGGCTTGATTTAGTTGAGCGCATCCGTAATGAGTTAAACAACCACAGCACGCGGATTATTCTCCGAACAGGGCAGCCAGGTTGTGCACCAGAAGAAAGGGTCATTAGAGAGTTTGATATCAATGACTACAAGGCTAAAACTGAGCTAACTTCGACTAAGCTTAAATCATGTGTTTATACATCGTTACGCTCATATCGAGATATTAAAACGATTGAACAAAGTCAGCGAGGGATGGAGAAAGTTATTCAAGCTTCTTCATCTGTCTTGTTAAGTCATACCCTGCATAATTTCGGTAGCGCAGTTCTCGAGCAGACATTGCAATTGCTTAATTTAAGTAATTCAGCGCTATATTTGACCAGTTTTCGCGAAGACTTGTATCAAGATACTCAGATGAATTTACTTGCGGCAACAGGCAGTCTGGTCAGTTATCGTGAGATAGATAATGTCGAATCACTGCCCGGTGAAGTTAAAGAGTATATTATTGAAGCCATCACCTTAGGCAAGTCTGTTATTCATGACAATATTTATGTGGGATTTTATAAATTTGGCCTAGATGTCACGAGTATCTTATATCTGCAACATGATACCGAATTAACCCCTTTGCAAGTCAGAATACTAGAATTATTTGCCGCCAATGTCAGCCTGACTTTTGAAAACCTTTCTAGCAAAGAAAATGTCCAACAAACCCAACGTGAGCTAATCCTTATTATTGGTGATGCCATTGAGCAGCGCAGTAAAGAAACCGGTGCCCATGTAAGGCGTGTTGCTGTGATGAGCGAAATGTTAGCTCAATATGTTGGCATGAGTGATGATTTTGTTGAAACAATTCGTTATGCAGCTCCGTTACATGATGTGGGTAAAATCGGTATTCCTGAGAGCATTCTCCATAAACCCGCTAAATTGACTCCTGATGAATGGGAAATAATGAAAACTCATGCAGAAAAGGGTTATGCCTTGCTTGCTGCATCAAACCGTATTATTGCCAAAATGGGTGCGAGAATAGCCTACACCCACCATGAACGCTGGGATGGTAAGGGCTACCCTCGTGGCTTAGTGGGTAATGAGATACCTATTGAAGGTCGAATCATGGCTATCGTTGATGTCATTGATGCCTTACTTTCTAAACGTAGTTATAAAGAGGCGTGGCCCGCTGAAAAGGTAAGAGATTATTTAATTGAGCAGTCTGGTAATCAATTTGATCCACTTATGTGCACTGCAAGTTTGGCATTACTGAATCAGTTTGTGAAGATTCAACAGGAAATGCCGGATTAATAACTGATACCAACAGATTAAGCTATTTAATATGAATCCAATATGTGAGCGGGTATTGCTAGAAGTCAGCCAGTCTGAATTGATTGATTTGGGCGATTTAGATTTTGCGTCAACCTTGATTATTAAATCAGTATGTCGTGGGCTGAATATAGGTCGAGCCGGTATTTGGTTATTAACTGACGATAATCAGTCAATTGATTGTTTTTTATTAATAGATAATGACACCAAACAACATAATATTACCTTAACCCGATCCCAGTTTCCCAGTTACTTTAAGGCTCTTGATACAGAGAGAATTATTGCTGCCAGTGATGCTTTGACCGATCCAGCCACATACGAATTCGCTGATATCTATTTGCGCCCTAACGCAATTACCGCAATGTTGGACAGCCCTATTAGGCATGCGGGTAAGATGATCGGGATTATTTGTTGTGAGCATAAAGGTGAGATTAGGCACTGGACCTATGATGAACAAGCATTCGTGAGTTCGTTAGCCGATTTGTATGGCCGTGCAGTCAATGCTAAAAAAGTCAAAGCTTATCAAATTGAGCTTGAATCGATTAATAGTGCTTTAGAAACACAAGTTGAGAAAAGAACAGCAGAACTCAAAAGAGCCATCAAAAACTTGCAGATAACTCAAGCGAGCTTGATAGAAAATGAGAAATTAGCCGCATTGGGGAATCTTGTTGCGGGTGTTGCGCATGAAGTGAATACTCCACTAGGTATTTCGGTCACCTCCACCAGTCATTGTATTGATGAGCTCAATAAACTCAAAAAGTATTATGGGGCAGGAGATCTTGATGAACAAAAGTTTGTTGATTTCATGGACACACTGACCGACGGCCTTAATCTCGTCGAACGCAATTTGTCGCGAGCCGCTGAACTGGTCCATAACTTTAAGCGCACGGCGGCAGATCAACTTGTTATAGAGAAAGAAAATATTAACTTAACCGAGTATTTAGAACAGATTTCATCGCCATTACGACCACTCACTCGTAAGCAAGGCATTGAGCTGAATATTCAATTAGAACAACAGCTGTTTGTTAATTCTTACCCTGGTGCCATCGCGCAGATTTTTACTAATTTAGTCTCCAATTGTTTTAGACATGCTTTTCCTGAGGGATTTCCAGGCAAGAAACGCATTCTCTTAGGCGCAGAGATGTGTGGCGATGAAATAAAAATGTTCTATAAAGATAATGGTAAAGGGTTGAGTAAAGACGTTAAAAGTAAAATTTTTGAGCCATTCTTTACCACGGCACGAAATGTCGGCGGTACTGGTTTAGGCATGTCTATTGTGCATAACCTAGTAACACAAAAATTGGCCGGTAGGATTGAGATTGTTTCAGAACTTAATCAAGGTTTTGAAGTCGATATTTATATTAAAGATCTCGATTAAAGAGAATTTAAGAATAAAAAAACGCACTCGAAAGTGCGTTTTTTCCATGCTATATCAATAACTAGCCTTTTGCTGCGTTTGTCAAGAAAGCCACAATCTCATCAAATGGAATGTCTTGTTTCTCACCTGTGCGACGGTTTTTATACTCAAACACCCCAGCATCGATATTGCGATCGCCAATCACCACAACATGCGGTAGGCCAATCAGTTCCATGTCGGCAAACATAACACCTGGACGCTCTTTACGATCATCCATCAATACTTCAACACCCGCATCAGCTAAGTCTTGGTAAAGTTTTTCGGCAATGTCGGCCACACGATGTGACTTATGCATGTTCATTGGCAAAATACCTACCGTAAACGGTGCGATAGCTTCTGGCCAAATAATGCCGCGGTCATCGTTATTTTGCTCAATGGCAGCCGCCACAATACGGCTTACACCGACACCATAACAACCCATCAACAGAACTTGTGCTTTACCATTTTCATCTAACACAGTGGCATTCATGGCTTTAGAATAGCTAGTACCAAGTTGGAAGATATGTCCCACTTCAATACCACGAGCCATGGCATAGGTGCCTAGGCCATCCGGCGTTGACTCACCTTCTACAACATTACGAATGTCCGCTGAAGTGATTAAAGGTAAATCACGTTCCCAGTTAATGCCAAAATAATGCTTATCTTCAACGTTAGCACCGGCCGCAAAATCGCTCATTACAGTGACACTATGATCAATAATAATTGGCATCGTTAAGCCTACAGGCCCGATAGAGCCTGGCCCTGCGCCAACGGCTGCGCGGATTTCCGCTTCTGAAGCAAATTCAAAGGGTGAAGCGACTAATTCAAGCTTGTCGGCTTTGATTTCGTTAAGCTCATGATCGCCACGAATAACTAATGCTACCAATGGTGCTTCTTCCGTTGCACCTTTAACGATTAAGGTTTTAACCGTTTGAGTGATAACGACATCAAATTGTTCAACTAATTCTGCAATTGTTTTGGCGTTAGGTGTATCCACTAACGTCATTGTTTGAGTTGGCTCTGCACGTGTGCCGGCTGGCATTGCTGCCTCAGCTTTTTCAATGTTAGCGGCATAGTCGCTACCTGTTGAATAAGCGATTAAATCTTCACCGCTGTTAGCCAGTACATGGAATTCATGCGACATGCTACCGCCAATAGAGCCAGTGTCTGCAAGTACTGGGCGGAATGATAAGCCCATACGAGTCAGAATATTGCTGTATGCGGTGTGCATTGCATGGTAAGTGCTGTCCATGGTTTGTTGATCTAAATGGAAAGAATAGGCATCTTTCATCAAGAATTCACGTGCGCGCATGACACCAAAACGTGGACGTACTTCGTCACGGAATTTGGTTTGTACTTGGTAAAGTGTTAGCGGCAATTGCTTGTAAGAACTTAATTCTTTACGGACTAAATCGGTGATCACTTCTTCATGGGTAGGTCCCAATACAAAATCACGATTGTTGCGGTCTTGAAAACGCAATAATTCAGGACCAAACTTGTCCCAACGGCCTGTTTCAACCCATAGATCAGCTGGTTGTACTAATGGCATTAATATTTCGATAGCGCCTGTTTTGTTCATTTCTTCACGAACAATGGCTTCAACTTTACGTAATACACGTAAACCTGACGGTAACCAGCTGTAGAGACCTGAAGCATTGCGACGGATCATACCGGCACGTAACATTAACTGATGACTAATCACCTCTGCATTTGCAGGAGTTTCTTTTTGTGTTGAAAGCAGGTACTTACTAACTCGCATTACCAATGTCCAAAATAGTTGCTATGAATTAGCGTCATTTTAGCACCTGCATTAATGATGTCACCTGCTAATTCGACTCAAAAGCAGGCTTTGTGATGCTTAAATGCCAAGTTTGAGATAGCTAAGTTGAAATAACGTCATTTTTATCGATTTATCCTTGCGTTATCTCTGCTTGAGGCTATTTGTCGCGTCTATCACCAATGACTCGAGCCGGATTACCTGCAACGATGGCGTAGTCTGCTACATCTTTGGTCACAATACAGCCCATACCAATAACGGCGTAATCTCCAATCGTCACGCCATCGACAATACCTGCCTGAGCGCCAATCCACACATCCTGGCCTATTACGATACCTTTTGATGTCGCGGGTTGTTTATAAATGGGTGTAGTAGGTGACATGCCATGATTAAAAGCATAAATAGTGACGTTATTGGCTATCCGTGTTTGGTTGCCTATTGTTATGCCATGACGACCACCATCTAAGCTGCAGCCATGATTGATGGCCACTTCATTACCTAAGGTGATAGGGCCATGCAGAAATACCTCTGCTGCAATCATGCATTGATTACCGATGCTGATATCTCGCCCGGGTTCGGCAAACAGTTGTGCTTGTGGGGCAATAAAACTGTGCTCGCCAATATGAATGGTTTCCAGCTGACTCAACTGCTGTTGAATCTCATCTTGCCATGGTTTTGCCCAGGCTAAATGCTTAGGCTTGAGTGAAAAATACAGCCATGGCATCCATGATAAGCGTCGTTTGTGTTGAGCTTGGTAATCAATTTCTGCCATAGGGTTAATCCTTTAACAATGTCACTTTGGTCGGTTTAAGCTCTAGTACTTCGATACCTTGTGCTGTAACACACCAAAAAATATCTAAATCGTACAATGCAACTTGATATAGTTTGGGATCGTCTTTGGCTTTTTTATACGCGGGCCTAGGGTCTTGGGACAATACACCTTCAATAAGCGCGGCAAGATCTTGATATTGTTGTTGTTGGCTATAAAGATTAATTTGTTGACTGGCTAGGGCTGTATAAGTCAGTGGAACCAAGATAGGTGCATCTTGCGCAATACCACCTTTTGCATCAGTAATTGCATCGGAAAACGGAACATAGGGCTTAATATCAACAATTGGCGTACCGTCTAATAAATCCATACCCGATATCACCAAACACACTTTACCTTTACGTTGAACCACCCCGTGTAGCTTTACCACTGATTGGCCAATACCATTGGGGCGAAATGTAGATCGTGTGGCAAACACGCCTAGTTTTTCATTACCCCCTAGTCGAGGAGGGCGCACTGTGGTTTTCCAACCTTGGGCTAAATTCTCATGAAAACTGAATAGTAACCATAAGTGTGAATATTGCTCTATGCCTCTGACTGCATCAAGATGATTAAAATCAGGTTCAAACTCAATATAACCGACAGCATTGACTAGTCCCGGTTGACGCGGAATACCAAACTTTTGTTTATAGGGGGTTCTGCATATTGCAACTGCATTTAATTGGCTACTAAACGGCACGCTAGATTGGTTATTAATAGGAGCTGTTTGGCTGTGTTGATCGTTGCCTTGTGTCATGCGGTACCTGAATTAAACAGAAAATAGGAAATGAAAAAATCAAATATAAAAAATATTGATGAGTGTGATATGAGCACTCATCATCTATAGGCTGCGAATATACTCTATTGAGTTATTATTTTTTTGCAGCTGTTTTAATCGCTTGGCCAACGCAAAGCGCTCGACTAAAACAACTATTGTCAGCTTCAGTAATCATAAAGCAGCTTTTAACGACAAAACCATTTGCGCCTATGTCCGCTGCAGCTCTTCTGGCATTAGTGCGAGCCACTGACATTTGTGGTGGTGCATCCTGTTTGGTTTCTTGGCAGGCTTCACCTTCAATTAAACCTAATATTTCAAATGTCCCTTTGGGTTGCTCATTACCTTCGTATAACTGCACATCACCGACTTTAAAATAATCATTGATGGCTTTACTGTCTAAATTACTTTTGAACGTGTAATCACTGGCACAAGCACTCAATAATAGTGCTATGCCTGAGATTATAAATGCATATTTAAGAGAAAACGTCATGGCCGTAACCTTATTATTAATGGGTAATAGATCTGCAACAGTTAGTTTACCCTGTCTTATGGCGATGATAAAGCAATCAAATGCCACAAAAAAAGAGCTTACCTAAGTAAGCTCTTTTTTATTTTAAAGAATTAACCGTGAGATTATTCTTTAGTTAAAATATTTATTCCATGCCTGGAATTAAAAATTCGCTCATGCTTTTGCCGCTATCAACTTGTTGTTTGAATACGGTTGGCATACGACCTTGACCTGTCCATTGAATTAATTCACCGTCAATGGTGATTTGATATTTTGGTGGACGTGGTGCACGCTTTTTAGTTGATGTTTTAGCAGAGGCTGTGACTTCACCTAAATCTTCGATTGATAAACCACTGTTTTCAATTTGAGCAAGAATTTCAGCAATACGAGCATTACGCTCTGCATTGGCTTCAAGTTCTAATTTTTCTTCTTCTTCACGTTCAGTAATGATCTTTTCTAATTTTGCCGCGGTTTCGCGTAAATCATCAAGAGACAATTCTTTTACTGCAGCTTTAAAACGACGGCCGTGGGTTAGTATGTCTAAAAAATCACTCATTTTGTGTAGTTTCCTAATGATTTATTTATAAAATAAAAAGTTATCAAAGATGTTTTTTAATGTTTCAGGTAAATTTCAGTGCATCATTTGGTTTGTTGTGGTCTTTATTATTAATATAAATAACATTAACTCACTGATTATTACCAAGACAGCTTAATTAATACTGAATATAACTGTAATAATAGAAACTATTTGTCATTGAATCAAATTAAATCATCTAAATATTGAATAAATTTTAATTAATCACTTGTATCAAATAATTAATGTTCCACAGTTTGTTTTGTTTGATTGCCACCACAATCATAAAAAAAATATAAACAGTCGTTTGACTTTGATTGACGTTAACGTTAACAGGACGTAAAGTTAGCCTATCTTGCATTGGCAAACGCCAGTGTGTTGTCCACATACATTGAAGGTGTAGAAGGAAAACCTATGAAAATATTGGTGCCTGTTAAACGCGTAGTTGATGCCAATGTAAAGGTCAGGGTAAAAGCTGACAACACAAGTGTTGATACGACGAACCTTAAAATGGCGTTAAACCCATTTTGCGAAATAGCAGTTGAAGAAGCGGTTCGCTTGAAAGAATCTGGCGTAGCCACTGAAGTTATCGTGGTGAGTGTTGGCGCAAAAGCAGTGCAGGAGCAATTAAGAACTGCAATGGCATTAGGTGCTGATAGAGCCATTCATATTGAAACTGATGAAGAATTGGTGCCACTATCAATTGCGAAACTGTTAAAAGCTGTGCAAGAAAAAGAACAAGCGCAATTAATTATTTTTGGTAAGCAGTCTATTGACGGCGATAACAACCAAACTGGACAAATGTTAGCGGCACTAACTGATATGCCACAAGCGACATTTGCATCAGAAGTAAAAGTTGATGGTGATATGATCACCGTTACTCGTGAAATTGATGGCGGACTGCAAACCCTGAAAATGCCTTTACCTGCCATTGTCACGGTTGATTTACGTTTGAACGAACCTCGCTATGCTTCATTACCCAATATTATGAAAGCTAAACGCAAGCCATTAGACATTATGACTGTGGCTGATTTAGGTGTGAGCTTGAAAACACATCAAACAGTGATCAGCGTAACACCTCCGGTTGAGCGTAAAGCTGGCATTATGGTGTCTTCTGTTGAGGCGTTAGTCGATAAGTTAAAAAATGAAGCGAAGGTGATCTAACATGACCATTTTAGTATTAGCAGAACACGATAATGTGAGTTTGAAAACTGACACGGCCAAAGTCGTTAGCGCAGCTGCCGCCATTGGCGGTGATATTCATATACTGGTCGCGGGTGTTGATTGTTCTGCTGCGGTAACGGCAGCACAACACTTAGCCGGTGTGAGTAAAGTATTAGTTGCTGATGCAACTCAATATGGTGCTCAATTAGCGGAAAACGTTTCTAAGTTGGTCGTTGAGATTGCGGCTGATTACGAACATATCTTGGCTGCAGCAACCAGTATTGGTAAAGATACATTACCTCGTGTCGCAGCATTGTTAGATGTTTCTCAAATTTCAGAAGTCATTGAAGTGGTCAGTAGTGACACTTTTGTGCGTCCTATTTATGCCGGTAATGCGCTGTCGACAGTGCAGAGTTTAGATGCGAAGAAAGTCATGACTGTGCGTTCTAGTGCATTTGATGCTGTCGCGTCAACGGGCAATGCTGAAGTGGTTAACCTAAGTCAAGCTATTGATGCTCGCACTGAGTTCGTGTCTCAGTCGTTAACTGAATCAGCCCGTCCAGAGCTAGGTAATGCAGGCATTATTGTCTCTGGTGGCCGCGGCATGGGGAGTGGTGAAAACTTTGCTATTTTAGAGCAGCTAGCCGATAAGCTTGGCGCAGCAGTAGGTGCATCTCGTGCCGCTGTGGATGCTGGCTTTGTGCCTAACGATTTACAAGTGGGACAAACAGGTAAGATTGTTGCCCCTGATCTGTATATTGCTGTGGGCATTTCGGGTGCGATTCAACATCTTGCCGGAATGAAAGACTCTAAGGTGATTGTGGCAATTAACAAAGATCCTGAAGCGCCTATTTTCCAGGTGGCTGATTACGGTTTAGTCGCGGACTTATTTGAAGCCGTTCCTGCATTAAATAATCTGCTTTAATGGTATATTATTGACCCCAATTGAGTCATTAGCTTGTTTAACGTGTCGTTATACTAGTCAATCGTTCAGATTAAAAGGTTTCTACTTGGTAAAGTAGGAACCTTTTTTATTGATATTTTTATAATATGGATGTTTTTATGAGCAAAGGTGTCAGTCGGGTTATCCAGTTGCCGTTTTTGTATTCAGTGCGATAGTGTGCATTTGCATTAGAAACGTTAAACTAATGCTATTAAATTGTGGCTGTAGTTAATAATATTGTTATTTGTGCTGTAGTTTAGGACTTTTTTGCTGGTATAGAGCGTGTGGTTTATGATTGTATGTGCGCGCTGTTTGTAATGGGCTATTTATGATTACAAATACAAAAGTAGAGGTGCATTGCATAATAGTCAGGTTGAATTGGGTGATGCCAATAATTCAACCTAAAAGGATGCAATGCCGAAATAAGTGAGGTGATCGCCCTCATTTGTTGGGCCAGTTCTCGAAAGGGGCTGTACTGTCATAGTGTTTTTATCTACGTGATAAAAATAATGATATTCATATTAAATGGATATTTCTGTGGAGTGCTACTAGATAAGTTAACCCATATACTTTCTGTGTATGGCGAGTCTTATTTCTAGTTTTTCTCTATTCGTATCCAACGAAGAAATAATTAAATTATGATAATAAGTTATGCCGATTCGGCACTTTCTGTTTTGCCACCACTTTTGGCAATTACACTGGCTATTTTAACCCGTAAGGTATTGCTGTCTTTGGGGTTAGGTATTATTTTTGGTGCCTTATTGCTGACCGATTTTTCATTGGTTGGCAGCAGCGAATATATTTTAAGTACAGCGAGTCAGCTCGTTTGGAAAGATGCTGCACTGAATAGTTGGAACGTATATATCTTAGGTTTTTTGGTTGTGCTGGGCATGATAACCGCATTGATCACCGTTAGTGGTTCTGCTCGTGCTTTTGCTGATTGGGCCAAACTGCGCATTCGTAATAAGCGCGATGCTAAGTTAATGACCATTTTTTTAGGCTGTGTAGTCTTTATTGATGACTACTTCAATAGTTTAGTCGTAGGTTCTATTTCAAGGCCTATCACGGACAGATACCATATTTCACGCGCAAAACTTGCCTATATTTTAGATTCTACCGCGGCACCGATTTGCGTTATTTCTCCGGTATCGAGCTGGGGAGCCTATATTATTGCGCTTATTGGCGGCATTCTAACTGCACATGGTTTTGCTGACTCAGGTCATTTAAGTGTCTTTATACAGATGATCCCGATGAACTTTTATGCCGTGTTCTCATTATTATTACTAGTGTGTGTGGCGACGTTCAGTTTAAACATAGGACCGATGCGTCAGCATGAATTAAATGCACTTCGTGGTGAGTTGTATGATGAATCAAAAGGCCAACCACCGGGAGCGGTTACTGATTTACCTGAAGCTGATACCGGTAAAGTGATTGGTTTATTTTTACCGATTGCGATATTAGTATTTGCGACCCTTTATTTTATGGTCTCTAGTGGGGCAGAAGCATTAGCGGCTAAAGAGCAGATGTTTAGTGTACTAGGTGCATTTGAAAATACTGATGTGAGTTCATCATTGTTTTTTGGTTCTATCGTCGGTTTGATTGCGACAGTGTTGTTGGCATTTCAACAGAAAGTAGAGCTGTCTATGTTGCTCAAAGGCATGTCTGTTGGTGCTCGTTCAATGTTACCCGCTATTTATATTTTATTGTTCGCTTGGACGATATCAAGTGTCATTGGTCAGCTTGAAACCGGTAAGTTCATGGCCAGTTTAGCAACTGATAATATTCCGTTTGCGCTATTGCCTGCCATGTTATTTCTATTGGCTGGGATCACCGCATTTTCAACGGGAACGAGTTGGGGAACCTTCGGTATTATGTTGCCTATAGCGGCCGATATGGCGATGGGAAGTGATAGCTCCATGATGCTACCTATGCTAGCAGCTGTGCTTTCTGGTGCCGTATTTGGTGACCATTGCTCACCTATTTCCGATACCACTATTTTGTCATCAACGGGGGCGAGCTGCCATCATATCGATCATGTGGTGACCCAGCTTCCTTATGCACTTATCGCTGCATTGATTAGTTTCGTCGGTTATATTGTGCTTGGGTTTACGGGCTCGTTAATGGCTGGATTGATTTGTTGTAGTGCGTTGTTTCTTATCAGTATCCTAGTATTGTACTTTTGGGCAAAAAAGTAATGCTACATCCTGATACTTATGAGTAATAAGCCGATCGATTAAGCTTTGAAAAAATGCCGTATACATAACGAATACGGCATTTTTGTTTGTTGTTGCTAAGTTAAAAAAGGTAATATGGACGGTACTGACTGTCTAACCATTAGGACGCTATATTTTGGCGCAACTGTACTTTTATTATTCGGCGATGAATGCCGGTAAATCAACTTCGTTACTGCAGTCTTCTTATAATTATCGTGAGCGCGGTATGCATACCTTAGTGATGACAGCATCAATAGATAATCGATATGGTATTGGCAAAGTGTCTTCGCGTATTGGGATTGAAACCGATGCCCAGGTGTTTGGTAGTACTGACAATTTAATTGAGCTGATTTCGACATCCAATGACGAGCAAAAAATTCACTGCGTACTGATTGATGAGTGTCAGTTTTTAAGTAAAGAGCAGGTTAGGCAGATAACCTATGTTGTCGATAATCTCGATATCCCCGTATTATGTTATGGATTACGTAATG
This sequence comes from Shewanella sp. SG41-3, assembly GCF_014164545.1. Taxonomy (NCBI): domain Bacteria; kingdom Pseudomonadati; phylum Pseudomonadota; class Gammaproteobacteria; order Alteromonadales; family Shewanellaceae; genus Shewanella; species Shewanella sp. SG41-3. Next base: position 492,532 of record NZ_JACJFJ010000001.1, read on the forward strand.
ATTTTCAGGGTGAGTTGTTTTCAGGCAGCCATTACTTGCTCGCTTGGGCAGATAAGCTCGTTGAATTAAAAACCATTTGTCATTGTGGCCGTAAAGCCAATATGGTGGTTCGCCTTGATCATGAAGGTAATCCTATGCGCGAAGGTGAACAAGTGGAGATTGGCGGTAACGAGAGTTACGAGTCGGTTTGTCGTAAGCATTTTCGCGAGTTTTTGTGGGATTAGTTGGCCATTAATGACGTATTAGAATTACGTTCGCGACCGCTACAGAATAAACAAAGCCGCTTAAATTAACATTGAAGCGGCTTTGTTATTTGTGTTTTAGGTGCTTATGTTTTAGTTGCTTATGTTGAGATTAAAAGTCAGCTGCTGCGAAATTGACAATATCAGCACTGCTAGCTTCAATTTGTTTGCGTAAGCTGCGAGTTTGGCTGCCCCAATAGCTCATGAAGAATTTTGCCGTATTAAGTTTAGCTTGATAAAACTCACTTTCTTCAGTACCAGCTTCTAATGCTGCCAATGATGTTGCCGCCACACGGGTCCACATCCAAGCCAGAGCGGTAATGCCAAAGAGTTGCATATATGGCATTGATGCTGCGCCAATAAGGTCTGGGTTTTTACTGGCCGATTGAACAATAAAACCAGTGGCTTTTTCAAGATCGCCCGCAGCGTCCATTAATCCTGCAAGATAGGGCTTCATGGCTTCGTTGCCGGAATTATCTTGAATTAACTGTTTTACCATGCCTGACCATAACGTCAATGCTGCACCTTTGTCGCTCAGTAATTTACGGCCTACTAAATCCAAAGCCTGAACGCCATTTGTGCCTTCATAAATCATTGCGATACGAATATCACGCACATACTGCTCCATACCCCATTCATTAATATAGCCATGACCGCCATAAACCTGCTGCGCATCTACGCATGCTTTAAAGCCTTGGTCGGTAACGAAACCTTTAACAATCGGTGTAAATAAAGCCGCCAGGGCATTTGCTTGTTTGGCTTTTTCCGGGTCAGTATGACGTTCTACTTGGTCAAGCCATAATGCCTGTTGGCCCATTAACGCACGTGTTCCTTCATTGAAAGACTTTTGCGATAACAGCATACGTCTTATGTCACCATGGACTAATAATGAGTCTGCGGCTTGTTCAGGCTGTTTAACACCACTTAATGCACGACCTTGAATGCGCTCTTTGGCATAAACAAGTGCATTTTGGTAAGCAATATCAGATACGCCTAAACCCTGAATACCGACACCCAGACGTGCTTGGTTCATCATGGTGAACATGGCTTTTAAGCCCTGATGTGGTGCACCAACTAATTCGCCAATTGCGCCATCAAAATGCATGACACAAGTTGAGTTACCGTGAATGCCCATTTTGTGTTCCAGACCCGTCGCACTCAGCGTATTGGCGTCACCTAAACTGCCGTCGGCATTGACTAAAAATTTCGGTACCGCAAATAATGAAATGCCTTTAACACCTTCTGGTGCATCGGGTAGGCGCGCTAATACTAAGTGAATAATATTATCAGCAAGATCGTGATCACCAGATGAAATAAAGATTTTCTCGCCGCTAATGGCAAACAGCTCATCTCCGGCAGGAATAGCTTTAGTGCGCAATAACGCTAAATCGGTACCAGCATGCGATTCAGTTAAGTTCATGGTTCCAGTCCATTCACCACTGACCAGTTTAGCTAAATACTTTTGTTTTAGTGCATCGCTGCCATGGACATGAATAGCAGAATAAGCGCCATGAGTTAACCCAGGATACATAGCAAAAGCCATGTTGGTCGCGGTTTTCATTTCGGTGGCAAAGGTACCAATCACTTCTGGCAGGCCTTGGCCGCCAAATTCAGGATCGCAGGTTAGTGTGGCCCAGCCATCTTCGACATACTGCTTGTAAGCTTGCTTAAACCCAGAAGGGGTGATGACTTTACCGTCAACCAATTTACAACCTTCCAAGTCACCGCTTGCATTGAGTGGCAACATGATGTCGGTAGTAAAGTCGGCGACACCTTGTAAAATCGCATCAGTTAAATCTGCATCTAATTCATCAAAACCACGTAAGTCAGTTTGTTGATAGACATTAAGCAGTTCAGACAGAATGAATTGATAATCACGCAGGGGAGCTTGGTAAATTGGCATAAGGTCATTCCTTGGTTATGGGGTCGTTAAGTTTGGTCGCGGCAACAAGGTATCGTCTTGTTACTGGTCCAATCAGATTATGTTAGTTCAGCTAACATAACCAATTTCGAGTAAAAACTCAGTATTATTTTTACGTAAGCGTAAACTTATTTTGGTGCGTGAAATGTACCGATTTATTTACTCTTCAATATCCGAGTGACTTATTTGTTGTAATACCTTCTTCAGGCTTGGAAAGATCAACAAGTGTTCGCGAAACGATTATCTGAAATGCACATGAATACATAATGGCAACACTCCGGTCTATAAAGGTTAATACATAAAAATAATCCATAAATAGGCGCGTTATGAAATTTGTTTGGTCAGTAGTCAGTATATCTGCATTGCTATTATTGTCTTTTATATCCCAAAGCACAGCCGATGCTGCTGCGAAAGTGGATGACTCTGTTGCTACTAACTTTGAATTAATGACCTCTGATGGCCAATCATTTACTCTACATGATTACGCCGGTAAACCGGTTATTTTGCATTTTTGGGCCACCTGGTGTCCATATTGTAAAAAGCTGCAACCCGGTTTAGAAAAACTACGACTTAACTACCAACACACTGACTTGCAAATGATTGGTATTAGTTTTAGCGAAGATGCTGGCGCCAATCCAGGGCAGAGTTTGCTCGATCGAGGTATAAAAATGACCACGCTGGTTTTAGGTGATGAGGTTGCTAAGTTGTATGGCATAACAGGTACCCCAACAACAGTGTTTATTGACCGAAGTGGCCACATTGCATGGATGAGCAATACGTCTGATCCTGACGACCCTAATTTGGATAAAGCGATACAGTTTTTATTAAAATAGCCATGATGAAAAGCCGATTATTGTTTGCTCATTTATGATAGGTCATTGAGCTGATTATATTTATTCGGCTTGTTTACTTGAGGTATATTTTAAAAGAAGCGGCCCTATCAGGGTCGTTAGGGCGATAACCATGACTAATATGGCAAACTCTTTGGCTTGAATGACATCAAGTTGGCGTCCCATCTCTGCAAATACTAATCCTACTTCACCTCTAGGTACCATTGCTGAACCCACAATCATTTTTTCGTGCCAGTTTGAGCTGGCCAACAATCCGGCCATGAATTTACTTGCTACGGCGATAAAAGTTAACCAAGCGAGTAATAGTAAGCCCATGAAGCTCATATCAAGTTGACTTAGATCCAGGCTGATGCCGACATAAACGAAAAAAATTGGGCTAAAGAGCTGTACTAGCGGCTTTGCTGATTGTTCCAGTTTGTGGGTATAGCTAAAGGGGTTTTTAAGGTATTGATTAAATGGCGAGGTAAATTGTCGTGACAAGCCCATTCCGACGGCAAAGCCACCTAAAATAGCCGGGGTACCAAACCAATGAGCTAACCAGGCAAATAAGCAAATCATTGCCGTGACAACAAACACTTCATAACCGGGAATGCGTGTTTTAAGGTGAAGCCAGCGGGTTAAATAAATTATCACTCTGACCAGTGGCGGGCTGAAAATGATAAAGCTGGCTATCATGATAAATAATACTAAGGTTGAGCTTACGGCTAATTCTCCAGATGAGGCGAAATTAAACAACACGCTCAGTAGTATCACGCCAACGATATCATCGATAACCGCAGCCCCTAGAATAATTTGCCCAGCCGCACTTTGAGTTTGATTATTGAGTGCTAAAACTCGCATTGAAATACCAATGCTGGTGGCCGTTAATGCGCAACCAAAAAATAATGCAGTAAAAGGAGGTAGAGAAAGCCAATACAGGCTGGCCAATCCTGTGACGATTAAGGGTATTACAATGCCTAACAATGCAACACTTACGGCTTTAGTACCAGAATGGGCAAGCTTTTTGATAGAGGTTTCACAGCCAATATCAAATAATAAAAAAATCACCCCCAGTTCTGCGATGATGGCTAATGTGCTATGAGGTACAACCCAATTGAGTAGTGACGGGCCAATTAATATCCCCGCAGTGACTTCACCCACTACGCTGGGAAATCCTAATCGGTCACTAAGCTCACCTAGCAATCTGCCCACAACAAGAATGAGAAAAAGTGACATTACAAAGCTGTTTATTGCCATTTATCCTCCTTCAGGTTAGGCAATATGTTATTGATTTGTGTGAACCCAATAAAGTTGATGTTGATCAATTTTAGTTGCGATACTTAAGCACAAACTTACGCTATTAGCTAAGCTAAAGATAGTTACTAGCTCACGTTTACTGAGTTTCTAATCGCAGAATATAAGGCAATGTTTGATAAGTATAATCTTAATATTTACATATGCTTGTCACGGTAAGAATATAGAAAAGATCTGAAATAAGGAGGTTTATATGAACAAAATGTTTGTTATCGCACAAATGGAACAAGCGCATATTGATGCCGTCGCGATTGGATTATCATTAGCCAAGCAGATGAACAAGCAGGCTGAAGTTTTTGCTTATACTTACGCCTATTTAAGTGCCACAGACAGTGATCAACCACGACTTGCTGGAGTGGTGCAAAAGCAGTTAATGCAACAACAAGAAGCGCAACTTCAGCAGCACTTAGATTCGCTTGATGCCGAAGATGTGCCGTTACATGTGATATGGAGTAAGTATCTTTTTGAACATGCTTGTCATCACTCTGCTCGCCATAGCTTTGATCTTATGGTTAAAGCTGTCCATCATTCTGATCATTATCTGCCTACTGATTGGCAGTTAATTCGCCATACCAAAATCCCACTATTACTCCTTACAAACAACCCACTTAATACCGGTAACACCACGCTAATTTCAATCGATTTAGGTACTAAAAATCCGACTAAGCAACGGCTTAATGACGCCGTTATTACTAATGGCCTGCAGCTTGCTAAAGCGACTGGAACACAGTTGCATGTGGCTTATGTGTTACGAATTCCGCAAATTGTTCGCGACATGGATTTGCTCGACATTAATGCTTTAGTTAAAAAAGCGTATGCAGAACATCAGCAAAAAATTGCTGACATAGGAGTTGACGCTGATTGTATGCATATTATCTCGGGTGAGCCTGAACTGTGTTTGTTTGAACTGGCATGTCGGTTAAAAAGCCAATATTTTGTGATTGGTGCGCGGCAACGGCAAGGATTACTAGGGCGCATTATTGGTAATACAGCGGAATCTATTTTGAGCCGGATGCGCAGTAATGTGTTGGTGATCCCAGCAGAAGATTAAATCGACAATATCACCACTCATAGCGTCGCCATTTAAGCCTATTTCATCGTTGAAAAATGCTCATTTAAACTATAAAACTGCGCATTTTTTCCTTGAACTCAGCATAAATGGCTTAGCCTGTGCATTTACATTTTGATATTCACATCTCAAAGTAGAAAAGGGGCTGAGTCGCTACAGTAGTCATATTAAAATAAAGGTATAAAAAAGCCCGCATCATTAAGTTAAATTGGCGGGCTTGGTTGATCTTAACTGTTTAATAGAAATTAAAAGGTCATTTCCGGTACGTGGTCTGGTACCACTAACTTACCTGCTGTTTTAGCAACAATTTCATCAACCGTCACACCGGGCGCGCGTTCAAGTAAATGAAACGCACCATCTTTAATTTCGATAAAGGCTAAATCTGTCATCACCCGTTTAATACAGCCATAACCCGTTAATGGTAACTCGCAGGTTGATAATAGTTTCGAGTTGCCGTATTTGTCCGCATGCATCATGGTGACAATAATATTGTCGGCGCCCGCGACTAAATCCATGGCGCCGCCCATACCTTTAATCAGTTTGCCTGGGATCATCCATGAGGCGATAGAGCCGTTAACATCCACTTCAAATGCGCCCAGTACCGTGAGGTCGACATGGCCGCCACGGATCATGGCAAAGCTTTCTGCTGATGAAAAGAATGACGCGCCTGCAACCGCGGTTACCGTTTGCTTGCCAGCGTTGATAAGATCGGCATCGATGTTGTCTTCGGTAGGAAATTCGCCCATACCCAGTAAACCATTTTCAGATTGCAACATTACTTGTATGCCGTGTGGAATATAGTTAGCGACTAGGGTAGGGATACCGATACCTAGGTTAACATAAAAGCCATCTTGTAATTCTTTTGCTACGCGCTGGGCGAGTTGTTCTCTGGTCAGTGCCATGGTGTTGTCTCCCTTATTTCGCAGCTTTGACGGTACGTTGCTCGATACGTTTTTCAAAGCTAGCTTTGATCACGCGATCGACATAAATACCCGGTGTATGAATATGGTCTGGATCGAGTTCACCAGGTGCAACAATTTCTTCGGCTTCAACTACGGTAATTTTACCTGCGGTGGCCATCATCGGATTAAAGTTTGCTGCGGTTTTGCGAAACACTAAGTTACCCATAGTGTCCGCTTTCCACGCGCGAATTAAAGCAAAGTCAGCGGTCAATGATTCTTCTAATACGTAGTGACGCCCTTTGATTTCACGGGTTTCTTTACCGTCGGCAATCGGCGTGCCGTAACCTGTGGCGGTAAAGAATGCCGGAATACCGGCGCCGCCGGCACGGATTTTTTCAGCCAGTGTGCCTTGCGGGGTTAAGATAACGTTGAGCTCGCCGGATAACATTTGCTGTTCAAAGGTGGCGTTTTCTCCTACGTAAGAGGCAATCATGGTTGAAATTTGGTGCTGTTTCAGTAACAGTCCTAAGCCAAAGTTATCAACCCCAGCATTATTTGAAATGGCGGTTAAGCCTTTAACATCCATTGTCACCATATGATTAATTAAGCCTTCAGGAATGCCACACAATCCAAAGCCGCCGACCATAATGGTCATATCATCTTTCAGTCCTGCTAGCGCTTCTTCATAGCTGTGGACGACTTTATTGAAACCTGCCATCTTGTTGTCCTTATCGTTATATTTATATCAATGGTTAGCGCTATACAGTGCTAACCATGTTGAGTATATGTGATTATGTTCTGATTGCATTTGCTACTTTGGACCCATTGCTGCGCCCCAATGCGCGGCTAATGGTATCGCCTGCGAGTGCAAGCTTGTTCAGATCTATGCCGGTATCTATGCCCATGCCATGGAGCATGTAGACCAGATCTTCTGTCGCTAAGTTACCCGATGCGCCCTTTGCGTAAGGGCAGCCACCAAGACCCGCAACTGATGCGTCAAATACGCTAACACCGGTTTCAAGGCAGGCAAGAATGTTGGCCAGAGCTTGGCCATAAGTGTCATGAAAGTGCAGAGCTAATTTATCCACTGGCACGACATTCGCAACGGCTTCAACCATTTTTCGAGCATCATTTGGTGTGCCAACACCTATGGTGTCGCCAAGGGATATTTCGTAGCAACCCATCTGGTAAAGGATTTCAGATACTCTAGCGACTTCGCTGACGTTAATATTGCCTTCGTACGGGCAACCGAGTACACAAGATACATAACCACGTACGGCGATATTATGTTTTTTTGCTTCCTCGATTAACGGCATAAAGCGAGCAATTGACTCATCAATTGAGCAGTTAATATTTTTTTGACTAAAGCTTTCAGACGCTGCACCAAAAATAGCCACTTCATCTGCGCCAGCAGCCAGAGCCAGTTCAAAGCCTTTTAAATTGGGCGTCAAGGCACTGTAAACCACGCCAGGGTGACGATTAATTTGACCTCTAAGTTGATGAAACACGGCATCGGAATCGGCCATTTGTGGCACCCACTTAGGTGACACAAAGCTGCCTGCTTCAATTCGCTTAACACCTGCATCGGCCAGTTGTTCAATCAGAGTCAGTTTGTCTGCCGTTGTTACCGGCACTTCATTTTGCAAACCGTCACGGGCACCGACTTCAAAAATACTGACTTTAGTGGGCAACATTTACGCTTCCTCGACGCTGGTTTCAGTCACTAATGGCTCAACATTTAATAGTTGAGCGCCATCGCTGACAAGTTCACCGCTTTGGAAATAAAATTCACTGACTACACCATCAAATGGTGCTTCAATGGTGTATTCCATTTTCATCGCTTCCATCACCAGTAAACCTTGACCCGCTTTAACTTCATCACCTACTGCCACTAAATGCGTCACTACGGTGCCATTCATGGGGGCTTTGAGCTTATCGGCATGGTTAACCACTTCGCCGGCGACTTGAGCCAATATCGCCTTAAAATGGTAACTGCCAGACGGCAAGAATAAAGTGAAATCATCGCCTTGATGGCTGACTGGGATTTTACTTTTATGACCGTTAATTTCGGCTAATAGTAAATCGGCTTTGAGTTCACCGGCTAACGTTAGTACTTGGTCGTGTAAACACAGTTGATACTGTTCGCCAATGGCGGTGAGTAATAAATCATGTTGCTGAACATCGGCTGCGGTATCAGTTAATAGCGATACGTGATGCACGCTAGAGCTGTTTAATCTAAAGCCGCTGACCAAGCCCCATGGAGAATAAGGATCGGCACTGTTGATTGCTAATGCTTTAGCCGCTTGCTTACGTGACAGTACTTGAAAAAGCCCTGCTAGCGCTAAAGCTGTATCGGCTTCAACGGCCGCATCACCAATTAAGGTGTCGCCATAGCGTTCAATAAAGTCAGTACAGAAATCTGCAGCAGCAAACGCTGGGTGTTCGGCAATGTTAGCTAAAAATTCGATATTATGTTTAAGGCCACTAATTTGGTATGACTCTAGCGCATGCATTAAGCGTTGTAATGCACGAGGGCGCGACTCATCCCACACAATCAATTTAGCAATCATTGGGTCATAAAAGTTACTGATAATATCGTTTTCACGAATGCCAGAATCAATACGCACGTGACGATTTTGCTCTGGTTCACGTAAAAAGTTGAGCTTGCCACTGGCCGGTAAAAATTCGTTTTGCGGATCTTCAGCGTATATCCGCACTTCAAATGAATGACCATGAATGCGCACTTCATCTTGGCTCAGTGGCAATTCACCACCACTGGCGACCAAAAGCTGCCATTTAACCAAATCTTGGCCGGTGACCATTTCAGTTACTGGGTGTTCAACTTGGAGGCGAGTATTCATTTCCATGAAATAAAAGCTGTTGTCGGTATCCAGTAAAAACTCAACGGTACCAGCGCCGACATAATCAATGGCTTTGGCGGCTGCAACGGCAGCGTTACCCATCTGCGCACGTAACTCATCAGATAAACCTGGAGCAGGCGCTTCTTCAACCACTTTTTGATGGCGACGCTGAATAGAGCAATCACGATCTGACAAATAAATGGCATGGCCGTGGCTGTCAGCAAACACTTGCACTTCAACATGGCGCGGCTGACGTAAGTAGCGTTCCATCAAGAGTTTGTCATTGCCAAAAGACGAGATGGCTTCACGGCGCGCTGATTTAACGGCTTCTAGGATTTCACCGTCGTTTTCTACGATACGCATCCCTTTACCGCCGCCGCCATAAGCCGCTTTAATCAGTAACGGGAAGCCGATAGCTTTGGCCTGAGCAATTAATGTGGCATCAGTTTGATCGTCGCCGTGATAACCCGGTACGAGCGGCACATTGGCTTTAGACATGATGTTTTTGGCAGCACTTTTACTGCCCATGGCATCAATAGCGTCGCTACCTGGGCCAACAAAAGCGATGCCATTTTGTTCACATTTACGTGCAAACTCAGCATTTTCAGACAGAAAACCATATCCAGGATGTATGGCTTGTGCACCTGACTTTTTGGCTATCTCAATAATTAAATCGGCTTTTAAATACGAGTCAGCAGGAGCACTGCCGCCCAAATAAAACGACTCGTCTGCCATGGCAACATGACGGGCGTCTTTGTCAGCATCAGAATACAAAGCAATGGTGCGTACGCCCATGGTTTGTGCCGTTTTAATAATACGACATGCAATTTCACCACGGTTTGCTATCAGTAATTTGGTAAACATTATTGGGCTCCTTGTGGATCAGATTTGACGGTTTGCCATGCGGGGGCTCTTTTTTCAAAAAAGGCATTAAGGCCTTCTTGTCCTTCATCTGATACACGAATTCGAGCAATTTGCTCGCTGGTATAATTGAGCGTGGCGTCATCAATAACGCCATCTTCTAAACGCGATACTAAGGTTTTTACCCAAGCCATGCCCTGAGGGCTATTGGCATTAAATGCCGTGATAAAGGGCGCTGCGGCAGCATCTAGGTCATCGTTAATCTGGTGGATAACTTGATGGCTTAAGGCTACATCGGCTCTAAAGCGCTCTGCCGTTAGCATAAAGCGACGCGATTGACGATTACCCATGGCGCGCACCACATAAGGACTGATCACTGCGGGGATAAGACCGAGCTTAACTTCGCTTAAACAGAAGCTGGCACCCGTTGTCGCAATGGCAATGTCGCAGCAACAAATTAATCCTAATGCACCGCCAAAGGCAGCACCTTGAACCAGAGCGATAGTGGGCTTTGGGAATTTGTCGAGTACATGCATTAATTTGGCAAGCTCGTGAGCGTCAGCAAGGTTCTGGCCAACGTCCATTTTTGCTTGTTTACGCATCCAATTAAGGTCGGCGCCGGCACTGAAGTTTTTGCCATTGGCACGTAAGATCAGCATGTTGCATTGGCTGTCATTAGCAAAGTTTTTGATGGCGTTGATCATTTCGCTGATCATCACCTCATCAAAGGCATTATGCACTTCAGCCCGGTTTAAGATCAGTTGGGCAACACCTTGTGATATCTCACATTCAATGTGTTTATATTGGCTCGTTAACATTGTTACTTACTCCTAGTCAGTTGAATTAGCCGCATCAATTACATGCGGAACACCCCAAAACGGGTATCTTCAATAGGAGCATTTAACGCCGCCGATAAGGCTAAGCCGACTACGTCACGGGTTTGCGCCGGATCAATAATGCCATCATCCCAAAGACGGGCGCTGGCATGATACGGGTGGCCTTCTTTTTCGTATTGTTCAACTATCGGTTTACGAAATGCTTGTTCATCTTCAGTAGACCATTCAATCCCTTTTCGGGCTAAACCATCGCGGCGCACTGTTGCTAACACGCCAGCAGCTTGTTCGCCGCCCATCACTGAAATCCGCGCGTTAGGCCACATCCACATCATGGTTGGTTCAAATGCGCGACCACACATGCCGTAATTACCTGCGCCATAACTGCCACCGATAATCACAGTAAATTTAGGTACATTGGCACAAGATACTGCGGTGACCATTTTGGCGCCGTGTTTGGCAATGCCTTCGTGTTCGTACTTTTTACCGACCATAAAGCCGGTAATATTTTGTAAGAATAATAATGGGATTTTGCGTTGGCAACACAGTTCGATAAAGTGAGCGCCTTTTTGCGCCGACTCAGAAAATAAAATACCGTTATTGGCTACAATCCCGACCGGATAACCATGAATGCGTGCAAAACCACACACTAAGGTTGCACCGTAATTGGCTTTAAATTCGTCAAAGTCAGAATCATCAACGATACGGGCAATCACTTCTTTAACGTCGAACGGCTTTTTAAGGTCAGTGCCGACAATGCCGTACAATTCGTGGATATCAAATTGTGGTGGTTTAACTGGACTTAATAGGCTTTTGATTTCTTTTTGATGATTCAAGCGCAATACAGCACGGCGAGCAAGTTCAAGTGCGTGGTCATCATTTTGCGCCAGATGATCGGCTACACCGGATATTTTTGTGTGCACTTCTGCGCCGCCGAGCTCTTCTGCACTGACTTCTTCACCTGTTGCCGCTTTCACCAGTGGCGGACCCGCTAAAAAGATGGTGCCTTGATCTTTAACAATAATAGATTCATCAGCCATCGCAGGCACATACGCGCCGCCCGCGGTACATAAGCCCATTACCACAGCAATTTGAGGGATGCCCTTGGCCGACATTTGTGCTTGGTTATAGAAAATTCGGCCGAAATGATCGCGGTCTGGAAAGACTTCATCTTGGCGGGGTAAATTCGCGCCGCCAGAATCGACTAGGTAGATACACGGTAAATGGCAACGGCTAGCGATATCTTGAGCACGTAAGTGTTTCTTCACTGTGATCGGATAGTAGGTGCCGCCTTTTACGGTGGCATCGTTGGCGATGATCATGCATTCAACCCCACTCACGCGACCAATACCAGCAATCACACCTGCAGCAGGCACTTCTTCGTCATACACTTCATAAGCGGCAAATTGCGATAACTCTAAGAAGGGAGAACCTGGGTCAAGCAGCTTTTCGACACGCTGGCGAGGCAATAATTTACCGCGCGACAAATGACGTTCAAGGGCGACCGGGCCACCACCTTGTGCGATTTTTGCTAGTTTTTGTTGAAGATCATTGACTAATAACGCCATGCTGTCTGACTTGGCTTTAAATTCGTCACTGCGAGGATTGATGCGGCTGCTCAGTTGCGTCATTTCTATGTCCTTAATGAAGCAAAAATAGGGGCTTGATAAGGGCGACAAGATACGCTTGATATGTCGCCCTACTGGGGCAAGTGTTGCTTACTTTGACTCGTTAAATAATTCGCGGCCAATTAACATGCGGCGAATTTCTGAGGTACCTGCACCAATTTCGTAAAGTTTGGCATCACGCAATAAACGGCCAGTGGCATACTCGTTGACATAACCATTGCCGCCGAGAAGTTGTATTGCGTCTAGGGCCATTTTAGTGGCAAGTTCTGCACTGTATAAAATAGCGCCAGCGGCATCTTTACGCGTGGTTTCACCGCGGTCACATGACTTGGCAACGCTGTAAACATAAGCGCGGGCGGCATTCATACCCGTGTACATGTCGGCTAACTTGCCTTGCACTAGTTGGAATTCACCGATCGATTTGCCAAATTGTTCACGTTCATGAATGTATGGCACCACTATGTCCATACAAGCCGACATAATGCCTAGTGGACCGCCAGCTAATACAACGCGCTCATAGTCTAGGCCGCTCATAAGCACTTTTACGCCATTATTGAGGCCGCCTAAGATGTTTTCTTCGGGCACTTCACAGTCTTCAAACACCAATTCACAGGTGTTTGACCCGCGCATACCTAACTTGTCGAGTTTTTGGGCTTGGCTAAACCCTTTCGATCCACGTTCAACGATAAACGCGGTAATGCCATGTGCGCCTTTATTTAAATCAGTTTTAGCATAAATCACATAGGTGTGAGCATCTGGACCATTAGTGATCCACATTTTGTTGCCGTTCAAGATGTAACGATCGCCTTCTTTACGAGCATGCAGTTTCATTGATACTACATCGGAACCGGCATTGGGTTCACTCATGGCTAAAGCACCAATGTGTTCGCCACTGACCAGTTTTGGTAAATATTTGGCTTTTTGAGCCCCATTACCATTACGGTTGATTTGGTTAACACACAAGTTTGAATGGGCACCATAACTGAGACCAATAGAGGCAGATGCTCGGGAAATTTCTTCCATTGCCACCACATGGGCAAGATAACCCATGTTGGCGCCGCCATATTGCTCATCAACGGTGACGCCAAGTAAGCCCATATCACCTAATACTGGCCATAATTGGTTAGGAAAGGCGTTGTCGATATCGACTTGGGCGGCCATTGGGGCAATCTCGTTAGCGGCAAAACCACGAACAGCGTCACGTAACATGTCTACATCTTCACCTAAACCGAAGTTTAAGCTGGTATATAAGTCGCTCATTTGTTTGTGTCCTGTTGAATTTTATTATGTGCTGCCAACGCTTTTTATGGGCGTTTTTGGCAGTTTTGTTTCAGTTTTGGCTTAATTGAGTAAGCCTTTTACAATTATTAGCTGTTATAAATTGATTACTTTATTTTTCTGGTCGCATTGTCAGTCAGTGCCGCTTTACATTGTTGCTCGGCAGAATTGAGCTCCATTAGCACCACTTTAATGTCATCCATTTGCTGTTGCAGAGCCGATTTTTTCTCATTGACTAAGTCAAGCATGGTGTTGAGTTGGGTTGAGCTGCTTTTATCGGCATCATAAAGTTCAAACAGACGGCGTGTTTCTGCTAATGAAAAGCCAAGGCGCTTGCCGCGTAAAATGAGTTTTAAACGCACGCGATCTTTGAGGCTGTATATGCGAGTTTGTCCGCGACGCTTAGGTTTGATCAATCCTTGGTCTTCGTAAAAACGAATACTGCGGGTGGTGATATCAAATTCTTTTGATAAGTCACTGATTGAATATGTTGATTGAGTGCTAGTGGTTGTGCTCATCATGTCACCAAAAGTGTTTCTTTTGATGCAAGATATATGAAGTTTACGTAAAGGTAAAGTTTGGGAGGTGGTTATTGGCTGCGTGCATGTTAATTTTGCTTGCCACTAGAATGTTATTATACCTTAACTGTTTGTTATATTTTGCAATTTATTACCATGTTTTTTTTACTGTTATCGATTAAATACTTAGTTGAATGCTAAGGTTTTTTTGTTGGTTTTAGAGCTTCTTATCCCTTTGTCTAATAGGGGTATTTGATGAATTCTGTTCATAATCACTGCAATACAAGCTGATTAACGGAGAGCAATATGGCTGATTTAGGACTATCAATGCATGCACAATCGATAGCCGAGCCCGAAGTGTTTTGGCAACAAGCTGCACAGGCCATTAGTTGGGACCAAGTGCCAAAAACCGTCTTAGATGACAGTAACAAGCCTTTTTATCGATGGTTTGCCGATGGCAAAATGAATACCTGTTTTAATGCATTAGACCGTCATGTCATTGCTGGCAGAGGTGATCAAACGGCTATTCATTATATTAGCCCTGTAACGCATCACGAATATTCAGTGAGTTATCAATCAGTGTTGGCGCAGGTGAAACGGCTCGCTGGATTGATGATATCGTTAGGAGTTACCAAGGGCGATAGAGTCGTTATTTATATGCCGATGGTACCCGAAACTGCTTACGCCATGTTGGCGTGTGCAAGGATTGGCGCAATTCACTCAGTGGTGTTTGGTGGTTTTGCGGCCAATGAGCTTTCTACTCGAATCAATGATGCTAAACCGAAATTAATTCTCTCAGCTTCATGTGGTATTGAACCTTCTGGTGTAGTGCCATATAAACCTCTGCTAGACGACGCATTGTCCCAAGCGACTCATCAAGTCGATCATTGTATTATTCTCAATCGCACCGAATACCAAGCTGAACTAACTTCACCTCGAGACCTTGATTGGTACAATGCCCTAGTCGATGCGCCTGATGCTGAATGTGTATCGTTAGATGCAACCGACCCTTTATATGTGCTTTATACATCAGGTACTACAGGTCAGCCTAAAGGTGTGGTACGTGATAACGGCGGTCATGCAGTTGCTTTAGCATGGTCGATGAAACATATTTATGACATTGGTATTGGCGATGTGTTTTGGGCGGCATCAGATGTTGGCTGGGTAGTAGGGCACTCGTACATCGTTTACGGGCCATTATTAGTAGGTGCGACAACCATAATGTACGAAGGGAAACCGATAGGCACCCCTGATGCTGGCGCTTTTTGGCGGATAATTGAACAGAAGCAAGTTCGCAGCTTTTTTACTGCGCCAACCGCCATTCGTGCTATTAAACGGGAAGATCCTCAAGGCGACTTCATCAAGCAATTTGATTTAAGCTGCCTTAAGCAAATGTACTTGGCCGGTGAGCGCTGTGATCCAGATACCCTAAATTGGAGTCAGCAGCATTTAGGTAAGCCAGTAGTTGATCATTGGTGGCAAACAGAAACCGGTTGGCCTGTTGCAGCTAATTTGATGGGCACAGATCCAATTGGAATTAAAGCTGGTTCTCCTGCGCGCGCGGTACCTGGGTATCAAGTGGAAATCCTTGATGCGATGGGACAACAAGTGGCGCCCAATGAAAGCGGTAACGTGGTGATAAAGCAGCCGTTACCTCCTGGCACACTAACGACTTTGTGGCAAAACGATAAACGCTATATCGACAGTTACTTGTCTATGTATCCAGGGTATTACTTGACTGGTGATGCAGGATATATCGATGAAGATGGCTACTTATATATTATGAGTCGCATTGACGACATTATTAATGTCGCCGGACATCGTTTATCCACAGGCCGATTTGAAGAAGTCTTATGCCAGCACGATGCAGTTGCTGAGGCCGCGGTAATTGGTGTGCAAGATAAACTAAAAGGCCAAGTGCCGCTTGGATTAGTTGTACTTAAAAATGGCGTTACTATGTCTGATGAGGCTCTTTATAAAGAGTTACTGGCACTAGTACGTCATGAAATTGGCCCCGTAGCTTCCTTTAGGCTTGTGAGTGCAGTACAAAAACTGCCAAAAACCCGTTCTGGGAAAATATTACGAGCCACCATGCGTAAAATTGCTGATAACAATGAATATACTGTTCCAGCAACCATTGAAGACCCGATGACGCTAGATATTATTCGCACAGCATTAACTAAGATGGGTTACGCGGATGCACTGGCTAAAGAATTAACTGTTTAGTGTGTAATCCCATGCCAATTAAAGTTAACCAATGACATTGTGTTGATGAAAGGTAACCTAAAAAAGCGAGCATAATTAGCTCGCTTTTTTATTTGCAGATAAATACTCGTGATAGTTTTGAAATCCAATATTGCGATTATTATCTGCTATTACAGTAAACGCCAATTTAATATTAAGCTCACGCCAGCTTTGGGGCGATTTATCGATTAGGTGGTGAAAGCTGGACTATGTGTCATGCAGAGGGGCAAACGCAAAGTGTAGACGTTATGTATCAATAAAAATAAGAGATAATGGGTCACTAAATTATCGCTTTATGTATGACATAACATAAGGTTTAACAGGTTGAAACTGCGAAGTTTCAACCTGTTATTTTGTCAATATCCTGTCTTGAAACAGGTTTATACTTTTAAGGTGAGACAGAATAGGTCGATTGCCATCTTTATAAGCTTAAAAATGTTGATATTTAATAAATTTTTGTTGATGGGTTAGCACTAGATTGAGAGGCATGTTTTTTATTAAGTTATTGTCTTTAATAATGAATAGCTACTTTAAATTTTATTAATATGTAGTATCCTGCTTTATTAGTACAGACGATAGCCATTTTGTGACTGTAATTTAGTTACAAGAATCGTTATAATTGCCACCCAAATGGATTCGCACTACGCGATTAATCTCTGTGACCTGTGGAAACATACACTATGAATAACCACACCCAACAATCTCACGTCGGCGTTATCGGCCTCGGTGTGATGGGCAAGAATCTCGCATTAAACATTGCTGACAATGGCTACCATGTCGCTGTTTTCGATTTAGATACTCCAAAAGTCAATGCTGCTGTGGCTCAAGAACAAAGTGAGCGCAAAGCAAATACCGCCCCCCGCATGTCCCCATGTAACAATCTTACAGAAATGCTGGCCAAATTAGTTGAACCTCGAGTGATCGTGTTATCTGTGCCTGCTGGCGCACCAGTTGATGGTGTGTGTAAATCGTTAATTGAAGCAGGTATTGAAGCTAACGACATTGTTATTGATACAGGCAATAGCTTGTGGACCGATACCGTTGATCGTGAAGCTCACTATAAAGGCCAGTTTATTTTCTTTAGCTCGGCGGTTTCTGGTGGTGAAGTGGGTGCACGTTTTGGACCATCGTTAATGCCAAGTGGTGACGAAAAGGCTTGGCATTATGTTGAGCCTATTTGGAAAGCTATTGCGGCTAAAGTTGATCCAGCAACAGGTTTACCGATTGAGCGTTTTGAGCCTGGTAATCCGGTCACTGAAGGTGAGCCGTGTACGACCTATATTGGTCCTGCGGGTTCTGGTCATTACGTTAAAATGGTTCATAACGGTATTGAATATGCAGATATGCAGCTTATTTGCGAAGCATATCAATTACTCAGTGACGGTTTAGGCCTATCTGCCAATGAAATCAGCACCATATTCAATGGTTGGAATAAAGGTATTCTTAACAGCTACCTTATGGGCATTAGTGCTGAAGTCTTGCAACAAGCCGATCCGTTAACGGGCAAACCTTTAGTTGAAATGATTTTGGATAAAGCGGGCCAAAAAGGCACTGGTTTATGGACGGCAGTGAGCAGCTTACAAATTGGTTGCCCGGCGCCAACAATTGCTGAAGCCGTTTATGCGCGTGCTGTGAGCACCCAGAAAAACTTGCGCATGCAGTTAAGCTCTAAGCTTGCTGGCCCAACACCAATCAGCTTTAGTGAAGCTGACAAAGCTGAATTTATTGCTAATCTTGAAGATGCTTTATATTGCGCTAAAGTGTGCTGTTATGCTCAAGGCTTTCAACTGATGGCGATGGCAGCAAAAGAGCAAAGCTGGAGTTTAGATTTTGCTGAAATCGCAAAAATTTGGCGTGCAGGTTGCATTATTCGTGCGACTTTCTTGCAATCAATTACTCAGGCTTATCAAGAAGATGCAAATCTTGCAAACTTATTGATGGCTGATATCTTTAGCCAAACATTGTCGCAAAAACACCTTAACTGGCGTAAAACAGTTGCTGCATCAGTTATGCAAGGTATTCCTGCTCCCTGTATTAGTTCGGCTATTGCCTATTACGACAGTTATCGCTGTGAAATGCTACCCGCTAACTTGTTACAAGGTCAGCGTGACTTTTTTGGTTCGCATACTTTCGAGCGTACGGATAAGCCAGCAGGTGAGAAATATCATTTAGATTGGAGCGCTAAAGAGCGTACTTTATCAAAAGTATAATGGCTCTTAAGCTTAAAAAGGCGCCTCATTTACAATGAGGCGCCTTTTTATTTTTTAATAAATAGATTTATCGCAGTGAGTGAAAGAACAGAGTTAACTAAGCGAAAAATACAGGCCAACACTGAACAAAACACTGAAAATCATCGTTAATTTTGCTGTTTGCCCAAGTATTGGGTTTAATGCTTCACCGCTGTTGTTGTGAAATTCGCGGCTGAGATTACGCGCAATAATTAACGAGGCTCCCGATAATAATACGGGTAAACCTTCGAGGGCTCCGAGTAAAAATCCGGCAATAATGATACCAAAGGGTAAGTAGACAAAGCTTTGATATAGCACTTTAGCTTGTGCTTCACCAATCCTCACTGCAAGCGTGTTTTTACCGGCTTTAGTATCAGTTGAAATATCTCTAGTATTATTAACCAGCATGATAGCCGCATTAAAAAAGCCAATGGCGCAACCGAGTAACCACGCGGTCATGGTGGTGGTTCCTGCTTGTAAATAGTAACTGCCAACAACGGCTACCAAACCGAAAAATACAAATGCAGCTATTTCACCTAATCCATGTGATGCCAGTGGGTAGGGGCCTCCGCTATAACATAACGCGCCTAAAATAGAGGCTACTGCGAGAATCGCAATAGGCCAGCCACCGTGCACTATCAATAACGAACCGACTAATAATGATGTGATCAGGCAGCTAATCATGGCATTTCGTACTGATGAGGGGGCTAGGATACCACTTTGGGTGACTCTAATAGGACCGATACGTTCTTCTGTGTCTATACCATTTTTAAAGTCAAAGTAGTCGTTCGCGAGATTAACTGAAATTTGTAATAATACCGCACATAACATTGATGTGAAGGCAATAAGTAAGCTAAATTGTTCGAGCCCAATGGCCAGCATGTTGCCAATTAATAATGGACCAATTGCCGCTGGTAGCGTACGAGGTCGGATAGCCATAAACCATGATTGCATTGAGCTAGGTTGCATAATATTGTGAGACGCAGTGTTGATTAGTCATGTCTAATAGCATATCAAATATTCATTTAGACTGCAGATATGAATATTTGCGTTGTATCACTATTTTACGATTTGTCATTAGATAACTGAAATTCACTATTATCATCGAATAAGCTAGAAAACATCAGCTTAACTGAGGTAACCTTAACGTTAATCCATGTTATAGAGAAGGTGTTATGAGTCAGGTATTAAACGATTTACTGTCATTATTGTCACTTGAGAAGATTGAGCTAGGTTTGTTTCGTGGTCAGAGCCAAGATTTAGGCTTTGGGCATGTGTTTGGTGGCCAAGTGATGGGACAAGCGTTAAGTGCTGCAAAACAAACGGTGAGCGAAGACCGTCATGTACATTCATTACATTCATATTTCTTACGTGCCGGTGATGAAAAGTTACCGATAATTTATGATGTTGAAAATATGCGTGATGGTGGAAGTTTTAGTGCGCGCAGAGTAAAGGCTATTCAGAAAGGGCGACCGATTTTTTACATGACCTGTTCATTCCAAAGTGTTGAACAAGGCTTTGAGCATCAAGATGTGATGCCGGATGTCCCTGGACCTGAAGGTTTATTAAATCAGCAAGAACTTGCAATGACAATGCGTGATAAAGTACCTGCGCAAATGCTCGAAAAGTTTATGGCTGATTCTCCGATTGAAATGCGCTTAGTTAATCCTCTACATCCCATTACACCAAATGCGACAGAGCCTAAACGCTATGTATGGTTACGTGCCAATGGACAAATACCTTCGGATCATAGTATTCAAGAATATTTACTGGCTTACGCATCGGATTTCAACTTTCTAGCCACAGCTACTCAGCCACACGGGGTGTCTTTTTTAACGCCAGGTATGCGCATGGCCACTATTGATCATGCTATGTGGTTTCATCGTCCATTTAATATGAGCGAATGGCTACTTTATTGTATTGATAGTCCTAATGCTGGCGGTGGACGTGGGTTTGTTAAAGGACAGTTTTTCGATCAGCAAGGACGTCTTGTGGCTTCTGCCACACAAGAAGGTTTACTCAGAATGACCAAGTAGGATGCTAAAGATGATTTTATTTAACAAAGGGATTCAATTCGCGCTAGTGGTTTTGATTGCCATGATGCTCAATGGTTGTGTGACAGTAGAGCCTGAAAAACCGGTAATCGTAAACGGTTATGCCGGATATGCCGAAAAGATTGCTTTGCCACAGGGGTGTAAGATCAACATTGCCTTGATTGATTTTAATACTCCAGGCGCGATTATTTCTCAAAAAAACTTTGATATTGCCAGAGCGCCTGTTCCATTTAAATTTACTTTGCCTGCCAACCTCATTAACAGTGGAGTCGATTATGGTGTGGTGGCAATGATCACCTATCAAGGCAATGCAATTTTTCAAACTTATGATAAGTTTCGTGTGATCAATAACGGTCAATTTACCACTCAAGTGTTAATGAAACGCGTTAAATAGCCACTTCGTAATCTCGCTCACAAACTGTTATCCCCGCCATTGATTGATTAACGTGGCGGGTAGTAATCTTTTGCTACTTTAATGTGTTGTTTAGGTTGTTTATGCCAGAGCTGATCTTGAATCATCGTTCGGATGCGCAAACGCGCTTAATTTGGGCTTTGTGTATCGCTTCTATTGTGGTTTATATTAATTTGTACACAGTGCAAGGCATGCTGCCGTCAATTGCTGAGAATTTTGGCGTGTCGGGTGCACAAGCGACTTTGGTGCTTTCTGTTACCAGCTTTACCCTAGCATTTTCATTGCTTTTTTATGCCGTGTTGTCTGACAGAATAGGGCGATTAGCCCCGATAGTGCTCAGTTTATGGCTATTAGCAGCATCGAATATTTTGTTGGTTTTTGCCCAAACGTTTGATGATTTACTTATGGTGCGCTTGCTACAGGGGATTTTGTTAGCGGCGGTGCCCGCAATTTCGATGGCATATTTTAAAGAGCAATTGGCGCCTTCTTTTATGCTTAAAGCCGCAGCAGTATACATAATGGCTAACAGTATGGGCGGCATTGCAGGGCGAATTTTTGGCGGTTTAATGGCACAAAACTTGTCATGGCAATCGTCTATGGGGTTGGTTTTTGTGGTAACGCTAATAGGGGTTGCTTTGGTGACATACTTATTACCACGCAAAGAGATAAAACCTACAGTGATTAAGCAGAAAGTGTCTTTACTGCGTAAGGTAAAACAAGACATTGATGGTTTTATGTTTCACTTATCTGATCCGCAAATGCGTTTGGCCTATATGGTTGGTGGCTTAGCCTTTATGATGATGGTCAATCAGTTTAGCTTTATTCAGTTACATATAATGGCTGAGCCTTATGGGTTAAGTCGTTTTAATGCAACCTTGATATTTTTATGTTACTCAAGCGGCACTTTTGCGTCTTATTTGTCAGCTAAGTGGATTATGCGATACGGTTCTATGCCATTATTTAGAGTGGCATTATGCTTAATGGTTGCCGGTACTTCATTGACCTTAGTCGATACACTGGCTGCCATTGTGATTGGCTTTTTGATCAGTGCTTGTGGATTTTTTCTAACTCATAGCTGCTGCAATTCGTTTGTTGCCATTCGTGCAACCAGCCATCGAGCTAAGGCTACGTCACTTTATTTATGCTGTTATTACCTTGGGGCCTCATTAGGCGGACCTTATTTAATGTTGTTTTGGCATAAAGCAGAATGGAATGGGGTGGTAGTGGGTTCTATGACGCTTTTGGCATTGCTACTAGTCGCAATTTGGCGTTTAGGAATACATCAACAGCATGCTGCTGATGTATCTATCGCCGATTAACAGGTTAATTCTCGATAAACTGTTTACGGTCTAAGTCAAATTTGCGCATTTTGTCGTACAAGGTTTTACGGGGGAGCTCGAGCTGTTCCATGGTTAATTTTATGCTGCCTTTATTATGACTTAAGGCTTCTTCAATCAACATACGCTCAAAAAACTCTACTCGCTGCTGCAATGACATACTGGTATGTATGGTTGTATTGCTTTCTAGATTACCAGCAAAAGCGGCCTCAGCGCCCAGTAGAACATAGCGTTCAGCTAAGTTACGTAATTCACGCACATTACCCGGCCAATCATGTGCGGTAAGCACCACGGTTTGTGACGTATTTAAGGCAATAAGTGCTTTATGGTATCGAGCCGATGCAATTCTAGCAAAGTGTAAAAACAGCAGTGGAATATCTTCTCTTCTATCTCTTAGCGGCGGAATAACAATAGTGACCAAGTTAAGACGATACAATAAATCTTGTCTGAATTTGCCTTCTTCACACAGCTGCTGCAAGTTTAATTTTGTTGCAGCAATGACTCTGATATCTAAGTCTATTGGTGTGTTTGAGCCCAGCCTTTCAACTTTGCGGTCTTCCAACACGCGTAATAATTTCACCTGCAACGCCATTGGAGTACTTTCTATTTCATCTAAAAGTAGTGTACCGCCATTGGCATATTCGAATTTGCCGATACGGCGTTTGTCTATGCCGGTAAAAGCGCCTGATTCAGCACCAAAGAGTTCGCTTTCTATGAGATTTTCCGGAATAGCACCACAATTAATTGCGACAAAATTGGCTTTGTTACGGTAGCTATGGTCATGTAAATATCGGGCGACTAACTCTTTACCCGCACCGGTTTCACCTTCAATCATAATATCGGCGGGTGTATCTAATACTTGGTCTATAAGGTGGCGCATTTTCATTACGCTAGGACTGTTTCCTAAAATACGCGGGCCAGGAGCAATGTGAGATTCAAGTTCGCGTTTAAGCTTGCGGTTTTCTAACGTTAACGATCGCTTATCTAGAGCACGTTTGGTGACATCGAGTATGTGTTCGTTATTAAAAGGTTTTTCGATAAAGTCGTAGGCCCCTTTTTTCAGTGCGTCGACAGCCATTGCTATGTCACCAAAGCCAGTTAACAGTACAACAGGAAGATCACTGTCTTGTTGTTTCAGTTGTTGTAATAAACTCAATCCATCAAGTAATGGCATATTGACATCAGAGATCACAATACCTGGCCAGTTAGCGGTAATGTGACTGGAAATAGACTGTGGGTCTGTGGTGGCTAAGGCACGAATATTTTCGAGTTTGAATAATTGTTGCAACACGATACCAATATGAGGTTCATCATCAACAATAATGACTTGATAATCGTTGATGTCTTGTATTTGAGTCACGTTTAGACTTCCTCACGTAAATAAAGAGGCAAAATAATATGGAAAATAGCGCCACCTTGAAGGGCGTTTTCGACTGTAATAGAACCTTGCATGGATTCGATAATCCGTTGCGAGATGGACAAGCCTAATCCTAATCCCTGACGTTCGCTGGTGGTATAGTAAGGTTCAAAAATTTTGCTCATTTGGCTTTCTCTCACACCCGGACCACTGTCTTGGATACTGATGTTTACCTTGTTATCGCAATAGACTTCGATACGTAATTTTCGTTCGGTAGATTGTTGCATTGCAACAATGGCATTACTGATAAGATTAACCAATACTTGCTGTAATCGCACGCTGTCACCCCAGATTTGACACTTACCCTGTAGGAGTTGCAGCGACAGTTTTATACCTTGCTTGTCTATTTCAGGTTGAACAATTGTTAACGCCTGTTCTATCGATTTTGTTATATCAGTGGCGTTGTCTTTACCCTGAGACTTACGGGTAAAGCTCTTAAATTGGCCAATAATATCTGCCAATCTATCGGTTAGTTCGATCATGATTTTGATATTATTACCGGCATCGTCAAGCATATTTCGCCCGATGAAAGTTTGGGTATTTTGTGCGTAACTTCTTAGTGCCGCCAGAGGTTGATTTAGTTCGTGATTAATACTGGCTGACAGGCTGCCTATGACGGTCAGCTTTGCAGCTTGAATCAGTTCGTCTTGAGTGTCTTTTAATTGGGTGTTGGCTTGCTCAAGCTCTAAGGTGCGCTCTTTTACCCTTTGTTCAAGTTGATTTTGTGCTTGACGCATTCGGCGTAAATTTTTACGACGTTCAATGTTATAAAGAATAAATAATGCCAGTAATAAATATAGCGTGGCAGCCAATAGCAATATCTGTGGCAAAGACTCATATAAGGGCTTCATTGGTGCAAGTACATGAACGTTCCAATTAGCATTAGGCATAAATTGATGACGTTCAAGGTATTTTTTTTGCCCTTCAAAGGATGATATTTGGTAAACCTGAGCAGCATGGGAGTTACCAATCTTAAAGCTAGGATTGACACTAAGCTCACCAATGGGTCTATTGGCGTAACGTTTTGAAGAGTTGAGTGCAAAACGTTTGGCCTGTGTCAGCGGTGATAATGAATTAAATCGCCAGCTATTGATACTTGATAGAAACACGATATTGTCTGGATCGCTGATCATAAATTCATATTGGCTTGCGATGGCAATGCCACTACTTTGTTGTTCAATTAAGCCAATATCAACTTTAACAACGACTACACCCAAGACTAGACCATTGTGATAAACCGGGTTAGCAAAATAGAAGCCGCGCTTATTTGATGAAGTTCCGACGGCATAATATCGTCCTGATTTACCTGATATCGCTTCGATAAAGTAGGGTCTAAATGAATAGTCATGATTAATAAAAGAATTCGGCTGATCCCAATTGCTGGCGGCAATAGCGACTCCGAGCGCATCGGTCAGGTAAATATCAGATGATTCGGTGACTTGCTGTAATTCAGATAAATAAGCGTTCAGCTTTTCAATAGTTTGAGAGTTTTGTTGATCGAGTAACCCCTGTTCTAATATAGGGTTTTGTGCAAGTACGGCTGGAATATTCTCGTAGTGTGACAGTGCGTTATCGATAAAAATAACCAGTTCATTGATTTGCTTCTCAGATTGCTCTGCAATATTTTTCGTGCCTTGTTCAAGTACATACCAATAAGTCATTTTAAGAGTGAGTAATAATCCTATGATGAGCATGATGCTTACTAAAATATTACGTTTCTTGATGGTAAAAAATGAAAGCATGAATATTACCAATTAGTTGTGGTTATTTTGAGTCATGAATAAAAAAACGAGCCTTAATCAAGGCTCGTTTATAATACGCGAATTATCAAGCTAGTAGCCGTTTAATTTGTCTATATATTCCGGTAAAAATAGTGAAATTTGTGGAATATAGGTAATTAACATCAAGAAACCGAGTAATAATACCAACCAAGGTAAGCATGACTGAATGACCCATCCCATACTTTTACCCGTTATTCCCGCGGTGACAAAGAGATTGAGTCCGACGGGGGGGGTGAGCATTCCTATCTCCATGTTAACCACCATAATGATCCCTAAGTGGATAGGGTCAATACCCAGTTGCGTTGCGATAGGGAACAGAATGGGCGCCATAATGAGCAAAATGGCAGAGGGCTCCATAAAGTTACCTGCGGCTAACAACAGTAAGTTAACAATGATCAAAAATCCCCAGGCAGGCAAACCTAATCCGACAATAGCTTCTGCAATAATGTGCGGAATGCGTTCGGTGGTTAACACGTGCGCAAATAGCATGGCATTAGCAATAATAAATAGCAGCATAATACTGACTTTTGCGCCGTCACGAACCACATGACGAATTTCTTTGTCGGTAGGTGTTTTTATCACAGCAAGTAACATGTAGCCGATATTGCGAAATGAGGCTCCGATTAAAGACTCTTGTTGATTACGCCAAGCCACATTTTTAAGTGGTCCAATATCTCGATATCCAAATACCGCAATAAAGTAAGCGTATACACAGGCTACTGCTGCAGCTTCTGTAGGGCTGGCGATACCACCATAAATTGATCCGAGTACAATAATAATAAGTGCTAAACCGCCAAGAGCTTTAGCACTTGATATCGTTAGCGCTTTTACGCCAGGAAAAGGGCGTGAAGGTAGCTTTTTTATTCTTGCCACAATGTAGATGGCCAGCATTAAAATACAGCCCATCATTAATCCTGGTATCAGACCTGCCATAAACATTCTAGCAGCAGATACTTCAGTTGCAGCGGCATAAACCAGCATCACAATTGAAGGTGGGATTAAAATACCTAAAGTTCCTGAGGTGGTAATCACTCCAGCAGCAAATTTTTCAGGATATCCAGCCCGTACCATGCCAACAATTACAATTGAACCAATTGCAGCAACAGTAGCAGGTGACGATCCTGATACGGCGGCGAACAACATACAAGCCATAACGGAGGCCATAGCAAGACCACCGCGGATATGACCGACACTGTCCATAGCGAAGTCGATAATACGCCTAGCGACGCCACCAGTAGACAAAAATGCTGACGATAAAATAAAGAATGGAATAGCTAATAAAGTGTAATGTTCTGATGTTGATTCATATAGTTTAAGCACAATTGAGGCGAGTGAGTCATTTGAAAACAACAAAATCGTCAACATGCTTGAAAAGCCTAAAGCAATAGCAATCGGCATACCAATCATCATACATATAAACAAAGCGATAAAGAGTGTGGCTATAGTCATTATTTCGCGTCCTTATCATTTTCTCGTTGTTGTTCGGATGATGTGGATAGCGCTGCTTCATCAATTAAATGCATACTGTCTTTAGCTTCATCGGCCAATTGAAAGCCGACTGCTTGGTTTTTTAGAATAGCGATAAACAATTCTATAAAGCGCCAGGTGAGCATTGAAAATCCGATAATGAGAATACTTTGAGATAACCAAATCGGCACGGCACCATCGTCTACATCGATGCGCAATGTTTCCCAAGCAAAATCGGGATCTAGCTGTTGAATTAACCATACTGGAAAGTCGATATCTTCCATCGGGATACCAATTTGGTACATTTGACTAAGGTAGTCCCAAGCCCCCTTTAAAAACATCGCACAGTAAATAATGCAACATAGACATGCAAAGATCGCTACCGCTTTCTGAGGTTTGCCTGATAATTTAGACACAAAGGCATCAACGCCAATATGTGCACCCACTTTGACACCATAAGACATGCCAAATAGTACAAACCAGCCACATAAGGTTAGGGTGAGTTCTTGGATCCATAAGAAACCGGTATCGAAAAAGAAACGAGCAATAACTTCGCCAAAAACGAGCAATGTCATTAATGTAATCAAAAGATTAAGAAAGCCTTCTTCAAAATAACCAAATAGTCTTGAAATCACGGTCATACTCCTTAAATAAAAAAGGGTGGTACTAACGCTGAATGCATTCAGTACCACATCAAGTATTTAGACTATTTAGTGTTAGCCGCGACAGCAGCATCAATCATATCTTTGCCAATTTGATCTTCAAACTTAGCCCAAACTGGTTTCATAACATTAATCCACTGTTGGCGTGCAGCAGGGGTTAACGTGACGAGTTCAGAACGCTTAGAGTCAATAATCGCTTGTCTATCTTCATTATCTTTTTCTGAGGCAATTTTGTTGCCAAGGGCAATCGCTTCATCCAAAGATGACTTAAAGATGGCACGTTTTTCTGCTGGTAAGCCTTTCCAGAAGGTATTTGATGTCACCACCATATAATCTAAAACACCGTGATTACTCTCAGTGATTTGACTTTGCACTTCATAGAATTTCATTGAGTAGGTATTTGACCAAGTATTTTCTTGACCATCAATTGCGCGGGTTTGTAATAAAGTAAACACTTCAGAGAATGGTTTTTTTACTGGAATGGCACCAACAGCATCAAACTGAGCTGCAATCACGTCAGAGGCCATGATACGAAACTTTTTGCCTTTAGCATCTTCTGGTAATGCTAATGGATCGTTTGCTGAAAACTGCTTCATACCGTTGTGAAGATATCCCAGACCAACAACGCCTTTACGGTTCATTGAGTTGAGTAATTTCTGGCCTGATTCTGATTGCTGAAAACGATCAACCGCTGCCATATCTTCAAATAAGAAAGGTAAATCGAAAATCTGTAGTTTTTTGGTAAAACGCTCAAATTTAGACAATGATGGTGCAACAAATTGCACATCGTTTAACAGTAATGCCGCCAGCTCATTGTTATCCCCAAATAACTGTGAGTTTGGGAATACGTTAACAATGTATTCACCTGGTAGGCGCTGTTCAACTAACTCTTTAAATTTCAGCGCCATCTGTCCTTTTGGCGTGTTCTCTGCAACCACATGCGAAAATTTAATTTCTATCGGTTCAGCAAAGACATTAAAACTCGCAGCAAGGATTGAGGCAATCGTTGCTAGCTTAGCCATTGATTTTAGAGGTCGAGTAAAGGCACTTGTTGATTTTTTCATATAATTAACTTCCTTTTTTTTTAGTGTTTTATTTTTCCTCAGCTAGTGACTTGCTCCAGAACAAGTACGCCATAAACGCTTATGAGGATAGTTAAAACATAGCAAGCATTGGGCCAGAATGTTAATTATTTGTAACTTCATGATATTTATTAATTTAAATTTACATAGGAAAAATAGAAATCATTTTGTGTGTGGATAGTCACACACATTCAATAAAGCAATGGGTGGAATGTCACACATTTTCTTATGATGTTATCGAGATCTAATAAGTGGGGGAGTAGCTAAAGAATAAATTACTGAAGAAGGTTGATTATGTAGTCTTGGCAAACCAGATAATCAATGATATCCATATCTCGATAGAATAGACAAGAAATCGCAAATACAAAAAAACCACCATGAGGTGGTTTTTTGTTTTTAATGCAAAAATGATATTAAGCATTAGTACCAATATTAATTGGTGGAGCTACACGGGATCGAACCGTGGACCTCTTCACTGCCAGCGAAGCGCTCTCCCAGCTGAGCTATAGCCCCAAATTTTAGTTAATAGACACCAAAATTTGAAAAATATGGTATCCCATAGGGGATTCGAACCCCTGTTACCGCCGTGAAAGGGCGGTGTCCTAGGCCTCTAGACGAATGGGACACAGTTGATACGTTATACTCTGTATCGAGTGAATACTCATTGGT
>NZ_JACJFJ010000001.1:522241-587066 GCF_014164545.1 Shewanella sp. SG41-3
TTAAATATGGTATCCCATAGGGGATTCGAACCCCTGTTACCGCCGTGAAAGGGCGGTGTCCTAGGCCTCTAGACGAATGGGACACAGTTGATACGTTATACTCTGTATCGAGTGAATACTCATTGATGTCTGTAGGCTAAACACCAGTGCTAGTTACCTATAATGAAGCACAAAACCCTAAGGATTCGAACCCCTGTTACCGCTGACTCTTTATAAACCAAAGTGGGCGATGTCCTTAGCTCTATTTCTAGACGAATTTGACACAGTTGATACGTTATACTCTGTATCGAGTGAATACTCATTGGTGTCTGTAGGCTAAACATCAATGCTAATATCTATTTAAAGATAGTTAAGTAAGTGGTGGAGCTACACGGGATCGAACCGTGGACCTCTTCACTGCCAGCGAAGCGCTCTCCCAGCTGAGCTATAACCCCTCTTACTTAATGCTTTTGGATATGCTACTAGAAAAAACTAACATCATGTCTCAACTGCGAGGCGCATTCTATGCAGCATACCCAAAAGTGTCAACTCGTTTTTTAGGAATTTATTCTATCTGCTACAAATTCAATCGCTTTGGATATTCTTTGTGCAGATCTTTCTTTTCCGATTAAGAACAAGGTTAAATCTAACGCAGGAGACTGCCCTGCGCCTGTCACGGCAACACGTAAAGGCATACCCACTTTACCCATACCGACATCAAGTTCAGTTGCTGTCGCTTCAATAACGTGGTGAATATTCTCTACACTCCAATCATTTAGCTCAGATAATTTTTGATTAAACAATGTTAGAGGCTCTAGTGCAACGCCACGTAAATGCTTTTTAGCTTGGGCTTCATCAAAATCTGCAAAGTCTTCATAGAAGTATCGGCTTGAAGCGGCTAACTCTTTTAGTGTTTTCGCACGTTCAGATAGTGCCGTAACAATTTCAGTTAGCGCTGGGCCATTACTGGTGTCAATTTTCTGATCATCCATATGCCACTGTAAATGCGATGCGACATAAACAGGATCGAGAGACTTGATATAATGTTGGTTTAGCCAAACGAGCTTATCAGTATTAAAAGCTGAAGCCGCTTTATTGATATCATCTAATTTAAACAGCGTTTTCAACTCGTCCATTGAAAATATTTCTTGATCACCATGAGACCAACCTAAGCGAACAAGGTAGTTTAATAGTGCTTCAGGTAAATACCCGTCATCACGGTACTGCATAACGCCTACAGCACCATGTCGCTTAGATAGCTTGGCGCCATCGTCACCTAGAATCATCGACACATGAGCATATTCAGGAATAGGTGCGCCTAAGGCTTTAAGGATGTTGATTTGGCGTGGAGTATTATTGATATGATCTTCACCGCGTACAACGCAGGTGATGCCCATATCCCAGTCATCGACTACAACACAGAAATTATAAGTAGGTACGCCATCGGTACGCTTAATAATTAAGTCATCAAGCATATCGTTAGAAATTTCGATACGTCCACGGACGTGATCATCAAATATCACACTGCCTTCGATAGGGTTTTTAAAGCGAACAACAAAGGGCTCATCAGTATCACGAGGCGCAAGGTTACGACAGCAACCGTCATATTTTTGTTGTAGACCTTGTGCAGCTTGCTCTTCACGCATGCTTTCAATACGTTCACGAGAACAATAACATTTATAGGCAGTGCCTTTATCAAGCATTTGCGCAATAATTTCATTGTAACGATCAAAACGCTTAGTCTGGTAGTAAGGACCTTCATCCCAAGTCAAACCTAACCAGTTCATACCATCAAGGATAGCGTCACAGGCTTCTTGAGTTGAACGTTCAATATCAGTGTCTTCAATACGAAGTACAAATTCACCATTGTTAGCACGAGCGTGCAACCATGAATAAAGTGCTGTTCGAGCACCACCTACATGAAGAAAACCAGTTGGACTTGGAGCAAAACGCGTCTTGGTAGTCATAATCGGACACTAACCTATTTATAAACGTCTAAAGAAGACAAACAAAAAAATGTAACGCTATTCTAACAGTCAAACCCAACAGTTGAAATGGCGGACATCTAAACCTAGGGTTGTTTTTGAATTTTCTTTATTATTGAGTACAATCCCTTGTTCAACAAAGCATCAAAGCGAACAATTTTAGCCCGACTGGCAATATTTTAAATAAAAAGCGTTGACAGGTTTTGCTTGCCCCCTATAATACGGCCCCACACAGCGAGGTCGATTAGCTCAGCTGGGAGAGCACCTCCCTTACAAGGAGGGGGTCACTGGTTCGAGCCCAGTATCGACCACCATATTTTTATTTATGGAACATTACTGTTAATTATTATCCCAGGTCGCTTAGCTCAGCTGGGAGAGCACCTCCCTTACAAGGAGGGGGTCACTGGTTCGAGCCCAGTAGCGACCACCATATAATTTTCAGAAGTTTTTGTGTAGAGTCCCAGGTCGCTTAGCTCAGCTGGGAGAGCACCTCCCTTACAAGGAGGGGGTCACTGGTTCGAGCCCAGTAGCGACCACCATATCTTTTATAGATTGATGGACTCAAAAGTAAAATATCCCAGGTCGCTTAGCTCAGCTGGGAGAGCACCTCCCTTACAAGGAGGGGGTCACTGGTTCGAGCCCAGTAGCGACCACCATATTTTACCAATAGTTATAAAAAAATTGATATCCCAGGTCGCTTAGCTCAGCTGGGAGAGCACCTCCCTTACAAGGAGGGGGTCACTGGTTCGAGCCCAGTAGCGACCACCATATCAATTTAGTTTTGCGCTATATCCCAGGTCGCTTAGCTCAGCTGGGAGAGCACCTCCCTTACAAGGAGGGGGTCACTGGTTCGAGCCCAGTAGCGACCACCATCTAGCCTCATCCTCAATATCCAACATCATCAAACACAATCAAAAATAATCCCAACCTAATTAAACCAAACATTGTAATTTTTTGATTTCCATTATCATATCTGTTCATTTTTGCTATTGGCCTAGTCGCGAATATAGCTGTTTATGTTGAATCCTATTGTTTATACCACAATAAAAAAACCACTCATTGTGTGAGTGGCTTTTGCAGTAGAGGTGAGTTACAAACTATCTCGGGTAGGTTTTAATCTAAACCCAAAAAACCACCGGTTTGGTGAGCCCAAAGCTGTGCATATATGCCTTTAGCGTCAATGAGTTCTTGGTGGGTTCCTTGCTCAACAATACAGCCTTTATCTAATACAATTAGCCTATCCATAGCTGCAATCGTCGACAGTCGATGCGCTATCGCGATCACTGTTTTGCCTTCCATTAATTCATACAATGATTCTTGAATCGCGGCTTCGACTTCAGAGTCGAGCGCTGATGTTGCTTCATCAAGTAATAAAATGGGTGCATTCTTTAGCAATACTCTTGCAATGGCAATGCGTTGGCGTTGGCCACCAGATAGCTTGACTCCGCGCTCACCAACTTGGGCATCGAGTCCTTTGTTACCAAATGGATCAGTTAAATTATCAATAAACTCTGCTGCTTGTGCTTGAGTGATAGCAGCTACTAGTTGCTCGTCACTGGCATGTGGATCGCCGTACAAAATGTTTTCACGAATTGAGCGATGCAGCAAAGATGTGTCCTGAGTAACCATACCAATGTTTGCCCGTAATGAGTCTTGGGTAATATCTGTTATAAGTTGGTCATCAATGAGTATTTGGCCTTTTTCAACATCATGAAAACGCATTAGTAAGTTTACTAACGTCGACTTTCCTGCACCAGAGCGTCCTACTAAACCGACTTTTTCGCCAGCTTTAATATTCAGGTTTAGCTGTTCAATGACTCCTGCTTTTTCGCCATAATGAAAACTCACTTGGTTAAAATCGATTTTACCCTGATCAACAGTAATGTCTTTGGCGTTGGGTTTATCTTGAATCGCAATCGGTTTCGATAAAGTATTCATTCCATCGGTAACGGTACCAATGTTTTCAAATAGTGAACTGATTTCCCACATGATCCACTGTGACATACCATTTAAACGAAGGGCTAAACTTACAGCAATGGCAATTGCGCCAACCGTAATCGCATTGTCAGCCCATAACCAAATAGATACCGCAGCGATAGTAAACGCCAATACGTAATTAATGATTTGTACTAAGACATTAATGATCGTTACCAGGCGCATTTGGCCATAAACAGTTTTTAAGAAATGTGTCATGCTGTCTTGAGCATAGTCAGCTTCTTGGGTGGTATGTGAGAACAGCTTTACGGTAGAAATATTGGTATAACTGTCAACAATACGCCCGGTCATGGTTGAACGAGCATCGGCTTGCTCTGTGGATATCGCCTTTAACTTTGGCACTAATTTCCACTGAATTAAGACGTAAGCAGCCAACCATACCAGCATGGGCAGCATCAGGCGCACATCAGCAGCGGCAATCATCACCAGCATCGAGGTGAAATAAACCAAGATATACATGAGAACGTCGAGTAATTTCATCACAGTTTCACGGACCGCAAGCGATGTTTGCATAACCTTAGTGGCTATTCGTCCGGCAAAGTCATCTTGATAAAATGAGATGCTTTGTTTAAGCAAATAGCGATGTGCTTGCCAGCGAATCGCCATGGGGTAGTTGCCCAATAGTGTTTGATGCACGATAGACGCATGGAGCCAGACAATCAGCGGAATAACCACTAACACAAGCACCGACATGATGATTAATGTTGTACCTTCATCTTGCCATAAAGTTTGCGGGTTTTTGGTCACTAACCAATCGACTAATTTGCCCATAAATCCAAAGAGCGAGACTTCCAACATCGCCAATATGGCCGTTAGCACCGACATCACAATTAAAGGTAACCCAAATCCGCGGGTATAATGGCGGCAAAATGCATACAGGGTATTGGGGGGCTGGGTCGGCTCTTCTTGTGGCAGTGCTTGGGTCAATGATTCAAAAAATTTAAACATCTAATGCTCTAACGTAATGGTGAAAATTCTGCTGACTAGGATAACGTAAATCTACCAAATGTAATCGGTTAAATTGTTACATTATACGAAACGATTGAGTTCCGTTTTCCGCTAGTCGTGGTTGTTGTGTTTAGGTAAGATAATTACTCAAATACGCAGTGCACTGAAAAAGGTTCAGTTTTTCTATTGCACTTGACTAAAGTTAACGAGGTTAACGTAATTAATGGTACAGATTAACAGCGATTGCAATATTACAGCTCAGATCTGCCAACAGGCGAGATTGAGTCGTGATGCACGCTTTGATGGTCAATTTTTTACTGGGGTACTTACCACCGGGATCTATTGCCGCTCAATCTGTCCCGCCCCAGCGCCCTATGAAAAAAATGTTCGTTACTTTGATTCTGCTATAAAAGCGGCGAATGCAGGGCTCCGGCCTTGTCTGAGATGTCGACCAGATAGTGCTCCAAGCTCCTTTGCGTGGTTAGGCACTCAAACAACATTAATGCGAGCCATCAAGTTAATTGAACAAGGCTTTTTGAGTGGCGACAACGCTGGAACTGTCGAGTCGTTGGCACAAAAGCTCGGCATTAGCAGTCGCTATCTACATAAACTCTTTAATCAAGGAATGGGGACATCGCCTAAACGCTTTGCGTTATATCAGCAGTTGATGTTTGCTAAACAGTTATTACACCAAACACAATTATCAATGACTGAAGTTGCTATGGCTGCAGGCTTTAATAGCATCAGGCGGTTTAATGAATTTTTTAAACAACAGTTACTGTTAACCCCGAGTGATTTGCGCCAAAAAAGCCGAGGTTCAACGGACGATACTCATCCTTATAAAGATAACCAAGTGAGAACTTACAGTAAACCAATTACATTAGCATTAGCTTACCGACCGCCTCTGAGTTGGAGTAAAATGTTAGCTTTTTATGCCTTTCGTCAAGTCGACAATATGGAAGTTATTGACGATGAATTAGGTCGTTATGGTCGAACATTTTCATTTGATGGGGTTGACGGTTTTTTTTATGTTTCGCCTAATATCGATAAACCCCAGCTGGATGTGAGTATTTACTTACTTGATGCTAACGATATTAAATCATTACATCATATTGTATTGCAATTACGGCGTATGTTCGATTTAGATGCTGACATGGTAGTTATCCGCCAAGCATTGTTACCCATTATTACATTAGGAGCTCAAATTGACTCTGGCTTGCGTATTCCAGCCACGGGCAGTGTGTTTGAAGCTGCTTGTAGAGCTGTGTTAGGGCAACAAGTGAGTGTATTGCAAGCGACTAAGTTATTAAATTTACTGGTTAAGCATTATGGTGCAACACTTCTCATTGATGGTAAGACTTGGCGATTATTTCCGACGCCAGAAACTATTGCTGCAGCATCATTGGATGAACTAAACATGCCTGGTGCTCGAAAATTAGCATTGAATGCTTTGGGGAAATTTGTACATCAACATGCAGACTCAACACCTGACGATTGGCTTGAAGTAAAAGGTATTGGTCCGTGGACTGTCGCGTACGCTAAGATGCGCGGCTTAAGTGATCCAGATATGTTTTTGAGTTCTGATTTAGTTATCAAAAAGCGCTTGTATGCGTTGCATGAGCAGGCGGGTAAATCCATTGAAACACCAAAATCATATTTAAGTATTGCTGCAGATATGACAAAACAAGCATCACCTTGGGGCAGTTACTTAACCTTTCAGCTTTGGGATCACGATCCTGTCGCTGCCAAAAACGGATAATTTTATGACCCATTTTACGTCGCCTAAGTGCCATGCCTTAGTTACGAGTCCTGTTGGCTTACTATCGCTTAAAGCATCTGAGCACGGATTAACCCATTTACAGGTTGAGGATCTGGCTCAAAGGAGTTTAACGGTAAACGTTCATGCTCAAGTTACTTTGCCGCAAAGAGATATCGAGCCTGATCCAGCCATATTACTAGAGGCGCAGCGCCACATTGATGAAACTGTGATTCAGTTAGCTGAATATTTCGCTAAGACCAGGCAACAATTTGATGTGACCTTAGCGCCGAAAGGGACTGTGTTTCAACAAGAGGTTTGGCAAGCATTGAGTCAATTGCCATTTGGAATGCGTTGCAGTTACAGTGATATCGCTAATACCATAGGTAGGCCTAAAGCGGTCAGAGCGGTAGGTGCAGCAAATGGCGCCAATCCGATAGCGATAATTGTCCCTTGCCATCGCGTGATAGGCAAGGGCGGCAAGCTAACTGGTTATGCTTATGGGCTTGAGATGAAACAGTGGTTACTCGACTTAGAAGGGATTGAACAAATTCGTTAATTTATCTGACTGCTGGGGTAAAGTACGTTAAAATGCGCGATTGATATTCATTTTTTGAGCGCATTTGATACATGACCCAAGCTTCTCTCGCGACGACTTTTGCTGAATTTGGCCTGCATACTCCATTGTTGGCAAGATTGGCTGAGCTTAATCACCATCAGCCGACCCCTATTCAAGCTGAAACTATTCCAAGCACGCTAACTGGTAAAGATTTACTAGCAGGTGCCAATACCGGCTCGGGTAAAACAGCTGCTTTTGCGCTACCGATATTGCATCAATTAGTCAGTCGTCAAGCTGTATCATCTAAAGGAAATTTTGTTAGTGCGTTAGTTTTAGTGCCTACAAGAGAGTTAGCCAAGCAAGTTGCCGACAGCTTTAAATCCTATGCGGTTCACTTAAATGGTGACATTAAAGTGGTTGCGGCCTTTGGTGGTGTGTCTGTTAACACTCAGATGTTAGCATTACGCGGTGGTGCTGATGTCGTGGTCGCAACACCAGGTCGTCTGCTCGATTTAGTTTCGTCTAACGCA
The DNA here is from genome assembly GCF_014164545.1 of Shewanella sp. SG41-3. NCBI lineage: Bacteria > Pseudomonadati > Pseudomonadota > Gammaproteobacteria > Alteromonadales > Shewanellaceae > Shewanella > Shewanella sp. SG41-3. The sequence continues at coordinate 529,994 of NZ_JACJFJ010000001.1, forward strand.
TTAAAGCTATCTCAAGTGTCAACCTTAGTGCTTGACGAAGCTGACCGTATGTTAAGTCTAGGTTTTACTGAAGAGCTTACTCAGGTGCTTGACTTACTTCCTAAGAAAAAACAGACGTTATTGTTTTCTGCCACTTTCCCTGATGAAGTTCGCCAACTAACGCAAGCGCTGTTAGTCAATCCGCTTGAGATACAATTACAAAGTGCTGAAGCAAGCACCTTAGTTCAGCGTGTCATGACGGTTAATCGTGAAAAAAAGACTGCCTTACTGGCTCATCTGCTTCAACAACATCAATGGCGTCAAGTGCTCATTTTTGTCGGCGCTAAAAATAGTTGTAATCATTTAGCTCAAAAATTAGCTAAACGTGGTATCACTGCTGAAGTCTTTCACGGAGATAAAGCGCAAGGTGCGCGAAGTCGGGTATTGGAAGGTTTTAAAGCCGGCGAGATTCAAGTGCTCATTGCAACAGACATTGCTGCCCGTGGTCTTGATATTGAAAAATTACCAGTGGTAATTAATTTTGACTTACCGCGCAGTCCAGCAGATTATATGCATCGAATTGGTCGAAGTGGACGTGCAGGAGAGGTCGGTTTAGCGTTGACCTTGCTGTCCCATGATGAGTATCATCACTTCAGTGTTATCGAGAAGAAGAATCAGATCCGCCTTGAGCGTGAACAAGTTGTTGGATTTGAGGCTGATGATGTAGTGCCCGAAAACGTGCTGGAACAACCTAAGCCAATGGCTAAGCCTGAAGGCAGTGGTAAAAAGAAACGTAAAAAGTTGTCCTCAGTTAATGTTGATATTTGGGCTAAAAAACCAGATTAGTAGTAGGTAATATGAAACATATTTTTTGGTTAGTTGATGGACAAGTTGCAGGTCGTAGTGGTCCAAACAAAGATGCATGGAACTTAGCTGAGTTACAGCAAGCGGGTTTCGGTGCAATTGCATCATTAAACAATGGTGAAGGTTGCGACACTAAGGCCATGGCAGAGTTAGGTATTCGTCATAAAGTATTTAATTTACCTGACAATATTCCACCTGAGCCTGAGGATTTAGCCATTTGTGCTGAAATACTACCTCAGGTACTCGCATTTATTCGTGAGTGTGAAGCTGATAATTTACCTGTGTTACTTCATTGTCGTTCAGGCATTAATCGTACTGAAGTGGTAATGGCTTATTACATGATGGAAAATGGTGCAGCGCCCTTACATGCTGTTAGCCAAGTGCGTAATGCCAGTGGTTTAGCGTTTGATGCTGATGGTTGGGATCAGTTTGTGTATGACGTGCTCTACGAGCTCCAATCTGCTTCAAACTAATTGAGTTAAATTTAAATATTGCATCAGGGAGACAATAGGTGAGATCAATCATTGATTTCATCTATGTCTCCCTTCGTAGTTTTAAAGGGCTTAGATCAGCGTAAATATTTATGCTCATGAGTCATTTGATATATATTTTAGGCAGTTATGCCAGGTAATGCCTATAATGTGAATTGTCACACAGCATTTAGCTATTTGAAGTTTACGTTATTTTTTGAGCTGCCTTTTCCGTTCTATATAGACTAATCGTGGTGACAAGAGTATTGATAGCAATAGTCATCAGCGGCAAGCGGTTAACGTAACTTGATAACTCGGTAATATTTATCAAGAGTTAATGACAAAAAATGATGTATTGAAGCGTGATCGCAATCGGCATTATATCAGTGCTGACTATTATCAGGTGAATTGCTAATTTTGTGATTTGTAATGCTATTTGTAGATAAATACCGATAAAAGCTAGTCTACATATTGACAATAAATGCTATAGTGAAGTTGATTTCAGTCTTCAGATGAAGGGGTAATAATGAGTCCTAAAATAAGCAAAGCGAATCAATCACAGGGGCTATTGCTTTTTAAGTTGAATCAAACACAATTATTTGCCTTGGGTACTCTAAAAATTCGTGAACTCGTACCGTATACTCCTTTAACTAAAATCCCGCATTCTCACCCTGCTATTCTTGGCGCGGCGACTATTCGTGGTATGACTATACCGGTTATTGATATGGCGGCTTCTATTGGTTATAAACCTGTGAGTGAGTCTGAGCGAAAAGATTGCTACATCATCATTACCGATTGTCAGCGAATGGTCATTGGTTTTCTGGTACGTGGCATTGATAAGATCATTGAGTGTAATTGGCGTAATATTGAGGCGCCTTCTGGCAACTTAGGCAAAAATGCCTTTTTAACTGGTGTCACTCGTTTTAATGATCAATTAGTGCAATTACTTGATGTCGAATTGTTATTATCGAAAATATTCCCTGATGATCCCATTAGTAATCGAGCAATATTAACTGATGTTCAACGTGAAAAATTATCACCATTGCGTATTTTACTGGTCGACGATTCCAAAGTTGCCCGTAAACAATTATCCGATGCTCTGGACTCCATTAATATAGCGTATCAAGTCACCGCAGATGGCCGTGATGCATTGCAAATGATGCAGCTAGCCGCCGCAGAAAGAAAACCTATCGACTTATTGGTAAGTGATATTGAAATGCCAGGTCTAGATGGTTACGAATTAGCCTTCGAAGTTAAAAATAATCCGGCAATTGAGCATGCATATATTATTCTTCATACCTCATTATCGAGTGAAATAAGTGTCAGCCAAGCCAAGCAAGTTGGCGCAAATGAGGCATTAACGAAATTTGATGCTAAAGAGCTGATTGAAGCAATGCTTAGAGGCGCACAGGCATTACAACCAAGTTAATGGTGATATTTTTTGATATTTATTCATTTTTAACATGGTTAACAATTTTGCAGCAAGTTGTCGGTAAGCTTCAATTTAATGCTTTCTTTATGAGCGAAGCTTAAATTTTTTTACTCATTTTGTATCAATACTAGACTTATCACACACCATCCTGATATATAGCTATGAGGCTTTTACAGTGTTCAGTATATTCGCTGTTCACAAGGTAATGCTTAACTTTAATGAGGGAGTGCTATCCCTGAAAACGGAATGATTGAAGTGTGTTAATTGAGCGTGTTGAATTGATCGTACATCAATGAGTAAAACAGCAGGGTGTTTTCAGTAATAGCATTGATATTATCAATGATGTTGTCAGTATTAAAACGTATGTTTTATATCACCACATGCAGTGGGTGATAACTGTTCAGATATGATTAACATTTTGATGTTTCCCTTTCTAAAGATAAGTAAAACCTTGATCATAAAAAGCTATAAATATAATAATCATAGGTTAAGTAATGAATCAAAAAACATCACTATTCGCTCGTATCGCTCACGGTAGCCTTGTGCTTCAAATTATCAGCGGGATCATTTTGGGTGTGGTCCTGGCAAGTATTTCCACAACTGGTGCCAACAATGTGGCTTTTTTAGGCTCACTCTTTGTGGGAGCTTTAAAGGCGATTGCGCCAATACTGGTTTTTGTTTTGGTGGCATCATCTATTGCTAATCAAAAGAAAAATAGCCAAACCAATATGCGTCCGATTATTGGGCTATATCTTCTGGGAACCTTTGCTGCAGCATTAACCGCAGTGTTATTTAGTTTTGCGTTTCCAACCACTTTACTATTAACCGCCGGAATTGAAGGCTCAAATCCTCCTCAAGGCATTAGTGAAGTTATCAATACCTTATTATTTAAAATTGTCGATAATCCAGTTAATGCATTATTAACCGGTAATTATATTGGCATTTTGGTGTGGGGGGCAGGCTTAGGGATAACCATGCATCATGCCAGTGACAGTACTAAGAGAATGCTTTCTGATGTCAGTGATGCAGTGTCGAATATTGTCCGCTTTGTTATCCGTTTAGCACCTATCGGTATTTTCGGCTTAGTGGCTGCTACCTTTGCCGAAACAGGTTTTGAAGCCATAGCGGGCTATGGTCAATTACTGATGGTGTTAGTGGGATCGATGCTATTTATTGCTTTGGTGGTTAACCCTATTATTGTGTATGTCAAAATTAAACGTAATCCTTATCCATTAGTGTTTAAGTGTTTACGTGAAAGTGGGGTTACGGCATTTTTTACTCGTTCTAGTGCAGCCAATATCCCGGTAAACATGGCTTTATGTGAAGAACTTAAATTGCATAAAGACACCTATTCAGTGTCTATTCCTCTTGGTGCAACAATCAATATGGGCGGTGCAGCGATTACTATTACGGTATTAACTTTAGCTGCTGCAAATACATTGGGAATTCAAGTCGATTTTATGACGGCACTGTTATTGAGTGTTATTGCTTCTGTTTCAGCTTGTGGTGCATCAGGTGTTGCCGGTGGGTCGCTATTGTTGATTCCATTAGCATGTAGCTTATTTGGTATTTCTAATGATGTTGCGATGCAAGTGGTGGCTGTTGGCTTTATCATTGGAGTGATCCAAGACTCTGCTGAAACAGCATTGAATAGCTCTACGGATGTAATATTTACCGCTGCAGCATGTGAAGCCGCTGAAGCGAAAGAAGCTGCTCAAGCTAGTTAATGTTATGACACTAATTAAAAAATGCTGACGTCACCGCGTCAGCATTTTTTTTCGTCTAATCTGGCTTCACTCATATTATTAAAATGGATGCTGACTAAAAAAAGTCATTTCAGCTTGGCTGTAAGGGTGAGTAATTGTGAGTGACTGTGCATGCAAGTTTAAACGTTTACTGGCATTGATCGTTGCAGCATCACCATAAAATTCATCGCCTAAAATAGCATGACCAAGGGATAACATATGCACCCTAAGTTGATGAGTTCGACCCGTATGCGGCTTAAGTTCCATCAAGGTTGAGTGTGGTCTATGTTCAAGTACTTGGAAGTAGGTTAACGCAGCTTTGCCTGTGCTGGTGAGCATTTGAAATGGCGGCGAATCAGGGTTTGGGCCGATAGCAAAGTTTACTTTCCCCTGCTGTTCATCGACGTGGCCAGTGACTTCTGCAATATACACTTTTTTGGCTTGGCGATTTTGAAATTGAATTTTTAAATGTGATTCGGCTTTTTTGGTTCGCGCAAAAATCATAATACCCGAGGTGTCGCAATCTAAACGATGGATCAAAATGGCTTCAGGATGGCATAGTTGCAAGCGGGTTATTGCGGTATCAAATGTGTCTGGCGAGCGTCCTGGGTTTGATAATAACCCAGAAGGTTTATTAATCACGATAATATCACGGTCTTTATAGCGAATGTCCAACCAAGGAATAGATGGCGGCTTATATGTAAAGATGTGCATGATAAGGTGTTCTCTTTGATTGAGTCTGATTCAGGTAAGATGTGTGGCACTGATGCTTATGAGTACTCAGCCATGCGCACTTATGGCGCGAATAATAACAAAATTTTGCTAATAACAAAAAAATCAATTATCCAATTGATATAGAGATGTTTGGCTAAAGGTTGTTTACCAAGTCGCTAACCACAAGCGCAACGACATGCCCCAACTGCTGGTTACGCCTGAGGTGACAAAGCGAATATTGTTATTCGTATCGATGATATAAATCGCGGGTAGAGCCATTGCGCCCCATTGTTGGCTTAATGATATTGCCTGAGGTTGGTTTTGTTGATTGATCACCTCAAAACGATAATCATGCTGCTGCATAAAGGTTGTTATTTCAGCATCGGTACCTGATGCAACTGCAATAGAAGCCACTTGATAATCTTGATCTGAACTGACCGAGTTAACCATAGGCGAGGTGACTTGGCATATCGGGCACCAAGTACCCCAAAAATATACCAACGTAGGTTTATTGCTGATACTCAAAGAGTTGGATTGCTGTTCCATCTCAACAGATGTTGAGGTAAACAGTGATATGGGTTTATTAGTTATCGAGTGTGCTTCAATTGGGACAGCAGCACCTTTGCGCATATCTCGTTGCAAATAACTGGCAATAAAAAATAATGCTATTCCAATGAGTGTGATATCACGAAGGCTTGTAAGCCAAAATCGCTTGGATTTGAGGGTGGATTTTAGGTTGATTACCCATGATGGCATCTTAATTCACTCCTGTTATTACTCTCTATAATGGTAAATATTCAGCAGGCGTTTTACGACTATACAATCTGCTATAGGCCATCAATTGCGGATAAAAGGTTCTAAATGCAATTTCGATGTCAACATAAATTTTATCAATATCTTTAATGGCATGGTCAAACAATTCAGGTTTTGATAATCGCTTACTTACCCCCTTAATCGCCTGGTTTAACCCCGGCCTTGTTTGATAACTACTTAACCAATCCTGCTCAATAATTTGTGGCGCTATTGCTTGTAATGTCGAAGGGAGTTCAAGTGTCGTATTGAGCTGGTGGTAGGCTTTTTGACAAAACTCATCTAGTGGCTGATGATGGTACTCTTCCCAATAAAAGGCTAAATAATGATCAAATACTAGGTCAATCAATATGGGGGCTACCCGACGTGAGGTTTTAGGGAATAACTTGAGCAAATCGATAATAATTTCATGACTGTCAGTAATTTGGTCTATTTGACGGTGTAGCCATATTCCTTGCTGCAGATGCTTCGGATGTTGGCTAATGTTACCTTTGGCGAAATCTCCCGACAAATTAGCTACTAGGTGAGTATTGCTGATGTCGGCTAAATGTAAGTGAGCTAGAAAGTTCATAAATGGTACTTCTAATTTTATTATTTTACAGTATGATACAAGCCGTTTGTAACGAACTGTTACAATTAGGCTAGAGTGTGAACTTAATCATAACGATTTATATAAAAATGTCATTGAGTATTGGACATCATTATTGTTGTGACATGCTCAAATATAACAGCCGTTAAAGGGTATATGATTAATCTTAAGGGTCAAGGATGATGAAGAGTTTGATAAAAAAGTTATTAGGTCGGTCTACAGTACCTAAGAGAAATAAAGTACACATAGATATGCGCTACGAAGAACATTCATATAAGTCGAATCAACCATTTAATGACGCTAAGCCCAATTCGATTGATACAGATGATATTGCTACAGAGGTTATTAAACAAAAACCGACAAAAAAGTAATCAGTAAACTTGATCTTAACCGGCGCTCGCCATAGACTAGCGGCCGTTTTTACTGTTGAGATTATACCATGCGCGTTGCAGATTTTTCTTTCGAACTCCCAGATGAGCTGATTGCTCGCTATCCGACAGCACAACGCAATGCTTCGCGTTTACTCACGCTAAGTGGCGAAAACGGTCAGCTTGCCGACAAACAATTCACCGATTTACTCAATTTGATCAATCCTGGTGATTTGATGGTGTTTAATAACACTCGAGTTATTCCAGCGCGATTATTCGGGCAAAAATCTACGGGTGGGAAGCTTGAAATTCTCGTAGAACGTATGCTTGACGACAAACGTATTTTGGCCCACGTTCGCAGTTCTAAATCCCCTAAAGTTGATACTCTTATCGACTTAGATGGCGGATATCAAATGAAAATGTTGGCCCGTCATGATGCCTTGTTCGAACTTGAGCTTCTGTCTGATAAAAGTGTATTAGCAGTGCTTGAAGATGTCGGCCATATGCCTCTGCCTCCTTATATCGACCGTCCAGATGAAGACGCTGATAAAGAGCGTTATCAAACGGTATATAACCAAACGCCAGGTGCTGTGGCTGCGCCAACGGCAGGTTTGCACTTTGACGATGCCATGTTGGCTGAATTAAAAGCTAAAGGTGTCAATATTGCTTTTGTGACCTTGCATGTAGGTGCAGGTACGTTTCAACCGGTTCGAGTTGATAATATTCTTGAGCACAAAATGCATTCAGAGTGGGCTAATGTTGGCCAAGATGTCGTTGATCTCATCGCGCAAACCAAAGCCAATGGTCATCGTGTGATTGCCGTCGGAACAACGTCTGTTCGTTCGCTTGAAAGTGCAGCCAGAGCCAGTGGCGATGGCCCATTACAAGCCTTCTGTGGTGACACAGATATTTTTATTTATCCCGGTTTTCAATTTAAAATCGTTGATGCCATGGTGACCAATTTTCATTTGCCTGAGTCGACATTGATCATGCTATTAAGTGCTTTTGCTGGTTTTGATGAAGTGATGAACGCTTATCAACATGCTATTACGCAGAAATATCGCTTTTTTAGCTATGGTGATGCCATGTTTGTGACGAAAAAAGCCCCCTAAGCAACGAATTTGATTTAAAATACTCGCCCACAATAGTGGGCGTTTTTTTGATTTAATGTCTCAGTAACCTTGAAGCATTAAGATTTGCCCTCATTACTATAGAAACTAAACGAGTCAGACTGTTTATCTGGCAAGGTGATTTATGAAATTTGAATTAGATACAACAGATGGTCGTGCACGTCGCGGACGTCTTATTTTTGATCGTGGCACCGTAGAAACGCCAGCATTTATGCCTGTGGGAACATACGGTACCGTAAAAGGGATGACGCCGGAAGAAGTGCGCGCGACGGGTGCCGATATTTTATTGGGTAACACCTTCCATTTATGGCTGCGTCCAGGTGAAGAAATCATGCGCAAGCATGGTGACTTGCACGATTTTATGAATTGGCAGCGTCCAATTCTAACGGACTCAGGCGGATTCCAAGTGTTCAGCTTAGGTGACATCCGTAAAATAACCGAAGAAGGTGTGCATTTTCGTTCACCGATTAACGGTGAAAAGATTTTCTTAGACCCAGAAAAATCAATGCAAATTCAGGATTCTTTGGGTTCTGACGTGGTGATGATTTTTGATGAATGTACTCCATATCCAGCAACTCATGACGAAGCGCGTAAATCGATGCAAATGTCATTGCGTTGGGCAAAACGCTCGCGAGATGAGTTTGACCGCTTAGAAAATCCAAACTCTTTGTTTGGTATTATTCAAGGTGGAGTATTTGAAGACTTACGTGACGAGAGTATAAAGGGTCTTTTAGATATTGGATTTGATGGCTATGCCGTTGGTGGTCTAGCCGTGGGCGAGCCTAAAGCTGACATGCACCGCATTTTAGAGCATGTTTGTCCGCAGATCCCTGCTGACAAACCTCGCTACTTGATGGGCGTAGGTAAACCTGAAGACTTAGTTGAGGGCGTGCGTCGCGGTGTGGATATGTTCGACTGTGTTATGCCAACGCGTAATGCCCGTAATGGTCATTTATTTACTAGTGAAGGTGTGATTAAAATCCGCAATGCGCGTCATCGCGATGATACATCAACATTAGATCCTAAGTGTGATTGTTACACCTGTAAAAACTATTCACGTGCATATTTATACCATTTAGATCGTTGTAATGAAATTTTAGGTGCGCGTTTAAACACCATCCATAATTTACGATATTATCAAATGTTGATGGAAGGTTTGCGTGGCGCAATTGAGACAGGTACATTAGACACCTTTGTTAAGGAGTTCTACACCAGTTTCGGTCGTGAAGTACCTGAATTAATCGTTTAATTTTAGCTAATAAGAAGAGAGAACTATGTTTATTTCAAATGCATATGCAAACCCAATCAGTGGCGCTGCCGGTGGCGAAACCATGCAGTTAATTTTCATGCTAGTCATGTTTGGATTAATTTTTTACTTCATGATTTTCCGTCCGCAGTCAAAGCGTGTTAAAGAACACAAAAACTTAATGGCCTCTATTTCAAAAGGTGATGAAGTATTAACCAGTGGTGGCATTCTAGGCAAAGTAACCAAAATCGGTGAAGAAAGTGATTATGTGTTATTAGCTATTAACGATAACAACCAAATCACGATCAAAAAGGATTATATTGCAGCGGTATTGCCTAAAGGTTCTATCCAGTCGTTATAAAGCCAAGAGGGCTATGGTGTGTTAAATAAATACCCAATGTGGAAAAATATCATGGTGATGCTCATCATCGCCATTGGTAGTTTTTATGCAATACCAAATTTGTTTGGTGAAGATCATGCAGTACAGATCGTCGCAACCCGCGGCGCTGAAGTCACTGCATCGACTCAAACGACTGTGGTTGATTTATTAGAGAGTCAGGGTATTGCGGTAAAGCGTGCCGAGCTTGAAAGTGGTCAGTTATTAGTTCGTGTGCAAAATCCTGAGCAGCAGCTGTTGGCAAAAGAGTCTATTGCTGAACTGCTTGGCCAGAAATATACCGTTGCATTGAACTTAGCACCGGCAACCCCAAAATGGCTTGAAGCTGTTGGTGGTTCGCCGATGAAATTAGGTTTAGATTTGCGTGGCGGTGTTCACTTCTTAATGGAAGTGGATATGGGCGAAGCAATCCGTAAAATGGAAGAAGCTAAAATAGCAGATTTCAGAAGCCAACTTCGTGAAGAGAAAATTCGTTACGCTGGTATTCGTAAAACCCCAAAAGGGATTGCGATTAAGTTTCGTGACGCTGCAACTGTTGACCAAGCTGAGACATATTTAAAAACTCGCAGTAAAGACATGACCTATACCGATGCTAGCAGCGGTAATGAGTTTATGCTGCTTGCGACTATGAGTGATGCTTATCTTAAACAGATTAAGGAAGAAGCACTTCAGCAAAACATTACCACTATCCGTAACCGTGTTAACGAGCTTGGTGTTGCTGAGCCAGTAGTTCAACGTCAAGGCGCTGAGCGCATTATTGTTGAATTACCAGGTGTGCAAGATACCGCGCGTGCAAAAGAGATTTTAGGTGCAACAGCATCGATTGAATTTCGTATGGTTGACGACAAAGCTGATGTAAGTGCAGCTGCAAGTGGCCGTGTACCTGCTGGTGCTGAAGTGTACCAACGTCGTGAAGGTGGGATTGCCGTATTGAAGAAAGAAGTGATGTTAACTGGTGATCATATTACTGGTGCGCAACCAACTTTCGATGAATATAGCCGTCCACAGGTTGCGATTAATCTAGACGCTAAAGGCGGCTCGATTTTCTCAAACGTCACCAAAGACAATATCGGTAAACCAATGGCAACATTGTTTATTGAATATAAAGACAGTGGTACACGTAATCCTGATGGCACAGTGAAAATGACTCGTATTGAAGAGGTCATTTCAGTTGCTACCATTCAAGCGCGTTTAGGTCGTAATTTTGTGATTACGGGTCTTGAACACACTGAAGCACAAAGTTTAGCGTTATTGCTTCGTGCTGGTGCCTTAATTGCGCCTGTGACTATCGTAGAAGAAAGAACTATTGGCCCAAGCTTAGGTGCAGAAAACATCCAAAATGGTGTTCAAGCAATGATTTGGGGTATGGTTGTTGTACTTGTATTCATGATGGTTTACTACCGTGCATTTGGCTTTATTGCCAACCTTGCATTATTGGCGAACTTAATCATGGTTGTTGGTGTGATGTCGATGATCCCAGGTGCGGTATTAACCCTACCAGGTATTGCTGGCATGGTATTAACTGTGGGTATGGCGGTAGACGGAAACGTGCTGATTTTTGAGCGTATTCGTGAAGAACTTCTTGGCGGTCGTAGCGTTCAACAAGCCATCCATGAAGGTTATGGTAATGCATTTTCAACCATTGCAGATGCCAACATCACCACCTTTATGACAGCATTAATTTTATTTGCTGTAGGTACCGGAGCGGTGAAAGGCTTTGCTGTTACCTTAATGATAGGTATCGCGACTTCTATGTTTACTGCCATCGTAGGCACACGTTCAATCGTGAATGCGGTTTGGGGTGGTAAGCGCGTTAAGTCATTGTCTATCTAAGGGAGACGTTGAATATGTTACAGATATTTTCAGTAAAGAACACAGTCGACTTTCTTCGTCATGCTAAAATCATCAGTATTATGTCGATGCTTCTGGTTATTGCCTCACTAGGGTCGCTTGCAACTCAAGGCATTAACTGGGGTTTGGACTTCACTGGCGGCACGGTAGTCGAAATGGAGTTTTCAGCTCCTGTCGACTTGAACGCTTTGCGCGGCACTATGACTTCAGCGGAAGCTGAAGGTGCAGTAGTACAGAACTTTGGTTCAAGCCGCGATATATTGGTGCGTTTACCAGTCAGAAATGAGCTAAAAAGTGATGTCCAGGTTGCCGCGGTATTAGCCGCAGCGCAATCAATTGATGCGGGCGTGATTCAAAAGCGAGTTGAGTTTGTTGGTCCCCAGGTAGGTAAAGAGTTAGCAGAACAAGGTGGCTTAGCGGTTATTGTTGCCCTAATCTGTATTCTTATCTATGTGTCATTTCGTTTTGAGTGGCGTTTAGCAGCAGGTTCTGTTGCGGCGTTAGCCCATGACGTTATTGTTACTTTAGGGGTGTTTTCGGTATTACAGCTTGAATTTGACTTGACCGTATTGGCAGGTTTGTTGACAGTTGTGGGTTACTCACTTAACGATACTATCGTGGTGTATGACCGTATCCGTGAAAACTTCCTCAAAATGCGTAAAGGCACACCTGAAGAGATTGTGAATACCTCAATCACCCAGACCATGAGCCGTACCGTTATTACTACGGGTACCACATTAATTACCGTTATTGCGCTGTTCTTAAAAGGTGGCACGATGATCCATGGCTTTGCAACTGCATTGCTATTAGGTATTTTTGTCGGTACATATTCATCAATTTACGTGGCAAGTTACTTAGCCGTTAAATTGGGTATTAACCGTGAGCACATGTTACCTGTAGAGATTGAAAAAGAAGGTGCTGACCAGCCTTCAATGATGCCTTAATATGCATTGTTAATTATTTAATCGCTAACAATAAACCCCAGCTTGCTGGGGTTTATTGTTTATCGAAGGTCACTATTTTGAGATGTTAAATGTGTTTTACAGGCCACCAACAAGGTTTTGTACCACAGGGTTTGCGGATCGATTATTAGTGCTTCCCATCCGTCGCTACCGAGGATTTCAACGCCAGTAAAAACCAATCTTGTTTGTATGAGGTTTGCTGATACTCTAAATGTGCCGATATCAGTATCTAAACGAGAAATAGTTATTTTATTCATGTTGTAGAGTGATGATGTAATCAGCTTGACCATTTTCGGTTGAAGTAAATTCGCCGTGGCCAATATATTGCAGCAGGTTATCGGTCCCTGAATCAGCGATTACGTTAAATTGGCTCTGTGCAACGCCTTGTGAGAATACGCCATTGTGTTGCAGAACTATACTGCCTGCTATTTCTGGCGTATCAATGGTTAAGTGTTCTATGCCAACAAATACAGCCGAACCTTCTTTTTGGTATGACATAATATAGCGGATTTGCGCAGAACCACTGACGTCACCAGAATATGTTTGGCTAATTTCTGCTATGGTTTGTTTGCTGTCGTTGTGGTGTTCTGCATAAGTCGATTCATTCCAGGTGGTGATTTGAAATACACCTTTTAAGACTATTTTTGTCATGTAGAGTCCCGTTTTTGATGTTATTGAGTGCAATGACCCATGTAGCATTAAGATAATCATTGTTTGTTATAAATGTCCAATTTATAAACAATACTCGACAGATTTTGGCTTAGGCAGTAGGATGACATAAATTTGCCAGCAAGAGCAATGACATAGGATATCGCATGGAACAACGAAAAGTATTATTGGCTGGTGGTAACTTACTGCAGGCTCACACATGGAAAGGGTTACTTGAAACCAGTGGAATAGACGTTGATCTTAAAGGAGAAGCGCTTATCGGTGGTGTTGGCGGTTTGCCTATTGAAATGCAGACTGTTGAGTTATGGGTTGCAGATAGTCAGCTTGTGGCAGCACAGAGTTTATTGGATGCACTTGATATTGAAAAACCTCAATGGCAATGCGTTCAGTGCCATGAAATAAATGAAGGAAGTTTTGAGTTGTGTTGGCAATGTAGTTCGCAAAGAAGTGAAATGCATAACGAATAAGCGCTTGTATAAGTTTATTTTTTTCATAAACTACAGACTAAACCACTTTGCGGTTTATGACGTATAAAGTACTCATTTGTTACTGATAAGCGACTTTACCCTAACTTAAGGATACGCTATGCAAGCATCTCCAGCTTTCGCCCGTTTAGTTGATTCAGTTATGCCTCATGTTACCTTGCTAACGATTGAACAATATCAACAACAAGACCAGTGGCAATTAATTGATGTTCGAGAAGATAATGAGTGGCTGCAAGGGCATTTACCCAAAGCAAAACACTTGAGCCGTGGCATTATTGAGCGTGATATAGAGCATCGATTCCCTGACAAAGATACCCCATTACTCCTTTACTGCGGTGCCGGCCAACGTGCAGCATTATCGGCCTATAATTTACAGATTATGGGATACACACAAGTCGCCTCGATGATTGGTGGATACCGCGCTTGGATACAACATCAATTCCCTATCGTTGAAGACTGAGTAGATTAATGCAATATTTCCCATTATTTGTAGATACCCAAGGATTACAGGTCTTATTGGTTGGCGCAGGTGAGGTCGCTACACGTAAACTAGATCTCTTGTCTCGTACTGATGCCAATATTCATGTAATTGCGCCAGACGTCGCCAATGAGATTGAAAGCTATTATTCTCAGGGACGTATTAAACTTTCGCGCCGCGAAGTGTGCAGCGCTGATTTTGCCAATGTCGACATTATTTATTTGGCCACAGCTAATGAACAACTTAATATGGACTTTGCCGAATTAGCCACTGAGCGTGGAATTTGGGTTAATGTGGTCGATAACCCTAAATTTTGTCGATTTATTACGCCTTCTATTGTTGACCGAGGCCGGTTAGTCGTGGCAATAAGTACTGCTGGCGCAGCCCCAGTGTTTGCGCGAACGATTCGTTCGAGACTCGAAACCATGTTACCACCATCGTTAGCACCATTATTTGATTTTGTTGCTAGCAAGCGAGAAGAAGTCCAACATAAATTATCAGCAGGTAAAGATAGACGTTTATTTTGGGAACAGTTTTTTACCACTAACCAAGATAAGTTTGATGGCTTAACTGAACAGCGTTATCTTGATGCTTTTGATCATTTGAGTATTAAAGGCGACATTATCTTATTAACTGAGGACACTCCGACGCATTTGTTGCCTATAGCCGCAATGCCTTTGCTACAGACATTAGATGTGGTTTACAGTGATAACCCGCTCGATGGCGAGATTAATGAACTATTAAGGCGCGATGCTAGCAGAGAAAAGGTACCGTTATTAAGTGATATTACTCATCAATATGAGCATGGTAGTCGTATTCTAATTGTGTCTTCATTGGCTAAAATCAGTCAGCTTAGCGCACATTTCCCGATGGCAAAACATCTTCGTCCAGGCGCAATTTAACTCGATAAGAATGATGTCCTATTATACCGAGTCTACTTTGTAGTAGACTCGGTTTTTTTATATGAGTTGGAACCCTTCATGGCCGCAAAAGCTACCGTCTTTAAAGTCTCTTTGCAGATAGCAGATATGGATCGTCATTATTATGCCGATCATCAATTTACCTTAGCCCAACACCCATCTGAGACCGACACCCGCATGATGGTTCGTTTGCTGGCATTTGCGATTAATGCATCAGAATCATTAGTGTTTAGTAAAGGTTTGTGTGTTGATGATGAAGCGGAACTTTGGGATAAAAACCTCAGTGGCGAAATTGATCTTTGGGTTGAATTTGGTCAAGCAGATGAAAAGTGGCTCAGAAAAGCGTGTGGTCGTTCAAAACGAGTCATTCTTTATACTTATGGCGGCCGAAGTGTACCTATTTGGTGGCAACAAAATCAGCAAGCATTCGCGCGTTACGATAATTTAAGCGTGATTAATTTTCCTGAAGATGCAGTTAAACAAATGGATATATTTGTTAATCGTAACATGGCGTTACAAGTAAGCCTTAGTGAAGGGCAAGTGTGGTTTTCAGATGCAAATAATAGTGTGTTAATCGAACCTGAAGTCTTAAAGTGATGGGAATTACCTAAATTTAGCGCCTAACACACTCCGAATCACAACAGTGTGAATTAAACCTTAATTTTATGAAAATTAATTAAGTTTAATCAAATGTGCCTTGTGCTAATAAAAACACAGGCAGATAATCAAGATATCTAGTAAATACCGAAAAATATAAATAACTGATAATAATAGTTTTATTTTAACGGTAGCTGTTGATTAAGGATGTTGTTGTGAAAAAATTAGCCCTATACCCAGTAGAAAAAATTGACCAATTAACTTCACCAGAAGCCCATGAAGACATATCAGTACAGTCTTCGGCATTAAACGTGTTTACTGATTTCAAGAAAGTGACGCCTATGGTTATTGAGTCAAGTACATCGGCTGTGAATGTTGAGCACTTAATGCAAAAGTCACATGTCCGCCTTAAATTAGTCATTGACCATCACGATCAGTTTATTGGCTTAATCAGTTTTGAGTCATTACATAATCAAGAGATATTAAAACGAGTGGCCGCTGGACATCAGCGTGAACACCTCAGTGTTGCTGATTTTATGATCCCTAAAGAAGATCTTAAAGCGATCGATTTTGAAGATTTAAATTATGCTCGAATTGGTGATGTAATTGAAACATTGCAATCAGCAGGGCAACAACATTGTTTAGTGATTGATCGCGAACAACATGCTATTCGCGGAGTATTATCAGCCAATGATATTGCAAGGCGATTAAAACTTGCTGTTGATGTGAGTACACCAAACTCATTTGCCTCAATATTCAAGGTTATTGCCAATACTCAGCAGCCAGCGGTATTACAAATACCACAGCCTCACTTTTAGGTTTTCAATCAGTTAGTTAGTAAAGCGTAAAAAAATAGCCACATTTCGTGGCTATTTTTGTATTGAACAAGAGGAGATTACTGGAAGCTTAAACTCCAAGTATCGATATACCCAGTATCTTGTTTGGCATTATCAACTGCTTTTAAAGTCCATACACCACTAGACTCTACACCAGCCATATTAGCTGTGTAAGTCTGGGTTAAGTTATCGGTTCCACCACCAGTATTGTTGTGCAGGACAACCGTTTGACCTGTAGGACTCACTAACTGGATTTTTAAATCACCAATATACGTGTGAATGATACCGATAGACACTGATACCGATCCTGAATCGCCAGTACGACTAACCGTGATTGGGCTAGTGATACCAGTGGTATTATTATCTGGAATCGTATAATTACCAGTATTGGTATAGCTTGCTGGACCGCCAGTATTGCCACCACTGGTTGTTGCCGCGGTATAATTAGCCACTAGGTTGACGTTACTAAATGCGCTATAACCTTGCACCATCACATAATAGGTACCCGTTTGTGGTGTGGCAATAGGACAAGATTCTGCATTACCACTCTTCCATGGACGACAGTCATAACTGCTGCTGGTCGGTGATGCACCATATTGCACATACAGGTCAGCATCGCCAGTACCGCCACTCATGGTAAAGGTTAAGTCTTTTGCGCCTGCAGGGACGTCTAACGAGAAATATAGCTCATCACTTTTAGCGCCAGCTAGACCGGTTTTTGCGACACCTTTTACCAGTACACTGTCACCAGTACCAGGGCCTGTGCCAGGATCGGTTGGACCAGTACATGATTCGTCTAAGTAGGCCTTTGCTGCAACGGCATTAATCATCCCATAACCGGTTTGGTTATCACGTCCCGCAACACTTAAGTCATCAGCTGTTGCATTAAGTGCTGCACGCACTTGGCTTGCACTACATTCAGGGTGGTAACTCCACACTAATGTAGCAACCCCTGACACATGCGGTGTGGCCATAGAGGTACCATTGTAATATTCGTAATCTTGGTTACCTTGATTACTCACTGTCGTTGATTGTCCCAACTTAGCTTTAAGTGCAAGCCCTGTTGCTCTATCTACTGACACTGAAGGAACCGTAATATCACTGTTGGCATCAACTAAGAATGGGTTTTGTAGGCCAGGTAGGGCACTATTACTGTACACAATAATACCTTTAGCGCCTGCAGTTTTACATGCTTTAGTTGAGTTGATTTCAGGGTAGCTTGAACCTTGGTTGCCTACGCGCTCAACAAGACAAATCTTATTCGCCATATTGCCACATGAAAAACTGGTTCCATTGACGGTACACTCTGCTAAGGCTCCGGTTGCACTTGCATTGATAGGGGCAGGAGCATAACTGGTTCCTGATGGAGTCAGACGATTGTGCGGTACTACGCCATTGCTAAAATAGGACTGACCACCAATAGTGATATCTGCTAAACGTCCTTCACCAACGGTAACGGTTGACAGAATTGCTTCACCAGGACCTGAAATTTCAACTTGATCCGTGTACTGTGAAAATGCTGCATGATCAAGGTTACTGTCAACGGCGGCCACTGACATCACACTGTCATATGAAGCAGGGTAGCTATAACTACTGTCACCAGCATTACCAGCAGCTGCAATTAATAATACGCCATTATTGTAGTGAGTATTTAATGCATTACGCTCGGTTGTGGTTGAACCACTGCCACCCAAGCTCATTGTGACGACATTTGCACCACCTGAATTAACACAAGTGTCGATAGCGGCTACTAATGATGATGAGTAACCCCACCCTGCTTCGTTAAACACTTTTACGATATGAATATTGGCGTTTTGGTTAGGCATAACCCCGACCACACCTTCATTGTTTGCAATGGCAGCAATAGTACCTGCGACATGAGTACCATGAGCATTATTATTACCCGGTTGATACCAGTTGCCCGTTCCGGAATTATTGGTTCCGGTGACGTTGTTTGCATTTAAATCGTTATGACTACGATCGTAACCAGAGTCAATAATACAGATAGTGCGATTACCCGCTTGGCTGTCGCTTAGTACAGTTGCACCAACAAAGGTTTGTCCCCAAGGTGTTGTTTCTGCAAGCAATCTACGTGGTAAGTCTTCTTCAACATATTCAACGTCTTGACGTAAACGCAATGCTTTGATTGATGGCGAGTCGAGTTTTACAGAATAACTATTACTTCGACCAACACGCTTCATTTCTCGCGCTTTTACACTGTTCAAAGCACGAAATTGACTGAATACTTCGTTTGAGCGAGGCTGATAAGACATGCTATTTGTTTCAGGTTGAACGCCCACATTTTGCGTTGCAGAACTGCTGCTTAACGTTTGTGCCGCATTATCATTCTTAAATTTAACGATATAACGTTTAGGTAACGGAGATTGTTGATCAATTTGTTGGTTAGTAGCAGAAAGCTGTAAAGGGGATGGGGCAGCATTGACTTGAGTTGAAATAGCCAAAGCAAGAGCGGTCATGCTAAGCACGACCGCTGAGTTTTTATTCTTTTTCATATTATCTTCCATGTTAATCAGAGTTAAATAACGTCTTTTATAATTATGTTTATCGATAAGCTTATTTTGCCTATCTATTTAAAAGGTAATCACATTTTCACCAAATGTAAATAACTTGTTAACCTTGACTTTGGTAATACAAGTACTTTTTATGATATTTTCGTGAATTATTATGTAACATTTGTGAATTTAAAATGTATTAAGCAGTATTTTGATAAAAGTTATCTGTATAACTTTTATCAAGTTACCTAGATGTAAGCGCTTAACCGAGAAATGAATAAGTGAAGTTGTTAATGCTAATAAATAATTAACTTAAATACAGTGTAAATGATAGTTTACGATTTTTGGTGTTATTGAAATAATAACAGTGGTTTACTCTGTAGTGCTGGTGATGAGTAGGATGCTATTGAAGCATAATATTAAGCCACAGGATTAGCTCTGTGGCTTAATTTATTGCTGATATTATCGTGCAGATATTAAACTGTTAAAACCACCTGCATTATAGGTGTTGCTGTATCCTTGTTTAACGAGTGATTTTTGTGCCATATCACTGCGATTACCGCTGCGACAATAAAGCACTATTTCAGTGTCTTTAGTGATATTGAGCTTTGCTAACTCGGGTACGATATTATTGAATGGGATATTCATAGCACCGTCAATATGTCCTTCTGCAAACTCTTCAGCAGTACGCACATCAATCAACATGACGCCACGGTCGATCTTCTCCCATGCAACGCTGGGCTCTTGCTCTGCCGCCCAGGTCGGCATGAGTGATGCTGCTAATATTACTAATAGCGCCAATACCGATTGAATAGACAACAGCATAGATTTCTTAAACACGATAAATTCCTTGTTATTTATTTAAGGCTATTTCCGCTGCAGTTTTGATGCCTAATTTTTTCATTACCATCGCCGCAGGACAAAAGCCTGTGAATGCACTCTGAAATAGATTAGCGCCTACAAACACCGTTAGCCAGACAAAATGTGGACTGACAGTTGCGGTTAACACTATCGATAATAAAACCATGAAGCCTGCAAAGGCCATAATACTTCTTTCTAATGACATGTTTAGATCCTTATTGGGCGTTGCCCAGTTAACGAATAATCTTGTTACTTAGCTGTGATAATGTGTTTATTTTTCATAACCGAATAATACAATACTGGGATTACTACCAAGGTTAAAATGGTCGAGATAAAAATACCAAAAATTAAACTAATAGCTAAACCATTAAAAATAGGGTCGTCAATAATAAATAATGCGCCAATTATTGCCGCTAATGCTGTCAACATAATCGGTTTGGCACGCACAGCCCCAGAATGGATAACGGCTTGTTCTAATGGTATTCCAGCAGCTGTTTGCTGATTAATAAAATCGACCAGCAAGATAGAGTTTCGAACAATAATACCCGCTAGCGCAATCATGCCTATCATCGAGGGGGCCGTGAATTGAGCGCCCAATATAGCGTGTCCTGGCATCACGCCAATGATGGTTAATGGTATTGGCGCCATAATGACTAACGGCACCACATATGATTTAAATTGCCCTACAACTAACAAGTAAATTGCAATCATACCAACAGCATAAGCAATACCCATATCGCGGAAAGTTTCATATGTTATTTTCCATTCACCGTCCCATAAAATAGCCACGTCAGTTAATCCATCAGGTTGATTAACCAGATTTTGTTGAATTGGGTAACTTGAATCACCTTGTTCATTTTGTTGATTAATTTGGCTGACCATGTCAAACATACCGTACAGTGGGCTGCCAGTAGGGCCTGCCATATCAGCAATAACCATGATCATAGGTACCATATTTTTGTGGATAATTGGTGCATTAATAACCTGTTGTTGTACCTTGACTAATGCTGTCAATGGTACGGTTTCACCCGATTGAGTTGGTAAGCGTAATAACAATACTTGCTTAAGGTCTACTTTAGATGCCTCATCAAGTTGTAATCTAATTGGCGTGGGCTGAGCTAACTGTGCTTGATACAAATAACTCACATCTTTACCATCAACGGCTGTGCTGATGGTATCGACGATACTGGCGTACGAGACTCCCAATAAGCGAGCTTTATTACGGTCAATAATTACCTGCCATTTTTGTTGCTGTGCTGGCAAATAAATATCCATATCAACAACATGTTCTGTGTCCTTGAATCGTTGTAATAAGTCATTGGCTGCTCGTTCGCGTAGCTCAGTGTTCGGTGCATAAACCTCGGCCACAATGGGTGACCACACTGGCGGTCCGGGTGGCACTTCAACAATCTTAATATTTGCATGGTAGCGAAGACCAATTTTTTGTAATGGTTCACGCACCGATGAAGCAATGGTGTGGCTGTCGCGGTCGCGATGTTTCTTATCAACCAGATTTACTTGGATCTCACCGAGTTCTTGGCTACTGCGCAAGAAATAATGTCTTACTAAGCCGTTAAAGTTCATCGGTGCATGAGTACCTGCGTACAATTGTAAATGCTCAATTTCTTTAACCGTCGTGAGATATTGACTGAGATCTTGCAAGACTCTTTGAGTTTGTTCTACTGGTGTTCCTTCAGGCATGTCGACCATCACCTGAAACTCTGACTTGTTATCAAAAGGCAGCATTTTTAATATTACCGCTTGCATTACTGGCAAGGCGACAGCAAAAGCAATCAATAAAGCAATGCCTAAAGCCAAACCTTTACGGGCTTTTGGTGCATGTTCGCCAATTAAAAAAGGGCTCATTATGCGGGTAAACAAGCGTGTTAATCGATTGTCTTCTTCTACCACAATGTCAGTACTTGCAGTTGAATTAGCTGAATTATGAGATTTTTTGTGAGGCTTTAATAACTTATTGCTCAGCCATGGCGTCATAATAAAGGCAATTAATAACGAAATGATCATTCCCATACTGGCATTTATCGGAATAGGGCTCATGTATGGGCCCATGAGTCCCGATACAAATGCCATTGGCAAAAGGGCGGCAATAACCGTAAAAGTCGCCAGTATGGTTGGTCCGCCGACTTCATCAACGGCGTGTGGGATAAGTTCGCTAATGGGTTTATCACTCATTGCCATATGCCGGTGGATATTTTCGACCACAACAATAGCGTCATCAACCAAGATGCCGATCGAGAAAATAAGCGCAAATAATGAAATACGGTTGAGGGTGAATCCCCAAGCCCAAGATGCAAATAAAGTAATGGCTAGGGTAATAATAATAGCCACACCCACCACGGCAGACTCACGAACTCCCATGGTGAATAAAACTAACAGTACCACTGCCGATGTAGCAAAAATCAATTTAAAGATAAGTGTGTTCGATTTATCCCCAGCTGTTTTACCGTAGTTACGAGAGATGGCAACATCAACATTATTGGGAATTAATACATTATCGACAGCCTTGATTTTCGCTAAAACCGCATCAGCGATATCAACAGCATTGGTGCCTGCTTGTTTGCCTATCGCAATCGTTACAGCAGGATAAGTTCCCTTGTCGGTGACATGCCAAACATGTTGTTTGGGTATATCACTTTTGAGGCTTACATCGGCAATATCAGATAAATAAACGGCATGGGGAGATGAACTTCTAGCCGATGTTGCATCTGGTTGATTGACTTTTATCAGTAAATTATTGACATCATCAAGCGTACGTAAAAACTGTCCAGTTTGTAGTTTTATTTCTTGATTAAACTGTGTCAAGGATCCGAGCGTAGACAGCTGGTTATTATCTTGTAAAGTGGCACTAATATCGTTGAACGTGACGCCGAAACTGCTCATTTTGACAGGATCGATACGCACATTTAACACCATTTCGTGGCCACCCTGGCTGTAAATCTCTCGCGTGCCAGGTATCCGCTTTAGTTCGGTTTCCAAGCCAGATGCCACTAAGGTAAGCTGTTCTGCGGTGATGTTTGGGTCTTTAGACCAGAGGGTCAGGCCTACAATAGGCACATCATCAATGCCTCTGGGTTTAATTAATGGCTCACCAATGCCAGCGGCATGATTAAATTTATCTCGGTTAGAGTACAGTTGATTATATAAATTAACCACGGCCTCATCACGTGGAATACCGACATCAAAAATCGCGATAATCAACGCACCATCAGGTTGAGAGAATGAATAAAGAGTATCAATCCCTTTTATTTGAGAAATGATACGTTCAGCAGGCAAGGTGACTTGATTTTCAACTTCCGTCGGCGTGGCGCCAGGATAGGGAATAAACACATCTGCAAAAGTGACATCTATTTGTGGTTCTTCTTCTTTTGGCGTAATAATTACCGCAAAAAGACCCAGTAATAAGCCTAAAATAGCCAATAATGGGGTGATAGCACTTTGTTGAAATGCCTTTGCTATTGAGCCTGATATGCCGAGTTTATTTGGTTCGTTGGGGGTTGTCATTCGGGCTACTCCTGAGCTTTTGTTGCTGAGGAATTAATTAAATAACGTCCTGCATCAATAACAATTTCATCGCCTTCCATAAGACCTGACAGCACTTCTGCAGTATTTGTTTTAGTATCTATTCGGCCAATTCGTACCTGATTTAATACTATTTTATCGTTACTTACACGATACACAGAGGTTAAGTCACTGACTTGATGAATCGCCGATAATGGCACCACCAGACTCTTTCTACTGGGAAAGGCCACGGTTACTTTAATCCATTGGCCCACGATGATATCTTCGATATCAGCGGCATTTAGATTGACTCGCACTTGATGTTGATGAGTGAGTGGATCGGCAAATTGATACACATCAATATCACCGGAAGTGATTTCATTACCATTAGGTAATTGAATCGCAACTTGTGCTTGTTGTTGAAGCTGAGCAATATCTTGTTGTGGGACTTGAAATACCGCTCTGAGGTGTTGAGTATCATAACCAGAGAACAATGCCTGACCATAAGATATTGTTTCACCTTGCTCAACAAAACGTTGAGTCATTCGGCCACTAAAAGGCGCACTCACGACTGTGTAATTTAAGCTTTCTTTGGCTTGTATTAATTGTGCTTGAGCAGCACTCACAGCTTGTTTGCTTGATTTTGCTTTGGCTGTGGCTTCATCCATGGCGCCTTTTGATATAGCCCCTTTAGGAAATAGGGCTTTATAGCGCGCATATTGTGCTTGTGCCTCAGTGTTTAGTGCTTCTGCTTTAGCCAGTTCAGCTTCCGCTCCCGCGAACCCAGCACCTTGCTCTTTATTAGTGATTTCCAGTAAAGACGCGCCTTGTGGTACTAAATCATTAACATCAAAATGGATATTAATAATCCTTCCTGAGGTTTGGGCTGAAATCGTTGCCGCTTTAATTGCTTCAATTTTTGCATCGTATATTCGCGGTTGATTTTGTTCGGAATATGCTAATTTTAATGTATTAACATCATAGGCTTGCACTGCAAGAGGTAATGCTATTGTGGTGAGGATAACACCGAGGAATAAATAATTTGTTAACCGAGACATATGAAAAGCCTATTTTGGAGTCTATAAGAAAATTCTAATGGACTTTGTGCCGTTACGCAACCGATATATTAGAATTATTTTATATATTAGATCTTAATCATATTACGGAGATAAAAAAACCGCCAATTATTGCTAAATGGCGGTTTGGATAAAAAAGGATGATACTTTTTTAGTCCGTGGTGAATGAGCTAAAAAAGGCAGTCAATACTCATGGTTAAAGAGCACTGATTAACAAGTGCTAACTAAAAGCTGTAGTTATATTGTACTGAATAATAAACAGCATTTGATCGCGTTTGTGCTGAAATTTCACTGCTATAACCAGGTATTTGAGCAAGAAGCTTACTGTCTTCTAATACGGTAACATCTTCTCCGCGCACAAAAGCGATGCCTAAATCAACGCTCGATTTTTGGCTTAAGTCGTAACTGACGCCAGCGGTATACCAAGTACGATCAGAATCAGGAATTGATAATGATGAATGCTGATTCACAACACCTTGATCCGATGCTAAACCTGCGCGCAAAGTGAGATCTCGAGTGAGATTATAAGTTGCCCCTAAGCTTAAAAACCATGAATCCTTCCAGTGGTATTCTTTTAAGTCGGCTTGGTCAACACCATTGGCACCATCTTTAACGACGATTTTGTCAAACGAGCTCCAATTGGTCCACTGAGCCGTGTAATGTAGCGCGAATTTATCCGTTAGCTGGTGAAAACCGGCAAACTGAGCAATATCTGCGATAGGAATATCAATTTTATTGTATTCAGTGTACTGATAATTTACATCGCCTTTGGCGGTAAGTTTTGGGCTAATGCGGTAGCTTAAACCAAAACGATTATCTGGATTAACTTCATACACCACACCAACAATCCCACCTAAAGCCCAACCATCGGCATCAACATCCACTAAGTTGCCGATCTGTGGGTTGTCGCTCTTACGTGTGAGGGTTCCGCTACCATAAACGGCATCAACACCGAAGCCGAAACTGAACTCATCATTGACGCGATAAGACATGCTCGTGTTGAAGTTAACGGTAACGACTTCTGTGTTACCTAATAAATCAACTGGAGTTGGAAGTGGCACAGCATTGCCGCTTATAGTCGGTGTTTTATTGGCTAAGTTGCCTAAATCAGTGCCGGTGCCATAGTTACTGAATACCGCAACTCCGAAGGCCATTTTGTCGTTAATCGGGTTGATATAATAGAAATTCGGAATAACTTTTGCGTCAGCAGCGCTGTGTTCACTGCCAAAGGCGACATCTTGACCGCCAAAATTGCCTTTTGCATCCGATACCGACACATCGATATCAGCATAAACGACACCTAAAGATAATGCGGTTTCATCAAAGAGAGCCATAGCGGCAGGATTACGAGATAAAACTGAGGCATTGTCAGCAATAACAGCATCCCCAGCCATTGCACGACCAATACCGGTAGCTGATTGACTATTTAACTGAAAACCGGCGGCTGAGGCTTGTACACTGATTAAGCTTACTGTGGTAGCAATGAGAGTCTTGTGGAATTTATTCATTATTATGTCCATTTATTATTACCGTTTTGTTCAAAGTTTATCCGCTTTAAACATTTGACGGTCAAAATTTAGGGCATCTTAGGTAAATGTGAACTATGTAACAACTCCGACCAGATGTTAGTTATTGTTAATATTAAGTTAATTCTAGTTTTTAGTCGTGAATTAGGTGTTTGATAGCATGGCAGTATATGTGAATTTCCGCTCCATTTTCGGCGATAACGACACCCTGGTTAGCTTAAGTTAAATTTTATTCATCGTGGATGTTAAGCAACTGCTGGATTAAATTCATAGTATTAAGTTGCTCATAAATACTCAATTAGCCGTCATGGTAGGGGTTGTTTTTACAGCTTATTTATTCGTGTTGAGTTGGGCAAGGTATGATGAGAAGGTAACTCAACTTCAATTAAAGAAGCTGAGTTACCAAGAAAACTTTTAATGCCATTATTGCGTTTTCAAAGACTCACGAAAAGCACTGAAATCAGCGATAGTTTTATCAGTGGGTGGTGATATTTTACTGACGATTACGCCCACTAACATAGCGAAAATAAACCCTGGGACAATTTCATATAGCTCAAAAATACCGCCATTCATTTGTTTCCAAACCACAACAGTTATAGCACCTACTAAAATCGTTGCAATTGCACCGTTGCGGCTATAGCCTTGCCAAAACAGCGATAACAGCACTACTGGGCCAAATGCAGCACCAAACCCGGCCCATGCATAACTGACTAGCCCTAAAACACTGCTTTCAGGATTAAGCGCAACAACTCCAGCCACTAATGCGATGGCTATAACGCCAATACGACCGACTAACATTAATTCTTTACTGCTGGCTTGTGGACGCAACCATTTAAGATAAAAATCCTCGGTGATCACGCTAGAGCAGACTAACAACTGCGAATCGATAGTACTCATGATGGCAGATAAGATAGCCGCAATAAGCAAACCACCAACCCAAGGGTTAAACGCGGCATGGGCTAAATGAATAAACACGGTTTCTGAGTTTTCAAGTGGTTCGGCGGCAAAATAAAGGCTGCCGGCAATACCTGTTGCTAAGGCACCAAATAGTGACACTATCATCCAAGTCATGGCAATACGCCGAGAAAGGACTAAGTCTTTTGGGCTGCCGATAGCCATAAAACGAGACAAAATATGCGGTTGCCCGAAATAACCTAACCCCCAAGCCAGTAAAGACACAAGGCCAATAACAGTGGTGTTCTCATTAATAAACGACAACATCGCCGGGTCTATCTGTTCAAAACCTGCTTGTGTGTCTGGCTGACTAAAGATGGATACAGGCACAATAATTAAGGCTATTAACATTAAGCAGCCTTGAAAGAAGTCAGTCCAACTCACCGCAAAAAAACCGCCGACAAAGGTATAAGATACAATAATAAATGAGCCTATTAATAAGGCGACGGTATAATCGAGACCAAAGACTTTTTCAAATAATATTGCGCCGCCGACCATGCCTGAGGAGGCATAAAAAGTGAAAAAGATCAGAATCGTTAATGCGGAAACTAATTTTAATAGCCCATGAGAGTCATTAAAACGGTTCTCAAAAAAGTCGGGTAAGGTTAGTGAATTATTGGCCACTTGGGTATAAATACGCAGACGCTTAGCGACAAATAGCCAATTAAGCCAAGCGCCAAACACTAATCCAAAACCAATCCATGCTTCACCCAAGCCACTTAGATACACTGCCCCTGGCAAACCCAGTAATAACCAGCCCGACATATCTGATGCACCCACACTAAGAGCGGTGACTGCGGGGCCCATTTTTCGTCCGCCAAGAATATAATCATCGACAGTATCGGTTTTGCGGTAGGCCCAGTACCCAATACCCATCATTAAGGCCAAGTATCCTATAAAGGTAATGAGGATCGGTGTTTGAATATCCATATAGTTCTCAAGAGATTATTTTTGTGTTCGACATGCTAGCAGAAGTTAGAGATAGTTCACACTTTGAATTATTCAAGTGTAAAAAAAATCCGCTATTCAATGAAGTAGCGGATTTTAGATTGTCACCGACAGTGTTTAAATAAAGGTATTTTCAACTTCTTTTTTGACAAACTCAAGATTAGAAGCTGGTTCTCCCACCAAGACCATATAGGCATCGGCTGTTTGAAAACTTTGACCTTTATATTGGTTATCAGCAAAAGCTTCTTCTAATACAATACGCTTCTCAATGGGCACAATGAACAAGGTGACCTTATTGCCATTCTCGTCAGCCATGACTAAATGCAATGATTTGACACCTTGAAAATCACAATATGAGGTGAAAAAAACACGCCCTGGTTGTTTGATAAACTTTGAGTCACTCAATCCATCGACACTGGCGAGTTTAAAATTAACATCATTAAAGCCAATATCCTGTTCCATGATTAATGCTTTGGTTTCATGGTGTACATGAGCTAGCGAGTTTTCGCTTAAGTTTACTGGCGTAAAACGTAATAAACTAAAACTGACTCCGACGATAAAAGCCACTGATGCAGCCACCGCCATCATGTAGCGAGTATGTTTTTTGCTTTGTTGATGTTGGCTTAATTGCTGTCGCAAAATCAATTTATCAGCTAAATCATCTGGGACACTAATATTGAGTGCTTGCATGAGTTTATGGTCAAATGCTTTTAGATCTTTGATAAATTTTGCATCATCTTCATGTTCAGCTAAATGAGTTAAAAATTCATCTGACTGATTATTGGGGTCACCGTATGCTTGGCGACGAAACTGTAGATCATCCATTTGATTGACCTCTTACCTCTGGTGCTTCGAGAGCGTCTTTTAACTGGTTTCTGGCTCTAAATAAGCGCGTCATTACCGTATTTCGATTAAGTTCAAGTATGGCGGCAATTTCATCGCCACTAAACCCGCCAATCAGCTGCAATAACAAAGGTTCTCGGTATTCAATATCGAGTTTACCAATTTGACGACGCAACCAATACTGTTCAGTGTCTTCTTCATGACTTGTGGATAATACATCCTCAAGTAAATCTTGTTCTACGTCGCTGTAGTTAAATTGTTTACGTTCAAAACGTCTGGCATTTTCACGCCTTAAAATTGTGATCAGCCATGCCTTAGCAGCTTTATCATCGTTTAACGAGTCTAAAGACCGCCACGCTCTTAAGAACGTCTCTTGGGTGATATCCTCAGCAACATGTTTATCACCACATAACCAAAAGGCGTAGCGAAATATGTCGGTATGAAGTGCCCTGACAAGGCTATCGTATCGTCGTTGTTTTGTTAGCATCTCAGATAAGACCGCGGGTTCGGACTTTTTCTTTCGCAGGGAATCGAACATTTTTTAACTTTGTTGAGTTAATAATAACTAACAGCTTAAAAAGCGGGGGGATTAATAGCAAGCTAAATAGCAGAACCTGTCTGCTATTTAGCGTTTAAATATTAGGGATTTAGTTGTTTAATTAATGATTTTTTACCTGCATCAGGTTGCCGATAAGCCAAAATGGCATCCATAAGTGATTTTTTGTCAATTGCTTGTGGATGATTACTGTATTTATCTGCTTGTAATTTATTCAGTGCCGCCGACAATTGCTCAGATAAGCCACTGATTTGCGTTAGCGTCATGAATTTTCCTAAGCGTTCACTAAAATAGCCTTGTACTGCGACAATAGCAGCACTGCTATCGTTACGGTCACATGCATCGATAATGGCATCGAGGCCTTTTGCGGTTGTTTTAGGCTTTGTTTTTTGACTTTTATTGTCATCATCTGTGTATGGCTGTGCTCGGTTTGCCGATACCGCCTTACGCCATAATACTAAGGTGATAAGCCATAACATACCCAGAACGGCACTCAATAGTGGCCAATATCCGCGACCTTGAACTGCGCTAAAATTATCAACGGGTGGTATGTCTGTGGTTGCCGTTGAGCTGCCGATTACGTTAATTGTTCGTTCTGGTAACGTGGCAAATTGTTGTTTTTTAAGATGTGGATTCCACCAAGGTACACGGATCTCAGGTAGGGTATAGGTTCCTGGTTTTGTTGGCACAATCGCGGTAGTGATACTGTATTGCGACACGACTTGGTTGTCGCGAACAAAAGTTTGTCTTACTGGTTTTTCTGGGTAGGCTTTTAAGCCTTCAGTCAGCGGAATATCAATATCTGGTAAACTGGTGTCATCAGTATTGGATGCGATTAAACTAATTGAACGGGTAATTGGGCTACCGACTTCAAATTCACTAACATCTTCTGGCCAAGTTTCTTTTAATACTGCAATATCGCTGACTAACCATTTTCCTTTATAGCTTGGGGGAATAGGGTTGATTTGAATTACCTGCCTTTCGGCTGCAGTTTGTATTGGTCGACTTTCATTAAAACCAAACATACCTCCACGCCTAGGAGCCTCGACAATAACATCACCCGAAAAGCCGGCGCCATTAATCACCAACTCTCCAGGCAGATCAGCAATAATCCCATAAGTACGTTCAATTACTCTAAAACGGCGGCCATCGACAATTTCGCTTCCGTCTTTATCCTCACCGATTTGCTTGATTTGTGCCCCTTCAATGGCTGGAGCACTGAGCACTCCACGTTGTAATTCTACTGCAAGATACAATTTTACTTTATAGGTGATTAACTGGCCGACATAAGCATCAGAGGCACTCGTCGATATTCTCATGAATACATTTTCAGCTTTGTCGGCTGTTGTGCCTTGTGGGATCACTTTAAGATTAATCGGGTTTGAACTCACGCCTTTGATGTTAAATGCGGGAATAGTGATATTACCTAATGATTTAGGTGATAATAATATCTGCCAACGAGTTTCTTTTGTGGTGTCAAAATTAACCATTTTGGTACTGCGACCTACACTGGTTCTGCCGACAATAAAGTTTTTCAGTAATATCGAAGTGTCCAATTCGTTGGCACTGAGATCGTCGTCAGCAGTTACATCGAGTACGAAGTATTCACCTGCAACCACAGGGTTACGGTCTACAGTTGCTTGTACTTGGCTCATTGCAAATACAGGGGCTGCAATAATCAATAGCAATAAGCTAAAAAAAGTTCTAATTACCACTGTTCATTATCCTCACGTGGTTGACTGTTTTGACGACGTTTTTGATATTCAAGTTGCATTTTATTACGGATTAATACTTGGGGATCTTCATTGATAGCGCGAAGAGCCCTTTCCATGTCCGCTGGAAGTGAATCTTGATTCATCTGCGATGCAGATACCATTTCAGCTGGTTTGTCTTGCGAATTACCTTCGGAGTTTGCAAGGTCAGAAGCCTTAGCTGCGCTCATCTTCTGTTTATCATCAGTAGGCTGATCTTCATTTTTGCTCGCACTGGCTTGCATGCTAGATTCATTACTTTCAGGTGAGTCTTGCGATTGATCATTTTTGGGTGAGCCCTTGTTATCATTAGTATTTGGTGATGATTGTGGCTCTGAGCTATTTTGTTGTGAGTCATTTTTTTGCTCACCTGACGGCTGATCATTTGATGCTGATTGAGATTGTTTTTTATCTTGCTTTTGATCTTTTTCAGCTGACTTATCGCTATCAGAGGAGCTATCATTACTGTCTTTAGATTGAGTTTCAGCGCGCTGATCTTGGTTTTGCTGACTCGATTGGTCTTGCTGATCTTGCTGGTTTTTTTGTTCACCGGGCTGAGACTTATCCGGTTCTGACTGTGGTGATTTGTCTTTATTAGAAGATTGCTCAGAAGATGAGTTTTGATCATCTTTTGAGTCGGATGAGTCTTGTTGTGACTTATCCGACTCTTGTTCTGATGAGTCCTTTTTCTGTTGTTCGAGCAGTTGTTGAGCTAAGGCTAAATTCTGTTCTGCTTCGATAAAAGGTGATTGCGCGGCAATCGCTTTTTGATAACGAGTAATGGCTTCTGGGTAGTCTTTCAACTGCATCAATGCATTACCTTGGTTGAATAACCCTTGGGCAGTATTATTTTGTTCAAACTCTGCCAGTGCCTGTTGATAATTACCCGCTTTGTAATGTGCAGAGGCGCGCCATTGAGTGTCTTTAAATGTGTCAGCAGCTTGAGCAAACTCACCTTGCTGAAAGGCCGATTCGGCTTGTTGATCTTGGGTTTGCCATAAATCTTGCCACACCGACGCTTGTGCTGGGTGACTGTGAGTTAGGCCAAACGCCATTGCTGCAGACAATAGCAAAACAGGATTAAGCATAACCGTTAATAATCCTTGTCTAAAACTCATTAATATTGGGATGACTAATAACATTGCCAGATATGGCCCGAGATCTTGCCAAGTCTCACCAGCGAGTTCTGTTTCACTCGCTTTGCCGTCTGAGGCTAACCATTGTGTAAGAGTTGAAATATCGCTGCCATCTGTTTGCGCTGGCACTAGGATACCCTGATGTTGCTTTACTAGTTTTTGTAATAAACCATAATCGGTTTTAGCGACAACCACTTCATTACTGTTATCTCGCAATAACTGACCATCAGCTAAACGGATCGGGGCGCCTTGTTTACTGCCAAATGCCATAATAGATAAACGATAGCGGTCGTTGACTGCACTGGTTGCTTGATTAAATTGCTGTGCAGAAATACCATCAGTCATCACTATAATGTCGCCACTGACATGGCCACCTTGAGCTAATAGTTTCTCTGCCAGTGATAATGCTGCCGCCAAATTGGAACCTTTGGTTGGCATAATATCAGGTGATAATGTGGGTAATAAATTTAAAATGGTGCTGCTATCACGAGTTAACGGGCTGATAGTGTAAGCGTCACCAGCGTAGGCAATGAGTCCTGTTTCGCCTTCTTTGAGTTCGTTTAGTAAATCGGTAGCTCTAAATTTGGCATAAGATAAGCGATTCGGGCTTAAGTCTGTGGCATACATAGACTGCGACATGTCCATAATGAGCACTCTACCTTGCTCAGTAGCAAATACCGGCAAACTTTGTTTATTCAACGCTGGGCCGGCAAGCGCAATCACTGCAATTATCCAGCAGGCAATCAGTACCCATTTAGGTTGATGAGTTGCCTCCACGGTTTGGGTCACCAGTAACTGACTTAAATGCGGGGAGATATATTGTTTCCATGCTGATTGCTGGCTATGTCTACGCCAAAATAATGCACTTAATATCAATACTGGAATCATGCCCAATAGCCATTCAGGGCGAATGAAATGTATCATTGTTGATCCGCCTCTTTGCTAGACTTGATTTTAGGCCATAACTGATTTGGCCATTGTTGCTGCAAACTAATTAAGAAGCTGATTAGTAATGACATTAATAAAGGCCAATAAAATAATTCACTTTTTGGGCGGTAACTTAATTGATCTCGGCTTACCGGCTCTAACTTGTCTATTTCTTGATAAATGCTGTTTAACTCTTCACTGTTACGAGCTCTAAAATATCGACCTTTAGTGATGCTGGCTAATTTTTTGAGTTGCTCCTCGTCTAAATCCATTGAAGGATTAATTCGCTCTTTACCAAAAATAGTACGCCGTTCTAACATTTCTGCGCCCACGCCAATAGTGTAAATGGTGACATTACGTTTAGCCGCAATTTGGGCTGCGACTTCGGGGTCAATATTGCCAGCATTATTAGAACCGTCAGTGAGGAGAATTAGTACACGGTTACTTTCATCGACTTTATCAAAACGTTTTACCGCTAAGGCAATCGCTTCACCAATAGCGGTTTGCTTGCCTACTAGGCCTATTTGCGCATCATCTAAAAACGTGGCTACAGAGCGGCGATCTAGGGTCAACGGTGCTTGTAAATAGGCATGGTCTGCAAATAATATGAGTCCGAGCCGATCTCCTTTTCGACGCTCAATAAAATCACTTAATACATGCTGAATTAACGTAAATCGATTAACCGTTTGCCCGTTTATCACCATATCTTCAATTTGCATACTGCCTGATAAATCAACCGCCATCATTAAATCACGACCTTTGGCGGGTAATTCAATCGGGTCTCCTAACCATTGTGGCCTTGCGATTGCTAATAGAAGAAAAGTCCACATTAACCAATACCGTTTACGACTCACTTTTTGATTGACCGCCCTTGAGTGCGTCATCGTAGTAGCGATGCCTGGTAACTGTAAATGTCCACCGGCACTGTCTATATGAATACGCTTAATCAATAACGGCAGTGGCAGTAAGAGTAATAACCATGGCCAGTAAAATGCTAACATTTGGCCTCCTGATGTGGATTGTTGGATATTAAGGTCGCATCACTAAAAGCATGCTTATTGTTGAGCCAAGCTTGTGCTAACTGGAGTAATTGGTCTTTTTCGGCTTGATCTAAGCCGCTCGCTTGGTGACGCTTAACGAGTAATTGTCCTATTTTATGTTGTTGATCTGGCGCGAGACGAGTATCTAACCAATCAAACCAAGGTTGACCATTGAGTTTAGCGAGGTGTTCTCGTGGTAGATAAGTTAATGCGGTACGCTTGAGTAAGCTATTGACTTGTGCTGCAAAGCTATCATTTTCGACATTATAACTTTGTAAAAGTGTTAGGGCTATTTTGCGTGGAGCATGATATTGATGTTGTCTATATAAACGCTTGCCCAACCAAACGGCTAAAATAATCAATACGGCTGCGATTATCCAATATCCTGGCGCAATCGGCATGGTGCTGATCGGGGCGGGTAACGCAATATCGTGCAATTGAGCTAAAGCTGATGCGTTGGCATCAATTGGCATTGGTTGTGATGGTATGTTTGGCGTGGTCATTTAACGTAAAATATCCAATTGGGCACTGAGCGGTTTAGCGGCATCAATTAATTTTGGTTGCACTTTAATCAAATTCATTAAAGCAAAAAATTGTTGTTGCTGCGCTTGTTGATTCGCTAACCAAGCCTCGTAACTTTGCCGAGTTAAGGTCAATTGTTGTTGGCCATCTCGAACGGGTAAGGCAAATTGTTTTGGTAACGCCAAGGTTCCTTGTCTTAATGGATCGGTTACCACAAATGCTCCGATATCACAGTGACGTGATAACTCAGTTAATGGTGCTAAGCATTGTTGGTTAATATGTTGACCGTCGGTAATAATCCAGATTAGAGAACCAGGTTTTGCAATACGTTGTAAACGTTGACAGGCTTTAAACATATGGCCTGGATCAGGTGACAATTGATTAATTTGCTTTAATTGCTGCTGATGAACATCAATTAACCCCGACGTTAATTGCAAAATACCTTGGCGGCGACTTCGCGGTTTAAGTTCTAAGTGATTAGTTTCACTGGCGATTAACGCCCCAAGCCTGTCGCCATTATTGATTGCATTCCAACCTAATGTGGTCGCTAAATGGGCTATCTGGACAGATTGAAGTACTAATTGCGAGCCAAAATATGAGCTGTGGCTCAAATCTATCAACAGCAGGATAGGACGTTCGCGTTCCTCCACAAATAACTTAGTGTGCGCAACTCCGGTTCGCGCAGTTACTCGCCAGTCAATGGTTCGAACATCATCACCATTTTGGTAATGACGAACTTCAGCAAACTCCATACCGCGGCCTTTTATTTGACTGCTTCGATGACCCGACAAGGCTGCTTTTGCCCGCGACTTATGATCGGGGAGGGCGCGCGACAAGCTTTGGCAAGCAATTAATTCTTGCTCATTTAAGCTCATACCATCACTGTAAAGGGGTAATGAGTAGGTTTGGTTCATCATAATCTAATCATGCTCAATAATAAGTGCACCTATTGCAACATCTACGGTACGGCAACTTGACTCAGAATATGATCAATCACTTGATCTGCCGTAACACCTTCAGCTTGAGCTTGATAGCTGAGTAACAAGCGGTGCCGTAAAACATTGGGCGCAACCGCTTGAATATCTTCTGGCGATACAAAGTCTCGTTCATACAGCCAAGCGCGTGCTCTTGCACAACGTTCTAATGAAATCGTGGCGCGTGGACTGACGCCATACTCGAGCCATTTTGCTAAATCTGCGCCATATCTTGCTGGTTGGCGAGTCGCCATAATAATCTCAACGATGTACTTTTCGAGTGGCTCAGCTAAATAAATATCTAATGCCTGATCTCTTGCTGCAAATACATCTGCTTGCGCAACAGGATCTATCGTTGGTAATTGGTGTGTCTTAGCCTCTTTACGGGACTGGCGTAAGATTTCGCATTCGGTTTCGGCATTGGGGTAATCGAGGTTTAAATGCATTAAAAAACGATCTAACTGTGCCTCAGGTAAGGGGTAGGTACCTTCGTTTTCGAGTGGGTTTTGGGTTGCCATGACTAAAAAAAGTGGCGGCAGAGGATAACTGTGTTTTCCTACAGTAACTTGGCCTTCAGCCATGGCTTCTAATAAAGCAGATTGTACTTTGGCAGGGGCTCGGTTAATTTCATCTGCAAGGATTAAGTTATGGAAAATGGGCCCTGCTTCAAATTCAAATGTACCGGTTTGTTGGCGATAAATATCGGTACCGGTTAAATCAGCAGGCAGCAAATCGGGCGTAAACTGAATACGATGAAACTCACCTTCGACACCGTCGCATAGTGCTTTTACCGCTCGCGTTTTTGCTAAACCTGGTGGACCTTCAACTAATAAATGACCATTTGCGATAAGTGCTATCAGCAAGTTTTCTGTTAATACGGGTTGACCTAAGACAACAGTATCTAAATAGGCGCGGAGTGAGTGAAAACGACTTAACGGCATAGTAGTACTCAATTTATTTAGTTGGCATTGGGTGTATTAAATCCTATGTTATGAATTCTATTGGTTTTTGGCTAGTAGGATTAACACAATTTAACTCTTTATGAAGTAGATAGTTGTAAACGCCTGTTTAAAACCGTTCAATAAAAAGTTAGAATCAGGTCACACTTTGATGGTCTGACCAGATTATCTGGCAACATATAAACTTACCGGCTGAGCCGAGATGAGCTAACAATAATAGAGGGTGACACATGAGTGATAGACAACAAGTAACGAATTCCCGGGGTGAACGCATTGCGATTGTTGCCGGTTTAAGAACACCATTTGCAAAACAAGCAACAGCCTTTCATGGCGTATCTGCGCTAGATATGGGCAAAATGGTGGTAAATGAGTTGCTGTCTCGCTCTGAAATTGATCCTCAATTAATTGAACAACTAGTGTATGGCCAAGTTGTACAAATGCCAGCAGCGCCAAATATAGCCCGTGAAATTGTACTGGGTACCGGAATGAATGTGTCAACTGATGCCTATTCTGTCACTCGAGCTTGTGCAACTAGTTTCCAGTCTGCGGTTAACGTCGCTGAGTCAATTATGACTGGCAACATTGAAATCGGTTTAGCGGGTGGTTCGGATTCTTCTTCTGTGTTACCGATTTGTGTATCAAAGAAGCTGGCACATGCTTTAGTCGACTTAAATAAAGCACGCACTTTTAAGCAGAAATTTGCGATTGCACGCCGTTTAGGTTTGAAAGACTTAATGCCTGTCCCGCCTGCGGTTGCTGAATATTCAACGGGTTTGTCTATGGGGCAAACCGCAGAACAAATGGCTAAGACTTATAGCATCAGTCGTGCCGATCAAGATGCATTAGCGCATCGTTCACATACATTAGCCACTGACACCTGGAATTCTGGCGTGCTTCAACAAGAGGTGATGACAGCTCATATTCCACCTTTTAAACAATTTATTGACCGCGATAATAATATTCGTGAAAACTCTGTATTAGAGTCTTATGCCAAATTACGTCCCGCATTTGATCGTAAACACGGTACCGTGACTGCCGCGAATAGTACGCCATTAACTGATGGTGCATCGGCAATCATTTTAATGAGTGAAGGTCGAGCCAAAGCTCTAGGTTATCAGCCAATTGGCTATATCAAAAGTTATGCATTTACCGCTATTGATGTTTGGCAAGATATGTTAATGGGGCCGTCTTATGCCACGCCATTAGCACTAAAACGCGCAGGAATGGAATTAGAAGATTTAACCCTCATTGAAATGCACGAAGCATTTGCGGCGCAAACATTAGCTAACATGCAAATGTTTGCTTCCAAGAAATTTGCTGCAGAGAAGTTAGGTCGTAGTCGCGCCATTGGCGAAATCGACATGAGTAAATTTAATGTTTTGGGGGGCTCGTTGGCTTATGGCCATCCTTTTGCGGCAACCGGAACACGTTTGATTACCCAAGTGTGTCGAGAGCTTAAGCGTCGTGGTGGTGGAACGGGATTAGCGACAGCTTGTGCCGCGGGTGGTTTAGGTGTTGCAATGATTTTAGAGGTGGAGTAATGAGCATGGAAAAAACATTTAATTTAGCTCGTCGTGACGATGGTATTGCGATTTTAACAATGGATGTTCCTGGTGAAACCATGAACACCTTAAAAGAACAATTTGGCCCTGAAATTAGTGACATTTTAACCGAAATTAAAGCTGATAATAGTATTAAAGGCTTGGTGGTTATTTCTGGCAAGGCGGATTCATTTGTTGCTGGTGCTGATATCACAATGTTAGCCGCTTGCAAGAGTGAAGCTGATGCCAAAGCATTGTCACAACAAGGTCATGTGGTTTTTTCTGAGCTTGAAGGCTTATCCATTCCTGTTGTTGCCGCTATCAACGGTGCTTGTTTAGGCGGTGGTTTAGAGTTAGCGCTAGCGTGTCATTTACGTGTATGTAGCGATGATAAAAAAACCATGCTAGGGGTGCCTGAAGTACAACTAGGTCTGCTGCCTGGCGGCGGTGGTACACAGCGTTTACCTCGATTAGTCGGAATTGCAACTGCGTTAGATATGATGCTTACTGGCAAGCAAATTCGTCCTAAACAAGCATTAAAAATGGGTTTAGTGAATGATGTTGTCCCTAACTCTATTTTGCTTGACACTGCGATTGAGTTAGCAAAAAAAGGCAAACAAGCTGCAAAACCTGTGGTGCAATCTAAAATTAATCAGTTTTTAGAATCATCTTCGTTTACTCGCGATATTATGTTTGATCAAGCTCGTAAACAGGTAATGAAGAAAACTCAGGGTAATTATCCTGCACCTGCCAAAATTATTGATTGTGTTCGCCAAGGTATGAATAAAGGCATGGTGAAAGGGCTTGAGGTTGAAGCGACCCATTTTGCTAATTTGGTGATGTCAAAAGAGTCTGCTGCATTACGTAGCTTGTTCTTTGCCACTACGGAAATGAAAAAAGAAACCGGTGCTGAAGGCGCTGTGCCACGTAAAGTTAAAAAAGTAATGGTATTAGGTGGTGGTTTGATGGGCGGTGGTATTGCCTCTGTTACGACTACTAAAGCTAAAATTCCAGCACGTGTAAAAGACATTTCAGAGCAGGGACTCAGTAACGCACTATCATATGCTTACAAGCTTTTAGATAAAGGCGTAAAACGTCGTCATATGACACCTATCGCGCGTGATAATGTCATGGCATTAATGACAACAACCACTGAATATACCGGTATTAAAGATGCCGATATCGTGGTTGAAGCGGTATTTGAAGACTTAGCGCTTAAACATAAAATGGTTCAGGATGTTGAGCGTGAATGTGGTGAAAACACCATTTTTGCATCGAACACTTCATCTTTACCTATTGGTCAGATTGCTGCAGCGGCAAGCCGTCCTGAAAATGTGATCGGTTTACATTATTTCTCTCCGGTAGAAAAAATGCCCTTAGTTGAAGTTATTGCGCATAAAACCACGTCACCCGAAACCATTGCTACTACAGTGGCGTTCGCACGTAAGCAAGGAAAGACACCTATCGTAGTTCAAGATGGTGCTGGTTTTTACGTTAACCGTATTCTAGCCCTGTATATGAACGAAGCGGCACAGTTATTACTTGAAGGTCAGCGTGTTGAGCATCTAGATCGCGCGTTAGTCAAGTTTGGTTTCCCTGTGGGGCCAATGACGTTGCTCGATGAAGTGGGCATTGACGTAGGAGCTAAAATTTCGCCAATTTTAGAAAAAGAGCTCGGCGATCGTTTTAAAGCCCCCGCAGCCTTTGACAAGTTATTAGCCGATGACCGTAAAGGTCGTAAAAATGGCAAAGGTTTCTACCAATACGGGCCTAAAGCTAAAAAAGCCAAATTGGTTGATGAGTCAGTTTATAAGGTACTCGATATCGCAATAGCTTCAGATAAAGAAGCAAAAGATGTTGCAGAGCGTTGTACCATTCAAATGCTTAATGAAGCCGTTCGTTGTCTGGAAGAGGGGATTATTGCCTCTGCAAGAGATGGTGACATCGGTGCGATATTCGGTATTGGCTTCCCGCCATTCTTAGGTGGCCCGTTCCGTTATATCGACACCTTAGGTGCAAGCAATTTAGTGGCAACTTTACACGGCTATCAATCACTCTACGGTGATCGTTTCGCACCGTGCGACACGTTAGTCAAAATGGCCAGTGATGGAAGCCAATTTTATAAAAAGTAATAAGGCTGTTTTTATTTAGCGAATAAAAGTTATCAAGTTGTAAAGAAGCGGCAATTGTTTGCCGCTTTTTTATTTATTTAAGGCATGCTTTTGCCTGATTTTTAATCAGATAGATGCCTCTTTAGGGTATAATACTCATTGTTGATGATGATAGCGTAAACTATTATGTGGGTGATATTTCGCCATTAAGCTGTCATAGCTTGGATCTGATGGCGTTAATATTATGACTTGCGAGTCAAAGATGAGTCGTAATGATGTGCCGGTAGGGATGAGATTTACTGAGTTATTTAATTTACTGACTTATTTGGAGTTAGCGATAATGCAGTTCAGTTGGTTATTCATGCTTGTTTTATTGAGTATTAGTAGTGGTTTTCTATTTGGTTTTGCAGCTTATAAGCATGGATTAGCAGTAAAGCGGTGGGGATGTGTTGGTTGTATACTAGGGCCACTTACTTACCCATTGTTTAGCACACACAAACGCTTAGCTGATATGAAGGTTTGGCGATATGGCCGTTATAGCATAGAAGGCTAATCTCATTTCAGTTTGTTATATCAAAATTCATATTTCAAATAACAAAAAAGGAGCTTATGCTCCTTTTTTATGGCTGATGGTTAACCATCAGTATTTTAAGAATTACTTCCACCAAGCTCTGGCTTGGATAACTTCAAGGTGATTTAAACCTTCAGGCAATTTTACTTTTTTACGAGC
The DNA here is from genome assembly GCF_014164545.1 of Shewanella sp. SG41-3. Classification (NCBI taxonomy): domain Bacteria; kingdom Pseudomonadati; phylum Pseudomonadota; class Gammaproteobacteria; order Alteromonadales; family Shewanellaceae; genus Shewanella; species Shewanella sp. SG41-3. The sequence continues at coordinate 571,023 of NZ_JACJFJ010000001.1, forward strand.
TGGTTTTGCTAAACCAAGTGCTATTTTTAGAGAAGTAAACATAGGGTTCTCCTTAAGCTATTTGAGTGTCTAGGACTTTGATGTATGGAATGCCAGCAGTTTGAGTGTCTAGGACTTTGATGTATGGAATGCCAGCAGTTTGAGTGTCTAGGACTTTGATGTATGGAATGCCAGCAGTTTGGGTGTCTAGGACTTTGATGTATGGAATGCCAGCAGTTTGGGTGTCTAGGACTTTGATGTATGGAATACCAGCAGTTTGGGTGTCAAGGACTTTGATGTATGGAATGCCAGCAGTCTGGGTGTCAAGGACTTTGATGTATGGAATGCCAGCAGTTTGGGTGTCAAGGACTTTGATATATGGAATGCCTGTTATCTGATCCACATTATTCTGAACAGTAGTATTTATTAGTAGAGTTTTAGCTTTTACATTATCTACCGCATTAGGCATAGCAATACTTGCAAAAGTTAACGCAGATAAAACTGCTACTGTAATCATTCCTTTAATCATTTTAATCTCTCTTATATTTAGTAATTCAGGCTCAGGGTTAAATAACAATATTATTTTGACAACTGAACTTGTATTTGCATTTGTTATGCCAAATATAAGAGAGAGTGATTTATTTTTTTACTTGGATTTCGTTGATGGTATCAAACTTAAGTTTATCGGCAGCAAGCATTAGCTCAAAGTCGGCTTCTCTAATAGGTTTGCTGTATATATATCCTTGAATTTCCTCACAATTAAGTGCTTTTAAGATGTTTAATTGAGCCGTTTGTTCTACACCTTCACCTACCACAGTCAGTCCCATATTGTGGGCTATGGTAATAATTGAATCGACCATCTTGAGATCTCGGTCGGATTTATCAATGTCATCGACAAAGGTTTTATCAATTTTTAAGCAGTTAATCGGGAATCTTTTTAGATATGACAAAGAGGAGTAACCGGTACCAAAGTCGTCAAGTGCCAAGCTAACGCCCATTTTTGCTAATTGTTGCATCACCTTAATCGCTTGCTCTGGATTTTTAATCACAGTCCCTTCAGTGATCTCAAGTTCTAAGTGTTTAGCTGGTAATTTTGTGAGTCGTAAAATTGACTCTATTCGTTGTTGCAGATCAGGAAGAGCAAATTGCCTTGACGATAAATTGACAGCGACTCGGCCACTAAACAGGCCTGATTCGAGCCATTTTTGCGCGGCAAAGCAAGCTTTTCTTAGCACCACGTCACCAATTTCAACAATCAAACCATTTTCTTCGGCCAAAGGAATAAATTCATTCGGTCCTATCAAGCCTAATTTAGGATGATTTAATCTTACTAATGCTTCCATACCGGTGAGACGATCTTTCTTCACATCAATTTTAGGTTGGTAATAGACTTCAAATAAATCGTCTTTGAGTGCTTCTCTGATTAAGGTTTCTATTTCAAGTTGACGTAATGCGTTTTGGTTTAATGATTCTGAATAGAACTGATAGCGATTACCACCGCCAGATTTTGCGTGATACATGGCGATGTCTGCTTTACGTAATAATGCTTGCTCGTTTTGCTCATCTTCAGGGTAAAGCACAATACCAATACTAATACCGAGTACGAGTGAATCATTATTAAGAATAAAAGCCGGCTTTAAACAATTAATCACTTGTGTGGCAATGGCGGCGCATGCACCTATATCAGGATGTTGATCGACGAGTAAGGCAAATTCATCTCCTCCAAGGCGGTATAGGCTGGCATGTTTGGGAATGGCTAATTTAATTCTCTCTGCTACACCAATTAATAAATCATCACCAATCTGATGGCCTAAAGAATCGTTAATACGCTTAAAATTATCTAAATCAAGCACCATTAACGTATGATGAATATCTTTTTTGACTAGGTTACTTAGTGTGACTTGCAAACTAGAACGATTAGGTAAACCGGTAAGTAAGTCATTGTTGGTCAGCTTTCTGAGCTCTTCTTCCTGTTGTTTACGACGTGTTATATCTGAGAAAACACCGACATAATGGCTGGTTTCACCTTGTTCATTGTAGATGGCATCAATGGTTAGCTCCATTAAGAAAAAATTGTCTTTACCTTTACTGGCTTCAATTTCGCCGCTCCAACGACCTTGTTGTTTTAGTAAGTTTCTTATTTGTTCAGAATAGCTCGCTGGATAGCGAGAGAAGTTGAGTATTTCATCGACAAATTTTTCTCTTGTTAATTCACTGAGTTCACAGCAAGCTTCATTTACTTCAACAAATTGATATTTTTCATCAAGAATAAACATCCCCTCAGAGATATTTTCAATAGCTCTTGCGAATAAACGCAATTGCTCTTCTGCTTGTTTTATATTATTAATATCTTTAATCGTGCCAGTCATACGCAAAGGTCGATCTTTTTGATCGCGCTCGACAATTTTTGCTCTATCTAAAATCCATATCCATTGCTGGTTACGTGCTTTGACTCGATATGCTATTTCAAAATGGTCTGTCAGTGCGCTAAAGTGATCATTTAACGCTTTGGTCACCCGTTCTCTATCGAGAGGGTGGATATTACTTTCTTCATCAGGATTACCCGAGCGACGGCCGTCTTGAGGGAAGTCTAAAGAGCCCCAGATGTTCGAGCGGTAAATTTTGCCACTTTCAATATCCCAATCCCACATTTCATCGCCACTTCCCCACAAAGAAAGTTTTAACCGCTCTTCGCTTTGTGCTATTTGTTTTTGGATTTGTCTACGGCGGATAATTGCTCTAACAGATAAAGATATTATTATTATAAAAAATAAACTGTATGCAAGTTTAGCTTGTATGGATAACCACCATGGGGGCGTAATAAAAACAGATATACTTCTAACATCAGATTCTTTACCTGATAATATGTCTACAGCATAGACTTTGAATGTATATTCCCCAGCTGATAAATTAGTATATGTTACAGTATTATTCCCTTTGGTAGATAGCCAGTCTTTTTCCAAATCTTCTAAATAATAAAAAAAATCATAGTTGTTATTTAGATTTCCTAATATATTAAACTTTATTGTGAAAGGGTAGTCTGAATACTTTAACGTTATTTCACCCTGTTCATTTAATGGTTTATTTAGTATACCTTCTCCTATTCCTACTGGGGTGTTAAATAGAAGTAGTTCTTGAAAGATAATTCCTTTTCTTTTTTCGTTTTTCAACTTTTTTATAATATCATCAGGATTAATTAAATTAACTCCATTGTTACTGCCTAGTAATACATTATCATTTAATACCAGTGCTGCTTGAGTGTTATAATCTTCTGATGAACCATTGTTCATTCCGAGAGTATAGTTAATATTATCATCAAGATCTATAATGTTAACTTCTCTATTGGATGCGGCAATTATTTTGTTATTTATTTTTGTTAATGAATATATTATTTTATTTCTATCAAGAACTTTTGATATTTCTAAATTTTTTTCATCTTTTATTAAATAAACAGAGTTTCTAGTGCCAAAATAAATACCCTTATCGCCTTTAAGTATGTTGAAAACAAAATCGCCGTCAAATATGGATGTTATTTTATTGTTTTTATATCTGAGCAAGCCATTTTGAGACGCGATCCACAGAGAATCATTTATTACTAGAGTGTCATAAACTGGATATCCTGACTTTGTATTTATAACGTCATATACTTCTCCACTAAGTTTCATTTTGTACACATTCCCTGTGAATGTAGAAACATACAAAAAATCATCAAACTTCTTTATGTTAAATACTGTTTCATTGATTATTTTTTTCTCAACGCCAGTGTTTAAATTAAATTGGTACAGCCCGGATGATGTCCCAATAAAAATATTTTCATGGTCGACTAATATTGATTTAGGACCATGAGGGACTTTAATTTTTTTCTTATCTATAAGTGTTAGGTTTTTGTTGTAAATGTTTAGAGTACTATTGTCGCCGATTAAAAATATTTTTTGTTCATTCGATGTTAATGACCAAATGCTTTTTTCGATATTTATCTTTTTTATGTAGTTTGCATTGTGCGCAATTTTTAAAAAACCATCGTTATAATTTGATATATAAAAATTATTGTCGTATTCTTTTATGAATGTTTTCTTTAGTTTTTCTTTTTGTATGTTTATTTGCCCTGTTTTTTTTGCAATAAATTCATCATTATAACTTAAAATGTATATTTCATTCGTATTTATAGCTAATGATTTATTATCAATGTAAGGGGTTATACTTGTTAGTTTAATGTTAGATATTTTTTTTGGGTAGGTGGCAATATCAAATACACCTTCGTTGGTGACTGCAATAACCTTTTCGTTGATTAAAGAAATATCATTTGTATTTGATAGTATCTTGTTAAGTGTTCCATCAATAATGAAAAACAAGACACCTTCATAGTTTCTTAAATATATTTTATTATTAAATTTAATAATGTGTTTTATTTCACCTAATATACTATTATCAACGGAATAGTTTATTTTTAAGTTTTCATTGTTATAAGATATAAATTTGCCATTCAAGCCAATAAAAACTTCATCATCTTGCTTTGATATTGACCAAATGGCTTGTTCACCAATTTGAGTTGAGATACTGTTTTTAGTGAATGATTCTGTTTCTTTGTCAAATTGAACGAGACCTTTATCTGTCCCGATTTGCAGAACACCATTGTCATCAATCAGTAAATTACGAATAAATGAGCTGGGTAGAGAATTTGCATTATCATTGGCATAGAATTGCTTAAATTCATTACCGTCGAAACGATTTAAGCCATTGATTGTACCAACCCATACATAACCCTCCGCATCTTCAACGATCGCCGTTACGGTGTCCTGGGATAAACCATCTGCAACGCCGTAGTTAGTATAATTTAGCAGTAGATCGAAGTTTGATTCTGCTTTGTCAGCTTCAATGGCTGTAGCGCCGAAGCTAAAAATAAAATAAACACATATGAAGAGTAAAATTTTAGGCATAATTTTTATACTTATTCTCTTTCGATGCCGCAAAGAAGTCGATGATTTGTCTACTTTTTCAGAAACTAAGGGCTTTGTCAAAAGCATGTTAACAAAAAAGGTCTGATTGATAGAATATTAGTCAATTATTACCATAAAATGCTTAAATAACTATTTTTTAATCAACTGGTTAACTAATACGAAAGTTTTATTTGGTATTTCGTACTATTAATTGTAGCTAAGACGATTTGTTAACATAATGGTAGCCTACTTGGTATATGACGCCTTTTAGCTAAAGACATTTGCTAAAACTGAAATTTATCAGCTTGCTGTTTAAATGTTTTTAAGTCTTCGATCATATTATCTGAACTTAAGCTTGCTTGATTGAGATGTTGATCTCCACTGTTAAATAGGACTAAACGATCACAATCTTTACTGCGCATGTGCGCGACCATAAACTTAATCAAGTCTGCTCTGGTGAGTTTTTCGACTTCCGATACGACCATTTCACGTTGATTAAATTTATAGTCTCGATTACCTAAGCTTACCCAGTAGCGTTGGCTGCGGGTTTTTAGGTTGGTATCGTGTTCCATGATTTGGCTAATCATGCCTTGCTTGGTGCTTTCCCATTGTTCATTCGTTATTTGCATCACTGCATAATTAAAGTCAGCGATGAATTCATCTATAGCTTCAAGAAGTTGCCTTGGCCCCGTAGTAGGAGACTGCACATAAAAAATTATTCCAGGGTGTCTGTTTAACGGTAAATAACCTGTTCCCACCATATAGCCCAATTGCTGTTTGGTGCGCAGTTCATGAAAAAAGGTTGATGACATCGTATGGTTTAATAAACTGAATAATGCAACACGTTCGGGAGTCGCCTTTCGGGACTGATAGTAAACAATAATCGCGCTATCTTGATGAGCAATTGTTTTCTCCCGCAGTAATGAACCTCTTTTATCCAGATTAATCAATTCGCGTGATGCTTCTGCGCTTGGTTTTGTGACTAATGATAATAAATGCTGTAAGCGCTTGCCTAGTTGCTGCGCTTCTTCAACCAGCCAGTCACCGTATACCAGACCTTCAAGATAAATTTTTTCATAAAATACACTTACATGTTGATGTAAATCATCAAGGCTCAGCAGCGTAAGTTCTTCAGCCATTCTGGTCGGTTCAAAACTTCTTTTTTGCAGTGTCACGGTTAGGCTGGTAAATAACTGTGATATCGGTTTGGCTTGAGCAACGTTATTCCAACTACGTAATATCTGATTTTTAATCATGTTAAAACGTTGTTCGGTAAAGTTACGCTCGCGGGCTTTATTGATGATTAGAGTGAGCAGTTTTTCTTGGTTACCAGTAAAACCGGTTAAATGCAGAGTAATACCACCTTGGTGGGGGTAAATATTATAGTTAAGCCCAGCAACCTCTGCTTGGTATGTTGGTTCTGCTAGGTAATCAATTAGCATTTCAACGTACAGTCTTGTTAATGCTGCTTGTCTTGGTGTTGAGCTAGCTTGCTCTGAGTCTAGCGATAAATATAAATGCCCTTTAGGGACATTAAATTCATCATCTTTTTTATGCCAAATGCGATAACCTTCGCCTTCAGCAACAATGGTTGGTACTTGTGTATTGCTTTTGTTTGCTCGAGCTTGCGGATTGGCGACAATAAACGGATTTTTTTCAGGCAGCTTGAGCTCATCTCTTATGGAGACTAATGACCATTTTGCGATTTGCTGAGGCTGTAATGCTCTAACCTGATAAGGAGTGTTGTACCAATCAGCGTGACTATCGACTTGAGACTCTTTCGCTACCGTGAGCAAACGCATATTGCTCACCGACATCATGCCAAGCAGTTGTGTAGTTTCATCCTCGAGCATCTCATCCATACGATAGTCGCCATAGATAATGTCTTCAATATCGTAATGGTGCATGTTAATACTAAGATGACTCGCTAGATCCAAGGTTTTAATTTGTTCTTGAAACCGAAATGCCGTATCAAGTAAGTTGGCTCGTTCTTGGTAACGCCACGCTTGAATACCTTGCTGTTTAATTAGCTCGATGTATTCAAAAACACAGCTAACCACTTCATTAAGTTCTATCAATCCTTTGTCGGTTAATTGTATGCTAATTGAGTAATCTTTAAAGTTGTAGCCGTTAACACCACCGCCCGCAGATAAATTATTGGCTAGCCCATGTATTTTTAAATACGAAAGCAAACTTCCCGGACTTTCATTACCGAGTAAGTGGCTGATAAATGTAAGCGGTTTGCGTTTATAAAATTGGTCTATCTCTGGCAGGGAAAAACTAATACTGACTCGTTTTTGATCTTTTAACGGTATTATTTGTATGTGCTTTTGTTGTTCAGCCTTTGTTATCAACGCTTCACAAGGATAGTGTTTACTTACATTTCTATTGAGGATGTTTGAAAAGTATTGCTCAACAATGCTTTCTAGTTTGGCTATAGGGCAGGGGGCTACCACGCACAATGTCATGATATTTGCGCTGTAATGTTGTTGATAAAAAGCCAGCAGTTCATCTCTTATGCCTGCTTGTTTGCCTGCTAAGGTTTTTTGGTTACCTACAGAGAATTTTGAAAACGGATGCTTTGGGTTAACGGTTTCTTTTTGGACTTGATAAACACGGCGAATGTCATCTTTTAATTTCAAACTGAATTCAGATTCGATTGCTTGCCTTTCTCTATCAACCAGCTCTAAATCAAACTTAGGTGCAATGAAAAATTGACTAAATCTGTCTAGTGAACCTTCTAAGGCTTCAGCGTTAATACTGTAGAAAAAATTTGTTTGTTCAGTACCTGTCCATGCATTATTACTGCCGCCATGTTGATTAATGTAAGCATGATACTCGCCTGAGTCTGGATATTTTTCAGTCCCTAAAAACAACATATGTTCAAGAAAATGTGCCATACCAGGACGCTCAACCGGATCGTCAAAATGACCAACACTCACTGCCATAGAAGCAGCGGCTTGATTTGATTGCATATCTTCAACCAGCAGTACTTTGAGTTGGTTATTTAACACTCGATATTGATACTGGCGATGATCATTTTGGCTTTTATAAACTGCTGGAAATTCAGGCAAGAGGAGGCTCCAGAAAAGATAACTTGTTATATATTGATCTTGTTATTACTTTTTAGCAAATTACCTTGGGCAGTTTTATCCTATTATCGACTAAAGTTTATCTTAATATGCTTAATTCTAGGTTTGTTGTTACGGGGATTAACGCTACAATTGGGTCATAATGAGAATAAAAATATCTTGAGAGAAGTATGCAGCTATTTTTGATGCGCCATGGTGAAGCGAGTTTGAATGCACCGTCAGACAGAGAACGAAAGTTAACTGACAATGGTCGAATTCAGACGGGCGATATGGCTAATTGGTTAGCAAGACAAGTCAGTCATTTTGACTTGGTGATTGTGAGTCCGTATTTACGATCTCAGCAAACATGGCAAAAAGTCAGTAAACACTTACCTGAACCGCGTAAGTTGCTGGTACTTGACGATGTTACTCCTTCCGGTGATGCAATAAGAGCGGTTGATCTTGTCTTGGCTTATGCCGAACAATATAAGGCAGATAATGTCTTGGTTATTGCTCATATGCCTCTTTTAGGCTTTATGGTTAGTGAGCTTGTGGCTGGTATGGAACCGCCTTTGTTTGCTACTTCTGCAGTGGCTCATATTGACAAACATGCTCAAAATGCCAGTTTCGTAGCAATGACAGCACCACATCAAGTTGTTGTGTAATGGTAATTGCGTGTTGCATAAAACCAGTTTGCAAAAAAGGTAAGTGATTACTTACCTTTTTACTGTCCGTGCTTATTTTCTCAAATTAACGTCGGTGAGGATGATCACCAATATCAATCAATACTAACAACGCTGCATCGCCGCCCCATTCTTTTGGTGCTTGGTGAAAGGCTTTTACGTTTGGATGTTGTGCTAGCCACATTGGCGTTTGTTGCTTTAAAATTCCCATTCCATAACCGTGCATTACACTGCAACATATTATGCTTTGCTTAACGCATGCTTGAATCAGTGCCGCTAATTCAAGTTTGGCTTCTGCTTGTCGCATTCCATGTAAATCTAACAATAGGTCGGGTGAATAGTCCCCGCGTCTTAAACGTTTCAATTCATGTTTATCTGTGTTGGAATTAATCCAGCGCATAGGTCCATCGACCGGCATAAGCGGCTGATATATGTCCGAAAAATAACTATCAGCATGAATCTGACGTTCTTTGGTTTCGAACTGTTGTTTGGCTTTGACTGGCTGTTTAAAGTGGTGAGTATCTTGCCGTAGCGGTTTGATATCTGCGATTAATGCACTAAACAGCGATGAGTCTGCATAATTATCGTGTTTCATAAGCGTATTGTATTGAATTCTAGGTCATCTTAATAGACATCAGTTACAATAGCGCAGAACAATTTTTAAGGAGTGTGTTTTGGATAAGATCTTTGTAGATGAAGCTGTCACTGAGTTAAGTACCATCGCTGATATGTTACGTTGGGCTGTTAGCCGTTTTAATGATGCCAATATTTATTATGGCCACGGAACGGATAATGCTTGGGATGAAGCGATTGCATTGGTTTTTCATGCTCTACACTTACCTGAAGAAATCGGCCAGCAAGTTATTTTAAGTAATTTAACCAGTAGCGAAAAACACAAAATCGTTGAGTTGATCATTCGTCGAGTTCGTGAGCGCTTACCTGTACCGTATTTAACCAATAAAGCCAATTTTGCCGGGCTTGAATTTTATGTTGATGAACGCGTGCTTGTACCGCGTTCACCGATTGCTGAAATGATTAATAATCAATTTAGCCCTTGGTTGTACAACAAGCCAGTTAATCGCATTATGGATTTGTGTACTGGCAGTGCTTGTATTGCCATTGCTTGTGCTTATGCATTTGAAGATGCAGAAGTGGACGCATTAGATATTAGTGAAGATGCGCTTGAAGTTGCTCAGATTAATATTGAATCATTGGGCGTGTTAGATCGTGTTTTCCCTATGCAATCTGATTTATTCTCGGCTATTTCTAAAGGCCCACATTACGACTTAATTGTTTCTAACCCGCCATATGTAGATGCCCAAGATATTGGTGACATGCCAGAAGAGTATCATCACGAACCTGCGATTGGATTAGCGTCTGGTAATGATGGCTTAGATTTAACCAAGCGTATCTTAGCTAATGCAGCAGATTATCTTACCGAAACCGGTTTACTGGTCGTTGAAGTAGGTAATTCAATGGTGCATTTGATTGAGCAGTATCCGGATATGCCGTTTACTTGGGTTGATTTTGAATTTGGCGGTGATGGTGTGTTTGTATTGACCCGTGATCAGCTAGTTGAAAATGAATCACTTTTCGCCATCTATAAAGATAGTGAATAATAGGCAGGTACAGCAAACGCATTACTGTAAATTTAAATAGAGGTAGTTAACGCTCATGTCAGGAAATAGTATCGGTCAAAATTTTGTGGTGACAACTTTTGGTGAAAGCCATGGTGTCGCGTTAGGTTGTATTATTGACGGCTGTCCGCCAGGACTTGAGTTAGCAGTTGAAGATATGCAGCATGATTTAGATCGCCGTCGTCCTGGCACGTCTCGCTATACTACTGCTCGTCGGGAAGCTGATGAAGTGAGAATTTTGTCAGGTGTCTTTGAAGGCAAAACCACTGGCACCTCTATTGGTTTATTGATTGAAAATACCGATCAACGCAGCCAAGATTACTCCGATATTAAAGACACCTTCCGTCCCGGTCATGCTGATTATACTTATCAGCAAAAGTACGGCATGCGTGATTACCGTGGCGGTGGCCGTTCGTCTGCGCGTGAAACGGCAATGCGTGTTGCCGCGGGTGCCGTAGCTAAAAAATATCTCAAGCAAGTTCATGGCATTGAAATTTATGGCTACCTTGCTCAATTAGGACCTATTTGTGCTGAAACTATCGATTTAGCTCAAATTGAACAAAATGCATTTTTCTTTCCTGATGCCGCTAAATTAGAATCATTAGATGAGTATATGCGTGGCTTGCGCAAATCCGGCGACTCAATTGGTGCCAAAGTTACCGTTGTCGCGACTGGTGTACCAGTGGGTTTAGGCGAGCCAGTATTTGACCGTCTCGATGCCGACATTGCCCATGCATTGATGGGCATTAATGCGGTTAAAGGTGTTGAAATTGGTGATGGCTTCGGGGTTGTTACTCAAAAAGGTTCCGAAGGTCGCGACTTAATGTCTCCACAAGGTTTTGCCTCTAATCATGCTGGTGGCGTTTTGGGTGGAATTTCATCTGGTCAGCCAGTCGTTGCCCATATTGCGTTAAAACCCACCTCAAGCATTAGCGTGCCAGGCCAAAGCATTACAGTGCAGGGCGAGAGTATTGAGATGATCACCAAAGGTCGCCATGATCCTTGTGTGGGCATTCGTGCAGTTCCTATTGCTGAAGCGATGCTAGCCATTGTTTTAATGGATCATTTATTAAGACATCGTGCTCAAAACCATGATGTAACCAGTCAAACGCCAGTTATCGGAATGCGCTAATGTCCTCAGTTAAGCGCGCCGAGCCAGATTTACGCTGGCTCGGCGCTTGTTATTTTTTCTTTTTTTCCATTCTCGGCATTATGGTTCCCTATTTGGGCGTTTTCTTTGATAGTCGAGGATTCAATGCCCAAGAGATTGGTTTTCTCTTGGCAATACTGATGGCGACTCGAATTGTTGCGCCTAATGTGTGGGCTGCTGTGGCTGATCGCACCGGTATGCGCTCAGAACTGATTAAGCTCGGCTCCTTTGCCGCCGCGATTACTTACACCAGTTTTTTCTTTGATGGTAGCTTCATATATCTCGCGGTCAGTCTGGCTATTTACACCTTCTTTTGGAATTCGATTCTTGCTCAATTAGAAGTCATTACCTTAGAAACCTTAGGTGATAAAGCAGAGCGTTATGGGGCTATTCGCAGTTGGGGCAGTGTGGGATATATCGTGCTGGTGATCAGTGGTGGCCTGGCAATTGATCACTGGGGGCCAGAAGTATTGCCTTATATGGGGATGATATTATTTTTAGGTTTATTTGCTTGCTCGCTCCCATTACCCGCTAATCGCAGTGTGGTGGTCAATAAATCTGAACGGCCCAAGCTGACATTTGATGCATCATTAGTGTGGTTTATGTTATCGGCAATGTTATTGCAGATGAGTGTTGGGCCATTTTATGGCTTCTTTGTATTGTATTTAAAACAGGTCGGCTACTCTGAAACGATTGCTGGAATACTGGTTGCTTTAGGCGTTTTAGCTGAAATTGTGATCTTTTTCTATTCATCGCGTCTTATCCGCCAATATGGTATTCGAGTGTTACTGGTGGTGAGTCTCTTACTGACTTCGGTTCGCTGGTTACTGTTAGCGTTTGGCGTTGAACATGTTTCATTATTAATCGTCAGCCAATTATTACATGCATTTACCTTTGGCTTAGTGCATGCAGCATCAATTCATTTTATTCATCGGCATTTTAATGTCAGTCACCGCAGCACTGGGCAGGCATTATATGCCAGTGTTAGTTTTGGGGTGGGCGGTGCACTAGGTACATGGATAAGCGGCATGATTTGGGGCGATGGTAGTCAAACCATGTGGGTATGGGTATTTGCTGCAAGCTGTGCATTGCTATCAATGTTTGCAGTACTGATGATCCCTAACATCAATGGTGAAGCAGCTACAAATACAACCACTGCTCAAGGTTAATTAAAACAGTATTGTCGTTATAGCAAGGAGTTGATGTGAAACGTTTTCGCTTAGGAATTATCATTAATCCACTCGCTGGTTTAGGCGGGAGTGTCGGCTTAAAAGGCTCTGATGGTGTAGCTAATGAAGCCTTAGCTAAAGGCGCCATACCTAAAGCACAACAACGTATGCAACAGGCTTTGGATGTCATTTTACCGTTTGCTGAACAAATCGATATTATTACCGCATCTGGTGACATGGGCGGGTTGTTATGTCGCCAAATGGGCTTTAGCACTCAAGAGGTGTATCGCGCTATTGAGACTCGCTCTGCTGAAAAAACATCTGCGCTAGATACACAGCAAGCGGTTAAATGCTTACTTGAGCATCAATTAGATTTGCTGTTATTTGCCGGTGGTGATGGTACTGCTCGTGATATTTACGCTGTTGTTGATGATTCTTTCCCTGTACTGGGCGTTCCCGCTGGAGTGAAAATTCATTCTGGAGTGTATGGCATTACTCCGCATGCATCGGGTGTAGTGGTCCGTATGCTATTAAACGGTGAGTTAGTCAGTTTGATGTCAGCCGATGTTATGGATATCGATGAAGTTGCGTTTAGGCAAGGCATTGTAAAAGCGAGACGATTCGGTGAGATGACGGTTCCTGCAGAGCCGCGTTACATACAAGCCGTTAAAATGGGCGGAAAAGAAGTCGATGAATTAGTGCTGGCCGACATTGCCGCTGACATAATTGAATCCATGGACGATGAACTTTATATTATGGGGTCTGGCAGCACTGTTGCCGCCGTAATGGAAGATTTAGGCTTAGCTAATACCTTGCTCGGTGTTGATGTTATTCAACATAAACAGATTATGGCTCAGGATGTAACGGCGCAGCAACTGCTCACGTTCATTGCGGATAAAAAAACGTATCCCAGCGTAAAACTGGTGATCACTTTAATCGGCGGGCAAGGGCATATTTTAGGTCGAGGTAATCAGCAGTTGTCACCTGATCTCATCAGACAAATAGAAAAAGACAATATTTTAATCTTAGCGACAAAAACTAAGTTAAAAGCACTTGAAGGCAGGCCACTTATTGTGGATAGTGGCGACCCTGAATTAGATAAAGCACTCACTGGCTATTACAAAATAGTCACGGGTTACCATGATTACGTGATGTATCAAGTAGCCAACCCAGATTTAGTGGAGAACTAGAACATGTTAGAACAGTACGATGCAGCATTAGAGTCCTGGATTGAAGACAGTGTTAGCCACAGCGACGATGATGCATTGTTTGCTTGTGGTTATTTACAAGGCCATGTCGCCGTTGTGTTAGCCGAATTAGAAATAGAGGCTGAACAAGATTTAGCAGCACTGGACCAAAAATTAGTTAAGTGCCTTGCCTTGGCAAATGAAGAATTAGATGAACATGATTTTTCGTTAGTGGAAGCTGCGTGGCAGCAATTACGTCAACGTATTGTTGCTCAAGCAGCATAACTGGAATAGATAAACAGCTTTTATGGTAAATCCTTCTTCGCAAGTGACTATTGGTTTAGTCAATCCTAAGACTCCGGTTAATGTTGGCGGTATTATGCGTGCAGCAGGCTGTTACGGTGTTGGTAATGTTTGCTATACCGGAAAACGCTACGAATTAGCAGCGAAGTCAGGAGATGCTCAATACGATGTCGACACTAAAGATGCAGCCAAACGGATTCCTCTAGTGGGTGTCGAATCACTACTTGATAGCGTGCCAGAAGGGGCGACGATAGTCTGTGTTGATCTGGTAGTAGGTGCTACGCCGCTGCCTTTATTTATTCATCCCGACAATGCGTTTTATATATTTGGCCCAGAAGATGGCACTATTCCACAGCAATTAATTGATGCTGCTGAGAATGTTGTTTACGTCCCCACAGTGGGCTGTATGAATTTAGCGGCTTCAGTGAATGTGTTGCTTTATGACCGATTAGCAAAAACGACTCAAGTTAGAGCCGATGATGAATTAATTAAGCAAAGCCGGGACAATAATAATCGCACCAGAGTAAAACATTGGTTGAAGTAATTTATTTAAATCAATATTTTAGATTGTAAAAATGCCGAATGAGAGATCTTTCGGCATTTTTATTATCACTGTAGCACTAGAGTAGAGATATGTTAAATAGTCGCTAGCTCTGGTACTTGAGTATTGCTTAGGTGCTGCTTCATGTTAGATTTAACGTTAGTGATATCCATATAATCTATGTTAATAAAAGCTTGATGAATTGGCTTATTTGGCAGATATGGTCGCCATAGTGATTATTGATAATGACCATTGATAGTAATTTTGATATAAACCTAAAGTCATCATTATTCATTTGATGCCTCGGAACCAATCAATATTTTTCAATCAAGCCTGATTAGGCATACGCATTAGGCAGCAATATTTGGAGTATGTCATGTCGCTATTAAACAATCTGGCTCAGTGGCTACCATTTGGAAAAGTACCTGAAATGGACGCCCAAGCGGTGTTTAAGCGACTTCAGAAAAATAGCATTCAAATAGTAGATGTTCGATCAAAAATGGAATGGGACAAGTCGCATATAGAAGGTTCGCTAAACCTGCCCATTACATCGCTTTCCATTAACACGATAAAACAGCTGCAATTATCACAAGAGATAACCACTGTCGTTATATGTCTCTCTGCCCATCGAAGCATTCCTGGAGTTAGAAAGCTTAAACAGTTTGGGTTTACTGATGTGTATCAACTTGAAGGTGGAATGCTCAGCTGGTGGAAATTCGCGTTGCCAATATCGAAATAACATCAGAAAAAAGACGTTAACAATGACGTTAATATTTCTGCATGGTTGAGGATGTACCGTGTTGTTTGGGAGTATCAACAGCAGTTTTTTGATAACGCTGTAACTATAGGAAGTTTACTAATAGAAAATGGTTGCGGAGTAGGACTTGATAAAAAACTACCACCTTCGACTCTTTATTTATAAAAAGCTGAGTCCAACAAACAAGTGATTGATTTTACGATGAGGTTTTAGGTAAATATAGGAAGTTTACCATTAGAAAATGGTTGCGGGAGTAGGACTTGATAAAAAGCTACGACCTTCGACTCTTTATTTATAAAAAGCTGAGCCCGACAAAAAAGTGATTGATTTTACGATGAGGTATTAGATGAATATAGAAAGTTTACTAATAGAAAATGGTTGCGGGAGTAGGACTTGATAAAAAGCTACGACCTTCGACTCTTCATTTATAAAAAGCTGAGCCCAACAAACAAGTGATTGATTTTACGATGAGGTGTTAGGTAAATATAGGAAGTTTACTAATAGAAAATGGTTGCGGGAGTAGGACTTGAACCTACGACCTTCGGGTTATGAGCCCGACGAGCTACCAACTGCTCCATCCCGCGTCCGATAAAACGCTATCAATTGTTTTTATTCTATTGATTAAAGAAA